>NZ_JAKSYH010000030.1 GCF_022829295.1 Methylobacterium sp. J-088
TCTGCCCCGCCCTCGGCAAAGGGGACGGCCTCGTCATGCCCCGCTGCATCACCGCGGCGATGGCCTTTCGTCTCGAAGAGATCGCCCAGGCCGTCGCCCCCGGTGCGCACGCCGTGCTGCTGCTCGATCAGGCCGGGTGGCACACCACCAGGAAACTCGTCGCGCCCGCCAACATCACCCTGCCGCCCCTGCCGGCCCGCCCCCCGAACTCAACCCGGTCGAGAACCTATGGCAGTTCATGCGCGACAAC
>NZ_JAKSYH010000054.1 GCF_022829295.1 Methylobacterium sp. J-088
CGCTCCCCTCTCCCGACCCCTGCTGACGCAGGGGCCACCCTCTCCCGCAGAGGGGAGAGGGAGATCCGCGGCAGGCGCGCGGGTGATTACGCCCGCGGCGCCAACCCAAACATCGCCCGCGCCTGATCGGGCGTGGCCGGCTCGCGGTCGATGTGGGCCAGCAGGCTCACCGCCTTCTCGACCAACGCGGCGTTGCTGGGCGCCAGCCGGCCCCGGGACAGGTACAGGTTGTCCTCCAGACCGACCCGGACGTTGCCGCCCATCCCGGCCGCCACCGCCAGGATCGGGAATTCCGCCGGGCCGATGCCGAAGGCCGACCAGATCGCGTCCTCCGGCAGCCGCGCCCGCATCGCCACCAGCGCCTCGGGTGTCGCCGGGGCGCCCCAGGGGATGCCGAGGCAGATCTGGAACAGGGGCGGGCGTGCCAGATGCCCCTCGGCGATCAGGTGCCGGGCCAGCTCGATCTGGCCGAGATCGAACACCTCGATCTCCGGCTTCACGCCCGCGTCGCGGATCTGCCCCGCCATGGCCCGCAGGTGGGCGGGGGTGTTGAGGAACAGGTGCTCGCCGAAATTCATCGTGGCGACGTCGAGGGTGCAGATCTCCGGGCGCAACGCCGTGACGTGCCGGGTGCGGGCCTCCGGGCCCACGAAGGTCGTGCCGGATCCGGCCACCGAGGGATCCGGATCGCCCGGCACGAACCGGCCCCCCGCCCCCGTGGTCAGGTTGAGGATCACGGCGTCGTTCTTCGCGCGGATCCGCTCCACCACCTCCCGGTAATGGGCGAGCTCCATGCTGGGCGCGGCGGTGGCGGGATCGCGGACATGGATGTGGACCACCGCGGCCCCGGCGGACGCCGCCTCCAGGGCGGATCGCGCGATGGCGTCCGGGCTCACCGGCACGGCCGGGTTCTTCCTCGGCGTATCGAAGGAACCCGTGAGGGCGCAGGTGATGACGGTTTTTCGCGACATCCTGGGTATCCCCGAACTCACATCGCCCCGCCATCGACCGTGACGGTCTCGCCGGTGATGTAGGCCGCCCCTGCGGCGAGGAAGAAGATCGTCTCGGCGACGTCCTCCGGCCGGGCCATGCGGCGGAGCATCGTGTGCTGCACGGTGGCGGCCTTGCGCGCCTCCGGCCAGGGTTCGGTCCAGGGCGTGGCGACGAGGCCCGGCGCCACCGCGTTGACCCGCACGTCGGGGGCCAGCGCCCGGGCGAGGCTGCGGGTCAGGTTGATCAGCCCGGCCTTGCTGGCCGAATAGGCCACCGACGAGCCCCGCCGCCCGAGCCCCGCCACCGAGGCGGTGTTGACGATGGCGCCCCGGCCGGCCCTCAGCGCCGCCGCCGCGGCCCGGGCGCAGCGGAACGGCCCGAGCAGGTTGGTCGCCAGGATCATGGCCCAAAAGTCCTCGGTCATCGCGTCGAGGTCCTCGAACGCGATGGGCGTGGTGGTGCCCGCCGTGCCGGCATTGTTGATGAGCACGTCGAGGCCGCCGAGCCGGTCGATCCCGGCCGCCACCATCGCCTCGGCGGCGCCGGGCTCGGACACGTCGCCGGGCAGGGCGAAGACGGTGAAACCGTCCCCGGCGAGCCGCTCGGCCTCTCTGGGGCCGCGAGGATCGTCGGGCAGGTGGTTCAGCGCCACCGTGGCGCCGTTGCGCGCAAACATCGCCACCGTCGCGAGCCCGATGCCCGACGAGGCCCCGGTGACGAGGACGCGCCGTCCGGTGAGATCCGCCCCGATCATGTCCCCTCCATCCGGCCGATCCCGGCCATCGCCGCCTTGAGCGCCAGGAGCTTGCGGTCGCGCTCGCGGAACAGGTCTTCCGGCGGGCGGCCGCCCCAGTCGAAATAGCCCTTGCCGGCCATCACCCCGGTCCGGCCCTCGGCGCACAGCGCGTCCAGGGTCTCGGAGCGCGTGCGCGGCGGCGGCGGTGCGTAGCTGGCGTTGGCGAGCGCCCGCTGCGTCAGCTCCAGGCCGGTGAAATCCGCCTTGGCGAGGTGCCCGAGGATCGGGATGCGTAAAGAGAGGCCGTGGATGATCGCGTCGTCGATGTCCTTGGGCGCGGCGACGCCTTCGTCGAGGAGCTGAAAAACCTCGGCGCTGATCGCCTGCTGGATGCGGTTGGCGATGTAGCCGGGGATGAAACGCTTGAGCACGATCGGGACTTGGCCCAGGCCGCGCACGAGCTCGGCCATGGCGCTGACCACCGCCGGATCGGTGCCGGGTCCCGGCACCACGTCGACGAGATCGACGATGTAGGGCGGCGTGTACCAGTGCAGGATCAGCGCCCGCGCCTGCCGGGCTTCCGGGATCAGCGGGAAGACGTCGAGGTAGCTGGTGTTGCTGGCCAGGATCGTGTCGGCTGCGCAGAGCCGGTCGAGTTCGGAAAAGAGCGCCCGCTTGGCCTCAGGGTTCTCGGTGATCGCCTCGATCACAAGGCCGGCGCCGGCCAGAGCCGGTTCGAGCTCGGCCTCGACCCGGACCGCCGTCCTGAGCCTGTCGGCATCCCAGCCCGCCGGGGCGGCGCCCGCCTCCTGCAGGGTCGCGAGCGCCGATCCCATGAGGGCCGGTATGCGCGCGCGGGTCTCGGGCAACGTGTCGGTGATGCGGACCGCGTGCCCGTGGAGTGCCAGCACCAGGGCGATGCCGTGCCCCATCAGTCCGCCGCCGACGATCGCGATCTCGGTCATGCGGCGGGCCCATTCTGCGGGATGTCGGTTCGAGACGCTGGCGGACGTACGGAGCGCCGCTCACGGAATTGGTTACGGCGAAGGCTTATCGGTCCCGACCGGCCGCGCCCTCTCCCTCCCCCCTCTGCGGGGGAGGGTGGCCCCCGAAGGGGGTCGGGCCGGGACGTAGTCCCGCAAGAGGGGAGCGACGGTGCAGTATTGAACGCCGGCTTCCATGAAGGCTGCGCCAGATCCGGACACCGCGCTCCCCTCTCGCGGGACTTCGTCCCGACCCGACCCCTGCTGACGCAGAGAGCGCCCGTCGGGCCATCCTCCCCCGCAGAGGGGGGAGGGAGATGCGTTTGCGATCGCGCGTTCATGAGCTTCGACGCCAGAGCTTCCATTCTCCCCTCACACCGTGGCGATCGGCGTCGTCGGCGAGCCGACCGCCCCGGGCAGGCGCAGCGGCGGGGCCGTGAGCAGGAAGCGGTTGCGCCCATGCCCGCGCAGCCAGTCGGCGAGCGGCGTCAGGTGCCACAGCTCGCCGAGATTGACCCCGAGCTTGAACAGGCAGTGCTCGTGGAGCGGCAGCGTCGCGCAGCAGGCAGGGCCGGGCCCGGCCGGGTAGGCTTCCACGGCGTAGTTGTCGGCGATCAGCGCGCACAGGCCGGTGCGGGTGATCCAGTCGAGCAAGCGCGGGTCCCGCCCGTCGAGCCCGGCGCAGAGCGTGTGGACCAGCTTCGGATCGGGCGCGCCGCCCATGGCGATCAGCCGCTCGGTGAAGCCCGTGTGCAGGCAGACCATGTCGCCCGGCTCCACCACGACGCCGTCGGCCTCCAGGATCCGCGCGAGCTGCTCGTAGCCGACCTTCACCTTGGCGTCGCCGAGATGGGCGCGCAGGTCGATCATCACGGCCCGGCCCTGCATGCCGGTCTCGGCCAGCCGCTCGATCCCGAGTTTTTTCGCCCGGGACGGCTGGTCGGCCGCCTCTTGCGTGCTCGGCCCGACGATGTCCCGGCCGCCGCGGAAGCCGTTGTAGAAGGTCGGCGCCGCGCCCGCGCCGTCCGCGTCGAACAGTGACCCGACATGGGCGAGGGAATCCCACTGCGTCGAGTATTGCAGGTGGATCAGGGCGCGGTCGTCGCAGATCACGTCGGTGGCGCCCTCGACCTCCTCGCAGACCGGGAAGTTCATGTTCGGCCGGCCGTTGGCCCGGCGGGTCGGGGTGATCTGCGGCGGGTGGCGGCGCGGGTTCAGGACGTTGCCGCCGGGCAGATCGAGCGGCAGGCTGAGGCAGAAGGTCAGGCCCTCCCGCACCTCGGCGATGCCCTGCAGCACCTTCTCGGGCGTCAGCAGGTTCAAGCGCCCGCGCTCGTCGTCGGGGCCGAAATCGCCCCAGGTCGAGCCCTCCGGCCGCCGCGTCCAGCGCAGGCTCATGGGGTGGGCACCCGGCCTGGCCGGGCGCCGCGGCCCGGACTGGTTCCGGGCCCGAAAGCGCGTGCGTTCCTCACCTGTCGTGCGCCCTTCTTCGAGGCCGTCGAGGCCGCTTCAGCGGGACCCGACGCGAGCCTAGGCCCAGGCCGCCGGACCCGGAAGCCCGCGGCGCGAACGAAGCGCCTCAAACGTCACCCGCCTTGCGACGCACGCCCCTTGTGATCCGTCGAGCCCCGGCTACAGTCGGTCCCAAGCCCGCGAATAAAAAATTCGGGCGCTCGATTGAGGAAATGCCGATGACCGAGACCGCGCGTGCCGTCGTCCGGCCCGCTCAGATCCGGCGCATGCTGCCTGCTTTGCTGGCGGCGGGCTCGATGCTCGCGGGGTCGGCGCGGGCCGCCGAGCCGATCAAGATCGGCGTGATCGCCGAGGCGCAGTCGGTGGCCGGGGCCTCGATCTCGTCGGCGGTGCAGCTCGCCGCCGACGAGATCAACGCCAAGGGCGGGATCGACGGACGGCAGATCCAGGTCGTGACCTACGACGACAAGTCCTCCGCCTCCGACGCAGTGCGCGCGTTCCAGCGGGCCGTGTCCGAGGACAAGGTCAATTTCGTCATCGCCAGCTACATCTCGGAGGTCGTGCTGGCGCTCATGCCCTGGGCGGCCCGGCTCAAGACGCCGATGATCACGCCCGGCGCGGCCTCCAACGAGATCAGTGTGAACGTCCACAAGGACTACGCGCGCAACAAGTACACCTTCCACGGCTACCTGACCTCGCACGCCCTGGCGCAGGCGGTCTGCGACTCCGCCAAGGAGGTGCTGATCGATAAGCTCAAGGCCAAGACCGCCGCGATCATGAGCGAGGACGCGGCCTGGACCCGCCCGCTGGACGCCGCCTACGAGGAATGCCTGCCGAAATCCGGGTTGAAGGTGGTGGAGCATGTCCGCTTCTCGCCGGACACGGGCGACTTCACGCCGATCTACAACAAGATCGAGGCGGCCAAGCCTGACCTGATCGTCACCGGCATCGCCCATGTCGGCGTGCAGCCGACCGTGCAGTGGCAGAACCAGCAGGTGCCGATCGCCATGACGGGCATCAGCGGGCAGGCGACCTCCTCGACCTTCTGGGCGAACACCAACGGCGGCACCCAGGGCGTGCTGTTCGACAGCGTGGCGCTGCCGGGCGTGGCGCTCACCGAGAAGACGATTCCCTTCTCCGAGGCCTTCGCCAAACGCTTCGGCGGGGCGCCCTCTTACGCGGGCTTCATGGCGTATGACGCCGTCCATTACACCGCCGAGGCGATCAAGCGGGCGGGCTCTACGGAGGCCGACAAGCTCGTCGAGGCCCTGGAGCAGACCGACTATGTCGGCACGGTCGGGCACCTGAAATTCTACGGCAAGGACGAGCCGTTCACCCACTCGATCCAGTACGGCCCGGGCCTGATGACCAGCGTGCTCGGGCAGTGGCAGAACGGCAAGCAGGTGTCGATCTGGCCGGCGGCCACGGCCAACGGGACCCTGGTCCTGCCGCCCGCCGTCAAGCCGGCGGTCCAGTAAGTCGGGCGGGGAGCGCGCTGTGATCGGCCTCCAGATCCTCGTCGACGGTTTCGCGATCTCGGCCCTCTACGCGCTCGGCGCGATGGGCTTCACCCTGATCTTCGGGGTCTCGGGCGTCCTCAACCTGACCCACGGCGCCCTGATGGTGATGGCCGCGGTGGCGGCCTGGGCGGCCTCGGCTCTGTTCGGGCTCGGCTCCTACGCGGGGGCGGCGATCGGCGTCCTGTGCGGGCTGGCCGGGGCGCTGGTCACCTACTTCGCCGTCGTCGCGCCGATCGAGCGCAGCCGGGCGATCCCGCGGGAAGAAAAAGAGATCTTCGTGCTGACCGGCACGCTGCTCTGGGGGATCATGATCCAGGAGCTGGTCGCCTACTTCTTCACCGACAACCCGAAGACCGTGCTGCCGCTCATCGAGGGCGTGGTCGAGATCGCGGGCGTCCGCACGCCGAAGAACGAGCTGTTCACCGCGCTGATCTGCTGGGTGGTGATCGGCCTGCTCTGGCTGTTCGTGAACCGGGCCCGGGCCGGCAAGGTCCTGCTCGCCGCCTCCATGAACCCGCGCGGCGTGACGCTGCTCGGCCACGACATGGGCAAGATCTACGTGGCGGTCTGGGCGATCTACGGGCTCTTGGCCGGCATCGCCGGGGTCTTGCTCGGGATGTTTCTGGGGGTGTCGTCGTATTCGGTCGGACCGCTCACCGCGAGCGCCTTCTCGATCGTGGTGCTGGGGGGACTGGGCAGCGTCACCGGCTCGCTGATCGCGGCTTACGTGGTCGGGTATCTGGAGACCGCCACCGCCTACCTGATCTCCCCGGCCTACCGGGTGATCCCGGCGCTGCTGCTGCTGGTCGCTGTGATGTACCTGCGCCCGCAGGGTCTGCTGGGGCGGCGGTGATGGTTCTTTCCATGGCTGTCCCGCGCCGCCGCTCTCCCTCCCCCCTCTGCGGGGGAGGGTGGGCCGGCCGTCAGGCCGGGTCGGGAGCGGGGAAGCCGGGTTCAGGCAAGAGCGCGACCTTCATGAAGGCAACAGCCCTGCTCTGCACCGTCGCTCCCCTCTCCCCCCCTGCTTCGCAGGGTACCCTCCCCCGCAGAGGGGGGAGGGAGATCCCTGCCCGCAGCGAGCAATCATGAAGCTCCTCACCACCCCCGGCTTCTGGATCGCGATCCTCGCCATCGCGGCGGCCGCCACCCTGCCCTGGTATGTCTCCGGCTACATCCTCGGCCTCCTGACCATCGCGTACTATTTCGGCGTGTTCTCGATGGCCTGGGACCTCCTCTTCGGCTTCGCCGGCGAGGTGAATTTCGGCCCGACCTTCCTGATCGGGCTCGGGGCCTACGGCGCCGGCATCCTCAACAACCGCTACGAACTGCCGATCCCCTACTGCCTCGCGGCCGGGACCGTGCTCGCCGTGGTCGGCGGCCTCGCCCTGGCGCTGCCGGCCCTGAAGGTGCGCGGGCCGTATTTCGGGCTGATCACACTGGTGGCGGTGCTGCTCCTGCAGAACATGATCGTGGTGTTCTCCGACCTCACCGGCGGCGAGATCGGCCTGACCGTGCCCGACGTCATCTCGATCGACGCCGACACCAATTACTGGCTGGCGCTGGGCTTCATGGCGGTCTCGGGGCTCATCCTCACCGTCATCGCGCGCTCGCCCGTGGGCCTGATCCTCCAGGCCGCCGGCCAGGACCCGGTGGTGACCGGGGCGCTCGGCTTCAACGTCGCCAAGCACAAGCTCGCGGCCTTCGCGGTCAGCGCCGCCTTCTCGGGCCTCGCGGGCGGGCTGGTGGTGTTCTACATGGGCACCGCCTCGGTCGGCACGCTGATCAACACGTCGGTCGGCGTGCAGGTGATCATCGCGGCGGTGCTCGGCGGCCGGCGCACCATCGTGGGTGCGGCTGTGGGCGCCGTGTTCCTGATCGCGGCGGGCGAGCTGCTGCGCCCGCTCGGCGGCCTCTCGACCTTCGTGGTCTCGGCGGTGGCGCTGCTGGTGATCCTGTTCGTGCCGTCGGGGCTGCTCGGCCTCGGATCGCTCCGGAGAGCCCGATGACCGTCGCCGTGGCGCCCCCGCCAGCCGTGTCCCCCGTGCTGGCCGAGCCCTGCCTCACCGTGCGCGGTCTGACCAAGCGCTACGGCGGCCTCGTCGCCGTCAAGACTATCGACCTCGACCTGCGGCCTGGCGAGATCCTGGGCCTGATCGGCCCGAACGGCTCGGGCAAGTCCACCGTGATGAAGCTGATCATGGGCCTGGAGCGCCCGAGCGCCGGCTCGATCCGCCTCGACGGCGCCGAGATCGGCGGGATGCCGGCCCACCGGGTGGCACGCTCCGGCATCGGCCTCGTGTTCCAGCATGCCCGGCCCCTCCAGCGGCAGACGGTGCTGGAGAATATCAGCCTCGCGCTCCTGCCCGACAGCCTGATCCGCCTGTCCGCGGATCCCCACGTCGCGCGACGCGCCAAGGAAATTGCCGAGCGGGTCGGCCTCGGCGCGGTCATCGACCGGCGGCCCGGCACCCTGCCCTTCGCCGACCTGCGCCGGCTGGAACTCGCCAAGGCCATCGCCCGCGACCCCCGGGTGGTGCTGGTCGACGAGCCCTTCGCCGGCCTGACCGGCGGCGAGGTCGCGGCCTTCTCCGAGCTGATCCGGGGGTTTCGCGACGAGGGCAAGGCCGTCCTCCTCGTCGACCACAACGTGAAGAGCGTCGCGGCCCTCGTGGACCGGGTCTTCGCCATGTATCTCGGCGAGCGCATCGCCGAGGGCTCGGCCGAATCCGTGATGGCCGACCCGACCGTGCGTCGGGTCTATCTCGGCGGAAGCATCGAGACGGCGGCCCGGCCCGAGGCCGCGTTCAAGCCGGATTCGCTGCTCACCGTCGAGGGCGTCGACGTGCTCTACGGCAAGGCGCAGGCCCTGCGCGCCGCCTCGATCCACGTTCACGAGGGCGAGTTCGTCTCGGTGGTCGGCCTGAACGGCGCCGGCAAGACCACGCTGTTCAACGCCATCTCGGGCCTCGTGCCGCATTCCGGCACGATCCGGTTCGGCGGCCGGGACCTCGCCCGGATGAAGCCCGCCGCCATCGCGCGCGCCGGGATCGTCCAGGTGCCCGAGACCCGAGAGCTGTTCGGCGATCTCAGCGTGCGCGAGAACCTCGACCTCGGCGGCCAGCATTTCCCGAAGGCCGAGAGCGCGAAGCAGCGGGAATGGCTCTACGAGCTGTTCCCGATCCTCAAGGCCCGCGAGGGCCAGACCGCCCGCACGCTCTCGGGTGGCGAGCAGCAGATGCTGACCATCGCCCGGGCGCTGATGATGCGCCCGCGCCTGCTGATCCTCGACGAGCCGACGCTCGGGCTCGCGCCGGTGATCCTGGAGCTGCTGTCGAAGGCCCTGGAGCGCTTACGGCAGACCACGCCGATCACGGTGCTGCTGGGCGAGCAGAACGTCACCTTCGCGCTCCCGCATGCCGACCGGGTCTACGTGCTGGAACAGGCGCGGATCGTCTGGGAAGGCCCGCCGCAGCGTTTCGCCAGTGAGATGGGGGCGGCCTATCTGTGAGGGACGCTGTCATACGCGCGGCTCTCCCTCCCCCCGCTGCGGGGGAGGGTGGCCCTCGCGTCAGCGAGGGTCGGGAGAAGGGAGCGACGAGGCAGGACATGGCACTGGCTCGCACGTCTGCACCGCCCTTCCCTGAACCCGGGTTCCCCTCTCCCGACCCGGCCTGACGGCCGGCCCACCCTCCCCCGCAGAGGGGGGAGGGAGACGCGTGGCTCGCGAGCCCATTCGTAAAACACAGGGAGCGGACGCCTTGGATTTCACCCTCTCCCAGTCCCAGACGCACTGGCTGACCCGCGTCCGCGCCTTCATCGATGCCGAAATCCTGCCGGCAACCGCCGCGGTCGCGGCCGAGCGTGCGGAGAGCCGCGAGCCCTCCCCCACGATGGAGCGGCTGAAGGATAAGGCCCGGGCCGAGGGCCTGTGGAACCTGTTCCTGCCGCCCGCCCCCGAGCACGACACCGACGCGTACCGCGGCGCCGGCCTGACCAACCTCGATTACGCCCTGTGCGCCGAGGCGATGGGCCGGGTCGGGATCGCCTCGGAGGTGTTCAACTGCGCGGCGCCCGACACCGGCAACATGGAGGTGCTCCACCGCTACGGCAGCCCCGCCCAGAAGGAGAGGTGGCTCAAGCCCCTGATGGCGGGGCAGATCCGCTCGGCCTTCCTGATGACCGAGCCGGAGGTCGCCTCCTCGGACGCCACCAACATCGCGACGTCGATCCGCCGCGACGGCGACCATTACGTCGTCGACGGCCGCAAGTGGTGGTCCACCGGCGTCGGCGATCCGCGCTGCAGGATCGCGATCCTGATGGGCAAGACCGACCCGGAGGCCCCGCGCCACCGCCAGCAATCGCAGATCCTCGTGCCCATGGACACGCCGGGCCTGCGCGTCGAGCGCCTGCTCCCGGTCTTCGGCTACGAGGACGCCCCCAAGGGCCACGGCGAGGTCGTGCTGGAGAACGTTCGCGTGCCGGCCGAGAACCTGATCCTGGGCGAGGGGCGCGGCTTCGAGATCGCGCAGGGGCGGCTCGGGCCCGGCCGCATCCACCATTGCATGCGCACCGTCGGGGCGGCCGAGGTGGCGCTGGAGGCCATGGCGCGCCGGCTGGTTTCGCGGGTCGCCTTCGGCAAGCGGATCAGTGAGCAGTCGGTCTGGGAGCAGCGGGTCGCCGAGGCGCGGATCGACATCGAGATGACCCGCCTCCTCTGCCTGAAGGCCGCCGACATGATGGACACGGTCGGCGCCAAGGGGGCCAAGCTCGAGATCGCCATGATCAAGGTCGCGGCGCCACGGGTGGCGCTGAAGGTGATCGACGACGCCATCCAGGCCCATGGCGGGGCCGGCGTGTCGGAGGATTTCGGATTGGCCCGGATGTACGCCCATATCCGCACCCTGCGGCTCGCCGACGGGCCCGACGAGGTCCATAACCGCGCGATCGCCCGGCTGGAATTCGGGCGCTACACCAATGCCCGGGAGCGGGCATGAGCGAGGCCGATGTCTTCTCCGGCGTGAAGCCGGTCGCGCCGCGCCACCGGATCGACGAGGCGAAGCTTTCCATTTGGATGGACGGGCACGTCCGCGGCTATGCGGGCCCGCTCAATGTCCAGCAGTTCCGCGGCGGCCAGTCGAACCCGACCTATCGGCTCGATACGCCGGGTCAGGCCTACGTGCTGCGCCGGAAACCCTTCGGCCCGCTCCTGCCCTCGGCCCACGCGGTGGAGCGCGAGTTCCGGGTGATCGGTGCCCTCTACGGCGAGGGCTTTCCAGTGCCGCGCCCGTTCGCGCTGTGCGAAGACTCCGAGATCATCGGCGCGGCCTTCTACGTGATGGAGGCGGTGGACGGCGCCGTGCATTGGGACGGCGCCCTGCCGGGCCTCGATCCGCACGCCCGCCACCGGCACTATGCCGGCATGATCGCCACGCTGGCGCGCCTCCACGCCATCGACCCGGAGGCGGCGGGGCTCGCCGATTACGGGCGGCCCGGCAACTACTTCGCCCGGCAAGTCGACCGCTGGACCCGGCAGTACCGCGCCGCCGAGGACGGACGCCTGGCGGATGTCGAGCGGCTGATCGCGTGGCTGCCCAAGACGGTGCCCGAGCAACAGGGCGCCTGCGTGGTCCACGGCGATTACCGCCTCGACAACCTGATCTTTTCCCGCGACGGCGGCGTCAGCGCGGTGCTCGACTGGGAGCTGTCGACGCTCGGCGATCCGCTGGCCGATTTCAGCTACCTGCTGATGCACTGGGCATTGCCGGCCGACGGGCGCAGCGGGCTCGGCGGCCTCGACCTGACGGCGCTCGGCATCCCCACCCGGGACGAGGCCGTGGCGCTCTACTGCCGGGCGGCGGACCGCAAAGACCTGCCCGACCTCGACTGGTACTTCGCCTACAACCTGTTCCGGCTGGTCGGCATCCTTCAGGGCGTGGCGGCCCGCGCCAAGGCCGGCAACGCCGCCAGCGAGCACGCCGCCGCGATGGCGGCGCGGGTGCCCAAACTCGCCGAAGCGGCCTGGGGCTTCGCCGAGCGGGCGGGGGCGTGAGGATGGGCGGGGGCCGACAGAGCACAACGCCGCCGGGACCCGCGCGTCCCCCTCCCCCCCCTCTGCGGGGGAGGGTGGCCCCCGAAGGGGGTCAGGAGAGGGGAGCGCGGTTTCCGGACTGGGCGCGCCGGGGGTGAAATCCTGAACCGTCGCGCTGCCCCTCTCCCGACCCCTGCTGACGCAGGGGCCACCCTCCCCCGCAGAGGGGGGAGGGAGGGCGCGTGTCATCGCAACCTGGGCAACATCACGCCATGTCGCTGTTCGACCTGACCGGCAAAGTCGCCCTCATCACCGGCTCGTCCCGGGGCATCGGGCGGGCGATCGCCCTGCGGATGGCCGAGCACGGCGCCCGGGTGGTGATCTCCTCGCGCAAGCGCGAGGCTTGTGACGCGGTCGTCGCCGAGATCGAGGCCGCCCACGGCGCCGGTCGCGCCGTGGCGATCCCCGCCAGCATCTCGGTCAAGGAGGAGCTGGAACATCTCGTCGCCGAGACCGAGAAGCGGCTGGGTCCGGTGGACGTGCTGGTCGGCAACGCCGCCAGCAACCCCTATTACGGACCGCTCGCCGACATCACCGACGCGCAGTTCCGAAAGATCCTCGAGAACAACGTCCTGTCGAACCACTGGCTGATCCAGATGGTCGCCCCCGGCATGGTGGCGCGGCGGGACGGGGCGATCATCCTCGTCTCCTCGATCGGGGCACTGAAGGGCTCGCCGGTGATCGGCGGCTATAACGTCTCGAAGGCCGCCGATCTCCAGCTCGCCCGCAACTACGCGGTGGAATACGGGCCCGCCAACGTGCGGGTGAACTGCCTGTGCCCGGGCCTGATCCGCACCGATTTCGCCCGGGCCCTGTGGGAGGATCCCGCCATGCTGGCCGCCACCACGGACGCCGCGCCCCTGCGCCGGATCGGCGAGCCCGACGAGATCGCGGGCGCCGCCGTGTTCCTGGCCTCCGCGGCCGGCCGGTTCGTCACCGGGCAGGCGCTCGTCATCGACGGTGGCGTGACCATCGCCCGATGAGCCCCGATCCCCGCATCCCCGCCGGCTGGCCGGCCCTGCCCTTCCCCGAGGCCGAGGCGCGGCTCACCGCCCCGGGCGGTCCCTTTCCGATCACGACGATCGACATCCGGGGCGTGCCGACCCGGATCTGGGAGAAGGCCCCGCCGACGCTGGGCGACCTGTTCCGGATCGCCCGTGGGCACGGGGACAAGACCTTCGTGGTCTACCAGGACGAGCGCGTGACCTTCACGGGCTTCGCCCGCGCTGCTGCGACCCTGGCCCATGCGCTGGTGGCGTCCGGCGTGCGCAAGGGTGACCGCGTCGCCATCGCGATGCGCAACCTGCCCGAATGGCCGGTCGCCTATTTCGGCGCCCTGCTTGCCGGGGCGATCGCGACGCCGCTCAACGCGTGGTGGACCGGCCCCGAGCTCGCCTACGGCCTGCAGCATTCCGGGGCGCGGGTGCTGATCGCCGACGGCGCGCGCTTCGCCCGGCTGGCGCCGCACCTGCCCGAATGCCCCAGCCTGGAGCGGGTCTTCTCCCCCCGGATGGGGCCGGATCCCCGGGCGATTCCGCTCACCGACATCCTCGGCCCGGTCGCGGACTGGGCCGCCCTCCCCGACCGGCCCCTGCCCGACATCGCCCTCGACCCGGAGGACGACGCGACCCTGTTCTACACCTCCGGCACCACCGGCAAGCCCAAGGGCGCCGTCGGCACCCACCGGGCGGCCGCCACCACGGTGATGGCCTATCCCTACTCGGCGGCGCGCAGCGCCCTGCGCCGGGGCGAGAGCCCGCCGAAGCCCGACCCTGCCGCGCCGCAGCGGGTGGCGCTGCTGGTGATCCCGCTGTTCCACGTCACCGGCTGCCATGCGAGCCTCGGGGCGGCCCTCTACGGCGGCCACCGACTCGTGATGATGCACCGTTGGGACGCGCAGGCGGCCCTCGACCTGATCGAGCGGGAGGGCTGCACCAGTGCCGGCGGCGTGCCGACCATCGCGTGGCAGCTCGCCACCGCGGCCCGGGAGGCCGGGCGGACGCTGCCGAGCCTCGATGCCATCACGTATGGCGGCGCGCCCGCCGCCGGCGACCTCGTGCGGATTCTGGGCGATGTCCTGCCGGAGGTCGTTCCCGGGACCGGCTGGGGCATGACCGAGACCTCCGCGACCTTCACCCACCACCAGGCCGAGGATTATTTTGCGCATCCCGATTCCTGCGGGCCGCCGCTGCCGGTCTGCGCGGTGCGGATCCGCGATCCCCTGGGGCAGGATCTTCCGCCGGGCCACGTCGGCGAACTCTGCGTGACGGGGCCGAACATCGTCCGCGGCTACTGGGACGACCCGGAGGCGACCGCCGACGTGCTGTCGGCGGGCTGGCTGCGCACGGGCGACCTCGCCCGGGTGGACGACGAGGGTTTTCTGACCATCGTCGACCGGATCAAGGACATGCTGATCCGCGGCGGCGAGAACATCTATTGCTGCGAGGTCGAGAACGTCCTCTACGAGCATCCGGACGTGATCGACGCCGTCGTGCTGCCCGTGCCGCATCCGACACTGGGCGAGGAGCCCGGCGCCATCGTGGCGCTGGAAGAAGGCGCCGAGACCAGCCCGGAGGCGATCCGCGCCTTCGCGGCGGAACGGCTGGCGGCCTTCAAGGTGCCGGTTCGGATCGTGGTCTGGGACGGGCTCCTGCCCCGCAACCCCGCGGGGAAGATTTTACGCGCCGCGCTGCGGACGGTGTTCGCGCCGCCGCCCGATCAGAACGGCTCGCCGTCGTCCGGACGGTAGACGCGCAGCGTCCGGCCGTCGGGGAACTGCACCGTCCGCCGACGCACCACGAGGTAGCCGGCGGCTGCCGCGCTGTGCAGGCGATCGAGGCGCTCGTCGGCATAGCCGGGGCCGTAGCCCGGGCCATACCCGTAGGGCCGGTAGCGGGCATAGCCCTCCGGCGGCGGCGGCACCAGGGCGACGACCCGTGGGCCGACGATCGCCCGGGGCGGTGCCGCGGCGGTGCGCGCCCTGCTGACCGAGGCCTCGAGACGCTCGGGCGAAGCGCGTCGCGCCGCAATCCGGGCTGGCGCGCTTCGCGTGGCCGTGGTCCGGGCCGGCGCATGGCGCGCGGCCGTGGTCTGGGCCGGCGCATGGCGCGCGGCCATCTTGCGCTGCGCGGGGGCGGGCCGGGCCTCCGCGGCGACGGCGGCGGGTGTCGATGCTGTGGGCGCCGCGGCCGGCGCGGGCGCCTTCCGGTCCGAGGCCGGCGCCTCGGCGGCGGGCTTGTGGGTCGGCGGGTCGGTCCAGGTCGTGCCCGCGGCGGGCTCGGCGGTGGCGCCGCCGACGCCGATCAGCAGGATGAGGGCGGCGAGGCTCGTGCGTGCACCGTGCGGCATGGTGCCCTCCTGGATTCGGCGCATCGGGCGGGCCCGCGCGGCGGTCGGATACTAGTCCGAACCGCGCGGCAAGGAAATTCCGGCGTACCGATTCGACGGGGACCGACGCGGACAGATCGACACCTCTGACGCACCGATCCCGCAGTGCGGAACCCGGGGCGTCCCGCGCGGTTGCCCAGCCATGTCCACCCCCGCCGATGCGTCACCCGGATCCCCGCCCGGTCTGAGGGTGAGTGTCGATCTCAACCTGTGCCAAGCCTATGCCCAGTGCTGCTTTGCGGCGCCGCAGCATTTCCGCATCGAGGGGCACGAGGCCTTGTTCTACGATCCGGCTCCCGCCGCGCAGCATCGGGACGATATCGAACGGGCCCGCGTCGCCTGCCCGGTCCAGGCGATCCGCGTCGAGGATTCGGGGCGGGGCGCCTGATGGCGGCTCCCGAGCGTGCGGTCGTGGTCGGCGCCGGCCTCGCGGGCCTGCGCGGCGCCGAGGCTCTGCGGGAGGCGGGTTTTTCCGGTCCGCTGACGATCGTCGGTGGCGAACCCCACCTCCCCTACGACCGTCCGCCCCTGTCCAAGCACGTCCTGGCCGGCGCGATCGCCGCGCATGCCACCACCCTGCCGCACGGCCTCGAGGCCGACGTGGACTGGCAGCTCGGTACCCCGGCCGCCGGCCTCGACCGACGGGCCGGTCTGGTGCGGCTGGCTGACGGACGCACCCTCCCCTACGATCGCCTGCTGATCGCCACCGGCACCCGCGCCCGCCCCTGGCCGAACCCACATGAGGGGCGCCTGTCCGGCGTCTTCACCCTGCGCGGGCGGGACGACGCCGCCGCCCTGCGGCAGGCGCTGGAGGCCGGCCCCCGGCGCGTCCTGGTGATCGGCGGAGGCTTCATCGGCTGCGAGGTCGCGAGCCTGTGCCGGAGCCTCGGCCTGCCCGTGACCCTGGTGGAGCCGGGGCCGACCCCGCTCGCCCGGGTCCTCGGCAGCGCGATCGGCGCGTTCATCGGGGCGATCCACGCGGGCCACGGGGTCGATCTGCGCTGCGGCATCGAGGTCGAGTGGCTGGAGGGCGAAGGCGGCCGGCTGGTCCGCGCGCATTGCACCGACGGCAGCCGCATCGAGGCCGATGTCGCGGTCATCGCGCTGGGTGCCGTGCGTAACACCGAGTGGCTCGACGGGGCCGGCCTGTCGGCGGATCCGGGCGGGGTCGATTGCGATGGCGCCGGCTACGTCCTCGACGCGGAGGGCCACGCCGACCCGCGGATCGCGGCGGCCGGCGACGTGGCCCGCTTCCCGCACCCGCTCTACGACGGGCGCCGCGTCGCCCTGGAGCACTGGAGCCACGCGGTGGCGCAGGCCGTCCATGCCGGGCGCCTGCTCGCCGGCGCGCCGCCCGATGCGGCCTATGGCGCGCTCCCGACCTTCTGGTCGACGCAAGGCAATCTGGTGGTGAAGTCCGCCGGACTGACCGAGGGCGCCGACGCGGTGGCGATCACGCAGGGCAATCCGGCGTCCGGCCGCTTCATCGCCCTCTATGGCCGGGCGGGGCGCTGCGTCGCGGCGGTCTCGGTGGATTCCGCCCGGTGGCTGCCCGCCCATGCCGAGCTGGTCGCCACCGGTGCGCCCTTCCCGCCGGAGGGGGCGGCGACCGACCGGCCGAAGGGTGTCGAGATCTTCGAGCCGGGCTTTTCCTGAGGTCACCCCCATGCCCGATTCCAGCCTCCTCGATCAGGTCAAGGACTTCGCCAACCGGCCGAATCCCTATCCGATCTATGCCAAGCTGCGGCAGAACCCGGTCTCGCGCCAGGACGACGGCACCGAGGCGGGCACCTGGGTGGCCTCGACCCACGGCACGATCGCGCGTCTGCTGCAGGACCCGCGGGTCAGTTCCGAGACTCTCCCCCCGGCCGACCGGCCGCGCACCGGCAACCCGCTCACCGATCTGATCGTCAAGCCACTCAAGGACTGGATGATGGACCGGCACCGGGTCTTCATCTTCCGCGACCCGCCCGACCACGACGCCCTGCGCTCGGCCGTGATGCATCAGTTCAGCCAGGAGCGTGTGCAGGCGATGCGCGCCCGTTCGGACAAGCTGGTGGCCGACCTGCTCGACGGGAAGCGCGACGCCCGGGAGATCGACGCGGTCGACGACCTCGCCTACCCGCTCCCCGTGACGGTGATCTGCGAGTTGTTCGGCGTGCCCCGGGAGGACGAGCCGAAGTTCCACGGCTGGGCGACGCAGCTCGCCACCGCGCTGGAGCCCGACAGCCTGTTCGATCCCGAGATCCGCGCCAAGAACAGCCGGACCTTCGACGCGATCGGCGGCTACATGGGCGACCTGATCAAGGAGAAGCGCAAGCACCCGCAGGACGACATGCTCTCGGGGCTCGCCAACCACGCCACCCCGGCGGGGGTGAAGATGGGCGATTACGACCTGATCGCCACCTCGATCCTGATGCTGGTGGCCGGCCACGAGACCACCGTGAACCTGATCACCAACGGTCTGCTCACCCTGCTGCGCCATCCCGACGAGCTGGAGCGGCTGCGCCAGGACCCGATGCGGGCGCCGCGGCTGATCGAGGAATTGCTGCGCTACGAGCCGCCTGTGCAGTTCCGGACCCGCCGGACGCTCGCGGCCATCGACATCGCGGGGGTGACGATCCCCGAGGGCGCCGATCTCGTGCTGCTGCTCGCCGCCGGCAACCGCGACGAATCCGTGTTCCCGGACCCGGACCGGTTCGATCCGGACCGGACCGGCACCCGCCATCTCGGCTTCGGCGGCAGCCTGCATTACTGCGTCGGCGCGCCGCTCGCCCGGTTCGAGGCCGAGGCGGCGCTCACCGCGCTCGCCCGCCGGCTCAAGGCGCCGCGCCTGATCGCGGATCCGCCGCCTTACCGGCAGGGCGCTGCCTTGCGCGGGCCGGAGAACCTGCGTGTGGCGATCGACGGGATCGTGTGAGGGGCGCGCAGCCGGTTCGGGCTCAGGCTTGGCTCAGATCGTGATCTCCACCGGCGTCCCGTCCGGCATGGCGACGACCGCCTCGTAGAAGCCGTCGCCGGTCCGCCGGGGCGGCGAGACGAGGCATCCCCCCGCCGCGCAGCGCGCGGCCAATGCGTCCACCGCCGCGATGCAGCCCAGCGAGACAGCCACGTGCGCCCAGCCGATGCGCTCCGGTGCCGACTCGTCCTCGACCCAGGGGCCGGTCATCAGTTCGATATGGGCGCCCGGTCCGGGCAGCGTCACGAACCGCGACACGAATCCCGGGCGACGCCGGCTGTGATACGCCGCGCCGACCTCCGCCCCGAAAGTGTCCCGCCAGAACGCGGCGGCCGCGTCGAGGTCCCGCGTCCACAAGGCCACATGGGCGAAGCGCATCGATCGATCTCTCAGGGGACGGGGCCTATCCGCCCCGTCCCGGACTAGGCTGATTCGAAGCGTCTCCGGTCCGGCTCGCGCTGTCCACCACTCCTGGGTTGAGGCCGCTCAGGCGGCCCTGACGGCGGCCAGGAAAGTCGAGACCTCCTGCCCGAGGCGCTCCGAGTAGCGCGCCAATTCCTGCGCGGCGCTCAGCACCTGCCCGGAGGCAGCCCCGGTCTCGCCGGCGGCCTTGTGCACGTCGGCGATGTCTTCGCTCACCGCCTGGGTACCCTGAGCGGCCTGCGCAACGTTCCGGACGATCTCGCTGGTCGCCGCACCCTGCTGCTCCATGCCGGCGGCCACGCTCAGCGCGACCGTGCGCATCGCGTCGATCGTGCCGCCGATCGCCCGCATGGAGTCGACCGCGTGCCGCGTCTCGCCCTGGATCGCGGCGATCTGGCTGGCGATCGTCTCGGTCGCCTTGGCGGTCTGGCTGGCCAGCGCCTTCACCTCGCCCGCCACCACGGCAAAGCCCTTGCCGGCCTCGCCGGCCCGGGCCGCCTCGATGGTCGCGTTGAGGGCGAGCAGGTTGGTCTGGCCGGCGATTCCCGCGATCAGACCCATCACCTCGCTGATCTGCTCGGTCCCCTGGGCCAGGACCTGCATGAGTTCGTTGGTCCGGGCGACGTCGGTGCTGGCCCGGTCGGCCATCAGCGAGGATTGGGCGACCCGGGCCGCGATCTCCTGGATCGAGGCCGACATCTCCTCGCTGGCGGCCGCCACCGTCTGGACGTTGCTCGACGTCTGCTCGGAGGCCGCGCTCACGCGCACCGACTGCTCGGTGGTGCGGGCGGCGGTGCGCGTCATCTCCCGGGCGGTGGCCTCCATCTCCACCGCGGCGGAGCCCAGGCCCTGCGTGAGCGCGCTCACCTGGGCGTCGAACCGGGCGGTGACGGCGTCCAGCACCTGGGCGCGGCGCATCTTGGCCTCGTTCTCGGTCACGGCGGCGGCGTCGGCCGCGCGCTTGGCGATCAGCGCGTCCTTGAACACCTGTACGGCGCGGGCCATCGCGCCCACCTCGTCGCCGCGCTGCTGGTCCGCGACCGGCACGGCGAGATCGCCGTCGGCGAGGCCGCGCATCGCGGCGGTCAGGCGCAGGATCGGGCGCGACAGGCTGTTGCCGATGAGCAGAAGCAGCACCACGACCGGCAGGGCGAGGCCGACGGACCAGAGCGCGATCGTGGTCGCACGGCTGCGCACGTCCGCGTAGACGTCGTCGCGATAGAGGCCGGTGGCGATGATCCAGCCCCAGGGCTTGAACATCTGCACGCTCGCGATCTTCTCGACCGGCTCGGCCCCGCCAGGGCGCGGCTTCATGTAATTCACGATGCCCGAGCCGTCGCGCGTGGCGGTCTCGACCATCTCGGCGAAGTAGCGCTTGCCGCCGGGGATGTCGGTCTGATCCAGGACCTGCTTGCCGACGTTCTTGGCGTTGAAGGCGTTGGCGATCAGTTTCCCGTCGGAGGCGAGGACGAAGAAGTAATCCTCCTTGCCGAAGCGCAGGGCGCTGATCGCCGCCAGCGCGGCCTGCCGGGCCGCCTCGGTGGGCATCTGGCCGGATTTCGCCAGCGCCTCGTAGTGGACGACGAGGCTCTGGGCCACCTCGGAGAGACGGCGCGTCATCAGCTCACGGTCCTCCAGCGCCGAGGACCGGATGTCGAGGACGCTGAGGGTGCTCAGGGCGCCCATGGCCACGACGACCAGGGCCATCACCGCCGCAAGCTTGTGGCGCAGCTTGAGGTTCGCGAGGCGCTGCCAGGGCGCGATGCGGCCGGCGGAATTCGGGTCTGTCTGCGTGGAGATCATCCGGGCACCGAAACGAGGACGGCGATGGCCGTCGGAACGCCCGCGTCGAATCGGACCAGGGCTGCCGATGCGCTGAGCCGGGCCAGAATCGGTTATTCAGGTTAGTAAATGGCAAACATTCGCGCTGGATCGCTGCGGCTCCGGAGCGTGAATCGGCGCGACGATCGATCGATCAGGTTGCTCGCGACGTACTCCCGGTCATCCAGATTTCTAATCCAGATCAAATACCCGCATTGTAGGCATCGTGTGCTTATCGTCCGCTCGTGCCGCGCGCCATGTCCTGTGTCATGCAGTACGGCGTTCAGTCCTCCACCCGGTAATCGATCGGCTTGAAGCTGCCGTTGTTCGATTGCAGGGCCGAGCAGGCGGTCAGTCCGATGATCAGGTCGGTCTCGGCCACGAACACGATCCGGTCCCCGGCCCGGCTGAGCGGCGGCGCTACGGTCAGCGCTCCTGTCGCGCCGTCGATCGGCACGTTCATGAAGCAGTTGAACGCCACCGGGATCGCGTCCGGCGCGATGCCGTAGGGCGCGAGCGCCGCAGCGAGGTTGCCGAAGCAGCCCCGATGCGGGTCGGTATCGCCGTAGATGATCCGGAAGGTGTCGGCCGAGCACGGGGTCAGCAGGAAATCGTGCCGCCCCACCGTGTCCTCGACGATGCGCAGCAGAACGTTCGAGCGGTTCGAGTAGAGCGGGTCGCCGGTGGTGAGATAGATCCGGCTGGCATAGTCGAGGGTCCGCCCGGACGAGATCACCTCGCCCGTGTCGTGGCGGTTATAGGCCACGAGGTCGGCCACCTGCTCGCCGTCCGGGTCGATCACCGTGAGGCGCTGGCCCCGGTCCAGGGCGAAGGCGACGCCCGAGCGCGGCGCGATCCGCTGCACCGCCGCCTGATCCATGCTGGCTCCGCTCACGCCGTGATCTCCCGCCCGTTCATCTTCGCGCCAAGTGCTTGCCCGCGCCAAGCGCCCGGCTCACGCCCCGGTTCCCGGCAGGGAGTGGTCCAGGGGCAGGGCGAGCGGATGCCAAGCCGTCTCGGGCTTTGCCGCATCGGGCTTCTGCTCCGGACGGGCCTGGAGCGGGCAGCGCCACTCCGGCCCGACCACGCGGCCACTGTACTGGCGGGCCTCCGAGGCCTCGCCGTGGCGCGCCAGCATCGGATTCACACTGCCGGCGAGCGCTTGGTCGCGCTCCAGGATCGATGTGCGCAGCTTCTCATAGCGGCCCTCCGCACGCAGGCGCTCGAACTGCGCGTGCAGGTTGAAGACCAGAACCGGCGACGAGAAGCGCCGCGCCGGGCGGCTCGCATTCGGGTGGAGGCCGACCACGAAGAACGCCTCCCCGCCGAAGCTCAAGGAGAAATGCGGGTTGTCGGGATCGTCCGCCACGCGGGCATCGTGCGGCTGGCCGAGCCACGCATCCTTGTCGGTGAGCGATTGCGCCCGGGCCCAAAGGTTCCGCTCGAACGCCTCCTCGGAGAGATCGCCGGGGCCCTCGAACACCACCGCGAAGCTCTGGAACAGGTCGGGGTTCAGCCGGTAGCGCGCCACGAAGGCGAGCAAGGCGGGATAGATTCGCATGTCGTCCCAGCCCGAGGCGATATCCCGGGCCACCACGATCGTCATCCGGCCGCGCGACAGCGCCGACTTGGCGCCGACGCAGGGAAAGGGCGGGTTGCGAATGAAATCGCGAAAGGCCTCAGCACGGGGGTGCTCGCGGTCGTCGCGGGGAAACTGCATGCGGTCCGTGCCCATGTTGTGCGCACGCCCGCCTCACGCGGAGGCAGCTTAAGTGCGGGACTCGGGCAACCCGATCGTTCGGGACGTGTTCCGACCTGCGACAGGTCGTCCACAGATTAGGATGAATCGGACGACGTTGCCGTAAGCATTGATCGCCAGCCGGAAAGATTTTCGCCGGCTCGATGAAATCGAGCGCACCTATGTTAAGCCGGCAGCCAACATATGTTGTTCCGGGTGGTGCTTCGCCGTGGTGCGCGGCCGGTCCGTCCCACTGGTGCGCTGTACCGGAATGCGAGCCTTCAGCCGCGGCCCGAAATCCGCATCGCGCGGCGCTCCGCCGCTGCATCCCCGAAGGCCTCGAACAGCGCCCGGTTGATCGGATTGGTGGCGGGGTCGTGCTCGGCGTGCCACTGCACCCCGAGGGCGAAGCCTGCCGCGTCGCGGATCCGGATCGCCTCGATCGTCCTGTCTTCGGCCACGCCTTCGATCACCACGCGCGCACCGGGCTCGAGGATGCCCTGTCCGTGCAGGGAGTTCACCCGGATCGTCTCGCGCTCCAACAATCGCGCGAACGCGCCGCCGGGCGTCAGACTGACCTCGTGGCGGTCGGCGAAGACCACCTCCAGGTCCGGATGGATCTCGCCATTCTCCAGGCGCGGCATCCGGTGGTTGAGGCGGCCGGGGAGATTGCGGATCTCGGGGTGCAGGCTGCCGCCGAAGGCGACGTTCATCTCCTGGAAGCCGCGGCAGATGCCGAACACCGGCACGCCGCGGGCCACGCAGGCCTCGATCAGCGGCAGCGCCACGGCATCGCGGGCCTCGTCGTAGGGCTCGTGCGCCGCGCAGGGCTCGGCCCCGAACCGGGTCGGGTGGACGTTGGCCCGGCCCCCCGTGAGCAGGATGCCGTCCACCGTGTCGAGGAGGTCGCCGAGATCGGTCATCGCCGGGGCGGCGGCGAACATCAGCGGCAGGGCGCCCGCCACGTTGGCCAGGGCGCGCATGTTGTTCTCGCCGACGATCTGCGCCGGGAACCGGTTGTCGATCAGACGCGCATTGCCGATGACGCCGATCACGGGTCTCGCCATCGTTCCGGGGGCTCCTCACTTCGTATCCGGCGGGCTATGGGCCGCGCCAGGCTCTACGGCTCAGGCAAGGCCGGCGCCAGTCCCGCGTGTCTGCCCAAAGTACTCCTTCGGGGGCCGCGATGCGTGCGCCTCAGAGCGTGCGGTCGATCCGGCCCTCTGCCGCCAGGAAGAGCGGCCGGATTGCGGCCCGGATGCGGTTCATGAAGCCGGGCCCGAATGCACCGCGCGGCGCTTGATTGGGATCGACGTGAAACGACCGCTCCGCCATGTCGTAGTTGTACTCGCTGACCGTGATCCACCCACGCTTCAGCGTGGAGAGGCCAGCCCGGCGCAATTCGAGCATCGGGATTTCGAGAGCGGTCTGCTCCGAGGTCGGCGGAGTTCCCGAGATGGCGAGGAGGACCAAGTGTGTGAGGTCCTGAGCCGGATCGGACACGGCAATGGCGAGGCAGACGGGACGGTCCTTCTCGGCATTGTCGCGGCCGGCCGCGTGCTGCCACCGCCATAGGTAGGGGTAGGTGATGACCGACCCGGACAGAAAGGGGCAGGCCACCTTCAGTCCTGCGGGTGCTCGGCCGCTTGGCGATCCAGCTCGGCGACGATCAGAGCCGCGAGATCGGGCGGGGTTTCTCCGGCGGCATAGGCCCGACGCGGATCGCCCTGTGCCGTGAGGCGTCGATACGTGTCGGCCGACAGCACGACCAGGGAAGGCCGACCATGCTTGGTCAGGGTCAGGGGCGCTTGACGAGCCTCGTCATGGTAGCGCCCGAAATGGCGGATGAACTCGGCGGTGGTGACGGAGCGGTCGGCCATGGTCTGAGCGTCCTGATTTATCTGAATTATACAGAAAATCGGCAGCAAAGGCATCCGCCGGCTGCAACACTCCCGGAGGTTCAGAGGGCGCCTGCGCACAAATCACACGATCCCGAACGTCCGCGCCTCCGCGCGAAAAACCTCCGCCACGCGCTCCGGCGCCTCCTCGTGGGCGAGGTGGCCGAGGCCGCGGATCAGCGCCACCCGGGCGTCGGGAAGGCGGTCGCGTACCCCGAAGGCGGTGTCGGGCCGGATCGCCCGGTCGTCGCCGCCGACGATCAGCAGGGTGCGGGTCTTCAGGTCCGGCAGGGCCCGGTGCAGGCTGTCGAGGTCCCAGTTCGCCATCATGCCCAGCGCCCCGCGGACATGGCCGGACCGGGCGAACAGCCGCCGGTAGAGCTCGACCCCCTGCGGATCGAGGCGCGAGCCGGTCCCCTCGATCAGCCGCTTGGCGGCCGACCGGTCCGCCGTCCAGGCGAAGATTTTTGGGGTGAACGGGTTCAGGAACAGCAGCCGCGCCATGCTGGGGAACAGCAGGCTCGCCGCCCCCGGCAGCGGCGCCAGGGCGCCGTTGAAGGCCGCGAGCAGCCGGGGCGCGATGGCGCCATCGAGGCACATCCGCGCCAGCACGGCCGCGCCCGCGGAATGGCCGGCCGCGATCACCGGCGGCCGGCCGAGCGCCTCCACCAGCCCCGCCACCGCCCGCGCCATCCCGGGCAGCGACAGGTCGGCATCCGGCAGCGGATCCGTGAAGCCGTGGCCCGGCAGGTCCGGGGCGATCACGTAAAAATCCTCGGCGAGCAGGGGCGCCAGACCGCGCCAGGAATGGGTGGCCGCCCCGGTCCCGTGCAGCAGCAGCAGGGCCGGCGCCTCGGGCCGGCCGAACGCCTGGACGTGCCAGCGCAGGCCGGCCGCCTCGACGAAGCGGCTGGCCGCCCGGTGCGGCCAGTCCCGGCCCTCGACCTCCCAGTCCGGACGATCCGCATCGAAGGGATTCAGCACGCTCACGTCTCCCGCACCGCACCAAACCACGCCGCCCGTCGACTGCGTGCGCTATCGTGCAGCCGCGGAAGTATTTCGTAAACCATTGAAATTCCATGCGGTCGCCGCATGCCACCGCTGACCGGAACGCGTTTGTTGCGCTGCGGTAGGACGCGCATAATCCGGTCATACAAGAACAACAGACATCCCCCGACTGCGGAGCAGGCCATGATCCTCTTCACCTCCTCGACCCAGAACATCGCGGCCCCGGCCTCCGGCGGCTGGAACCTCCGCGCCATCGTCCGCGACATGCTGAACGCGTGGCTCGCTCACCACCAGCGCGTGGCCGATATCGGCGGCGCCGGCCACCTCTGAGCCACACGGCGCTCAGAGCGCCGCCCGCACCGCCGCGCTGAGCTGTCCGGCCTCGGCGCGCGGCAATTTCAGATAGCGGGCGCCCATCGCGTCCGCGACCGCCCGGCTCTCCTCGCCCCGGCTCCCGGTATCGACCACGAGGGCCGGTAGATTGGCGGCCCGCAAGGCCCGGGCCGCCTGCAGCGCCTCCGCGCCGGCCCGGGCACGACCGCCCTCCCCCGAGCGCGCGACATTGGCGCGCCCGTCGGTCAGCAGCACGATCGCCGGCCGGCTGCCGCCCCGGCGCACGCCCAGAGCCACCGCCACCGCCGCGTCGATGCCGGCGGCCAGCGGCGTTCCGCCCCCGCCCGGCAATCCCGACAGACTGCGCTTGGCCCGGGTGAGCGAGCGGGTCGGCGGCAGGACCAACTCCGCGCCGGTGCCGCGGAACGCCACCAGCGCCACCCGATCGCGCCGGACATAGGCTTCGGCCAGCAGCAGCTCGACCGCGCCCTTGGCCTCGGCCAGCCGCTCCAGGGCGGCCGAGCCCGAGGCATCGACGCAGAACACCGTGGTGGTCTCGGTCCGCTGCCGCAGGATCCGGATCCGCAGGTCGTCGCGCCGGACCACGATGCGGCGCGTCTCCCCCCGCGCCGCGCCCTCGGCCTGGCGGACGGCTTGCCAGGGCGCCGCCGCCCGCAGGGTGCCGAGCAGATCGAGGCGACCCCGCCGCGGATCGCCCCGCCGGCTGCCGACCGGCCGGCCGGTCCGGGACGCCGCCGCCTGACCGACCCGGCCTGCTTTCGCGGCCGCGAGCGGGTGTCGACCCGCCAGAAGCTGATCGAGCAGGTTCGGCGGGATGGCGGCACGCACCGCCTCCAGCACGACATCGTCCGGCGCGCCCTCGGCGGCGGGCTCGACCGCATCGTCCGGCGGGGGCTCCGCGCGCGGCTCCTCCGGCGGCGCTTGATTCTCCGGGGCCGGCTGCTCCGGGGCCGGCTCCTCCGGGGCGGGCAGGCGCGTGGCGCGGGGCGCCAGGACGAGGCGCGCGGCCGTGACGATATCCGGCCGGCCGATCGGCCTGTCCCCCGCGAGCCTGCGCGCCACGCGCGCCGCCAGGATCGGGCCGCGCAGCGACGCGACGCCGAAGGCCTCGGCCAGGGCGCAGAGATCGCCGACCGGATCGGGGGCCTCGGGGCCGGGCTCCGGATCCGGGGGATCGGCCTGGAGGGCCGCAAGCCCGATCCCGCTCAGGTCGATCCGGAAGGCGAGACGGTCGGCCAGGGGCTCGGCGACGGTCTCGTCCCCCGCGCCCTCGTCGAGGAGGATCAGGCCGAACCGGGCCGGTCGGTCCGAGGCAGCCCCGGTGTCGAGGGCGGCCGCGAGGTGCGACGCCGTGCCGGTCGGCAGGCGCTCGGCCATCGGCACCACGACGATCCCGCCATCGGCCTCCGCCAGCAGGCCGGCCCGGGCGACGGGGCGGCCCGCCGCCAGGGTCGCGGCGAGGTCGAGCCCGCCGAGCAGGGCGTCGTCGCCGATGCCGGGCGGCAGGCGGCGCCAGGGGGTTCCGGGGGGGAGCGCGGCACGCAAGGCGTCGAGCCAGCGCTCGCGGACCGGGCCGGGGGCCGCGCGCAGGATCGCGCCGCCGAAGGCGGCCGGGTCGGCGGCGATCAGGCACGCGGCGCGGTGAGCGTCGGCCCAGGGATTGTGCGCCTTCTCTCCCCCCTCTGCAGCGTTACGATGGTCACGCATTGGCTTGAGCGGGGCGTAGCGGGCGCCCTATCCCGAGCCGGCTACGAAGGTGACACGTGTTTATCGGACCGCAACGCAGGCGACGGAGCGCCACAGGCCCCCTCTCCCGAGCGGGAGAGGGTTGGGGTGAGGGATGAGAAAGTTCAGACTTGAGCGCGCCACGCACGCGCCGGAAGGGTGCGCTTCGCTCGGATAGACCTGATCCCTCACCCTGTCCCTCTCCCGCACGGGATAGGGGACCCGCGCTCCGTCCTGAAACGACTCGGCTCAAGCCGCGCGCTAGATTCACGCGCGTTTCAAAGATGCGCGGCGCGCCCGTCACAAAAAAACCTCCGCCAGCGCCCGCTCCACCCGGACGGTGGAGCCGGATTCGTCGAGCGGGTTGCGGCGCAGGCGGTGGCGCAGGGCGGCCGGGGCGATGCGGCGGAGGTGATCGTCGGTGACGTCCCCGGCGCCGTCGAGGGCCGCGAGCGCCCGGGCGGTGCGCATCAGGGTCAGCTCGCCGCGCAATCCGTCGGTGCCGAGCGCCACGCAGAGCCGTGCCGCGCGCTCCAGGGCGGCATCCGGAACCGCCACCGTCGGCAGCCGCTCCCGCGCCAGCAGGATTTTTTTCTGGATTTTTCGCTCCTCGCCGGCGCGCGCGGCGCAGAACCCCGCCGGGTCGCGCTCGTAGGCGTCGCGGGCGCGCACCACCGCGACGCGGGTCGGGATGTCCTTCGGGGTCACGACCTCGCAGGCGAGCCCGAACCGGTCGAGGAGCTGCGGGCGCAACTCGCCCTCCTCCGGGTTGCCGGACCCGACCAGCACGAACCGCGCCGGGTGACGCAGGGACAGCCCCTCGCGCTCGACGGTGTTGATGCCGGAGGCCGCCACGTCGAGCAGCAGGTCCACGAGGTGGTCCTCCAGCAGGTTCACCTCGTCGATATACAGGAACCCGCGGTTGGCGCGGGCGAGCAGCCCCGGCTCGAACGCCTTCACGCCGGCGCCGAGCGCCCGCTCCAGATCGAGGGTGCCGACCACCCGGTCCTCGGTGGCGCCGAGGGGCAGGTCCACCACCGGCACCGGCTTTTTGTGACTTTTGCGCGGGCCTCCTTCCGCACAGTGCGGGCAGGATTCCGCCGGGCTGTCGGGATCGCAATTGTACGGGCATCCGATGACCGCCCGCATCGGCGGCAGCAGGGCGGCGAGCGCCCGGATCGCCGTGGACTTGCCGGTGCCGCGGTCGCCAAAGACCAGCACGCCGCCGATGGACGGGTCCACCGCCGCGATCAGCAGCGCCTGGCGCATCTCGTCCTGGCCGACGATGGCCGAGAAGGGGAAGGTGGGCACGCAGAACTCGCACTCTGCCCCCTCTCCTCACCCTTGCGGGGAGGAGCCGGAGGTGGGGGTGATCCAGGATTGAGCGGAGCGGTGCCTCCTGCACCACCCCCACCTCTACCCCTTCCCGCAAGGGGGAGGGAAGAGCGTCCTACTCCGCCGCCTTCTGGCGCAGCCCGATCCGCCCCCAGATCGTGGTGAGCGCCGCGACCAGCCGGGCGATGTCGGCATCCGTGTGGAGCGGCGACGGGGTGATCCGCAGGCGCTCGGTGCCGCGGGCCACCGTCGGGTAGTTGATCGGCTGCACGTAGATGCCGAACTCGTCGAGCAGGGTGTCGGAGATTCCCTTGCACAGCACGGGGTCGCAGACCATCACCGGCACGATGTGGCTGTCGTTGGGCATGGTCGGGATGTCGGCGGCCTCCAGGGCCTGCCGGACCTTCGCCACCCGCTCCTGATGCCGGGCGCGCTCGACGCCGCTCGCCTTCAGGTGCCGGATCGACGCCGCCGCGCCCGCCGCCACCGCCGGCGGCAGCGAGGTCGTGAAGATGAAGCCCGAGGCGAAGCTGCGCACGAAGTCGCACAGCTTTTCGGAGGCCGTGATGTAGCCGCCGTGCACGGCGAACGCCTTGCCGAGCGTGCCCTCGATCACGTCGAGCCGGTGGGCGACGCCGTCCCGCTCCGAGATGCCGCCGCCGCGCGCGCCGTAGAGGCCGACCGCGTGGACCTCGTCCAGATAGGTGAGCGCCCCGTGGGCCTCGGCCACGTCGCAGTTCTCCGCGATGGGGGCGATGTCGCCGTCCATCGAGTAGACCGACTCGAAGGCCACCAGCTTCGGCCTGGCCGGATCGACCAGGGCGAGCTTGCGGTTCAGATCCTCCGGGTCGTTATGGCGGAAGATGTGGCGCTCGGCGCGGGAGAACCGGATGCCCTCGATCATCGAGGCGTGGTTCTCGGAATCGGAGAACACCGCGCAGTTCGGCAGGCGCGACGCCAGGGTGCCCAGAGCCGCCCAGTTCGACACGTAGCCGGAGGTGAACAGCAGGGCCGCCTCCTTGCCGTGGAGGTCGGCGAGTTCCTGCTCGAGGAGCACGTGGTAATGGTTGGTGCCCGAGATGTTGCGGGTGCCGCCGGCGCCGGCGCCGCAGCGGTCGATCGCCTCGTGCATCGCCCCGGTGACGGAGGGGTGCTGGCCCATCCCGAGATAATCGTTGGAGCACCAGACCGTCACGGGCCGGGTGCCGCCGGTGTGATGGTGGGTGGCGTGCGGGAAGTTGCCGGCGTGGCGCTCGAGATCGGTGAAGACCCGGTAGCGGCCCTCGCGGTGGAGACCGGCGATCTCAGCCCCGAAGAACTTATCGTAGTCCATGTCGCCTCTCCCCGAATCCCCGGTGCGGGTTGATCCCGCCTGTGGCACCGGATTTCGCACAAGACCAGTTCCAGATTGGTGGACGTGCGACGCCCGGCCGTGATCTCCGAGGGCGTCATTCCGTCGACCGGAACGACGCTCCCTGTTCTTGTGTCCGCATCATCCTGTCTTGTGTCCGCATCATCCTGTTCCGAAAGCCGGAGGCTACCGTTCGGGATGATGCGCGGGCCTACACCCGGTCCCGCGGACGGACCGTCTCCTCCGACGCCCGCGACGGCAGGCTCCAGCGCCACAGCTCCGCGGAAGGGAGCGGCAGCATCAGGAACCAGTGCTCCAGGGTGGCGAGCGCGGTCAGCGTCGCCAGCACGGTGAAGCCGATGAGCTCGTGCTCCAGAAGGTCGGCGCCGAGCGCCGCCCGACCGAGGAGCGCCGCCGCGATGGTCCCGAGGCTCACCGAGACCGGAAACAGCAGGTTCATCGGCTTTCGCGAGAGGTAGCAGGCGAGGTAGCCGAGATGCTCCGGCAGGAACTCGGCGTGGAGGTTGCGCACGCCGAGGAACAGGTTGAGCCGCGCCGAGAGGTTCATCACCACCAGCGTGCCGTAGGTCCACAGGGCGAAGCGGTTGGGGCTGCCCCAGACCAGAGCCAGGATCGCCAGGCCGCCGATCACGATGGCGAATTCGTGCCACAAGCTGGTGGCGAGCGCCGCCAGGAACCGGTCGAACCCCCGCACGCCCGGCGCGCAGGCGACCGGCCGCGGGCCCGACAGGAAGCCCATATAGTAGCTCATCTCCTGCCAGCCCCAGATCGCCAGGGCCGCCGTGAAGGCCGTGTAGGCGCCCGTCGCGCTCGTGTCGGCGGCGCTGGACCGGATCGCCACCAGGGCTGCGGCGAGCAGCAGCGTCGCCCCGGCCATGCTCCACGGATGCGTCCGCCGCGGGGCGTGGTCGAGCAGCAGGATCAGCCCGGTGGAGAACCACCAGAGCAGCACCGCGTAGAGCACCGGGGCGGCGTAGGTCCCCATCCTACCAGACCGGCTGGAGGCGGATATCGGCCGGCAGGGCGTTGGCCTTGACGGGCAAGAGATACAGCCGGACGAAGGTCGCGGCCGCGCGCAGCACCTGCACGCCGTGCTGCACCTTGCCGACGAGCCCGCCCCGGGCCTTCGCGTCGGCGATCGCCCGGGAGCAGGCGAGCAGCCGGTCGAGGCCCGCCTTGAACTTCGGATTGTCGAGGTCGAGTTCCAGCGGGAAGGTCTGGCGGGAGATCTCCGAGGTGATCCGGAACACCTTGAAGTCGTAGTCGCTCGGATCGACGCCCAGCGCCTTGTGGAAGGCCGGCCGGTGATGGTCGCGCACATACATCGTGGCGAAGACCGCGAGCAGGAAGAACCGGATCCAGTAGCGGTTGATGCCGCTGGTCAGCTTCGGGTTGGCGCGCATCAAGAGCGCGAAGGCCTCGCCGTGGCGGAACTCGTCGTTGCACCACAGCTCGAACCACTTGAAGATCGGGTGGATGCGCCGCTCCGGGTGCCGCTCCAGCTCGCGGAAGATCGTGATGTAGCGGGCGTAGCCGATCTTCTCCGACAGATAGGTCGCGTAGAAGATGAACTTCGGCCGGAAGAACGTGTATTTTTTGGACTTGGTCAGGAAGCCCAGATCCACGCCGATGCCGAAATCCTTGAGCGTGTCGTTGATGAAGCCGGCGTGGCGGGCCTCGTCCCGGCTCATGAAGCCGAACAGCTCCTTGATGTCCTTGTTCTTCGCCCGCTTGCGCATCTCGGCGTAGAGCACGCAGCCCGAGAACTCGGCGGTGATCGACGACACCAAGAAGTCCAAAAACTCCTTCCGCAGCTCGGGCTCCATCTGCGACAGGTCGCAGTCGAACTCCGCGTTGCGGGTGAAGTGGCGCTTGTTCGGGTCGGCGCGCAATTCGGCGATGAGCACGTCCCAATCGCGCCGCACCGGCTCGACATTGGTGCGGTCGAGCTCGACGAAATCGGTCGTGTAGAACCGGGGCGACAGGAAGGTCGTCTCCTGGGCCGCCTTGGTCGATTCGTTGACCGGCGCCTTCGGGATCGGCTGGCCGGTGGGGGGCGCGACGGGAGCGTTCACAGCTTCCTCCTTTCGGAGAAGCTGACCTCGTAGAGTTCGGTCAGCTCGAGATGGGCGATGAGCTTGGTCCAGACTCGCTCCAGCGGGCCGGCCCGGGTGATCGTGGCGGTGCGGCGCACGCTGAGGCGCTCGCCATAGGGTACCGCGGTCGGCGCGTCGTGGACCTGGACCTCGTCGCCGGGCTCGATCTCGAAGCCGGCATCGAGAGTCACATGCGCGTGCAGGCTCTCGGGGGTCTGCTCGATCTCGACCGTGCAGGGCACGGTGACGGTGCGGCTGCCGAACAGGCCCATCACCGGGTCTCCGTGGCGGGCGCGCCCGGCGTGGCGGGCGCGGGCATCAGCCGGGCGAAGGCCCCGGCATTGGTCGGCCCGAAGGCTTCGAGCGGCACCCGGCGGCCGGTGGCCTCGTCGGCGAGCGCCAAACGGCCATCGTCGAAGCGGGTCAGGCTGAAGGGCTTTTCCGGCCCGAGACCGTCGCGCTGCCGGGCCTGGGCGAGGCCCCGCAACGTCCCGCGCAGGAAGCCGTCCTCGCCGGGGCGGATCCAGGCGAGGATCTTCTGGTCGGCGACGTTGCGCAGGGCGATCGAGCCGTCGACCTGATCCTCGGCGTGGAATTCGACCTGCGCCACCGGCTTGGCCGGCGGCAGGGCGACGAGGCCGACCCCCTCGCTGCGGCCGATCAGGACCGCCAGCATGGTGAAGCCCATCAGCGCCCCGGCGCCGATCATCAGCAGCGCCGGCGCCGGTCCCGCGGCAGCCCGAACCGGTGATCGGCCGGCGTTCTCCGCCCGCTCGCCCATCGTCCCCTCCCTACTCGGCCGCGACGAGGCGGCCGGCATTCTCGTTCGCCTGACCCAGACGGGCCAGCCGCACCGGCGGCGCGGCGCCGTCGGCATGGGCCGCCAGCGCCTGCGCCAGCAGGGCCGCCGCCGCGTCGGCGTCCGGTACGGAGCGCAGCATGGGCTCAGTCCGCGACAGATGCCAGGGCCGGGCGTGCGGCCAGAGCTGAAGGTAGGCGATCCGCATGCCCAGCCGCAACCGCAGAGGGACGTCTCCGGTGCCATCCGTGAAGGCGCGCAACGCCGCAGTCTCGATCTGGGCGAATGGCAGGTTGTGGGTCACCTGCAGGGCGATGCCGGCCTGCAGCACGACCCGGCGGTTGGTGATCGTGTAGAGCGTCGTCCGGTGGGTCAGCCACGCGAGCAGCCAGAGCAGGGCCATCCCGCCCGCGCCGATCACCAGGGTCGGCAGCACCACCTTCAGCGCCCCCGTGGCCGAGCCCGCCGCAAGGCCGAAGGCCAGGCCGGAGAGGCCGAACCACGCGATCACCAGGCGGGCGTGGAACACCCGAACCAGCAGACCCGTGGTGGTGGGCGCGCCCTGCCACAGGATCCGCTCACCCGCCGGCAGCGGGCCGGGCAGTCCCCGCAGGGTGCCCTCGGGAATGAAGTCGCCGCTCATATCAGGGGCTCCGCCCGGGCCGGCGTGGCGTAGAGCGTGCCGGCGCCGAAGTAGGACATGACCCGCTCCTCCTCCAGGAAGGTGACGCTGTCGGGGTCGCGGGTCTCGGGGATATCGGCGAACTGGCTGGCGAGAAGCGCCTCGGTCTTCACCGTCTTGGTGAAGCCGCCGGCCCGGCAGAACGTCACCGGCATCAGGCGCCGCCCGCCCGTGGGCAGTTCGACCTCGTAGTAGCGCAGCAGCGATTCGCCGCGATCGACCCAGACGTCGCAGACGACGCCCGCCACCGCGTTGTCGGTGCCGAACACAGTCATGCCGATCGGGTTCGGGCCGTCCTCGTGGACGACGAAGTTGGTGGCCACCCGCAGGGGCACGATCCGGATCTCGTTGTCCCAGGTCCGGTCGTGGACGTCGTGCCGGAGCACCCAGGAGCCGGGGCCGACGCCGGCCTGGAGCGAGGATTCGGTCCGCTCATAGGGCGCGCCCGGCCAGGGCTCGACCTTGCGGGCCGGGATGCCGGTCTCGATGTCGTCGCGGCCATGCACGGCCTGGGGGGCGTAGGTGGTCTCGCCGCCGGGCAGGTGGAACGCCTTGGCGCGGGGGATCAGGAACGGATCGACCGACTTGCGGCGCCCAACCGCCTCGTTCTCCAGGGGGTAGCCCTCGCGCCGGTCCTCCCGGCGCAGCCAGAACACCAAGCCGGCAAAGAAGAGGAAGAACGCGTAGAGCACGACCTGGGCGACGTCGACGTAACCTGTAAGTGCGCCGGTTGGCATGGCTGACCTCCCCCGTGTCTCAGGCTGTCCGGCCGGCGAGATTGCCGGTCATCCGATCGCGTGTCTGCGCACGCGCGTCCTCACGCACCAGCGGCCCGAGCGCGAGGAGCGCGGCGAACAGCAGGGCGATCTCGATGTGGTAGACGATGAGGTAGCCGATGGCGGGCTCGTTCATGCCCTCGCCGAGCACCCCCGACTGGGCGATGGCGCCGCCGACATCGCGCACGAGGCCGCTGGCCGCGATCGACAGGCCCGCCGCGGTCGCCTGCACGGCGCCCCAGGCGCCCAGCGCCAGCCCGGTATCCTCGGGGCCGGCGCGGTTCATCGAGGCGGTGAGCGTGCCGTGGGCGAACAGGCCGCCGCCGAGGCCGATCAGGCTGACACCCGCGGCGAACAGGTCGGCCGAGGCCAAGGGCGCGGCGAACACCACCGCCGAGAAGGCCAGGATCCCGATCCCGACGCCGACGCCTGAGACCCGGAACGGGTCACCGCCCCGGTTGAGCCAGCGCGCCGCGATCAGCAGGCCGAGGCCGCCGCCTGCGGCCAGCAGCGCGGTCAGCGCCGTGGTCGCCCCCACGGAGAGGTGCAGGATCTGGCCGCCATAGGGCTCCAGCAAGATGTCCTGCATGGAGAAGCCCGCCGTGCCGAGGCCGATCGCCACGAGGCGGCGCCGGGCGGTGCCCTCCCCGGCATAGGCCCGCCAGGAGGCGTGGAAGTCGCGCTGCGGCGCGTCCCGGTTCCGGCTGGTGTCGCGGGGCTCCTGCTTCCACAGCGCGAAGCCGTTGAGGATGATGGTGACGAGCGCCGCCCCCTGGATCACCTGGATCAGGCGCACCGCGGAAAAGTGCGCCAGGAACAGCCCGAACAGCACCGCGCTCGCCATCATGCCGAACAGGAGCGCGGCACAGAGCAGTGCCACGACCTTCGGGCGGGCATGGGCGGGGGCGAGGTCGGTGGCGAGCGCGAGGCCCACCGTCTGGGTGGTGTGCAGGCCCGCGCCGACCAGCAGGAAGGCGAGCGCCGCCGCGAGGTCGCCGACCCAGAGCGGACCGGTCGTGTCGCCCGACAGGATCAGCAGGGCGAACGGCATGATCGCCAGCCCGCCGAACTGGAGCAGCGTGCCGAACCAGATATAGGGCACCCGCCGCCAGCCCAGGACCGAGCGGTGCGTGTCCGACCGGAAGCCGACCAGCGCCCGCAACGGGGCGAAGACCAGCGGCAGGGCCAGCATCATCGCGACGATCCAGGCCGGAACGCCGAGTTCGACGATCATCACCCGGTTCAGGGTGCCGATCAGCAGCACCGCGGCCATGCCGACGGTGACCTGGAACAGGGCCAGCCGCAGCAGCCGGCCCAGCGGCAGCTCGACCGTGGCGGCATCTGCGAAGGGCAGGATCGCCGGGCCGAGACGCATCAGGGCGCGGGTGAGGTTTTTGGCGGGGCTCATTGCGGCACCCCGGTCGCCGCTGCACCCCCTCCCCCCTCTGCGGGGGAGGGTGGCCCCTGCGTCAGCGGGGGTCGGGTCGGGACGATGTCCCGCAAGGGGGGAGCGCGGCTTCCAGAAGAGTCGCGGCCTTCATGAAGCCTGGGGCCTTTTCCTGTGCCGTCGCTCCCCTCTCCCCCCCTGTTGCGCAGGGTACCCTCCCCCGCAGAGGGGGGAGGGAGAGTGCGCGTCAGCGCCACCGCGTTCGACAGGTAGAAGCCGCTGTTGATCCGGTGACTCTGCGCCCAGACGAAGCCGTCGAGGGCCCGTTCCGAGGAAATCCGCCGCCGCAGCCCACGCTCGGTCACCGGCACGATGGCCGGCGAGCGGTCGCCCCGCGGAAAGAACTGTCCGGCCGCGTGCATCACGGTCAGCAGCGCCGTGCGCGGCGCCACGGTGAACAGGATCGAGCCGTCCGTGCGCGCGCCCAAAGCCGCCAGCGCCCGGGCGATGTCGGCGGCGCGGTAATGGATCAGCGAATCCATCGCCACCACGTGATCGAACCGGCCGAGACCGGGATCGAGCATGTCGCCGACGCGGAAATCGATGCGCCCCGCGCCGGAAATCTCCGGCAGCCGCTCCTGCGCCAGGCCGATCAGCGTGGGCGAGACGTCGATGGCCACCACCTCGGCGCCGCGGCGCGCCGCCTCGACGCTCAGCGCCCCGGTGCCGCAGCCGGCATCGAGCAGGCGCAGGCCGGTCATGTCGGCGGGCAGCCAGGAAAGCAGCGTCGCCCGCATGGCGTCGCGCCCGGCCCGCACCGTGGCGCGGATCCGGCTCACCGGGGCGTCCGAGGTCAGGCGCGACCACGCATCGACCGCGGTGCGGTCGAAGTAGGTGGTCAATTCACCCCGGCGGGCATCGTAGCTGGCGCTGGCCATCGATCGAACCCCAAACTCAATCGAAACCGAGGAACTCGAACAGATCGCGGTCCTTCATGGGGATCGCCGCGCAGGGCTCGCCCCCGGCCCAGAGCGTCTCGGCGAGCCGCATGTACTCGGCGGTCACGGCGTCGAGTTCCGGCGAGGATTCCATCTCGAACAGGGTCGACTTCTTCAGTCGCGAGCGGCGGACGATGTCGAGGTCGGGGAAGTGGGCGAGCCGCTTCAGGCCGACCGCGTCGTTGAACCGGTCGATCTCGTCGGTCTTGGCCGAGCGGTTGGCGATGACGCCGCCGAGCCGCACCGGATAGTTCTTCGCCTTGGCGTGGATCGCCGCCACGATCCGGTTCATCGCGAAGATCGAGTCGAAGTCGTTGGCGGTGACGATCAGCGCCCGGTCGGCGTGCTGGAGCGGCGAGGCGAAGCCGCCGCAGACCACGTCGCCCAGCACGTCGAACACCACGACGTCGGTGTCTTCCAGGAGGTGGTGCTCCTTCAGGAGCTTCACCGTCTGGCCGACCACGTAGCCGCCGCAGCCGGTCCCGGCGGGCGGGCCGCCGGCCTCGACGCACATCACGCCGTTGTAGCCCTCGACCACGAAATCCTCGACCCGCAGCTCCTCCGAGTGGAAGTTCACCGCCTCGAGCGCGTCGATCACCGTGGGGGCGAGGCGCTTGGTCAGCGTGAAGGTCGAGTCGTGCTTGGGGTCGCAGCCGATCTGCAGCACCCGCTTGCCGAGCTTCGAGAACGCCACCGACAGGTTCGACGAGGTGGTCGACTTGCCGATCCCGCCCTTGCCGTAGACCGCGAAGACCTTGGCGGTGTCGATCTTCAGGTCCGGATCGAGTTCGACTTGAACGCTCCCCTCTTCTTTCCGGGCGAGGACGGGATTGCGGATCGCGATGTTCATGCGGCCACTCCTGTGGTGACGCCTTCCAGACGGTCTTCCAGTTCCTCCTCGGCCCGATCGAGGGCGTCACGCATCTCTGCGTCGGGGGTCCAGAAGCCGCGGCGGTGCGCCTCGATCAGCCTTTGGGCGACCTTGGCGGATGCGGTGGGGTTGAGGGCTGCCATGCGCTCGCGCATGGCGGGGTCGAGCACGTAGGTCTCGGTGATCCGCTGGTAGATCCAGGGCTGGACCGCGTTGGCGGTGGCCGACCAGCCGACCGTGTTGGTGAGATGCGTCTCGATCTGGCGGACGCCCTCGTAGCCGTGGCCAAGCAGGCTTTCGTACCATTTCGGGTTGAGCATCCGGGTGCGCGTCTCCAGCGCCACCTGCTCCTCCAGGGAGCGGACGCGCCCCTCCCCGCGGGTCTGGTCGCTGATGTAGATCGGCACCGACTCGCCCTTGGCCCGGGCCACCGCCCGGCCCATGCCGCCGAGCCCGTCGAAGTAGTGATCGACCGAGGTGACGCCGACCTCGACCGAGTCGAGGTTCTGGTAGGCCATGTCGACGGAAGCCAGCACCGCCTGCATCAGGGCCCGCTGCGGCGCCGGGCGGCCGTTGCGGCCATACGCGAAGCTCTTGCGGCGCGAGAAGGTCTCGCAGAGTTCCGCGTCGTCGTCCCAATTGCCCGAATCGACCAAGTGGTTGACGTTGGCCCCGTAGGCACCCTCGGCGTTGGAGAACACGCGGAGCGCCGCGGTCTCCAGATCGCAGCCGTGCTCGGCCTGGATCGCCAGGGCGTGCTTGCGGACGTAGTTTGTTTCGAGGGGCTCGTCGGCCGTGGCGGCGAGGAAAGAGGCTTCCGCCAGGAGCTTGGTCTGGAGCGGCAGCAGATCGCGAAAGATGCCCGAGAGGGTGACCACCGCGTCGATCCGCGGGCGGCCGAGGGTTTCCAGCGGGATCAGCTCCGCGCCGCTCAAGCGGCCGTAGCCGTCGAAGCGGGGCTTCGCGCCGATCAGCGCCAGCGCTTGGGCGATCGGGCCGCCCTCGCTCTTGAGGTTGTCGGTGCCCCACAGGACCAGGGCGACGCTCTCCGGGCAGGGTTTCCCGTCCGCCGCGAAGCGTTCGAGGATGCGGGTCACCTGCCGGGCGCCGTCGGCCACCGCGAAGGCGGAGGGCAGGCGGTAGGGATCGAACCCGTGGATGTTGCGGCCGGTCGGCAGGATCGCGGGGTTGCGCAGCAGGTCGCCGCCCGCCACCGGCGGCACGAAGCGGCCGTCCAGCGCCCGCAGCAGCGCCGGAACCTCGTGGTCGCGGGCCAGCAGCCGGTCGGTCTCGGCGAGGCTCGCGAAGGCGGCCCGGGTCTCGGCATCCGCCGGCAGCCCGGAGGCCGCGATGACCGCCTCGATCCCTGCACCGTCGACCAGCGCGGCGATCCCGGCCCGCTCCGGCACCAGGCCGTGCGAGGCCTCCGCCAAAGCGAGCAGCATGTCGATCCGCTCTTCCGCCGGCATACCGTCGCCGACCACGTGCAGCCCGTGCGGGATCAGGGTCTGTTCCAGCTCCTGCACGGCCGACCAGAGGTCGCCGACCCGGGCGCCGAGGTCGCCGGTCCAGGCCGGCGTGGCGGCCACGAGATCGAGGGCCGCGCCCTGCTCCTGGATCAGGCTGGCCAGGGTGCCGCGCTCGGCTATCGCGGCGAGATCGAGGCCGCGCCAGCGCTCGATCGAGCTCTTGAGGTCGATCAGCCCGCGATAGAGGCCGGCCGCCGCAAGACTCGGGGTCAGGTAGGACACCAGCGTCGCGGCCGAGCGGCGCTTGGCCAGCGTCCCCTCGGACGGGTTGTTGGCGGCGTAGAGATAGATATTGGGCAGGGCCCCGATCAGCCGCTCCGGCCAGCAGGCCTCGGACAGGCCGGTCTGTTTGCCGGGCATGAATTCGAGCGCCCCGTGGGTGCCGAAATGCAGCACGGCGTCGGCGGCGAAATCCTCGCGCAGGTAGCGGTAGAAGGCCGAGAACGCGTGGGTCGGCGCGAAGCCGCGCTCGAACAGCAGCCGCATCGGGTCGCCCTCGTAGCCGAAGGCGGGCTGGACGCCGACGAAGACGTTGCCGAACTGGGCGCCGAGCACGAACAGGTCGGCGCCGTTGGTCTGGTGGCGGCCGGGCGCCGGGCCCCACTGGGCCTCGATCTCGGCGAGGTAGGTCTCGCGGCGCAGGTGGTCCTCGGCCGGGATGCGGGCGTGGACGTTGGCCTGGGTGCCGTAGCGCGTGGCATTGCCCTCCAGGATCGCCGTGCGCAGGGCATCGACGCTCTCGGGCACCGCAACGGCATAGCCGTCGGCCGCCAGACCCTTCAGGGTGTTGAGCAGCGAGGCGTAGACCGACAGGAACGCGGCCGTCCCGGTGGCGCCGGCATTGGGCGGGAAGTTGAACAGCACCACGGCGAGCTTGCGCGCGGCCTTCGGGGTCCGGCGCAGCGAGACCAGCTGCGCGACCCGCTCGGCGAGGCGCGCGGCCCGCTCCGGGTGGACCCGCATGTCCCGGGCGTTGTCGCTGCCCGAGGCCGAGGAGCGGCCGCCGAACACCATCGGGGCGGTGGCGCCGTCGAGTTCGGGGATCGCGACCATCATGGTCGCCTCGACCGGCGACAGGCCGCGGTCGCCCGATTCCCACTGCTCCAGGGTCTGGAATTCCAGCGCCTGGGCGGCGAGGTAGGGCACGTCGAGCTGGGCCAGCATCGCCTCGGCGGCGGCGGCGTCGTTGTAGGCGGGGCCGCCGACCAGCGAGAAGCCGGTGAGCGAGACCAGCGCGTCGATGCCGGCGCGCCCATCCTTCATGAAGAAGGCGTCCACGGCCGGGCGGTTGTCGAGGCCGCTGGCGAAGGCCGGCACCACGTCGAGGCCCTGGGCCTCCAGGGCCGCGATGACGCCGTCGTAATGGGCGGTGTTGCCGGCCAGCACGTAGCTGCGCATCACCAGCAGGCCGACGCGGCCCCGGGTGCCGGCTTGGCGCGGGAGGCGCGCCAGGTCGGCGCCGATCCGGCCGGGCAGGCGCGGATGGTAGAGGCCGGTCTCGGGATAATCGAGGGGCGCCGGCGCCGCCGGGCCCTCGCGCCAGGCGGCGCGCTCGCCCGCCGCGTAGCGATGGACCAGGAAGCGCACCAGGGCGGAGACGTTCTCGTCCGAGCCGGCGAGCCAGTATTGCAGGGTCAGGAAATAGGCGCGCACGTCCTGGGCCGAGCCCGGGATGAAGCGCAGGATCTTCGGCAGCTTGCGCACCAGAGCCATCTGCCGGCCGGCATTGCCCTGCTGGCCCGGCTTGCCGCGCAGCTTCTTCAGGAAGTCGAGGGCGCTGCGCTTGTTGCCGCTCATGTCGAAGCGGCCGAGCTTCGTGGTCTTCACGACCTCGCCGGCCGAGAGGCAGCCGACCATCGCGTCGCAGGCGTCGCGCCGCGCGGCCAGCGCCGGCAGGATCGCCCGGACATGCTCGTCCATGAACAGCATGGCCGAGAGCACGATGTCGGCGCTGGCGATGTCGGCCCGGCAATCGTCGAGGGCGGCGGGGTTGTTGTCCCACTCGGCCGCCGCGTGGAAGCCCAGGACCAGCCCCGGCATCTCGGTGCGGAGCCGCAGGCGCGCCCGCTCGACCGCGCTCGCGAGGTGATTGTCGAGGGTGACGATCACGACGCGGATCGGCGGCCGGCGCTGTGACGCGCCTGCCTTGGCCGGGCCGGCATTGTGGCCGGCGGAGTGCGCTCTAGCGGCCATAATGCGCCTTGGCGTCGTAGAGGGTTTCAAGGGTGATGAGCGGCAATTGCCGCTCACGGGCGAATCGCTCCGTGTTGGTGCGCGCCTTGCCGCGCACGAAGAACGGGATCTTTTTCAGTTCTTTCTCGGCCTCGGGCGCCCAGGGGGCGACCGCCACCGCGACAGGATGGTCGAGATGGATCGGCGCCGGCGCAGCCTCGGGTGCGGGCGCGGTTGCTGGCGCGGCCTGAGGCGCCGACGCGGCGACCGGCGTGCCGCCGAGATGCGAGGGGCCGACGCCGTCGTGGAATTCCGGATCCTCCCGGAACATGCCCAGCAGGTGCTCTTCGAGGCCCATCATCAGCGGGTGGACCAGGGTGTCGAACAGGACGTTGGCGCCCTCGAACCCCATCTGCGGGGCGTAGCGGGCCGGGAAATCCTGGACGTGGATCGGCGCGGAGATCACCGCGCAGGGGATGCCGAGCCGCTTGGCGACGTGGCGCTCCATCTGCGTGCCGAGCACCAGTTCGGGCGCCGCCGCGCGGATCGCCGCCTCGACATCGAGGTAATCGTCGGTGATCAGCGCTTCGAGACCGAGTTCGGCCGCCTCGGCGCGGACCTCCCGGGCGAATTCGCGGCTGTAGGTGCCGAGCCCGACGACCTGGAAGCCGAGTTCCCGGGCGGCGATCCGGGCGAGGCCGATCGCGTGCGTGGCATCCCCGAACACGAAGACGCGCTTGCCGGTCAGGTAGGTCGAATCGACCGAGCGGCTGTACCAGGGCAGGCGCGAGCCGGGGCCATCCAGAACCGGTGCCGGATCGAGGCCGGCGAGGCCCGCCACCTCCTCGACGAACCGGCGGGTGCCGCCGACGCCGATCGGCACGACGTGCGTGAACGGCTGCCCAAAACTCTTCTTCAGGTACTCCGCGGCGGAGCGCGCGGTCTCGGGATAGAGCACGACGTTGAAGTCGGCGTCCTTGAGCCGGCCGAGATCGGCGGGCGAGGCGCCGAGCGGCGCGACCACGTTCACGTCGATCCCGAGCGAATCGAGCAGCCGGCGGATCTCGATCAGGTCGTCCCGGTGGCGGAAGCCGAGCGCCGTGGGTCCCAGGATGTTGCAGAGCGGGCGCCGCCCAGGCTCCCGCGCGGCGCGCGCACCGGGGGCTCCGGCGAGAGCCCGGACGAGCCGATAGAAGGTCTCGGAGGCGCCCCAGTTTTCCTTCTTCTGGTAGGCCGGCAGCTCCAGGGGAATCACCGGGATCGGCAGGTTGAGTGCCTTGGCGAGCCCGCCCGGATCGTCCTGAATCAGCTCGGCGGTGCAGGAGGCGCCGACGATCATCGCCTGCGGCTGGAACCGCGCGTAGGCGGCCGAGACCGAGGTCTTGAACAGCTCGGCGGTGTCGCGGCCGAGATCCTGCGCCCGGAAGGTCGTGTAGGTGACGGGCGGGCGGGCATCGCGCCGCTCGATCATCGTGAACAGCAGGTCGGCGTAGGTGTCGCCCTGCGGCGCGTGCAGCACGTAGTGGAGGCCGGTCATCGCCGTGGCGATGCGCATCGCGCCGATATGGGGTGGGCCTTCGTAGGTCCAGAGGGTCAGCTGCATGGCGCTACACCTCCAGCAGGGCGCGGCGCCGGAGCGGGCGCGCGAACAATTCGGCGAGGTCGCCGGCCTGCTCGTAGCCCTGGACGGGCGTGAACAGCAGCTCGATCGACCACTTGGTCGACAACCCCTCGGCCTCCAGCGGGTTGGCGAGGCCGAGGCCGCAGACCGTGAGGTCCGGCCGGGCCGCGCGGCAGCGGTCCATCTGGTCGTCGAGGCTCTGGCCTTCCGTCACCCGCGTGCCCGCGGGAAGCCACTCGATCTCGGCGGCCAGATGCCCCCGGTGCAGGTAGGGGGTCCCGACTTCCACGAGCGCTGCGCCGAGTTCCCGCGCCAGGAACCGGGCGAGCGGCACCTCCAATTGCGAATCGGGGAAGAAAAACACCCGCTTGCCGCCGAGTTCTTCGCGCAGCGGCGCCAGCGCGGTCTCGGCGCGGGCGCGGCCCGGTGCGGTCGCGGCCTCGAACGCTTCGTCCGAGACGCCGAACGCCTCGGCGGCGGCGCGCAGCCAGCCGGTGGTGCCTTCGGCGCCGAGCGGGAACGGGGCCGCGAGGCGGCGGGCGCCGCGCTCCTCGAGGGCGCGGGCGGTGTCGGCCAGGAACGGCTGGGCCAGCAGATAGCGTGTGCCACGGCCGACCGCCGGCATCGCGCCGGCCCGGCGGGCGGGCAGGAACCGGACATCCGCGATCCCCATCGCGGCGAAGATCCGAAGGAACTGGTCCTCGACCACGTCGGCCAGGGCGCCGACCACGAGGAGCGACGGCGCGGCCGTGTCGATCGCGCGAGGCAGGTCCGGCACGAGGGCGGCGAGGCAGGCATCCTCACCCTGCGTAAAGGTCGTCTCGATGCCGGAGCCCGAATAGTTCAGCACCCGCACGGGATTCAAGCGCCCCGACAGGCGCTGGGCCGCCCGGGACAGGTCGAGCTTGATCACCTCGGACGGGCAGGAACCCACGAGGAACAGCAGCTTGATGTCCGGCCGGCGCTCGATCAGCCGGGTCACGACCCGGTCGAGTTCCTCGTTGGCATCGGCGATGCCGGCGAGGTCGCGCTCGTCGATGATCGCGGTGGCGAATCGCGGCTCGGTGAAGATCATCACCCCGGCCGCCGACTGGATCAGGTGCGCGCAGGTGCGCGAGCCGACCACGAGGAAGAACGCGTCCTGGATCTTCCGGTGCAGCCAGACGATGCCGGTGAGTCCGCAGAACACCGCGCGCTGGCCGTGTTCCTGATGCAGGTCGATGCCGCCGCAGGCGGTCGGGGGCGGGACCGGCGCGTTCACGACAGCGCCTCCGCGAGGTGCGGCGGCCGGCGGCCGGGATTGCCCTGGAGCCGGGCGGCCCGCAGCTTCAGCACGAACTGGCCGGCATTGATCACGTAGGTGGCGTAGGCGGCGAGCGCCAGAATCAGCAGCGCTTGGCCTCCGAGGGCGTCCGTGGCGAGCGCGGCGAGGTAGGCCGTGTGGAGCGCCAGCACCAGCATGCTGACCACGTCCTCCCAGAAGAAGGCCGGCGCGAACAGGAAGCGGCCGAACACGACCTTCTCCCAGATCGAGCCGGTGATCATGATCGCGTAGAGCGCCAGGGTCTTCACCACGACCGAGATCTCGGCGGCGGCGACGGCCTCGCCGGTCGCCAGTGCGCGCAGCACCAGCACGAGGCTCGCCAGGAAGATCACGAATTGGAGAGGTGCCAGCACGCCCTGCACCAAGGTCCAGGGGGATGCGTCGCGCCGGTGCCGCTCGGCAGGCGTGTAGAGCGGTCGTGCCGGTCGGGCCTCGTGACCCATGCATCCGCCCCCCTGATCTCGGCGGCGCCTAGGGCTCCGTCGTTGTCAGAGGCTAGGGCGGGGGCCCCCAAAGTGTCAAGTGCGCTTGACGTTCTCTGGGCGTGACATAGGCAGAAGACGTTTTTCTTGGTCTTAGATCATTGCCAAGTTCGTCAAGAAGCGTATCGTCTGGACCCACGGCGACGCGCCGGTGACTTGGCCTATCGAGTCCCGCGCAAGACAAAGACGAAGAATAGACGGGCGAGTAATCCCGCACCCGAAGACGCGAGCGGAGCTGCCGGTTCCTCGGGCCGGGGCCGTTTCAGGGAGGGTGCCGATGGGACACTGGAGGCATTTCGGCGAGCGTTTGGAACTGGGACCGATCGCAGCTGGCTGCGGCACGGTCAGCGACGTTTCGCCGGTCTTCCGCGATAAGCCCCGCGTGCGGTCCGAGGCGCCGCGCCCGCGGCCGGATGCCCTCGCCCGGGTGATCGAGGGCGAGATCCTCCCCCGGCTGATGCTGGCCCACCGCCCCGGCGCCGGGCGCCGGTCGCCGGCCGACCGGGCGGTGACGCCGCAGGAAATCGCCGCCTTCAGTGCCCTCCTCCTCGGTCCCGGCCCGGTGGATCTCGATGCCGAGATCGCGGTCCTGCGGGATGGCGGCCTGCCGCTGGCGCGTCTGCTCCTCGATCTGCTCGCCCCGGCGGCCCGGCACCTCGGGGCCCTGTGGGAGGAGGATGCCTGCGATTTCCTGGCCGTGACCGAGGGCCTCGGGCGGCTGCAGGCCATCAGCCGGCACCTCTGCCTGGAGCTCGAGATCGAATCGGCTCCGATCGGCGGCCGCAGCGTGCTGCTCCTGCCCTGCCCCGGAGAGACGCACCGATTCGGCCTGTCGATCGTCGCGAGCTTCTTCCGGGAGGCCGGCTGGTACGTAACCACGGCGGTTCCGGCGCCCGGCCTCGATCCCCTCGCGCTCCTGGCGACCGACTGGTTCGAGGTGGTCGGCCTGTCGCTCTCCTCCGACGTGCTCCTGCCCGTCCTGTCGGCCACGGTGGCCGAGGTGCGGCGCGCCTCGCGGAACCCGGGGGTGCGCGTGCTGGTCGGGGGCCCCTATTTCACACGCCACGGCGGTGAGGCCGGCCTCGTGGGGGCCGACGCCTGCGCGCTCGACGGGTGCTCGGCACCCGCCGCCGCGGAAGCTTTGCTGGACAGGCAGGCATTGGCCTGTTGAAAGGGTTGTCATCCACCTTCATCACATCTCGGTGACCGTGACGCTTCAGCCGCACCTCATCTCCTCGGGATCACCCGCGGTGCTGGACCAGGTCGCCGGCCACCTCAACGGCGAGGCGGTCGGGCGCATCGTCGCGGCATCCTCCGATGTCTCGCTCGTGATCGACGCCGAGGGCGTGATCCGCGACGCATCGATCGGGACGGATCTCGAGGCGGAGAATATCCCTGGGTGGCTGGGCCGACGCTGGGTCGACACCGTGACGGTCGAGAGCAGGCCCAAGGTCGACGCCCTGCTGCGCGACGCCCGGCCGGAGGGCATCACCCGCTGGCGCCAGATCAACCACCCCTCCCCCAGCGGGATCGACCTGCCGATCCGCTACGCCTCGATCCGCCCGGCCGAGGGCGGCCCGATCCTGGTGCTCGGGCGCGACATGCGGGCGGTGGCCGGTCTCCAGCGCCGCCTGATGGAGACCCAGCAGGCGCTGGAGCGGGATTACGAGCGCCTGCGCGCGGTCGAGACGCGCTACCGGCTCCTGTTCCAGATCTCCGGCGAGCCGGTGCTGGTGGTCGATGCCGGAACCCGGCGGGTCGCCGAGGCGAACCCGTCCGCCGCGCGGCTGCTCGGTCGTCCGGCCAAGCGGGTCGCCGGCCAGGACGTGGTCGAACTGTTCGAGGCCAGCAGCACGCGGGCCCTGGAGGCGCAGTTCGCCGCCCTGCGGGCGACCGGGCAGGCCGGGGAGATCCGGGCCGCCCTGCCGCACGGGCGCGGCGAGGTCTCCGTCTCGGTCTCGCTGTTCCGGGGTGAGGGCGGTGCCAGCGCCCTGATGCGGCTCGTGGCCGATCCGGCCGCCGCCGAGGCCGGCTCCGGTCAGGAGGTGCCGACCCAGGCGGTGATCGAGGCGATGCCCGAGGGCTTCGTGGTCACCGACGCGAGCCGGCGGATCCTGACCGCCAATGCCGCCTTCCTGGAACTGACCCAGCTCGCCACCGAGGGGCAGGTTCGCGGACGCACCGTGGATCATTGGCTCGGCCGCGACGAGACCGAGGCGCAGGCCCTGTTCGCGACCCTGGGCGATCACGGCGTGGTGCGGCGCTTCGCGACGGTCATCCGCGGTGCCTATGGCGGCCTGGAAGATGTCGAGGTCGCGGCCGTTTCGGTGGCGGGCGCCCGCCCCTGCCTGGGCTTCGCGATCCGCCCGGCCCCGCGCCGGATTCCCGAAGGGCGATTCGGCGGGGGGCGGGAGGTGCCGCGCTCGGTCGAGCAGATGGCGGAGCTGGTCGGCCGGGTCTCGATGAAGACGCTGGTGCGCGAGACCACCGACCTGATCGAGAAGCTCTGCATCGAGGCGGCCCTGCGCATCACCCGGGACAATCGGGCCTCGGCCGCCGAGATGCTGGGGCTGAGCCGGCAAGGCCTCTACGCCAAGATGCGCCGCTACGGCGTCGGCGATCTCGACGGGCCGGTCGAGGCGGATTGAGCCGGTCCGACACGTTTTCCCGACGACACGGCGCTAGGCGGGATAGGCTAGCGACGTGGTTCGGCGCGTTCGCGATCCCGCTCCGAGGCCGAGCAATCGCCGCCTGAGCGGGGATGCGGCGCGTTCCGGAGGCGGATTGCGTGCCTCCGGTACACACGCGTCGGTCCAGTGCGGCAGCGTGTATTATCGCCATCCGGATGTATTCGCCCGACAAACATCGCGCACATTCCGCCGCACTCTGTAAATCTGGCTTGACACTTCGGCGGGCCCCGGTAGCCTCCCGCCATGGCCGCTACGCCCGCCCCGAGCGCAGTCATCGAGCTGCTGAAGCCGCTGACGTGGTTCGCACCGATGTGGGCGTTCGCCTGCGGGGTGATCTCGTCGGGCCAGCCGGCCAGCGGCCAGTGGCCGGTGATCGCCGCCGGGGTGCTGCTGGCCGGGCCGCTGGTCTGCGCGACCAGCCAGGCTACGAACGACTGGTTCGACCGCCATGTCGATGCGATCAACGAACCGAACCGGCCGATTCCCTCCGGGCGGATCCCGGGCCGCTGGGGGCTCTATCTCGCGCTCGCCTGGACCGGGCTGTCGCTGGTGGTGGCCGCCGCGCTCGGACCCTGGATCCTCGGGGCCGCTTTGTTCGGGCTGGTGCTCGCCTGGATCTACTCGGCGCCCCCCGTCCGGCTGAAGCGCAACGGCTGGTGGGGCAACGCCGCGGTGGCGCTCTGCTATGAGGGGCTGCCCTGGTTCACCGGCGCCGCCGTGATGGCCGCCGCCCTGCCGGACCGGCGGGTGCTGCTGGTGGCACTCCTCTACGCGGCCGGCGCCCACGGCATCATGACGCTCAACGATTTCAAGTCGGTCGAGGGCGACCGGCGCATGGGCCTGCTGTCGCTGCCGGTGCAGATGGGCACCGGGCGCGCGGCGCGCTTCGCGTGCCTGGTCATGGCCCTGCCGCAGGTCGCCGTCATCGCGCTCCTCGTCGGCTGGGAGCGGTACTGGCATGCCGGCCTCGTGGCGGCGCTGCTCGCCGGCCAACTCGCCCTGATGGTCCGGTTCCTCGACAATCCCCGGGAGCGGGCGGTCTGGTACAACGGCACCGGCACCACCCTCTACGTCCTCGGCATGCTGGTCGCCGCCTTCGCGCTGCGGCCCCTGGTGGGAGGGGCGTGATGGGCATTTCGGATCGGATCGCGCCTGAGGCGACCCTCGGCTGGCCCCAGATCGTCCGCCTCGGCCTCGTCCAGACCGCTCTGGGCAGCGTCGTCGTGCTGATGACCGCCACGCTCAACCGGGTGATGGTGGTGGAACTGGCTCTGCCCGCCTTCGTGCCCGGTCTGCTGGTCGCCCTGCACTACGCCGTGCAGGTGCTGCGTCCGCGCTGGGGCTACGGCTCCGATCGCAGCGGCCGGCGCACCCCCTGGATCGTCGGCGGCATGGCCGCCCTCTGCCTCGGTGGGTTCGGGGCCGCCTGCGGCACCGCGCTGGCCGCCGACAATCTCGCTTTGGGGCTGGCGCTGGCCGCCCTCTCGTTCCTGTGCGTCGGGATGGGGGTCGGCGCCGCAGGAACCGCGCTCCTGGTCCTGCTGTCGGGGGGCGTCGCGCCGGCCCGGCGGGGGGCTGCCGCCACCATCGTCTGGGTGATGATGATCGTCGGCTTCGCGCTCACGGCGCCGCTGGCCGGCCATTTCCTCGATCCGTTCTCCGGCCTGCGGCTCGTGGCCGTGTCGGGCACGGTCTCGCTCATCGCCCTCTGCGTCGCCGCCCTGGCAGTCGCCGGTGTCGAGCGTCGCCTGCCGGTCCGTGCGCCGGAGCCCGCGGAGGCGCGCCGTCCGTTCTTCACCGTGCTCGCCCAGGTGCTGGCCGATCCGGTGGCCCGGACCTTCACGATCTTCGTCTTCGTCTCGATGCTGGCCTACAGCGCCCAGGAGCTGATCCTGGAGCCCTATGCCGGGCTCGTCTTCGCCATGAGCCCCGGCGCCACCACCAAGCTCGCCGGACTCCAGCATGGCGGCGTGCTCGCCGGGATGCTGCTGGTGGCGGGGGTAACGCTCGCCGCCCGCGGCACCCCCCTCGCCTCCTTGAGGCTCTGGATCGCGCTCGGCTGCGCCGGCTCGGCCGCCGCCCTGTTCGCCCTGGCGAGCGGCGCGGCTTCGGGCGCGGACTTTCCCTTGCGCGAGACGGTGTTCGCCCTCGGCGTCGGCAACGGCGCCTACGCGGTCGCCGCGATCGGCTCGATGATGGCGCTGGCCGGCCGCGGCGACGCGCGGGAGCGCGGCACCCGGATGGGCGTCTGGGGCGCCGCGCAGGGCGTCGCCTTCGGGGCCGGCGGTTTTCTCGGTGCGGTCTCGGTCGATGCCGTCCGGCTCGTCACAGCCGAGCCGGTCCAGGCCTACGCGGCGGTGTTCGCCGCGGAAGGATTGCTGTTCCTCGTCGCGGTCGTCCTGGCGGTGCGGCTCGAATCCACTCCGGCACCGGGCGCGGTTTCGCTCGATCCTGCCTTCAGCGCGCGGTGAGGCCATGGCACAGTTGGATGATGGCGGCCCGGTGAACCCCCTCTCCCCGCACGCGGGGAGAGGGGGGGAGCCGCTCTACGACGTCGTCGTGGTCGGCGGCGGCCCGGCCGGAGCCACGGCGGCGACCGACCTCGCCCGGGCTGGACACACGGTGCTGCTCCTCGACAAACCCGGCCGGATCAAGCCCTGCGGCGGCGCGATCCCGCCCCGGCTGATCCGCGACTTCGCGATCCCCGATTCGCTGCTCGTCGCGAAGATCCGCGCCGCCCGCATGGTGGCGCCGAGCGGCAAGGCCGTCGACATGCCGGTCGGCGAGGGCTTCGTCGGTATGGTCGACCGCGAGCAGTTCGACCCCTGGCTGCGCGCCCGCGCGGAACAGGCCGGTGCCGAGCTGCGCGAGGCCGCCTACGAGAAGATCACCCGGTCGGACGAGGGGTCGGCCCGCATCCATTTCAGTACCGGCGCCGGCGAGTCCCTCGCCCGCCACACCGTCCGGGCGCGGCTCGTCATCGGCGCCGACGGGGCCTGCTCGCCGGTCGGCCGGGCCGAGGTTCCGGGCCATGCCAAGATGCGGCAGGTCTTCGCCTATCACGAGATCCTCCGGGTGCCGGAGGCCGGCGCCCCCGGGGCCGATTCGGTCGATGCCGCCCGGTGCGACGTCTACTATCAGGGCCGCCACTCGCCCGACTTCTACAGCTGGATCTTTCCGCACGGGGACAGGCTGAGCATCGGCACCGGCAGCGCGAAGAAGGGGTTTTCCCTGCGCTCCTCGATCCGGGCCTTGCGCGTGGCGACCAACCTCGATGGGGCCGAGACCATCCGCCGGGAAGGGGCACCGCTGCCGCTCAAGCCCCTGAAGCGCTGGGACAACGGCCGCGACGTGCTGCTGGCCGGCGATGCCGCCGGCGTGGTCGCGCCGGCCTCCGGCGAGGGGATCTACTACGCCATGCTGGGCGGCCGGCTTTCGGCCGAGGCGGCTGTGGCCTTCCTGAAGACCGGCGACGCCAAGGCCCTCGCGGGTGCGCGCAAGGCGTTCATGAAGCTGCACGGGCGCGTGTTCTGGATCCTCGGGATGATGCAGTGGGTCTGGTACCGCAGCGACGGCCTGCGCGAACGCTTCGTCTCGATCTGCCGGGACAAGGATGTCCAGCAGCTCACCTGGGACAGCTACATGAACAAGGAGCTGGTCCGGGCCAAGCCCGCCGCCCATGCGCGGATCTTCTTCAAGGACCTCGCGCACCTGTTCCGCTGGGTCTCGCCATGATGTTCTTGGGACTCGACGCCGGCTGGGGACCGGCTGCCGTCGCGGCCGTCGCCGCAATACTGGTGGCGCTCGCCGGCGGCCTCGCGACCCGGACGGATGCGTGGTACCGGCGCCTGCGGGTGCCGGCCTGGAAGCCGCCGGACTGGGCCTTCGGGCCGGTCTGGACCGTCATCTTCCTGCTCACCACCATCGCCGCCGTGATGGTCTGGAACGCCGATCCCGACCCGGCTGCCCGGGGCGTGCTGCTCGCCGCCTACGCGGTGAACGGGCTGCTCAACATCGCCTGGAGCGTGCTGTTCTTCCGGTTCCGCCGGCCGGACTGGGCCCTCGCCGAGGTCGCGGCCCTGTGGCTGTCCATCGCCGTGCTGGTGCTGGTGACAGGCCGGATCTCGGTCGCGGCCGGGCTCATGAACCTGCCGTATCTCGCTTGGGTCAGCGTCGCCGCTTGCCTGAACCTTCGGATCGTGCGCCTCAACGCACCCTTCGGCCAAGCTGCGTGATGGAGGCGCTGCTCGCGTCTTGGTTCGCGTCCGGCCGGATCGTCGACGGCATCCTGCTGCTCGTCGGCGCCGAGGCGCTGATCCTCGCCTGGCTCAGCCGCCGGGGTGGGCCGCCGCTGCCGTCGTTGCTGGCCAATCTCGCCTCCGGGGCCGCCCTGATGCTGGCCCTGCGGTCGGCCCTGGTCGGGGCCGGCTGGATGGCGGTCGCCGGGTGGATGCTCGCCGGGCTCGTGGCTCACCTCGCCGATCTCGGCCTGCGCTTCCGGGCGCCCACGGCACAACGCCGCAGTCCGGGTCACAAGCCGGCCTAGGCCGGAACAACGCAGCAAACGGCCGCGTTCACGCGCGTCACCGGCTTGTAAGAACTCTAAAGTCCACCCCGGGAGAGGATGCCATGAAGCGCACGAATGCCCTCTCCCCCGGCTGGGCCCATACCCCTGTCCTGGCTGCTCCTGTCCTGGCTGCCCCGATCCTGGCGGGCCTGCTTCTCGCGACGCCCGCTCTGGCGCAGGACGGGTCGTCCGACCCGGTCGAGCGCGGCAAGTACCTCGTCACGATGGGCGATTGCGCGGCCTGCCACACGGCGCCGGGCGGCAAGTATCTCGCCGGCAACTACGCCCTGAACATGCCGTTTGGCGTGATCATGACGCCCAACCTGACCCCCGACAAGGATACGGGCCTCGGCAACTGGAGCTACGACGACTTCGAGAAGGCGTTCCGGCACGGCTACAGCAAGAACGTCGGCTATCTCTACCCGGCCTTCCCGTTCGGCTGGTTCACCAAGGTTACCGACGACGACACCAAGGCGATCTGGGCCTATCTGCAATCGGTTCCGGCGGTGAACGAGAAGCGCCAGGACAGCCAGATCCCGTTCCCGTTCAACGTCCGCACCGCTTTGGTGACGTGGCGGACCGCGTTCTTCACCGAGGAGCGCTTCAAGCCCGATCCGAACGCCAGCGCCGAGGTCAACCGCGGCGGCTACCTCGTCGAGGGGCTCGGCCACTGCGCCATGTGCCACAACGAGAACAAGCTCGTCGGCAACTCGAGCTTCGCGGGCCGGTTCGGCGGCGGCGTGATCGATGGCTGGTACGCCCCCAACATCACGCCGGACGGCCACCAGGGCATCGGCGCCTGGACCGACGAGCAGGTGGTGACCTACCTCAAGACCGGCACCGCCCCGGGCGACCGGCCGGGCGTCGCCGCCGGCCCGATGCGCCAGACCATCATGGAATCCCTCTCCAAGGTGAAGGAGGAGGATCTGAAGGCCATGGTGGCCTATCTGCGCACCGTGCCCGCCAAGCAAACCTACAAGCCCAAGGACCTCGCGGCGTTCGACACGGCCGGGGCGCCGGGCGCCTCGACCTATCTGACCTACTGCTCATCCTGCCACCAGCCCGATGGCAAGGGCCTTCAGGGCGCCGTGCCGGCGCTGGCCGGCAACACTTCGGTGATGTCGGACGGCCCCGAGACGGTGCTGCGGGTGATCTATGGCGGCCTCGCCGCTCAGAGCGGCCTCGCCCCGATGGTGGCGATCGGCCAGCAGATGACCGATGTCGAGGTGCGGAACGTCACCGACTACATCCGCAATTCCTGGGGCAACAAGGCCCCGGTCGTGACCGGCGACAAAGCCTCCGAGGCGCGCGCCGCCACCCGGACCATGCTGTCCGGCACGGCGCCGTGCGCGGAGATCGAGCAGGATCAGCTCAAGTCCGCCTTCGACCAGATCGGTGTGCAGAACACTCTCAAGGGCCTGAAGCAGCAGGATTTCGTGCCGACGCTGGTCCGTCTGGTGCCGCAGATCAAGGGCGCCGCGGCGGGGGCCAACGACGATGACGTGGTCAACGCCCTGACGACCGCGTTCTGCAAGGTCGGGCGCGACGATCCGCAATATGCCAATCCGAGCTGGCCGGCGGTGATCGGCACTTTCGCCAACGTCGCCTACAGCCAGGTGAAGAACCCGGAGAAGCAGGCGGTGAACGTGCCGGCCGCCACCACGCCGCCGACCAGCAAGCCGTGAGGCCGAGGTCGGCGCAGGTCAGGTCTGCGCGACTTGGCCGAAGCTGGCCACGGGCCTGACCGCGACCGGGAGGCTTTGCGTCATGACGAGGGCGAGCCGGACCGCGTCGCGGACGGCCTCGTGCTTCAGCATCGAGACCGGTGGGGCGCTGGGGCCGGCCGCGTTCATCAGGGTCGGTAAGCCGCTCTCGCACATCCACCCCAGAAGGTTGTCGATCCGAGCCTCGACGGTCAGGTCCGCATCGACCGCGGCGTCGGAGAGACCACGGCGCTCGCGTTCGCCGTTGACCTGCTCCGCGGGACCCAGGAAATGCTGGCCGATATCCTCCAGGGTCGTCGTCCGCTGGAAGGGGGATACGGAGAGCCTGGGAGCTCATCGACCATGCGGCTGTAGATCGGAAGCGCCGCCTCTTGGGAGGTGCGAAGGAACAGCACGGTGCGCGCGGGAGATGAGGGCATCGGTCCTGCCTCTCGTGTTCGGGGAATGGATTATCAGGAGACGAAACGCGTTCTGCAGCCAACCTGCCGATCGCGATAGGTCCGGGGAACTCCAGCCGTGAGCCGGGTCAAGCCGCTGCTGAAGATAGTTTCGTTCGATATCCCCATCAGCCATCGAGGACATTTTTTCCTGTGTCGATACGCGAATAAGTTATCTAGCAAATCGTTACGCGGATATGGGAAAACTGCCGACCCAATCGAGACGTGACTTTAGCCAATTCTATTTCTTATGGCCTCGGCGACACAATGGGTGCGGCCGACCGCTTGGTATTGGGTGCAGGCGTTGGCGAGGTGATGTTCAACAGTTCTCCTCGATATGGGTAGAATAATATAAATGTCTCAGGCTGTCTTTCTGGCGGCCGACCATTTCAAGCATTCCACTTCGCGGGCTGTCAGGTCACCCCGCGTCCGCCCATTCGGCTCGGCCTGCGAGTGGGGATGCGTGATCGCCGTCGCCGTGGAGGCGGCGTAGATCGCGATCATGTGCAGGGCGGCTTGCTCGTCGGCTGAGAGTTCGAGGCGTGCGCCGCCGAAGCTGATGCAGGCCTCGCTGCCATCGTGCTGATGGAACGGGACGCAGAAACCCTGGCGCAGCCCGAACACGCGCGCTTTGTCCATGACGACGCGGCCTTCGGTCTGGCCGGTGGTCGCCTCATGCCAGAAGAAGGGATCGATAACGCCCTTCAGGTGCCTCAGAACGGGATCGACGTCGATGAAGCCTTTGGCTTGGTAACGCCGCTCCCCCTCGCGCGGCCAACCTGAGAGCAAAGTGCAATCCCGAAGGATTTGCCTCTGTGATCGCGGCAGAAAACCCAGTACGAATGCGCCGTATCCAAATATTGTTTTATGAAAATTGGACTCATTCTAGACATCGTCCAAGTATTATGATCGGTATATCTTGTCCGGAATATCGAACGTGGTTTGACGAATGCTCGTCATTGGCGTATGATTTCGTTGTTTGAATCGCTAGTATGTCTCAGTTGATACATGCAGGGCAGATTGATGGCATTCGTAGAATTGTAGTGGGGATATTATCAGAAAAATAAAATTCTTTAGACGGAGAATCGACATGTCTACGAAACGATTGACCTTAAGTTTACTTCAGAAGATCGCGGCGGCGAACGGAACCGATATCGACGCTTTTCTTGGGCCCCGCCGAAGATCGGATCGGGACGGCAATTCGCAGCGCCGCGGCATCTATGAGCGCGTTGCGATGCTGCTTCGCGTCGTCCGAGTCTATCAGGCTCTTCCCGGCTTCGAGAGCCGCCGTCGCGCACTCTGGATGATGGAGGCGATGGCAGCGCGTGCGAAGGGTATGCCCGGCGAAGGCCCGTAATCGGGGGCAGCGCGTCTGTCCTTCGCCGCGGAGGGCGCTCCGGTAGGCGGCTGTAGCGGCCCCGGGAGCAGAAAGCGCCTTTCCCCTAAGTGCTCCGGGAACGGACACGATCGCGCTTCGTTTGAGCGTGACTCCCTCAAGACCCTAGCCCCGGAGTGGCCGTGTCCAGCCTGATCCGCATCCTGCTCGCGATCTTCATCCCGCCGGTCGCGGTTCTCGTCACCACCGGCTTCGGCCTGCAGTTCCTGCTGAACATCCTGCTCTGGATCCTCGGCTGGCTTCCGGGCACTATTCACGCTCTGTGGTTGATGAATCGCGACCGGCCGCTGCTCTGAAGCCACAAGCAGGCCGGCGGCGTGTGGCGCTGAGTGCCTAGCCTCGTCGATCCGGGGCGATTCGCGATCGAACTGTTCGTGGACGTAACGCCGTCGCGGCCGACATCGCGGATGTCCGGCCCGGGAGCACCTGATGCCGACCGAACTCGTCACGATCCGGACGCGCGACGGCGATTGCCGGGCGTACGTCGTCACGCCGGACGGCCCAGGGCCGTGGCCGGCGGTGATCTTCTACATGGATGCCGGCGGCATCCGCCCGGCGATGCGCGACATGGCCGAGCAGCTCGCCGCGGCCGGCATCGTCGTCCTGCTGCCGGACCTCTTCTACCGCTACGGTCCGTACGGCCCGTTCGTGCCCAAGGAGGTGTTCAAGGGCGACTTCCGCGCCATCCTCGGCCCGTTGATGGCTACGACCGGGAACGACAAGGCCGCCGCGGATACGGAGGCCTTCCTCGCCTACCTCGACACGCGCGGCGACATCGCGGGCCGCGGAATCGGTGCGGTCGGATTCTGCATGGGCGGCGGCATGGCGCTGGCTTCGGCCGGAACCTACCCGGACCGGTTCGCGGCCGCCGCGAGCTTTCACGGCGGCAATCTTGCGACCGACGCCCCGACGAGCCCTCACCTGTTCGCGCCGAAGTTGAAGGCGGAGCTCTACATCGGCGCGGCGGAGAACGACGGCAGCTACCCGCCCGCGATGGCCGAGCGCCTGGAGAAGGCGCTGACGGAGGCCGGCGTTCGGTTCACCGCCGAGACGTATCCCGCAGCGCATGGCTGGATGATGCCGGACTTCCCGGTCTACGACCCCGTCGCGGCCGAGCGGGGCTGGGGCGCGCTGCGCGACCTGTTCCGCCGGACCCTGCGCGCCGGCCCGTGACGGTGAGTTGCGGCGGGGTCGGTTTCGCCGCGCCGCAGATCGTCCGCCGTCGCGCTTCGATCAGGGCTTGGCCTTGTCGGCCTCGCCCTTTCTGAGAGCCGGTTTGGCATCGGCCTTGCCCACCACCCTGGCTTCAACCTTGGCGGTCCTGACCGCGTGCGCCTTGGCGATCGGCTTCGGGGCAACCTTCTCGGCGGCGTGCGCGAGCTTGACCGGCTCGGGCATCAACGTGGCGTCGACCGCCGGGGTCGGCGGAGGGACCGGGGCCGGGTCGTCCTTGGCGAACAGCTTGCCGAACATCTTCTGATAGCTGCTGGGATCGCCATCCGCGTCCGCCACGGTGATCCGGGCGGGCTTCTCGGGGAGCGCCGCGGTCGTCTCGACCCTGGCTTCGGGATCGGCGCGGTTCGCCATCAGTGTCGTGGCGGCGGGCCTCTGTATCGGCCCCTTGCCGGGGGTGCGCCCCGCCTTGGCGGCCTTGACGGGGATCGCCGGCTCGGCGCCGGCCAGCATCACCGGCTGACCCTTCGGGCTGACCTCGATCTCCTGCGGACCGGCCGCCAGGGTCTCGGGCCGGCTCACGTCGCCGAGATTGTGCCGCCCGTATTCCTTGGCGTCGTACGGCAGCACCGTCTCGGTGCCGCCGAGGCTCGCGAAAGCGCTCGTATTGGCCGGCGGCCGGAAGACCGGGTTCTGTCCGCCATCCTGGTAGACGACCCGCACCGCCGGCGTGCCCTTGGCGACCAGTTCGGCCACCGCGCGCACGTCGCGCTCGCTCTTCTCCGCCACCTGCGGATCGACCTTCGGCTTGCACGAACCGGCAGCCGCGTCGGCGCCGCCGAACACGTATTTGGTCCCGCACTGGCCGATCTTCGGCTCTTCGTGCAGGGCCTCGAAATAATCCGAACCCTCCTTGAGGTTCTGCCAGAACCCGATGTTCGGGTCGTTGCGGAACTTGGCCATATTCTCGGCGGTCATCCGGAACGGGTAGGACTGGAACTGGAAGCTGCGCTGCCCGCCGATGAACGCCTCGCGGGCGATGGCGTAGATCTCCGCGATGGTGGCGTCGGTCATGGCGAAGCAGCCCGCCGACGAGCAGGTGCCGTGGACCATCAGATACTTGCCGGTCCGGCCGTTGGCCCGGTCGACGGCATTCGGGAAGCCGGTATCGAACGAGAGATAATACGAGGAATTCGGATTCATCAGACCCGGGGTGATTGTATAGAACCCCTCCGGTGCCTGCCGGTCGCCCTCGCGGGTCTTGGGGCCGAGCTGGCCCGACCAGCGACAGATCGGGTAGATCTTCAGGAGGGCGTAGCGGCCGTCGCTGCCCTTTTTCCAGACCTCCATTTCCGCTTCCTTCTTGAAGGTGCGGATCAGGACAGGGTCGGATTGCTGCATCCCCTTGGACTGCATCAGTGCGACGGTCTGTGGGGCGATCGGCGCGATGCTGCGCGCACTCGGGCCGTTGATGCCGGACCCGTCCTGGCAGGCAGCGAGGGACAGGGCCAGCAGGGAAGCGGCCGCCAACATCCGCGCAGTCGCGAGACGCGCCGTCATGGGGAACCTCAATCGTCCTACGTGCGCCCGCGGACCTTTTCGGCAACCGTCGAGCGCCACTCCCCAACCCAATAGGCTCGTTAAGCTTGCGCCTTTCTTACCGCAAGGACGCTGGCGCAACACTGCACCGCTCTCTGGGGACATCAGACCGATCCGCGGGTCGCCGCGGCCCCGTTCAAGGATGGCTGTCTTCTCGGACGCGGAGGGGCGGCGGCCGGGCCGCATTCAGAGCTGGCGCTTGTAGCCCAGGTGCGACGGCTCGAATCCCAGCCGTTCATAGAACCGATGCGCGTCCAACCGCCTCTTATCCGTCGTCAATTGGACCAGTGTGCAGCCGCGCGCGCGACACATGTCAATCGCCCAGGTCAACAGCGCTTCGCCGAGCCGCTCGCCGCGTCGTTCCCGGGCGATGCGGACGGCCTCGATCAACCCCCGCCTCGATCCGTTGCGTGAGAGGCCCGCGATGAACGTGAGTTGCAGGGTTCCGACGATGAGGCCATCGATCTCCGCGACGCACAGCAGCTGATGCGGGTCGGCATCGATCTCGGCGAACGCATCGCGGTAGCGGTGCGATGCCGTTTCCCACGGCGCTTCGCGGGCCGATCCGAGTTCGTCGTCGGCCAGCAACGCGACGATCGCGGGGAGGTCCGCCAGGACGGCCCGGCGGAATTTCAGTGCGGAACGGATCATCGTCCATCGGCCTCCGTATCGTCGGCGCGATCATCGCCCTGTCGCGCGTCTCACATGGATGGCCGCCGCAGCCGCTCAGCCGAACAGCGCCGGCTGACGCCCCGCCTCCGCACGGATGATCTCCACGAGGGCCGCATCGTCCGCGGGGTCGGCTAGGCGCAAGCCCACCGGTTCCGAGGGGGTCTGCACGGTGAGCCAGCGGAGCGTCGGCCGCAGGTCCACGGCCTCGACGATCTCCATCCGCGGATGCCCGGTCTCGAGCTGCAGGAAGGTCAGGTGGTTGCGGCTCGCCCGCTGACCCAGGAGGTCGTCGATCGCCTCCACCACGGCCCGGGGCGTGTGCAGATGGCTCATCATCCAGAGCCGGTTATCCGTGCCCGGCGTGTCCAGCGCCGTCCGGATCCGGCGCACGCCCTCGGCGAGGAACGCGTAGTCCGCCGCGTTCGCCGCCGGATCGTGGTGGTTGAACACGCATTCGAGCCCGTGCCGCTCCCGGTAGAGCCGGTGGCGCCCGCGCCAGATGTCGGGGCCGCGCCGCTCCGCCTCCGGAATGCTCTCGAGCTGGTCCCGGTCGAGGAGGCCGGAAAAATCGTCCCCGAGGCAGTCCCCGGCCATGCCGGGCATCGAGAAGATCCAGTCGAGCGGGCCCGACCACTGGCGCAGGTCCAGGGTCTTGAGCACGTGCGCCATCTGGCAGTTGCAGCCCAGCGAGATGTGGTTGTGCGGGCCCGGCTCCCGCGCGTCGCGCCGGCCGAGCAGTCGCCCGATCGCACCGAACAGGCCCCCCGTCGCCCCGGGTTCGCTCACAGGGTTCGGCCGATCGCCAGGAACTTTTCCGCGCGCCGGTCGCGGATCTCGTCGGGTGCGAGGCCGTCGAACGGGGCGAGCGATTCGGCGATCGCGTCGCCCGCCACGCGGATCGCCCCCTCGCGGTCGCGATGCGCCCCGCCGGTGGCCTCCGGGATGATGCCGTCGATGACGCCGAGCCGCAGCAGGTCCTGCGCGGTGATCTTCATCGCGGTGGCGGCGTCCGAGGCGCGGCCCTGGTCGCGCCACAGGATCGAGGCGGCGCCTTCGGGCGAGATCACCCCGTAGATCGCATGTTCCAGCATCAGAACTCGGTTGGCAGTCGCGAGCGCGATCGCGCCGCCCGAACCGCCCTCCCCGATCACCACGGCGACGTTGGGGACGCCCAGCGCGAGGCAGGCTTCGGTGGAACGGGCGATGGCCTCGGCCTGCCCGCGCTCCTCCGCCTCGATGCCCGGATAGGCGCCAGCGGTGTCGACGAAGGCGATCACCGGCAGGCCGAACCGGTCGGCGGTCTCCATCAGGCGGACCGCCTTGCGGTAGCCCTCGGGCCGGGCCATGCCGAAATTGTGCCGGAGGCGTGCCTCCGTGGTGGCGCCCTTTTCCTGACCGAGCACCAGGACGGGGCGGCCGCGGAAGCGGCCGAAACCGCCGAGAATCGCCTCGTCCTCACCGAAGCTGCGGTCGCCGGCGAGCGGGGTGAACTCGCTGATGAGCCCGCCGCAATAATCGACGAAGTGCGGGCGCTGCGGGTGTCGGGCCACCTGGGTCTTCTGCCAGGGCGTCAGGGTCGCGTAGATCTCGGCGAGCGCCTGGCCGGCCTTGGCCTCCAGCCGGCCGACCTCCTCGGCGATCGAGACCGCGCCGTCGCGCGCGCTCACGGCGCGCAGTTCCTCGAGCTTGGCCTCCAGCTCGGCCACGGGCTTCTCGAAGTCGAGGTAGGTGCGCGTCACCGCCATCGTGTCACAGGTCTTCCCGGGATCCGCCGCAGCGAGGCGGCGGGCGCGAGGTGTTGGCGATGGCGGAGGTGGTGTCAACCGGCCTGTGGCCCGAGCCTGGTCCGGCTCAGCCGTGCGACAGGTCCTCGCGGGCGATCCGGTAGCAATGCTCCAGATACCCGTGCTGGTGTGCACCCATCAGGTCGGTGACCACGGACCACAGCCAGCCGGGGGCGTCGGGGCCCGGGCCGGGTGCGCGCACCGTATCGATCCAGGTTCGGCGTGTGGCCTCGTCCATCTGCCGGCCGTGGGACCGGCCGAGGATCGCGGCGAGGTGCTGGGCGACGCGGACCGCCTCCTGCCGGGAGAACTGCTCGGCGTCGATCTTGAGATCCTGCGGCATCAGCTCACGGACCGTGACGGGCTTGCCCAGGACGTGGCCCGACACCATCCGGTCGCCGAGCTGCGGCGACAGCGCCCGGGCGCCCGCCACCACGCGCGCCGCGTGGTCGGCCGGCATGGCGGCATCGCGGGCGGCCGGGGCGAGGTATGGGACCGCCTCTTTCACGTCGAGGAGCGCGCGGTGCGGGTTCGCGCCGCCGCGGATTTCCACGAGGCCGGCATAGCGCAGGCGGCCGAGCGAGCTGCAGCCCTTGATCCAGTAGGCGGCGTCGAGCAGCCGGATCTCGGCCTCCGTCGCGCCGCCGCCGAGCGCCAGGACGAGCCGGTGCACCGCCGGATCGTGAATGAGCGCCGTGAGGGAGTCCCGCTCGTCGGGCTCGAGGTCGAAGAACCGGCGCCCCCGCGGCAGGCGGTCGGTCCTGCCCTTCAGCCGTTCGCGGGACAGGTGGCGCCAGCGCCGGCCCAGCGCCCGACGCTTCGTGGTGGCGACGATCTCGGATTCGGCGACGTCGCGCTCGGCGTCCTCGGGATCGGCGGCCCCCTCGGCGTAGCCGATGGCCATGGCGTCCATCATCCGGGCGGTGACGATGCCGGGCAGCGTCGCGTTCAGCGCCGCAGTGACCAGGGACAGCGCCAGCCGCACGAGGTCGAAGGCCGGGTTCGCCACCACGGTCTGATCGAGATCGCGGATCGCGATGCCGATCCGCCCGTCGGCATCGGCCACCGCGCCGAGATTGCCGAGATGCGCGTCGCCGCAGATCCAGATCGGCGGCCCCTCGGGCAGGGTTCCCGCCGGCATCCGGGCGATCAGGTCGTAGAAGCGCGCCGTGGTGCCGCGGACATAGGCGTGCGGCGAGGAGGCGATCTTGCACAGGCGGCGCTGCTCCAGCACGCTCGCGTCGCGGCCGGACCGTGCCGGCACCTGCATGTCCATCCGTTCGTCCGCTCCCAACCCCGACGTCGATCTGTCCCGCGTCCGACAACGCGTGTAGCGACGCTGTGTGCGCCCCGGACATTAAATTCCCGTTCATCAGTCGGATCCGAGCTTTCTGGCGCTGCGGAAAGCTGTAGGTCGCGCCCATGCGACAGAACCTTCATCGATCCGATGCCTACCCACCGCGCCGTGACTGGGTCCGAACTGTCCGACGCTCCCTCGGAACTTGCGCGGCACCTGTGCCAAGCGCGGGACTCTCGCGATGAGCGGCGATCCGACCCTCGATACCATTGTGGTCCGCCTCGGCCTGAGCTTCCTGGCCGCCTTCGTGCTCGGCTGGGACCGCGAGGAACTCGGCCATCCGGCCGGCCTGCGGACCCTGGTGCTGATCTCCCTGTCGGCCTGCACGGCGATGCTGCTGGCCGACTGGCTGCTGGCACAGACCGCCGGCTCCGGGGGCGGGCTCACCCGGCTCGACCTGATGCGGCTGGCGCAGGGCGTGCTCGGTGGCATCGGCTTCATCGGCGCCGGCACGATCCTGAAGCAGGGCAACATCGTGCGTGGGGTCACCACGGCGGCGACCCTGTGGCTCACCACGGTGATCGGGCTGTGCTTCGGCAGCGGCGCCTGGCCGATCGGTCTTGCCGCTACACTCTCGGGGCTCTTCACGCTCCAGGCCCTGAGCCGGCTCGAAGCCGTCCTGCGGCGGCGCAGCTACGGCACGATGACGGTGGATTTCGGCCCGGACGCGGATCCGGAGGCCCTGCTGGCCGAGGTCGACGCGCTCGGCATGACGGTGAAGGCGCGCGCGCTGGTCCAGGGCGCGGAGGGCGGCAGCCTGCGCTGCATCGGGTCGCATCGGGGGGAGCCGCAGATCTGGACCCTCACCGCGGTGGCCCGGCTGCGGACGGCACGGGCGGTCACGAAGGCCGGCTGGGAGGATCTGAGCTGAGCCCTCCCGCCCGGGTTCAGGCCGCCTGGAGTTCGACCCGGTTCCGCCCCGCCGCCTTGGCCCGGTAGAGGGCGAGATCGGCCCGCCGGAGCATGTCACCGGGATCCGCATCGTCCGCATGCCGCACGGCGACGCCGATCGAGACCGTCACGCCGATGGCGCGGGTCGCCCGCTGCACCGGGAACGGCACGGCCTCGACTCGCTCCCGGATGCGCTCCGCGATCGCCTGCGCCTCGGCGAGGCCGGATTCCGGCAGGATCACCACCACTTCCTCGCCGCCGTAGCGCGCCACGATGTCGACCGGCCGCGTGTGCTGGCGGACCCGGTCGGCGAAGCCGCGCAGCACCTCGTCCCCGGCCTCGTGGCCGTAGCCGTCGTTGATCCGCTTGAAATGGTCGATGTCGAGGATGAGGGCGGCCAGCGCCGCCCGCCGGGGGCCCGGCTCCGAAAACACCGCGCCGAGATGGTTGTCGAGGTAGCGCCGGTTGTGCAGCCCGGTCAGTGCATCGGTCACGGCCATCTGCAGCGACGCCTGCATCGCGCCCCGGAGCGCGTCGGTGAAGCGCCTGCGCTTCACCTGGGTGCGGGCGCGGGCCATCAGCTCGTTGCGGTCGACCGGGCGCATCAGGAAATCGTGCACGCCGAAATCGAGGCCGCGCACCACCCGGGCGCGGTCGTGCTCCTCCGCCAGCATGATCAGCGGCATGGCGCGGGTCCGGTCCAGCGACCGGAGCTGGCTGCACAGGCGCAGGCCGTCGAATCCGTCGAGGTCGAGGCTGACCAAAGCGAGGTCGAACCCCCCTTCGGCGGCCAGCACCAGCGCCGCCTGCGGATCGGGCTCGATCGTCACCGTATGGTGTTGGCGCAGGGCGCCGGCGAGGCGCTCGGCCGAGCCGGGGCGATCCTCGATCAGCAGGATCCGGGCATCGAGGCCGGTCTCGGCGGCGGCCAGCGCCAGGGGATCGCCGATCCCGAATTCGGCGGATGCCAGCGCCCGCTGGCGCAGCTCGTCGGTCACCGCCTTGAGGCGGACGAGGCTGCGCACCCGGGTGAACAGGGCGGTGTCGTCCACGGGCTTCGTCAGGAAATCGTCGGCGCCCGCGTCGAGGCCGCGCAGGCGGTCCGAGGGCTGATCGAGGGCCGTGACCATCACCACCGGGATATGGGCGGTGACCGGGTTGCTCTTGAGATGGCGGCAAACCTCGAACCCGTCCATGCCGGGCATCATCACGTCGAGCAGGACGAGGTCGCACAGGCCCTTCTCGCAGATCGCGATCGCGTCCGGGCCGTTCATGGCCACGACGGTATCGAAATATTCGAGCCCGAGCTTCGTCTCCAGAAGCTTCACGTTCGGGAACAGGTCGTCGACGATCAGGACGCGGGCCGACATGGTTCCTCGCTGACGCGTGGCAGGGCGGCCCGGGACGGGCGGGTCGGGAGACGGCCGCGCATCGAGACAGACGGTTGAGGTTGCCCCCCGCTCGGTCGGGGGGCAACCTCAACGGTGCGCTCCTCCGGGGTCACCGCGGCTCAAGATACGCGCGAACCGTTGCCAAAAACTTCGCGACCGAGATGGGCTTGGATAGGTACGCCTCGCAGCCGCCCTCGCGGATCCGCTCCTCGTCGCCCTTCATGGCGAAGGCCGTGATGGCGATGACCGGGATGGACTTGAGATCGTCGTCCTCCTTGAGCCACTTGGTGACTTCGAGGCCCGAGACTTCCGGGAGCTGGATGTCCATCAGGATCAGGTCGGGGTGATGGGCGCGCGCCAGCTCGATCGCCTCGATGCCGTGGGCGGTCTTGAGCGTCGCGTAGCCGTTCGCCTCCAGGAGGTCGTTGAACAGCTTCATGTTCAACTCGTTGTCCTCGACGATCAGCACCGTCTTCTTCATGATCCGTTGTCCCGGTGCTCGCCGATCATGATTAGCGGGCGGTGAAGCCCCTCCGTCACCTTTGTAGCGTTCACATGTTGATGAATGGCAAACCTCTTCAAGGGGATGGAGCTGCCGAGCAGCTCGCCCTCGACGTTCTGCTGTGGATCACGGGGGAGGAGGACCGCCTCCTGCCGTTCCTGGCGGCGACGGGACTCGGCCTCGATTCCCTACGGGCGAGCGTCCGGGAACCGGCCTTTCTGGTGGGCGTCCTCGACCACGTGATGGGCGACGAGAACGTGCTGCTGGCCTGTGCACGGGCGCTCGAGGTGAAGCCCGAACGCATCGCCGCGGCGTGGCAGCGGCTGTCGCCGAGGCCGGATGACGAGTGGGCGTGAGGCACGGCTTCGCGCAGACCCCTCCCGCAGGGGCTTGCGGATTCACGCATCGGGTTTGGACATGCTGGTTCGGGATCGAGCGCGGGTCCTCTCTCCCGCTCGGGCTAACGGATGCACACATCGCCCTGGGAGAGACGAAGGCAGCTCCGCGCCTCTCCCTCCCCCCTTTGCGGGGGAGGGAGGGCGCATGAGCCAGCCGGGCCGCCTCACTTGGCAACCGCACGACGATCCCGAACCCGATGTGTGCATCCGTTAGCCCGCTCGGGAGAGGGGGCAGGTTGCGCACCTTCATCGACGCCGGTGGGCACCGAAGATTTGTGAGCATCGTAGCCCGCAGCGGGGGAGGTAGAGCCGCATACCCGTCCTCAGGGCGTGCAGCCCTTCCCCGCGTCCTTATCGCCCTTCCCTGCCGCGGCGTCGATGTCGAGGGTGGTCATGTCGCCCAGGATGGCGAAGTCGCCGTAATCGAGCTTGAGCGCGCCGCTCACGCCGTTCTCGTAGAGATCGAAGCCGAGCGTGTAGATCGGCGTACGCTCGCCAACGCCCTCCGTGTAGTAGCTCAGGCGCACCGGCCAGTGCGGCATGCTGGCGATCGCCCCTTGGCGCAGGGGTTTGTCCCGGTTGGAGCCCGAGGCCGGCGCCGGACCCGTCCCCGTGTGACCGATCACCGCGAAGGTGTCGTAGATCTTCTTGCCGTCGTCGGAGCCGTCGAAGACCTTCACCGAAAGCGTCGATTGGCCCGCCCGCGCCGCCTCGATCAGGCGCCGCATGTGCTCGCTCGGGAACAGAACCGGACCGTCCACGGTGAAGGGCTTGGGCGCGCCCTTCAGCTTCACCGTGACGGCGTTGCCCTGGTCGGTGGCGGTCCCGTCCACCGGGGCGGCGGGCTGGTTGTTGGTCAGCGTCGTGGTCTTGAAGCGGAACTCCCGGCCCTGCCCGCCCTCGAAGGTGGTGCTGCGCATGTCGGACAGGCGTGGGCCGGTCTCGCCGGAGGTCAGTTCCGTCACCTGCCGGGTCAGCATCGTGTAGCCGCGGCAGGAATCCCCCCGGAAATCGATGACGATGCGCCCGCGGGCACTCTCGACCGAACGGCTGTTGCCGCCTTCGTCGAGCGTCAGGTCGTAGACGGCCCGGTGATTGGCGAGCACGATCCCTGGAGCCGAGGCCGGAGGCTGCGGCGAAGCCTGAGCGGGCGCCCCGGGCTCGGGGGTAGGCGGCTCGGAGACGACGGGGGCCGCCTGCGCGCTCCAGGCGGAGACGAGAAGGCCGGCCGTCAGCAGGCGATGGAGGCGCAGGCGCATGGGTGACCTCGGTTCAGAGCTCCTCACAAAACGCCCGGGCACCGGGCGTTCTCCCTCCGATCGCGACAGCGCAGCGGGAGTTTCGTGAGAGGCTCTCAATCAGCGGCAGATAGCAGGCTCCGCGAATCGGGCAATCCCGGGACTACCGGTAGCCCTCGGCCTGGAGGGTGAACAATTCGGCGTAGCGGCCGCCCCGGGCCATCAGGGCGGCGTGGCTCCCCTCCTCCAGCACCCGGCCTCCCTCCAGCACCAGGATGCGGTCGGCCATGCGCACGGTGGAGAAGCGGTGCGAGATCAGCACGGCGGCGCGCCCCGCCGAGAGCTCCCGGAACCGCGCGAACACGTCGTGCTCCGCCTGGGCATCAAGGGCGGCGGTCGGCTCGTCGAGGATCAGGATCTCGGCCGCGCGCATGTAGGCCCGGGACAGGGCGATCTTCTGCCACTCGCCCCCCGAGAGGTCGAGGCCGCCAGCGAAGCGCTTGCCGAGCGGCTGGGCGTAGCGCTCCGGCAGGCGCTCGATCACCGGGGCGGCGAGGCCCCGGGTGGCGGCGTCCGCGATGCGATCGGCGTCGGCGGCGGCCTCGATGCGGCCGACCGCGACGTTCTCGCCGGCGGTGAGGTCGAAGCGGACGAAATCCTGGAAGATCGCCCCGATCCGCGCCCGCAGATCGTTGAGGTCGTAGGCGGCCAGCGGCACCCCGTCGAGGAGCACGCGGCCTTCGTGCGGGTCGTAGAGCCGGGTCATCAGCTTGACGATGGTGGTCTTGCCGGCACCGTTGCCGCCGACCAGCGCCACCGTCTCGCCGGCCCGCACCGCGAAGGACAGGCCGCGCAGCGCCCAGGTCTGCGTGCCGGGATAGCGGTAGCCGACATCCTCGAAGACCAGCCCGTCCCGGATCGGGCTCGGCACCGGAGCCGGATCCGCGACCGTCCGGATCTGCGGCCGGATCTCGAAAAAGGCATAGAAATCGTCGAGATACTGCGCTTGGCTCGTGATCTGGGTGAAGCCGAGGAGCATCTCCTTGATGCCGCTGTGCAGGCGCTGGAAGGCCCCCGCCAGGAAGGCGAGGTCGCCCACCGAAAACGACCCCGCCACGGTCCGCCAGACGATCACCGCGTAGGCGACGTAATAGGCGAGCGTCCCCAGGCTCGCGAAGGCGAAGCCCCAGCGGGCGCGGGCCTTGGCGAGGCTCCGGTTCTCGGCGAGCAGCCGCCCGGCGACCTCGGCGTAGAGGTCCGTGACGTAGCGGGAGAGGCCGAACAGCTTGACCTCCTTGGCGGTCTCGACGCTGGCGCCCACGTAGCGCAGGTAATCGAGGCGGCGCCGTTCCGGGCTGCGGAACCACGCGAGGCGGTAGCCGGCCTTGGTGAAGTGCCACTCGTTGAGCACGGCCGGCACCAGGGCGGCGGCGATCAGGACCATCAGCCACGGCGTGAAGGCCGCCACGCCCACCGCCAGGGAGGCCAGGGTCACCCCCGACTGGAACTGCCAGAGCACCGTCCCAATCAGGCCTGTCCGGCCGCTGACCTGCCGGCGCGCCCGCTCCAGCCGGTCCTGCTGGGCGCTGTCCTCGAACTGCGCGAGGTCGAGCGCCGCGGCATGGGCCATCAGCCGCAGGGAGGCCGCGTTGGCGTAGAGGTCGCCGATCAGGGTCTCGGTCAGGTTGGTAAGGCGGCCGGTCAGGTCCGAGGCCAGGGCGAGCCCGAACTCGGCCGCCACCAGACCGGCTAGCCGCGCCCGTGTCGGATCGGCGAGCCACTCGGCGATCCCGCCAATCGGCGCCGACCGGGCGTGCTCGGCCACGATGCCGTCGAGGATCAACTTGGCAATGTACAGGGACAGGACCGGCAGGCAGGCCGCCACGAGACGCAGGACGAGGCTTGCGGCCAGCATCCGCGGGCTCGCTGCGGCGATCTCCCGGATCAGGGTCGGCAGATGGCGCAGGGCGCCGAGACGCGTGCCCGGGTTGGCTGCCCGATCCGTCATCGGGGTGTAATCCAGTGCCGAAGAGCGCCGGCTGGTTGGCCGATACGCGACAAAAGCATAAACTGTAGCATTATAGTGGCTTAGACCTCGTCGAGTGATGCGTGCTCAGCGGACCTGCGATCCTCAGAATTTCACTTCTTTTCATCATCGCCGGCCTGCTCGCCGCGGTGGTGCAGGTCCTGTTGCCGGGGCCTGCGCCGGTATCGCCGCCCGCGCGCCCACCCGCTCAAGTGGTCGAGTCACCGGCGATCGTCCAGCCGGCACCGCAGACGCCCGCCCCCGCCCCGGCGGCGGAGCCTGATCGGCGGCCGGGCGCTCCCTCGCAGACCGCAACCCCGCCCCAGACCGCCGTGGCGCCTGCTGCCCCGGGCCAGATGCCGACCGACGCCCCCGCCTTCCCGTCCGATCCGGTCGCGCCGGCTCAACCGCAGGCGCAGGAGGCGGCCGGGCAGGCCGAGGTCGAGAAGGCCGAGGACAGCGCCGGCCCCCGGGCCCTGGCGGTGGTCGATCTGAACACCGCTTCGGTCGCCGATCTCAACCGCCTGCGGGGCGGGGGCGCCATCGGTCGGGCGATCGTCGCCAAGCGCCCCTACGCGTCGGTGGATCAACTGCTGTCGAAGCGGGTGCTCAGCCGTGGGGTCTACGAGCGGATCAAGGATCAGGTCACGGTGCGGTAGGCGGCCGAGGGTACGGATTTACCGTACCGAGGAGGCTTCGGCACTCGCTAAGGCAGCCTCGCGCAAGACGGAGGCAGCCCGCAACGCCCTCCAGGACGAGACTGTGCGCCGGACCGGCAAACAGGATCTGGCCGGGGGACGTCGGATTTCGTCCGCGCACTCCATCAACGGGCCGGACCGAATCCGAAGCCTGTCGACAGGGCCCACAAGGGCGACGATTTCCCGCCCACCGATATCGAAGCCCGGTAGAGAGACCCGGGCCTCGATCGCGCAAGTCCGACGCCGAGGGCCGATTTGCCCTCAGAGCGTCGTCCCAAAGATCTCCGCGACCTGCGGGATGTCCTTGTCGCCCCGGCCCGACATGTTGAGCACCATCAGGTGCTCGGCGGGGCGCTGCGGGGCGATGTCGAACACCTTGGACAGGGCGTGGGCCGGCTCCAGGGCCGGGATGATCCCCTCCAGCATCGAGCAGAGCTTGAACGCCTCCAGAGTCTCGGAGTCAGTGGCCGAGAGGTATTTCACGCGGCCCATCTCGTGGAGCCACGCGTGCTCGGGGCCGATGCCCGGATAGTCGAGGCCCGCCGAGATCGAGTGCGCGTCGGCGATCTGGCCGTCGCCGTCCATCAGCAGGTAGGTGCGGTTGCCGTGCAGCACGCCCGGCTTGCCGCCGGTGAGCGAGGCCGCGTGCAGGCCGCTCTCGACCCCGTGGCCCGCCGCCTCGACCCCGAAGATCTCGACCTCGCGGTCGTCCAGGAACGGGTGGAACAGGCCCATGGCGTTCGAGCCGCCGCCGATGCAGGCGATCAGCGAATCCGGGATCCGGCCCTCCTGGGCGATCATCTGCTCCCGGGTTTCGCGGCCGATCACCGACTGGAAGTCGCGCACCATCGCGGGGTACGGGTGTGGGCCCGCCACCGTGCCGATGCAGTAGAACGTGTCGGCGACGTTGGTGACCCAGTCGCGCAGGGCCTCGTTCATCGCGTCCTTGAGGGTCTTGGTGCCGGATTCCACCGGAATCACCTCGGCGCCGAGCATCTTCATGCGGAAGACGTTGGGCGCCTGCCGGGCGACATCGACCGCGCCCATGTAGACGATGCACTTGAGGCCGAAACGCGCGCAGAGCGTCGCGGTGGCGACGCCGTGCTGGCCGGCGCCGGTCTCGGCGATGATCCTGGGCTTGCCCATCCGGCGGGCCAGCAGGATCTGGCCCAGCACGTTGTTCACCTTGTGTGAGCCTGTATGGTTCAGTTCCTCGCGCTTGAAATAGACCTTGGCCCCCTGCCCCGCCGGCGCCTTGGCGCGCAGGTGCTCGGTGAGGCGCTCGGCATAGTAGAGCGGGCTCGGCCGGCCGATGTAATGGGTGCCGTAGCTCGCCATGTCGGCCGCGAAGGCGGGATCGATTTTCGCGGCCTCGTAAGCGGCTTCCAGCTCAAGGATCAGCGGCATCAGCGTCTCGGCGACGAAGCGGCCGCCGAAGATGCCGAAGCGGCCGCGCTCGTCGGGGCCGGTGCGGAAGGAGTTGGGCTCGGGGGCGATGGTCACGGGACGGATCCTGCGCGCGAGGGTCGATCTGTTGCCGGGTGCCTAGACCCATGTCGCCGCCGCCGCAATGCGGCCTGCCGCCCGCGGGCCTTTGTGCGAGCACGGCGCAGCGGCCGGGCTCGGTCTCACAGGATGGCGTCGATGCCCTTCCGGCTGGCCAGGGCGAGCAGCTTCAGCGACGGGCCGCCGGGCTTCTTCTCGCCCCGTTCCCATTTGCTGACCAGCGACGTGGTCACGTTGAGGGCTCGGGCGAAGATCGCCTGGCTCATCTGTGCGGTCTCGCGGATGGCGCGGATCGCCTCCGGCTCCAGCTCCTCGACCGGCGTCAGGCACGACAGGTCGAACCGGCGCATCGTCGCCTTGTCGATCGCGCCGCCGGCGTGAAGGTCCTTGGCGATACGGTGCGCCGATCGGAGCGCGTCACTGCGATAGGGCGTCTTCAGGCTCGCCATCGTCGATCCGTCTCCAGCTTTGCGCGGCGGCGACCCGCTCCAGCGCCTCGTCGCTGAGACAGACCAGGGTCGCCGCGAGGTCGCGGAACACCTGCGTCTCGGTCTTGGTCAGGTTCGCCCTGGCATTCTTGGCGAACAGGTGCAGGAAAATCGCGATCTTCCCTCGCTCGTAGACGATGATGCTGCGGAAGCCGCTGGAGCGGCCCTGTCCGGCGCGCGGAATGCGCTGCTTGATCAGCGCCAGCCCGAGTCGCGCATCGATCAGGTCGCGTTCGGCGCGAGCGACCGCCTCGCGCAGATCGTCGTCGGTCACCTTCTGCTTCGCGGCTCGTTTCGCGAAGTCGAGCGGCAGGAAGATGCGCATGCGGCATCCTCGTGGGGCGCGGCCCGCTCAAGGATGTGCCCATAGGATGTGCCCATGTCCTGCGCCCGAAGGCTTGCGTCTGCCTGTGCTGCTGCATCCCTCAATCACCCCTCAGCAACAGGTCTAGAAATTATGGTCCTTCGTACCATGGTTCAAGGCCTGGACTGCGACGGATGGCGATCGGTGGCAGCGGCTCGGCGTGGCGTATCGGCGTCGCAGCCCGCGTAACCGGGACGCGGCCGGTGGCGAACGATCTCGCGCAATACGCAAGACGCATCTGCGCAGCTTGCAAGAGGACAGCATGGCTTTTCGCGACACGATCCGCCCGCTCCTCGGGGCAGCCCTCGGGCTCGGCCTGGCGACCGCATTCCTCTTGCCGCGGCTGCCGGCTTTCGCCGAGGAGGCCCCGCGCCGCCTGCCGGAGGCCGCGACCCAGGCGGGCGAGGCGCCGGGCGCCCACTTGGCCGTGTTCGCGGGCGGCTGCTTCTGGGGCGTACAGGGGGTGTTCCAGCACGTGCGCGGGGTGACCGGCGCGGTCTCGGGCTATGCCGGGGGCACGGAGGCCGACGCCGATTACAAGACCGTTAGCGGTGGCGGCACCGACCATGCCGAGGCGGTGGCGGTCACCTACGATCCGGCCGTGATCCGCTACGACGAGCTGTTGCGGATCTTCTTCTCGGTGGCCCTCGACCCGACCCAGCGCGACCGGCAGGGACCCGATACCGGCCGGCAATACCGCTCGGCCGTATTTCCCCGGGATGCCGAGCAGGGCCGGATCGCCCGCGCCTATCTCGACCAGCTCGACGCCGCCAAGGTCTACGGGAAGCCGATCGCCACCCGGATCGAGCCGGGCGCGACGTTCTACCCGGCGGAAGGCTACCACCAGGACTTCATGGCCCGGCATCCGGGCCATCCCTACATTGCCGCCAACGACGCGCCGAAGCTGGAGGCGTTGCGGGCCCTGTTCCCGGAGCGGACGGCGGCGCAGCCGGTGCTGGTCAACCGCCCGCCGGCGTGAGCGACGGCGCGTTCTATTCCTCCGGCGGCCGCGGCCTTCCGAAATCCGGCGCCGCGGTCTCCTGGCCCTGAGCCACGATGCTGCGCCGGATCGCGCGGGTGCGGGTGAACATCGCGTGCAGCGCGTCACCGTCGCCCCAGCGCACCGCCTTGGCCAGCGCCGAAAGATCCTCGTTGAACCGGCCGAGCATCTCCAGCACCGCCTCGCGGTTGTTGAGGAAGATGTCGCGCCACATGGTCGGGTCCGAGGCGGCGATGCGGGTGAAATCGCGAAATCCGCTCGCCGAGAACTTGATCACCTCGGATTGCGTCGCCTCTTCCAGCTCCGCCGCGGTGCCCACGATGTTGTAGGCGATCAGGTGCGGCAGGTGGCTGGTGATGGCCAGCACATGGTCGTGGTGTTCGGCGCTCATCGTCTCGACATTGGCGCCCATCCCCGCCCACAGGGCGCGGACGATCTCGACCGCCGCCGGGTCGGTGCCCTCGGGCGGAGTCAGGATGCACCAGCGGCCCTGGAACAGGGTCGCGAAACCCGCATCCGGCCCAGAAAACTCGGTTCCCGCAATCGGGTGGCCGGGGACCAGGGCGACGCCGTGGGGCAGATGCGGGCGGATGGCCGCCACCACGGCACCCTTCACCGAGCCGACATCCGACACGATCGCGCCGGGCTTGAGATGCGGCGCCAGTTCGGCCGCCGCCGCGCCGATGGCGCCGACCGGCACGCACAGGATCACGAGGTCGGTCTCAGCCGCGCCCTCCGCCGGGTCGCCGGTGACGATGTCGGCGATGCCCAGTTCTCGGACCCGCGCGCGCACGGCCGGGTCGCGGTCCAAAGCCACGATCGTGCGGGCGAGGCCGTAGCGCCGCGCCGCTCGGGCGATCGAGGAGCCGATCAGCCCGAGGCCGACGATGGCGAGGCGGCCGAGAGGGGCCTCGGCCGGGGAGGTCTCAGGCATGCAGGCCCCGCACGAAGTCGCCCAGCGCCGCCAGGAAGGCCGTGTTCGCCTCCGCGCTCGCCACCGTCACCCGCAGGGCGTTCGGCAGGCCGTAGGCGGTGACGCGCCGGGTGATCAGCCCACGTTCGGTCAGGAACGCGTCCGCATCCGCGGCCGAGCGGCCCGGTTCGTCGGGGAAGTGGATCAGCACGAAATTCGCCACGCTGGGCGTGACCGTGAGGCCGAGCGCCCGGGCGCCCTCGGTGAGCTTGGGCAGCCACTCGGCGTTGTGGGCGGCGGCAGAGGCCATATGCGCCTCGTCCGCGATGGCGGCCGAGCCCGCGGCGATGGCCAGCCCGGAGACGTTGAACGGACCCCGGATCCGGTTGACCGCGTCCACGACATGGGCCGGCGCCACCATCCAGCCGATCCGCACGGCGGCCAGCCCGTGGATCTTCGAGAAGGTCCGGGTCATCACGACGTTCTCGGATTCCAGCGCGAGTTCCAGCCCGGCCGAGTAGTCGTTCGCCCGCACGTACTCGGCATAGGCGCCGTCGATCACCAGCAGCACCTGCGGCGGCAGGCTGGCGTGCAGGCGGCGGATCTCGTCGAACGGCAGGTAGGTGCCGGTCGGGTTGCTGGGATTCGTGACGTAGACGATCCGGGTCCGCTCCGTGACCCGGGCCAGGATCGCGTCCACATCGGTGGTGAAGTCGCGCTCGGGCGCCACCACGGGCTCGGCGCCAGAGGCCAGGATGGCGATCCGGTAGACCAGGAAGCCATGCTCCGAGTAGATGCCCTCGGTCCCCGGCCCGCCATACGCGTAGGCCAGAAGCGAGAGCAATTCATCCGATCCCGAGCCGCAGACGATCCGCTCGGGATCGAGCCCGTAGCGCTTGGCGATCGCGGTGCGCAGGGCCGTGGCGCGCCCGTCCGGATAGGTCTCCAGCCTGGCGGTCGCCGCGTGGAGTGCGGCCAGCGCCGCCGGGCTCGGGCCGAGCGGCGTCTCGTTGGACGAGAGCTTGTAGACCGTGCCGCCGCCGGGCCGCCCGCTCTTGCCGGGCACGTAGGTGTCGATCGCCAGGACTCCGGGGCGCGGTTCCGGGCGGGCGGGTTGGGGGGCGGACATTGCGGGGCGACTCGGGATGCGCGGTGCGGATGACGGTTCGCGCCCGTCTACAACATTTCCTTTGCCGGTGAACCCAGGCCCGCTCGCCGTCGTAGGTTCGCGGCTCCATGCCCACCCCGCACCGCCCTATCTGCTCGATGTCACTGGACCGCAAAGGACCGAGCCATGCCCCTCACACGCTACCTGGACGGCGGCGCCCACATCCTGCCCGCCGACGACAGCCTGATCCGCTTCGCCATGACCGACGGCGCGCGGGTGATCGGCATCGACGTGCCGATCCCGGTGCTGCGTGAGCATTTCGGCGCGGGCGCCGATGGGGCACCCCTCGACCTGTTCGCCCGCAACCAGGCGGCAATCGAGGCGGCCGCCAGCCGCGCCTACGACCGGACCGACACACCCAACGACCTGCTGGATATGGGGCCGGAGGATTTCGACACGGGGCCCGCGCAAGCCAAGCTCTGACGGCGATCGTCCCTCCGTGCCCGCCGCGGCAAAACCGGCGACGCGCAAATGCCGCGGGGCACGCGCCACGTTTCGGCCTGTTGAACCTTGAGACAGGGCGCAACGGGCGTGCCGCGCCCGGCATATGCGTGGATGGATCGAGAATGCCCGGTGACCTGATCCCCTGCAGCCTGTTCCTGATCGGGATCCTCACCTCGGTCGCTGCAGATTGCCGCCTCCGGCGCGTGGAAGCGGCGCCCTGGGCCAACGGCTGCATCACCGTGGCCGGCGCAGCCCTGGTCTTCGCCGCCTGCGCGGCGGCGATCCGCTGAGGAACCGTCGGCCATCGGATGGACTTCACCCCCGGGTTCGACGGCCGGGTGATGGCTGGCGGCGGGATGAGGTCTTGATGGTTTCGCTACAGGCTCTGGCCGGCTGTGCCCTCGTGCTGGCCGGGATCCTGATCGAGAGCGCGGCGAGCCGGCACTGGTGGGCCGGAGTCGGCGCCGACCGTCTCGATGCCCGGGCCGCCCTCGCGGTCGCATTGCCGGCCCTGGGGCTGGCGCTGATGGCCGCGCCGATCGCCTGAGCCGGGGGCAGCGCCCGCGGGGCCGCACGCGATCGACCACACGGCGACGCGTGGCGGCCCGATCTAGACCTTCGTCATCAGAGGACGGAGGGGGATATGAGCCAGTTTTTCGACTTCGTCCGGAACGGCGCGTCCTGCATGGTCGAGCCCGCCTGGATGCGGGTCCGGCAGGCCCTGGCATCGGCCACGGCTGGCCGGTCGGTAAAGCCGCACCGACGGGGCGCGTTGACGCTGGCCGCCCCGCGCATTACCTCCGAACCCTCGCTGGCCGCATCGGGCGAGGGCGGCGCGTCAGGCGAAACCGTGCTCTCCCGGTCCGGACCCGCTCAGAGACACGGTCGTCAAGACCCGCCATGGACACCCAACCGGACACGGCCCTGCGGCCGGACCCGATCGACGAGCCGACCCGGCGCGCCTCCGAGCGCTCGCAGGCGCTCGACCCGAAGAGCCCGGTCGCTTGCTTCGGTACGGACCGGCCGCTCCTCACCGATGCGGGCGTCGAACTCGCGCCGTTCCAGATCGCCTACCAGACCGCCGGCACCCTCAACGCCGCGCGTTCGAACGCGGTGCTGATCTGCCACGCGCTCACGGGCGATCAGTATTTCGCCCACACCCATCCGGTCACCGGCAAGGGCGGCTGGTGGGAGACGCTGGTCGGCCCCGGCAAGCCGATCGACACGGACCGCTACTTCGTGATCTGCTCGAACGTCATCGGCTCCTGCATGGGCTCCACCGGCCCGGCTTCGATCGACCCGGCGACGGGCCGGCCCTACGGGCTGAACTTCCCGCTGGTGACGATCCGCGACATGGTCCGTGCCCAACTGATGCTGCTGGAGCATCTCGGCGTGCGGGACCTGTTCCTGTGCATCGGCGGCTCGATGGGCGGGATGCAGGTGCTGCAATGGGCGGCGCTCTATCCCGAGCGCGTCTTCGCCGCGATGCCGATCGCCACGGGGCCCCGCCACTCGGCACAGAACATCGCGTTCCACGAGGTCGGCCGGCAGGCGATCATGGCGGATCCCGCCTGGGCCGACGGGCGCTACCTCGAAGAGGGCACGCGCCCCGCCAAGGGGCTCGGCGTCGCCCGGATGGGCGCGCACATCACGTATCTCTCCGAGCCGGCCCTGCACCGGAAGTTCGGCCGCCGCTTCCAGGGCGGCTCGGCGCCGACCTTCTCGTTCAACGCCGATTTCCAGATCGAGAGCTACCTGCGCCACCAGGGCCTGAGCTTCGTCGAGCGGTTCGACGCCAACGCCTACCTCTACCTCACCCGGGCGATGGACTATTTCGACCTCGCCGAGGACCATGGCGGCGTGCTCGCCAATGCGTTCCGCGGAACGAAGACCCGCTTTTGCGTGATCTCCTTCACCTCCGACTGGCTGTTCCCCACCCGGGAATCCCGGGCGATCGTCCACGCGCTGAACGCCGCCGCGGCGCCGGTCGCCTTCGTGGAGGTCGAGAGCGACAAAGGCCACGACGCCTTCCTGCTCGACGAGCCGGCGATGTTCTCCGCCGCCCGCGGCTTCATCGACGCTGCAGCCCGGGCGCGCGGCCTGTGACCGGCACGGTGGACAGGCTCCCGCTCGGACAGACCGTCCACGGCGCGCCCTGGGAGGGCGCGGACGCCCTCCCCCATGCCGGGGAGGGCGCCGCGCCCCGGGTCGACCACCTCGTGGTGCTCGGCCTCGTCCCGGCGGGCGCCCGGGTCCTCGACATCGGCTGCGGCGACGGCTCGTTGCTGGCGCTCCTGCGCGACCGGCGGGGCATCGACGGCCGCGGGATCGAGCTGACCCGGGAGGGGGTGAATGCCTGCCTCGCCCGGGGCCTCTCTGTGATCCAGGGCGACGCCGACACCGACCTCGCCAATTATCCGGACGGCGCTTTCGACGTGGTGGTCCTGTCCCAGACCATCCAGGCGACCCGCAATCCGCGGGTGGTGCTGGAGCACCTGCTGCGGATCGGACGGCAGGTGATCATCTCGTTCCCGAATTTCGGGCATTGGCGGGTCCGGTCGGAACTCGCCCTGCGCGGGCGCATGCCGGTCACCGAGATCATGCCGGACGCGTGGTGGGAGACCCCGAACATCCACCATTGCACGATCCGCGATTTCGTCGGGCTCTGCCGGCTGATCGGCGCCCGGATCGAGCACGCGACCGCGCTCAACGCCCGCGGCCGGCCGATGCGGTTCTCGATGCCCTGGTGGGTGTGGAACCTGTTCGGCGCGCAGGGGGTGTTCCTGCTCCGCCGCGACGGCGCCGAGGCCGGACGCTAGGGCGCCATCCCGAGGGACGATCGCCCGCGTCGGCATCGGACGAAGCGAGCCCATCGAAGCGGATCGACGGCTCCGCGCCGTTTGGCCGGTATCCATCCGCGACATGTCCTGAAATAGACCAGAAACGGAGCTTGGCTATTTCTGGTCGCGTTCCCGTGATCGGACCGTGATTACGGATCTACTTGGCTGTGTGTCTGGATACTCACGTCCGCGCGTCGCGCGTGGACTGTGCTCTGTCGCGCCGACACCGGTCGGGATCGTAGAATCCAACAGGGTCGACAGGACACGTGCGACGCGCAATCATCCATATCGGGATGCCGCGGACCGGCTCCACCTCGTTCCAAGAGGTGTTGGCGAGGCTGCGTCCGCGCCTTGACGCCGTCGGGATCTGCTATCCGAAGCTCGCTCCCCCGGGCGCTCCGGAAAGCCTCGACGTCAACCACCACCGGCTCGGCCAGGGGCTCGACCGGCGCCGTCCCGAGGCTGAGCGCCGCGCCGGCCTCGCGCGGCTCGACGAGGCCCTTGCCACGACCCGGGCGGATACGCTGATCCTCTCCTACGAGGATTTCGCCGTGCAGCGGGCTCGCTGGCGCATCCCGGAGATCCTGGCCGAGATCTGCGCGCGGCATGGCTTCGCCCTGGAGACGGCCCTGGTCGTCAAGCCGCAGGCCGAGCAACTGGCGTCCGCCTACGCCCTGCGGGCCCAGGTCGTCTCCGAGGGCCGCACCTTCCGGGGATTTCTGGGCGTCGAGGGCGCCTCCGGGCGCTACGATTACGGTGCGCTGCTGGAGGCATGGCGGCGGGCTTCCCAGGGCCGCGTGACCGCCGTGCCGTTCCGCGACCGCCGGTCGGACGCGCCGCTGCTCGCGCGGCTGATCGGCGACCTCGGCTTGCGCGATCGCTTGGCGCCGCTGCTGACCCCGGCCGACCTCGAATACCGGACCAACCGCAGTTCGGGGCCGCTCGCCGTCGAAGCCGCGCGCCGCCTGTACCGGGACGGCGTGCACCGGCAGGTGATCGGGCATCCGCGGCAGCTCGGCCATGTCCTCGATCGCTGGGCGTGGACGCGGGGGCTGGATCCGGAACGGTTCCGTGGCGACGCGCCGGAGGGACTGGCCCAGGTCGCGGCGCGCTACGCCGCCGCCAACGAGGGCTTCGCCGCCGCGTGCTGGGGTCGGCCCTGGGATACGGTCATCGAGACCGCGCCGGCCGCATCCCCGAACGAGCTCGCCGCCCGGCCGGTCGTCCCGGAGACGGAGGCCCTGGTCGCCGCAATGGCACGGGCGGCGATGGATCACGTCGCCTTCCGGCCGTCCCCCACGTGGCGCCGCCGGGCGGCCTACCTGCTGGAGGACTTCAAGGAGCGCCTCGGCGACGCGGTCGGATACCCGGCGTGGCGTGTGCCCTGACGCGGCTCGGCCCCTCCCTCGCGATGTTCGGAAACTGGCAGCCGCGGCCGCGGACGATGCTCCAGGTCGTTTTCTCGCATCCTCTTTTCCCCGAAAGCCGACAACCACCTTTCGGGACGATGCTCTGGGCGATGGATATGTGCGTCTTGCAGAAGATCCCGACCGGCGCCCCTCGGAGCCGCGTGACATGGCACCACCTTCAGCCCCGGGAGGAGCGGTGGGCGCGCCTCGGCCAGGGTCCGGTCATCGCGTGGCTGACGGGTCTGTCGGGGGCCCGGCAAGTCGACCCTTGCGGCGGCGGCCGACCGGACGCTGGTGGCAGGCGGCCGGCACAGCGCGGTCCTTGATGGCGACAACCTCCGCCACGGGCTGAACGCCGACCTGACCTTCACGGCGCCGGACCGGTCCGAGAACGTCCGCCGCACCGCCGAGGTGGCGCGGCTGATGGCCGAGGCGGGCTCGGTGGTGATCGTCTCTCTGATCTCGCCCTACCGCGCCGACAGGGCGCTGGCCCGGCGGATCGCCGGGGACATCCCGTTCGTGGAGGTGTTCGTCGACACGCCCCTCGGCCTGTGCGAGGCCCGCGATCCGAAGGGCCTGTACCGTCTGGCCCGGGCCGGCCGGATTCCGGACTTCACCGGGATCTCGGCCCCTTATGAGGCGCCTGAGCGGCCGGACCTGACCATCGCCACGGATGGCCGCACGACGCAGGCCTGCGCCCGGACCTTGAGTGCACTGCTCATGCGCCTCAGCCGGCCGGTCGAGGGCAGGGAGAAGCCGAGGCGGTGAGCGGTCGAGGGCCGCCCTACAGGCCCGGCCAGCGCAGCGCGGCCCGCAGGCCCCCCAGCTCCGAGCGCCCGAACTCCAGATGCGCCCCCGCGGCCTCGGCGACGTCCCGGGCGATGGCGATGCCGAAGCCGGTCCCCGGCCGGGTCTCGTCCCAGCGCTGGCCGCGGCCGATGCCGGCGATCGCCGCTGAGCTCATGCCGGGGCCGTCATCCTCGACGGCAAGGCACTGGCGCCCGGCTTCCGTCTGCCCGGTGATCCGCACGCGGCGGTGGGCCCATTTCCGCGCGTTGTCGAGAAGGTTGCCCAGCACCTCCATCAGCTCACCCTCCTCCCCCGGATAAGTGAGCGCCTCTGGAACCGACACCGCCCAGTCGAGGGAATCCCCCTCCGGCAGCCGGCGCATCGTCGCGATGAGCCGCTCCGCCACCGGGGCCACCCGGCAGGAGCGCCGCCGGAGATCGCCGGAGGCGGCAATCCGTGCCCGGGCGAGCGCCCGCTCGACCTGCCCGCCCATCGCCCGCGCCTGCTCGGCGATCTCGGCCGAGAGGGTCGGATCGGCGGGTCCGGTCCGGCGCGCCAGGGCGTCGAGCACCGCGAGCGGCGTCTTGAGGCCGTGGGCCATGTCGGCGGCCGCGTCCCGGGCGCGGATCAGGGCCCGCTCCTGCGCGTCGAGCAGCTGGTTGAGGTCGGCGACCAGCGGCCGGACCTCGTCGGGGAAATGCTCCGGCAGCCGTGTCCGGGTCCCGGCATGGACCGCCAGGAGATCCGATTGCAGCAGCCGGAATGGTGCCAGCGCCCGGCGCACGAACAGCGCCATCGCCAGCGTCAGCACGACGAACAGGGCGACGAGCCCCGGGACGAGCAGGCGCAGGAAGGTCGTCCGACTCGCCGCGAGGTTGCGCCGATCCTCGGCCACGATCACCCGCAGATCGGTCTCGGCGCCGCTCGGCCCGATCGTGAGGGGCTGGATCACCGCGATGAGCCGGCCGCCGTCCGGCCCGGTCGCGTCGATGGTGCCGGCCGCGTCCGCCTTGCCCAATTCTAGGCTCTTGTCCCAGAGCGAGCGCGACCGCAGGACGTGGGATCCCGCCTCCGCCTGCCAGTACAGGCCGCCATAGGGCGTGGCGAAGCGTGGGTCGGGTGGCTCCCGGGAGAGGGCCGGGCTCCCGTCCGGGGCGAGGGTGACCCGGCCGGCGATCAGCTTGGCGGTCCGGTCGAGGCCGTCGGCGGTGCGCGCGTCGAGCACCCGGTCGAGGATCACGGTCAACCCGATCCCGGCGAGCAGGAGCGCCAGGGCGATCAAGGCCGCCGCCGCGAGGCCGAGCCGGAGGCGGAGCGAATCCCGGCTCACGGGCCGTCCGCGGCCGGGACGCAGTAGCCCTGACCGCGCCGCGTCTCGATCACCCCCGGGCCGAGCTTGCGGCGCAGGCGGGTGAGCAGCGCCTCAAGGGCATTCGCCTCGCGCTCGGTGCCGACTCCGTGGAGGTGGTCGAGCAGCTCGCCCGCCGGCACCACCTGCCCCGGCCGGTGCAGCAGGAACGCCAGGAGCCGGTATTCCAGGGCGGTCAATTCGGTCGGGCGGCCATCGACGCTGACCGCCCGGGTCCGGGTGTCGAGCTCCACGGCGCCCGCGCGCAGGATTGGCGAGGCATGGCCGGCGGTGCGCCTGAGGATCGCCCGGAGCCGCGCCACCAGCTCTTCCATGCGGAACGGCTTGACGAGGTAGTCGTCGGCCCCGGCATCGATGCCCTCGACGCGCTCGCGCCAGCCGTCGCGGGCGGTGAGGATCAGCACCGGCAGCGCGACGTCGGCGGCCCGCAGCCGCCGCAGCACCCCGAGCCCGTCGAGGCGCGGCAGGCCGAGATCGAGCACCATGGCGTCGTAGGGCTCGGTCTCGGCCCGGAACCACGCAGCCTCCCCGTCCGCCACCACGTCGGCGACATAGCCGGCCCGCTCCAGGCCCTGCCGGATGTCGGCGGCGATGCGCGGCTCATCCTCGACGATCAGGACGCGCACGGATGACCCTGCCACTCAATCATCGTCGTCGTCGTCCAGGATCTTGGCCGAGCCGGCATCGACCTTGACGGTCCGGCGCTTCCCGTCGGCGCCGAGGATGCGCAGCTTGTAGCGCCAACGCCCGTCGTCGCGCTTCAGATCGACCGATACGACGTCGCCCGGCACCGCTTCGCGGGCGGCGTGCAGGATCTCGTCGAGGGGGCGGATCTCGCCCTTCTCCAGGGCCTGACGGGCGCGGTCGGCGTCCTCGGAGGCGGATGCGGGTGCGCCTGCGAGGACGGCGAGCAGGCAAAGCGAGGCGGTGCGGCGGGCATTCATGCGGGTACGCGGTAGCGCGCTTCCCCTGACGGGAGACTGACAGGCGCCGTCAGGATCGCGGGGCTGGGCTTCGGCACAAGGGGCCCATACCCCGTCCGGAGACCTGAAACCATGTCGCTGATCCTCGGTGCCCTCCTCGCCTGCGCGGCCGGTGTCGCCGGCACTCTCCTCTGCCCGGACGACAAGGCCGGCCGGTCGCGCCTGCCGCTGTTGGCGGTGCTCCTGGCCGGCGGCCTCGCCGGGCATACACCCGCCCGGGCCGGCGAGGTCCTTCAGGGCCCCGCCCAGGTGATCGACGGGGGCACCCTCCGTGTCGGCGCGCGTCAGGTCAGCCTGTCCGGCATCGTCGCGCCGGATGCCGGCCAGACCTGCTCGGACGCGCAGGACCGGACCTATGCCTGCGGCCGGGACGCCGCCCGGGCGCTCGCCGACCGTATCGGCGAGGCGGCGGTCGCCTGCGAGCCGCGGGGCGGTGGGGAGACGGTCGTGGCGCTGTGCCGGATCGGCGATGAGGATCTCGGTGTCTGGATGGTGGCCCACGGTCTCGCCGTGCCCGAGCGCGACGCCGCGCCCGCCTATGCGGCGGCGGCCGACCGGGCCTGGGGACGGCGCCTCGGCCTGTGGTCGGGGGTGTTCCAAGACCCGGCCGAGCGCCGCGGCCGTCGCGCCGCGGCGGGGTTGCACATCGCGGGCTGACGCCATCGATGCTCTTCGTTCCGGGACGATCGGGGTTTCGAAAGGGCGAGCCCTTTCGCGGGTGCAGCGCAGTGCCTTGCTGGGTTCGGGCGGAACCCTATATCGGGGCCGTGCCCCGACACCCCGCTAAAGGGCATGGCCCCTTGGGATCCGTGATCCCAGAGCTCGCACGCCGGGGAACGCTCCCGGATGCAGCCCGGTTGGTCCGCTAAGCCCGCCTCGCCGACGACTCGCGGGGGTGCCGTGAGACGCCGAACCCACACCGCCCTCCTGGCAGCGCTGTTCACCC
>NZ_JAKSYH010000055.1 GCF_022829295.1 Methylobacterium sp. J-088
GGGTCCTCCGAGGGAAGGCGCTCCCTCTACACGATGCCAACGGGCCTGTCGAAAGCCGAGAGCGCCCTCCGCCGAAGTGTACCCCGTGTCGGCGTATGAGAGTACGCTAGAACAAGGGCGTCGTGCCGTGCTCAATTACAACGCGATCGAGCACGGCTCTAAAGCCGACCGTACGGTCTTCCCGCAGAGCGGTGCGGCCAGTGTCACAGAACATGAACTGGCCGGTTGTGGGCCGGTTCGGGCACGGTCCACAATGACTGCGACAACCCCGCGGCGACAGAGCCGCCCTTGCCGAGCTCGCATATACTAATCC
>NZ_JAKSYH010000185.1 GCF_022829295.1 Methylobacterium sp. J-088
GTCGCGTTGCGGCACGGCGCCCTTGCGGCGCCCTTGCCGCGCCCTTGCCGCGCCCTTGCCGCGCCCTTGCCGCGCCCTTGCGGCGCCCTTGCGGCGCCCTTGCCGCGCCCTTGCGGCGCCCTTGCCGCGCCCTTGCGGCGCCCGGGTTCTTCGGGCCGGGGGGGGGGTGTCATGGGCGGACACGACGGGGATCGGACCCTTGAGCGCGCCCCGGGCTTTGGGCGGTGGCGGTGGCGCTGGCCAATCCGGCCTCGCCGGCCTGCGCCTTCCTGCTCGGCTGCGCCGTAGTCGCGGCCGCCGGGGCACACGCGGAACGCCTCGCGCGCCTGCTCGTCGGCGCGCTATGCGGGGGGACCGTGCTGCTGCTGCTGCGCGCCTCCCTCACCTACGCGCCGGGGCCAGACGGAACCTTCGACGGAGTCTCGGTCTACGCGGCCTCGTGAGGCGGCAGCCGGGCAGGCCGGGTCAGTTCACCATGCAGAAGCCGGCCCCGG
>NZ_JAKSYH010000067.1 GCF_022829295.1 Methylobacterium sp. J-088
TAGGGCCCAGCCGCCAGGTCCCGCAAGTAGAGGTCGATGGCTGCTACGACCTCCTGGCTCGTGATGATGCCCGCCTTGCGCAGGTCCGCGAGAGTCGAAGGTCCGGCCGGCATGGTCGCGCTGATCATTCCCTGACGTTGATCACCCGTGCTTAGCGCGGCTTTGCCTGTCCGCCCGGCGTCCATCCATGCGCTTGGACCGCTTTGACGATTTTGCTCTGCATCTCAGGAGCTACCCCCTGCATCCACTGCTGCATGCCGGTGAGCTGGATCTGAGCGAGCTGTGGTTGGGCGGCTGCAAGGCGCTTGCCGGTGGGGGTGGCGTAGAACGCCGCGATCGCCTGAAGGTCGTCCTTACCGAGCACCGTAGCGAAGCCGCGGGCCTGGATGTCGAGGAGTTCGTCATAGTGTGCCGTCAGGGTCGGCATCACGACTTCCTGCACCAGCACCTGGGCCTTATTGGGCTCCTTGATGCCGATCTGCTGCATCATACCGACCATGGGTCCAGCCATGGCGCTGAGCGTCGCAGCGCGATCGCCTTGCATCTGCGCGACCGTCTCACGTGCGACCTTCACCAGAGCCGGGTCCGGCGCGGCTGTGGCAGCCGGTTGAGCTATGGCGGCGCAAGGCAACATGGCGCCGACAGACAGGCAGACGAAAACGGTTGAGAAGCGCATCAGCAGGCTGGCTCGCGTTGGTGACGCGACCCGGCTCCATCGCCGTCCGCACGTCGCAGCACCATAGCGTTGGCCGGATCGATGTCGACCACTGGGATGCCAACGTTGACTTAACCGTGCCGCCCGGCCGACATGGACCGTTACGGCCGGACCCGCCCTGGCGAGTCGTGGCCGCCATTCAGGAGACCATCGCCGCGAGATAGACCCTGAAAAGCCAACAGCCCCTTCCCGGCAAGGAAGAGGCTGCTGAAAACCCAGAGGCCATGTGAGGCCGCAGACGATGCTCCTCACAAGCCATGACCTCCCTCGGGAGTCAAGACGGAACCTGTTTCCGTCAACGGGAAGGCTTTGCCTGGACCCTAGCCGCGGCCCGTGAGGGACCGGGAACGATGTTTCACGCCACCATGCGGTCGGCGATTGAGGAGGCGCGCACGCTCGCGCAACTCGACAGCCTGTCGCGATCCATCTGGCAGGCTCACGCCGCCGAGACCGTCACCGACTCGGAGGCCCAGGGGCTAGCTGAGGCTCTGCACACCCGCCGCAGCGCGATCCGCGAGGCTGTGGCGCCCGTCGGCATTCCGCTCGGCCGGTGTGACGCTGTTCCCGCCCAAGCGCCTCCAGCGGGCTCCTGAGCGATCCGTGGCTATTGAGCGTCGCCGTCGGCTGGCGTGCTCGGGCCCGATGCCGCCCGCGCTCGCCAGCAGGTTCACTACTGGGCAGCTCGCGGTGCTGCGGGTCGTAGGCGACGAGATGGCCCGCAACGGCGCCTGCGGTCTGTGCATCGACGCCATCGCCGCCCGGGCCGGTGTCTGCCGCCGGCTGGCACAGGCCGCGATCCGGCTGGCCGAGGGCGACGGGCTGCTGACCATTCAGGAGCGCCGTCACCAGGGCCGGAAGTCCGACCCGAACGTGGTGCGGATCATCAGTCGGGAGTGGCTGCAATGGCTCCGGCGGGGAGGGCGGTCCGCGGCCCCGGCGCTCTTGGGCAGCATAGGGTGCAAAACGCTGCATCCCACGGATAAGGGAGATCCACAGATACAGGTTGTGGATACGGCACCGAAGGAGGGCTGCCGAGGGGCAGCGAGCGACCTCGACCGAAGCGACCCTATGAGAATTCTCGCGGGCGGTAGGACTGGCCGAGCCATGCGGTGACGGTCTGCGGCTGATCGGTATGACGAACGCCGCGGACGTCTACGTTGGGAAGGGTTCCGTCCTCTTCGGTCGCTCGACTTTAAGCTTTTGGTCTACGCGCCAGAGGCGGCATCTAGGCAGGTAGCGGGTCGACTACCGGAGGCTCTGATCTCCGCCACCGCACTGGCACTGATAGCCCGCAGGGTTGCCAGCATCGGCTCGTAGTCCCCGCCGGCGGCGCATGCTGTCTCGACTTCGCGACAGGCTTGCGCCAGCCCGGCAAACCCTAGTGCACCAGCCGCGGAGATCATCGCGTGAGCATCGTGTGCGAGTCGCTGCCGATCAGGCGCCGAGGTGAGCTCGAAGCGTTCCGTGAGTTCCTCGGCCAGCATCGCCAGCATCCGATCGACGCGTGCACGCCCGACCGTCGCCACCATCTCATCGACAACCGTCGTATCAATGACGGATGTGGCGGACGGCGATGTGTCATTCGACACTGTCAACCGGTCGATCACACCGAGCAGATCGTCGGCGCGAAACGGCTTGCCGACGTGTGCGTCCATACCGGCGGCCAAGAAACTCTCAACCTGTTCCGGCAAGACGTTCGCTGTCATGGCCACGATCGGTACCCGCGACACCGCATCTTCCAGGGCGCGGATCTGGCGTGTGGCGGCAACCCCGTCGAGCACGGGCATGTGCACGTCCATCAGGATCAAGTCGTAGGGTTTCGCCCGGGCTGCGGCGACCGCCGCTGCGCCATCGCCGACCACATCTACCACGTGTCCCGCTCGGGTTAGGATGGTGCTGGCCAACTCCCGGTTCAGCGCGACATCGTCGGCGAGCAGCAGCCGTCTACCTGTGTGAACGGTGGCCGGTTTGACTGCCGCCTCAGGTTCGGCCTTCGGCATCGAAACCGGCAACGTGATCTCGAACCAGAACGTCGAGCCGTGACCGGCCGCGCTGTCGAAACCAATGGTGCCACCCATCAACTCCACCAGCGTCTTGCAGATCGCCAGACCGAGCCCCGTGCCGCCAAAATCCCGACTGATCGAACCATCCGCTTGAGAGAAGCGCTGGAACAGCCGATCACGCCGGTCCGCGGGGATGCCGATCCCGGTATCCGTGATACTGAAGCGTAGGCGTGCAGTCCCGCTTACCGACCTGTCGGTACTCACGTGGAGGCCGACCCAGCCCATCCGCGTGAATTTGCAGGCATTGCCAAGCAGGTTGAGCAGCACCTGAGTGAGACGGTCCCTGTCGCCGAGTAGCCAGTCCGGCAGGCCCGGTGCGAGAGAGACGTTGACGGCCAGCCCCTTCGCCTCGGCCGGGCCGCGCACCATCGCGAGCACCTCGTCAATCAGCTTACCCAGCGCGAAGGACCGCGTCGCGATCTCAATCTGCCCCGCCTCGATCTTCGAGAAATCAAGCACGTCGTTGACGACGGTCAGCAGTGCCGATCCCGCCGAGCGGATGCGCTCGGCATGTAGGCGCGCCGACGCCGCGAGGTCATGCTCGTCGAGCAACAGGCCGCTGTAGCCGATCACCGCGTTCAGCGGCGTCCTGATCTCGTGAGACATCGAGGCCAGGAACTCGGTCTTAGCCGCGCTCGCGCGTTCGGCCTCGGCGCGAGCGACATCCGCCGCGGCGCTGGCCGCGAGAAGTGCTGCTTCCGCAGCCTTACGGCCCGTCACGTCCAGGTTCAGTCCCAGTATCCGCCGGACCTGCTCATCGGGTTCTGGCACACCCCTTCCGACGCTGCTGATCCAGCGCACGCTTCCATCCGCCTGCGGCACCCGGAACTCGACCGCGAATGCTTCGCCCGCCTTCGCCGCGGCCGCGACCACGTCGAGCGCACGCTCACCGTCGCCCCGGTCAACCAGTTTGAGCCACGCCTCGGTATCCAAGCTGTGATCGGAGGTCGTCTCGATGCCGTGCAGGCGCGCGCTGCCGGGCGACCAGTCGATGCGGGTGGTGGCGAGGTCCAGATACCACGTTCCGGCATTTGCAGCCTGCTGGGCGAGCAGCAACAGACTGCTGGCTTCCTCCACCTTACGGCGGGCAACCACGATCTCGTCGATATCAAGGGCGGTGCCGAGCATGGCGAACACGGCATCACCCTCGCGGATCGGCACCATCATCAGCTTGTGCCAACGGTAGACGCCGTCGTGGCGCTGTAGGCGGCCCTCTACCTCGTAGCCTTCCTGCCGCTCCCGCGCTTCCACCCAGAGCCGGGCCATGCGATCGGCATCGTCCGGATGATTTCGGGCCAGTCGCTCTATGCGCGCACTGCCGATCGAGCCGTAGTACTCCTCAAAGCGCTGATTGACGTAAGTCGCCTCGCCGGTCTCGACCGACATGATCCAGACGAGCTGCGGGAGTGCATCCGTCAGGGCGCGAATGCGCGCCTCGCTGGCGCGCAGCGCATCTTCGACGGCCTTGCGTTGGCCAACATCACGCAAAGTCGCGACGTAGCCGTGCGCTGCACCAGTGACCGGATCATGTGTGAGGCTGAACGAGATCTCCAACCAGATCCACGAGCCGTCCGAGCGCCTATAGCGCTGACGGGTCATGGTGCGCTCTACGCGTCCGCTCGTCAGGTCGTCGAGGGTGCTAGCGTAGTCCGCGACGTCATCGGGATGGACGAAGTCGAGCGGACGCGTACCGATCAGATCCTCCGGCGCGTGGCCGAGTATGGTCGCTGCGGCGGGCGAGACGTATCGGCGCGTCGTATCGAGCCCGCACCAAACGATGATGTCCGTGCTGTTCTCAGCCAAAAGCCGGTAACGCGCCTCGCTGGTGCGGATACCCGCATCCGCTATCTGACGACGCTCGGTCTCGCGGGCCAGCAGCATGAGCGCCGTGACAAGAATGATCGTCAGGCCACCACCGAGCACGCCTTCCTCAATTGACATGCTTCGCCAGGAGGCGAGGACCTTATCCTGACGCAACGTGGCACTGACGTACAACGGATAGTCATCGAGGTAGCCGAGCGCGATGACTCGCTCGACGCCGTCCGTGATGCCCGGTGCCCAGAACGGCTTGTTGTCCCTGGTGAGGACGTGGCGGCGGTAATTGTCGCTGTCGGCGAAGTTCCGGCCGACGAACTCCGGTGCGTGAGGCGAGCGCACGAGCAGGGTGCCGTCCGCACGCCAGAGATTGATCAGAGCGCCAGGGCCGTTGTCGATCGCGTCGTAGACGGCTTGAAACGCTCCGGCGTCGAGCACGACTTGGACGATGCCGGCGAAGGTGCCATCCGGATTGTCGATGCGTCGCGCGATCGGCAGAACGAGTTTGCCGACGAGGCTGCCCATGACGGGCTTACCGACCACAAGATCTTTTCTCGGCTGATCGCGCAGGGTCTGGAAGTAGTCGCGATCAGCGACGTTGAGATGTCGTGTCGGAAAAGCCGCGGCTTCGGCGATGGCATTGCCGTTCCGGTCGATGACGACGATGTTGCTGATCCCGCTCGACCGGGCATATTGCTCACGCAACGTGCGATGTAACGCTTGTGGGTTCAGATCCCGCAAGCGTTCTCCGACGAACGTGGCGACGGTCCGAAGGCGATCATCTGCCACTTCAACCATGCGCGTGGCGTAATGCTTCGAGGCTAGGGTCGTGTTGGTGACCTGCTGCTCGGCGTCTGTAAGTTCGCGGTTGCGATGAGCCAGCACCGTATGCGTGACGAACGCCGGGATGCCGAGGCCGATGACGACGGCGATCGACCGAGCGAACGTGCCCGGTCCGAACCTCATCGAATTATGCTTTGGGCCCAGGATCGGCACACACTCCCCCTCGGTCGCTCGCGCGGACGAGAGCATAGTATGGTTAAACAGGTGATAGAGAGCGTCGAGACGCGCATGCGAGGACGCGAATGTGTTGTTCCACATCACCTACGAGCGGCCGATGATGTACGAGGTGCGCGAGGCGACAATGATCTGCGTCGTGAGCCGGAAGGGCGCCATCGTGGGCGCCTACATGCCGGCTGACGAGTCCGTCACCACGCAATGGACGGCCCTCAGCCGCCGGTGAGCTGACGACGATAGGCGTTTCCTGCGTACCGCCCGTGAAGCCTAGGCCGGGCCGTTGCATGAGGGTCGGTGCAGCGCGGCGCGACTGGAGATCGCGAGCGCCGGCCCACGGCCTATCGACGCAACCAGTAACCTCAATCAGCCCCTCCTATGCCGTAGGTGCAAGCGGCCTTCGCCATGCGGGCGAGCTGCGCCAGATCCAACTCCATACCATCGATCTGCAGTCGCTCGCCGAGGCCAGCAAGCTTGGGTCGCAACGCCTCGATCATCGCTGCAAGTGACTCCCCCAGGGCACGGATCTGTGCCGCGCGGGGCTCAAGATCGACGCCCTCAGCGAAGGCGCCGGCCAGGGCCGCTGTGAGGCCCTGAACCTCGCCAAACGGAACGATGGAATGGGGTTCAACGAGGCTCATCGTGACCTCACGCCGCGCGCACGGTTGCGAGGAAGCGGCCGACCTCGGCGGTGAGATGCTCGGACTGGCGTGAAAGCTCGGACGCCGCCCCCAGCACTTGGCTCGCTGCCGCACCGGTCTCCTCGGCTGCCCCCGCCACACCTGTGATGTTGTGCGTCACCTCGCCCGTGCCCTGGGCTGCCTGGCTGACGTTCCTGACGATCTCCTGGGTGGCCGCGCCCTGCTGCTCGACGGCCGCCGCGATCGAGGCCGCCACCCCGTTGATCTCGCGGATCCGCCCGGTGATCCCAGCGATCGACGTGACCGCCTGTCCGGTCGAGGCCTGGATCTGTGCGATCTGCCCCGAAATCTCATTCGTCGCCTTGGCTGTTTGCTCGGCCAGCGCCTTCACCTCAGAGGCCACCACGGCGAAGCCCTTGCCAGCGGCCCCAGCGCGCGCTGCTTCGATCGTGGCGTTCAGGGCCAGCAGGTTGGTCTGCCCAGCGATGGTCGAGATCAGCCCGACCACGTCGCCGATCCGGGACACGGCGGCACTCAACTCCTGCACGAGGCTACCGGTCTGGTCAGCCTCGTGCACGGCACGCTGTGCAAGCTCGGCCGAGCCGGCGACCTGCCGGCTGATCTCCTGCACCGATGAGCCCAGCTCCTCGGCGGCGGCGGCCACGGTGTTGACGTTGCTGGCGGCTTCTTCAGCGGCCGCGGCCACCGTGGTCGACTGACTGGCGGTCTCTGTCGCCGTGGCCGTCATGGTCTGTGCTGTCGCCTGCAACTCGGTCGCGGAGGACGACACCATGCCGATGATGCCACCGACCGCGGCCTCGAAGCCGTCGGCCATCTGGCGCATCCCGGTCTTGCGCTGCTCCTCGGCGGCCAAGCGTGCCTGGGCCGTCTCATCTTCCAGCGCCTTCATGCGGATCAGCCCGACCTTGAACACCTGAACGGCGTCCGCGATCGTACCGATCTCCGTCTTGGCCCCCTGATACGGGATGGTCGCGGTGAGGTCGCCAGCAGCGAGAGACTGCATCGGGCGAACGACCGAACCGATGCCGCGGGAGATGCCCAGGATAATCGTAGCGGCCAGCGTGATAGCTAGAACGACAGCAGCGAGACCAGCACCAACCAGCATCAGCCGCGTTCCATCGTAGGTAGCTTTACTGTCGGCCGCAGCCTGCTGCGCCCCGTCTTGATTGAGCTTGATGATCTTGTCGAGCGCCGCAGAGGCATCGCGACGGGGCGTGACACCCTTGGTTTCGTATAAGGTCAGAGCCTGAGCTTTCTCGCCCATGTGAGACATAGCGAGGATTGGCTTCACGACTGCTGCGAAGGTGCGCCATTCACGTACAAAAGTTTCGTAGAGTGCACGTTCCTGGGGCGAGCTGATGAGAGCTTCGTAGGCTTTTGTCGCTTGTTCGAGTTTATCACCGCGCTCCGACAGATCTTTATCAATGCTGGCGAGCATCTGCGCATCGGTGGACAGGATATGACGCAGCATGCTCGTCACATAACGCCCCGTCAAAGCGTCTACTTGACTTGCGGTCCTGACGCTCGGAAGCCAGTTCGTCTCGACGTCCAGAAGCGAACCATTGATCGTCGAGGCACTCCATAGCCCGACCGTGCTCAGCCCACCTAGAAACAGAAGAAGCACCGAGAAAGCAGCGATGAGCTTGCTGCGAATGGACATGGACTGAAATGACACGGCCAACCCCATAGAGCGGCCGGCGATCGAGCAATGCGTGCAGCCGCTGATATTCCGACCTAGCCGCGAATGGTTAATAGATCCAAAAACTTCATTGGTTTCATCGGTATAGGCGTGAAGTGAGGCAGGTGAGTACCTTGTAGGCGAATGCTGATGAATAAGAGTTCTCTAGACTGGCTTCACGTCAGGCGATCTGCCTCTTGATTGTGAAAGCGGCCGGATCGGTAATCGTCTCGATCCGCTCCGACGTAACGCCCTGTTAATATTTGCAACCAATGATTGTGCAATATCGTTAATGCAACCTATGACGCAAGCTATGCCGTATGTCGACAGGATGGCCCGTTCGCCGAACCTATTGGGCACGGCCAGCGAAATCGTCGCGGCCTACGTCTCGAACAATCATGTGAGCACGGCCGAGCTTCCCGCGCTCCTCGCTAGTGTGCACGCCGATCTGTCGCGGCTCTCACGTCAAGCGTCAGGGTCGCTGCCTGCGATCACGCAGAAGCCCAGCGCGAGTGAGATCCGCAATTCGCTGGGCCGCGATGGGATCAAGAGCTTTCTCGACGGCCGTGTCTATAAAATGCTCAAACGGCACCTCAGCCGCCATGGCCTCACTCCGGCTACCTACCGCGAACGCTACGGCTTGCCGCTCGATTACCCGATGACTGCACCGGCCTACAGCGAGCGGCGAACCGCGATCTCGAAGGCCATCGGGATCAGCAGAGCATACGCTTCCGAGATGGCATCGTCCCACGATGCGTCCGTCAGAGCGGGTCGCAAAGCAGCCTGAAAGTCCCCGATCTCCGGTGGTGTTCCGCCAGCCCGGCCGAACGTTTACGCTAGATCGAACACGGCCCTGGCTTGCCGCAGCAAGTCCGCTGATAACCCTTCAGACGCACAGGATCCATTAACCACCCCGCGCCACCATACCCTCAGCGATCGGCTCCGGCCGCGCGCCGGCAGAGCAGCACCGGGATACCGTCTCGCAACGCCCAGGTGCGGCCTCGCCGGCGCAGTCGCGATGATCACGTGCGCACCTTCAGTGCGTGTGGTGTGATACCCATCCCGCTACCGTGCTTCTTGCCGTAGCGCTGCCGTCAGCTACCGCCCCTTACCGCTCGCTGCCGTGGCTTACCGTGAGTCAGCTGGGGCATCGGTTCGCGCAGCCATTAAGGCCGCCGCCTTCGGTCCGCCTCCTCCGCCGCCACGGCCTCGACGGCCGCGATGACGTTCTCAAGCTCAGCGACCTGGCGCAGCATGCTCCCGGCTGGCAGACCGCTATGCTCGGCCATCGCCAAGATGAGCATGCGTTGCTGCGTCTTGAGGCGCTCAAGGAGGTCGTGTAGCTTTTCGGGCATGGCCGGGCTGTAACGGCGCTCACAGAGCCGGGCAACTGGCGAAGCGATTGACTCACTTCACGCGCCCTGGTTCATCATAGGGGTGCCAGCAGAAGCCTATCAAATCCACGCCCTGCTCATGTCGCCGCCTGAGGCTTCGGTCGTCGTCGGCCAGATGCCGGAGGAAGGGCGCGCACACCTCGGCGCTAGGCTACACAACGTTTACCTGTCGCGGGAGTCGCTGGTGAAGATCCGGCAGCGGCATCCCGAGATCACGTATATCGATCTGACATGGACACCGGAGATCCTAGCGCACGGTACCTTGGTCGCCGAGGAGCCGCCGTCGAGGTCTGTAGGAGCTATCTACACCTTCGCTCGGACGAACCGGACCTTTAGAGCTGTCGTGAAGCTATCGGGGTCACGCTGCGACATGTGGCTGACGGCATTCTACCGGATCGATGCGAAGCCCATGCTGCGCTATCTCAACAGTCCCTTGGTGCTGCGGAGAGCGGATCGTCGGCTGTGACGGGCGGCCCGTAAGCCGCCCGCCAAGCCCAGCGCGGTGGGGCCTGCCAGGTAACCCCACATTGCGAACCGATGGGGCGGTAAAGCGTCCATCGTCCTACGGCCGGCAGATCTCAGCCCTTGCGAGCTTTCACCGTGTCGCGCGCCGCTTCGAACAATCCCACGTAAAGGTTGAGCGGCGGTGGTCAAGGCTGGTTAGCGAAGGGTTGCAGACAAGGCTGCCGCGATGCATCTCGACACCAGCCTCGCCACCCACCGTACTCAGTCGGGCCGCACGTCCTTCATCTCAAATAGCAGCGCCCCAATCGCGTGTCCGTCCGTGGCATCCCCTGCCTTCACAACGAGCGGCCAATTAGACATGTCGCTGGATACACTCTCAAGACGGCGGGTATTCTTAGCCCACGCCATTGCTTCCTGAACGGCTTGATCGAGGTCAAGCGCCTTAACTCCTGGCCGCTGGAATGATGACTGGCCGCCGAGGTGGCCGAGCGTGAAATCGTAGAGCGGCATGCAGGCACCGAGCCATTGAGTCGCCGCCGAGCTTAGCTCTGTTGGTGCATTTGCTCCATGAGTCCACCCGTCCGACCTCCTGTAGGATCGTCATCCCGTCCGCCCGGCCCGCGGCAGCATTGAGTAGAACCTGCTGGCATCGAACTGCTGTCGGGCCTGCTGCAGCGACATCGAATGGCCATCCATCTTCGGGGCCGCCATGCCACCGCCGCTTGCCGCCTTCTGTCCCTGCTTCTGCTGCCCGCCCGCGATGCTCTTCAACGCGCTGGCGATGCCGCCGTAGGGGCTTGCGTCCTCCTGCTGACCCTGTGACCCGTCCAGCGCGGTCGGCTTACCCGAGAGGGTGGCGACATCCGGCGCGGCAGAAGACCTGCCCCGGAACGGCAGGACCTTGCCCGACAACACCACCTAACCCGAAAACGCCCTGCTGCGCCGTGCTACCCATTGAGGCGCCTGATCAGCCCCCATTGAAGTGGTCCGCCCTTTGGTATGGCTTTTGAGCTAGGAGGACGGACAAGATGGCAAAACACCCGAAGCCTGAGGAGATCGTTGCCAAGCTACGGCAGGCGGATGTGCTGATCTCACAGGGCCAGAGCGTGGCCGATGCAATCCGCGCGCTCGGTGTGAGTTCGGTGACGTACTACCGGTGGCGGCGTGAGTTTGGCGGCCTGAAGTCGGATCAGGTTCGCCGGATGAAGGATCTGGAGACCGAGAATACCCGTCTCCGGAAGGCAATTGCCGATCTCACCCTCGACAAGCTGATCCTACAGGAGGCGTCCCGGGGAAACTTCTGAGCCCCGCGCGCCGACGCGCCTGTGTCGAACACATCATGCTGACGATGAACGTCTCCGAGCGTGGTGCCTGTCGGGCACTCGGTCAGCATCGCTCGACACAGCGCAAGGTGCCGCGGGGCCGCGACGACGAAGAGGCGCTGACGGCCGATCTCGTGGCGTT
>NZ_JAKSYH010000103.1 GCF_022829295.1 Methylobacterium sp. J-088
CCTAGTGGTTGAGCTCTGACGGTTGAGTCCGTGTGGGGTTTCGGTTTGAGGCCCATCCTGCGAGTCTGGCCGGATGCGCAGTGGCATCTCTTTCACGCTCTCCACCTCGGATCGCCTTCGGCTCGAAGCACTCGTGGCGGATCGAAACACGTCGCAGAAGCACGTCTGGCGCGCCCGTATCGTGCTGCTGAGCGCCGATGGGCTGGGGACGCATGCGATCATGCGTGAGGCGGGCGTGTCCAAGACGGTGGTCTGGCGCTGGCAGGACCGCTTCGCGCAGGAGGGCGTCGATGGGCTCCTTCGGGACAAGACGCGACCGGCGCGCATCCCGCCGCTGGGGCCGGAGGTGGCGGCGCGCGTGGTGGCTCTGACGCAAGGAGAACCACCCGGCGAGACCACGCATTGGACGGCCGCCGCCATGAGCAAGGCCGCGGCCATCAGCATCTCGTCGGTGCAGCGGATCTGGCGGGGGCACGGCCTACAGCCGCATCGAGTCCGACAGTTCAAGCTCTCCACCGACCCGGCCTTCGCCGCCAAACTGCGCGACGTCGTCGGGCTCTACATCGACCCGCCGGCCCACGCCGTCGTGCTCTCGGTCGACGAGAAGAGCCAGATCCAGGCGCTCGCCCGCACGCAGGAGCCGTTGCCGATGAAGCCGGGCCAGCCGACGACGCGCACCCACGATTACAAGCGCCACGGCACGACGACCCTGTTTGCCGCCCTGGACGTGCTGGAGGGCAAGGTGATCGGCCGCTGCATGCAGCGCCACCGGCATCAGGAGTTCATCCGCTTCCTCAACGCGGTCGAGGCGGCGGTTCCGGCGGGCAAGATCGTCCACGCGATCCTGGACAACTATGCCGTCCACAAGCACCCGAAGGTCCGTGCCTGGCTCGACCGCCACCCGCGCTGGACCTTCCACTTCACCCCGACCTCAGCCTCGTGGCTCAATGCCGTCGAGGGCTTCTTCGCCAAGCTCGCAAAACGCCGGCTTCGACGCGGCGTGTTCGGATCGCTGATCGAGGTGCAGGCCGCCATCAAACGCTTCATCGCCGAGAGTAACGGCAATCCGAAGCCCTTCGTCTGGACCGCCGACCCGGATCGCATCATCCAGGCCGCAAAGCGCGGGCACCAAGTGTTAGACTCGCACCACTAGAAGCAAAAAGATCTGCTGGCATGACGAGCAACCGACTCGCCACACCAGCCGCTGTCATGATGGCAGGCGCGGCCAGGATCGTGCGAACTGGAATGGGCAGCAGCCTTTCGTTTGCTGCACTAACATCTGGACCGTGTGGGGGACCTATCTACCTGTGCCCCCCGGCAGCGCAGCGCAGCGCAGCCGAACTTCTTGGACCCGCAGGAAAATTTCTCGATGCTCTCCCCAAAACCGTCAGATGCACCGCCGACACAGGACTCACGAACGACACTCGCCGCACGCATCGCCTTTCTCCGTCGCCAGCGCGGCCTGACCCTCGATCAGCTCGCGAACACGACGGGATTGACCAAGAGCTACCTGTCGAAACTAGAACGCGGTCTATCCGTGCCGTCCATCTCGACGGCCATGCGACTCGCTAAGAGCTTCGACCTCAGCGTCGGGCAACTGCTCGGCGAAAATCAATACGCTGACGCCATCTCCGTCGTCCGGAGAAGCGAGCGCCCTTCGTTCATGCGCAGCGGCAGCGCGTCTGGCTATGACTACGAGCTGCTGGCGGGCAACAAACGCTTCAAGAGCATGGAGCCATACATCATGCGGCCACCCCTGGCATTTCAGGACGACCGGCGTTTCGAGCATGCTGGGCAGGAAATGATCTTCGTGATTTCAGGCGTCATCGAGTTCCAGTACGGATCCGAGAGCCACATCTTGCATGCCGGAGACTGCGCTTACTTCGACGCGCACATTTCGCATCGCTCACGCTCGCTCGGCCCAACCATCGCCGAGGCACTCGTCGTCGTCACCCCCGAGTAATTCGGCGCGGGAATGAGCACCAGATGACTATATTTCCTGCATGACACTTTGTGTCTTTCGTGGTGTTCTCCCTGCATTCGCTGGAGAGGACCGCCATGAACGTCATCGTGCGCGACAAGGAAACCTATCACCAGCAGACCACCGAGCGGATGAACCAGCATTTCGCGTTGCCCGAGTGGTCCGCCCGACAGAAACTGGCGCTGGCTTGCCGCATCCTCGCGGCTGAGGGCCATGACTCGGGGCTGGCTGGTCAGGCAACCGCCCGGGGCGAAAGCCCCGGCACCTACCTGATGCTGCGATTCGGGTTGGGTTTCGATGAGATCACGGCGGACAACCTCCTGCTCGTCGACGACGACCTCAACGTCCTCGAAGGCGAGGGCATGCCCAACCCCTCCAACCGCTTCCATCTGTGGATCTACCGAGCGCGGCCGCACGTCGCCTCGATCATGCACACGCACCCGCCCCACGTCTCGGCCCTGTCGATGATCGGCGTGCCGCTCGCCGTCTCGCACATGGACACGTCGCTGTTCCACGAAGACTGCGCCTGGCTTCGGGAATGGCCTGGCACGCCCATCGGCGACGAGGAAGGCCGCATCATCTCAGATGCGCTAGGCGATAAGCGGGCGATCCTGCTCGCACATCACGGGCAGTTGGCTGCCTGCGAGAGCATCGAGGAAGCCACGATCCTCGGAATGTTTATGGAGCGCGCCGCCAAGCTCCAGTTGCTGGCGATGTCGGCCGGCACGATCCTGCCCATCGATCCGGCCCTGGCGCAGGAGGCGCACGATTACCGCCTCAAGCCGAAGGCGATCGCGGCGACCTTCGCTTACTACAGCCGCCGTATCCTGCGTGGCGATGACGCTGTGCTCGGCTGAGGACGCACTCTGCGACAGGTCGAGATCGCCCACGGCATCGACCACCCCCGTAGCGATGGAGGATGTAATGGCTGAGGGTTCTCAAGTCGTGGGCCGCGTCCTGCCCAATGAAGCGGCCTCGAAGCTCAAGCCCTCCTCGCAGCCCGCCCCGACCAACCGCGTGGTCATCGCCAGTGCGTTCGGCACGATCGTCGAGTGGTACGACTTCTTCGTCTACGGCACCGCCGCAGCGCTGGTGTTCGGGAAGCTGTTCTTTCCTGCCACGGATCCGTTGGTCAGCACGCTGGCCGCCTTCAGCGTCTACGCCGTGGGATACCTCGCCCGGCCGCTCGGTGGCCTGATCTTCGGCCACTTCGGGGACCGTCTCGGTCGGCGCTCGATGCTGGTGCTCTCGCTGCTTCTGATGGGCTTCGGCACGTTCTTCGTCGGACTGCTGCCGACCTACGAGCAGGCTGGCATCCTCGCCCCGATTTGCCTCGTGCTGCTTCGGCTCATCCAGGCGATCGGGCTAGGGGGCGAGTGGGGCGGCGCGGTCCTGATGGTCGCCGAGACCGCCCCTGCTTCGAGGCGTGGGCTCTATGGCAGTTTCGTCCAACTCGGCAACCCGGTCGGCCGCCTCGTCGCCACGGGCGTGTTCGCGCTGGCCACGCGCATGCCGGACGCCCAGTTCCTCAGCTGGGGTTGGCGCATTCCCTTCCTCGCGAGCATCGTGCTGGTCCTCGTCGGGCTATTCATCCGGACCCGCCTCGATGAAACACCTGCGTTCAAGGATCTCCGACGAAGCGGCGCGACCGCACGAATGCCGGTCCTCGAGGCATTGACGGCATTTCGTCGAGAAACGGTGACGGCGATCGGGCTTAAGGTCACCGAGGTCGCCTGGGTCGGCATTCTAACCGTGTTCGCTGTCTCCTATCTCACTACGCAGCTCGGCATGGCAAAGTCCTTTGTGCTGGACGCGGTGACGCTGGCGACCCTCGTCGAGCTCTTCGTAATGCCGCTCTCGGGCTGGTTGTCGGATAAGTTCGGACGGCGAGTGATCTACCTCTTGGGGACGGGCTTCGGTATCGCCTTTGCGTTTCCCCTGTTCTGGCTGCTCGCTACGCGCGATCCCACAATCGTCGTGATCACCATCGTCGTGGGAATCTGCTTGGCGCAAGGCATGGTGTTTGCTCTTCACGCGAGCTTCATGCCGGAGCTGTTTGGCACGCGGGTGCGCTACAGCGGCATCTCCCTCGGCTTTCAAATCGGTGCGGCGATCGGAGGTGGTTTGACGCCAGTGATCGCGGCAGCGGCTGTTGGGCTGAGCGGTGGCTCAACTTGGCTGATCTCGCTGTTTCTGACAATCCTCGGCGTGCTGACGTTTGCGGCCGTGCTCAGCACACGCGAGACGTCAGGGTGCAGCATGGAAAGCTAGGTTATCGTGCCGTGATCGGCAGAAAAACCGACGGTGCGATCAGTTGTGTTTCACGAGACCACAATGAATTCTGGTACGCCGGTTGATCCAAAAAGCCTCGCTTCTCTGCGCCGCATCGCTGATGCACTTGGAAAAACCGCTCGAGAATTTCTTTCAGGATGCACCGCCAGCCGACGAGACCCACCTGCTCGAGCTGCTGCACCTGTGGAACTGCATCACAGACCCGCGGGCCAGGAATCGCTTGTTGAGCGTTGCGCGGAGAGAAGCGGCAGAGCAAGCCTGGATTGAAGATTTTCTATGACTTGATAGCCACGCCGAGCTAGCAATGTTGTCGATCGTTGACCGCAGTTGCAGACGAACAGGTACGACGTAGACCGTTAAGTCGAGTTGCAGCCGAACCTCTGCCCAATCGAGAAGGTTTTAGGGCGTCACTGTCAGACGTAGGAAGCTCACCGCGCTTGCGAACCCGGCAAAGGCCGCCCCAAGCCCCATCGAGAGGGGTGACTCGTGTGACTCCGCGATCGCGAAGCAGGCCGCGCTGAGGGCACCGCTTAGGGTCTAGCCGAGAAGCCACGCCGTGGCGACGGTGCCGCTCGCTCCGCCTGTGCGGTTAACTGGTGCGCTGGTCATGATGGCGGGCAGGTTCGGGGCCTGGAAGAAGCCGAACCCGGCCCCGCAGATTGCCATCCGCCAGATGATGTTCGGGACGCTGGGATCCGCGGGCAGCAGCGCGAGCAGCCCCATGCCGATCGCTAGGCCGGCAAGCCCGATCCCGCCGAGCAGGCCAGGGGCATAGCGATCTGTGCGTCGGCCGGCCACCGGCGCCATTAACGCGCCCCAATCAGCTCGTGATCCGATTTCGAACACCTCTGTTGACGAGCCCCCCCGACCTGCTAGCATCTAAAAAAATGAACTGATGCTTCGAATATGAAGCGTCAAGGGAGGAATTAGATGCTAACGATCTGTGAGCCTGCACGCGAAATCCCCGTCCTGATGGACGCCGACATCGTCGTCGTCGGTGGGGGTACGACCGGTCCAATAGCGGCCGTCGCAGCCGCTCGCCGCAACAAGAAGGTCGTCCTGATCGAGCGTTTCGGATCCCTGGGTGGAAACCTTACGCTGGGCCTGAACACGAAGCCGTCCGGTGCGCTCGTCGGTGGAATACCCCTGGAACTGTGGACCTTGGCCCGTGCATCAGGCGCGGCCGGGCTCGACTATTTCGCGGGGACTAAAACGGGAAAGGTGAAGATTGCTTCGCCTTGCGACCCTGAGATCATGAAGATGCTGCTGACCCGCATGTGTGCGGATGCGGGGGTCGAGATACTGTTTGAGACGGTTGTCTCCCGGCCGGTTCTGGATGGAGACACTGTCACCGGCGTCGTGATCGAGAACAAGGCCGGCCGCAGCTTCATTGGCGCGAAAGTCGTGATCGACTGCTCGGCCGATGGCGATGTCGCCGCTGGTGCTGGCGTCCCGTTCGTGATGGGATCAGGTGAGGATGGCGACGCGATGAAGATGCAGCCGGTCGGCATGTACTTCACTATGTCAGACGTCGATGTAGTCGCCCTCGCGCGTTGGGCGCGGCAGACGGATGACATTCCTGCGCAGGCGATTCCCGATAATGACGCGGATCTGGACTACGGACTGTGGCTGACTGGCTTCAATAACACGATCCGGGCCTACCGGGCTGAGACGGACATCGACTTGCCTCGCGAGAACATCACGCTCAAGACCGCCAACGGCCTCATGTACGTGAATGCAACCCGCGTCCTTGGTGTCAACGTGTTCTCCCCGACCGAGTTCAGCGCCGCCGTTGTGGAGTGCTACCGACAGATCGTCGAATATGCCCGCTTCTTGGTCGCGAAGGTTCCAGGATTCGAGAAGGCGAAGATCGCTCAGATCGCGCCCGTCCTTGGCGTGCGAGAGACCCGGCATGTCATCGGCGAGTACACTCTGACCGAGAGTGACGTCCGCGGTGACAAGTCCTTCCCGGACAGCATCGCGGCCGATGTTTCTGCCTTCGATGTTCACGACGTAAAAGGTGGCGACGTCGACTTCCAGGGCTTGCGTCCCTACGAGCTACCTTACGGCTGCATGGTGCCGCGCGGCGTCGAGCAGTTGCTGGTCGCCGGACGTTGCATCTCTGCAGATCATGCCGCCCACGGACGAAGCCGCAACGTTCCAGCCTGCATGGCGACAGGGCAGGCAGCAGGCATCGCCGCATCCGTTGCGCTCGAGGGCAACACCACGGTGCGCGCGGTGTCCATCGAGCGCGTCCAGACCGCGCTTCGCGAGATTGGGATGCCGCTGCACGCGGACGAACTTCGATGACGTCGTTTGGTACGAGCGGTGGTGCCTCAGCCGCGCCAACCAAGTTGGGCGGAAACCTGCGCGGCGGCCAGCAGCACTTCTTCGCGAACGGAGGCCAAGTCCTTCAGTACCGTCTCGGAGTCGGACACGTTGATCGCCGCTACGATGCTGCCGTCCCGGTCGCGCACGGGGGCAGACAGGCTGACGATGCCGCTGACGAAGCCAGATATGTTGGCGGCGTAACCTTGCTCGCGTTCGCTTTCGATGGTTGTGAAAAGTTCCACCACCGTGGTCGGCGTCTGGTCGGAGAAAGCGTGCATTGTGACGCCTCGGTAGAGCGTCGCAAGATCGGCTTCACTCATGCCGAACAGCAGCGCACGGCCCGAGGCGACCGCATGGCAGGGGTAGCGCGTTCCAACCGGTATGTCGCCGCGCAGGCGGTGGTTGGATGCGGCGTTCAGCACGTAGACGATTTCTGTGCCGTCGCGCACGCACATATGGGCGGAGAAGCCTGTCCGGTCGCGCAGGGCGTAGACCGCCTCCCGCCCGCAGGACACGACTTCCGTGCCCTGGAAGTAGTCGAAGCCCAGCATCAACACCTTCGCTCCGAGCTGAAAGGCGTTGGAGTTCGGAAGACGTTGCAGGTAGCCGTCCCGCTCCAGGGTATAGGCCATCCTAAATGCCGTCGCCCGCGAGAGCCTCAGTTCGAAGGCGATGTCGGGCACGCTGATGACCCGTCTCTCACGGTGGAACAGGGTCAGAATGGACAAACCGCGGCGAAGCGCCGTCACGATGTAGCGTGCCTGTTCCGGCTCGTCCTGCGGCATCATAGGGTTGAGGGCTTCCCGATATTTACTGCCACGTCCCCCGGGGACCGGCATGGTCGGATGTCCGTGAAACGCGAAGGGTTTGCAAGTCACCGGGTGGCGTCCCACGCTCGGCCGGGATGGTTCCGCACACCATCATGCCAACCCGCGCCGGGAGCCCGCGCATGAGCGATCCGCAAGCTGCCCTTGTCGCCCTCTTGCCGTCCGGAATCCGGTCGCGGATTGTGCCGGATGTGAACGGTCTCGCGTTCCACGTGCTTGAGGCAGGATGGGAGCAACCCGGGCGTCCGGTCGTGTTCCTCCTGCACGGTTTCCCAGAGCTCGCCTTCTCGTGGCGGCACGTCATGGGGCTGATTGCGCAAGCCGGCTATCACGTCATCGCTCCGGACCAACGCGGTTATGGACAAACATCACCGCAACCGATCCCCTTCGCGCAAGATCTCGCGCCGTACAGCATCCTGAATCTCGTCCGGGATATGGTTGCGCTCGCCGCCTCGCTCGGCGCGGGTTCAGTCTCCGGCATTGTCGGTCACGATTACGGAGCGTCAGTCGCAGCAGCCTGCACGCTCGTACGACCAGATCTGTTCCGCTCACTTGTGATCATGAGCTCGCCCTTTGCTGGTCCGCCATCTTGGCCGCTCCCACCGCCCCGCACGCGTGATCCAATCAATGTCGATCTCGCTGCGCTAAAGCCGCCGCGCAAACATTATCAAAATTACTTCGCTACACCGCAGGCGAATGACGATTTGTGGCGATGTCCGCAAGGCATCCATTCCTTTTTGAGAGCATACTATCATCATAAAAGTGGAGACTGGCCTGGAAATCGGCCTTTCGAGCTTGCCTCGTGGTCGGCGGCCGAGCTTGCGCGGATGCCGCATTACTACATTATGCCATTAGCGCAGGATATGCCCGCGGCCGTCGCGCCTGAGATGCCGTCCGAGGCAGACATTGAAGCCTGTACTTGGCTGACTGAAGCTGAATTGTCGTTCTACAGTGACGAATACACGCGTACCGGCTTCCAAGGCGGTCTACAATGGTACCGCATGAGAATGAACGGCAGCCTGGCCCACGACCTAGCACTCTTTTCAGGTCGGACAATCGACCGTCCCGCGCTGTTCCTCTCCGGTGATCGTGATTGGGGGGCCTATCAGATACTGGGCGGTCTCAAGAGGATGCGGACCACTGTCTTCTCCGCCATGGGCGAGCCGCACTTCGTCGCGGGCGCCGGACACTGGGTACAGCAAGAGCAGCCCGAAGCGACCGCGTCCGCGGTCGTGACGTTCCTGCGCGCGGCCAGCTCGGCATCGAACTGACGCGCTGGCCGCCAGGCGGTGAAGGCACGAAAAACGAAGCCAGCGTCACGCCGAAACGGGCCAGCGTCCCGTTCGGAAAGAGGGCGCGGTAATTCCGGGAGGATATGGTTATGGAGGCACTTAAAGCACAGGGGACGGTCCTCACGGTCACAGTGATCATGATCGTCGCGTATCTCGCGCTCACGACCTGGCTGACGTACCGATATCGTGCCAAAACATCCGCAGATTACATGGTTGCGGGTCGTTCAGTCCCAGCGGTAGTCATCGGGGTACTGATGATGTCCGAGTTCATCGCTCCGAAATCGACCATTGGCGTTGCTCAAGCCGCGTTCGAATCCGGTATGGCCGCCTCATGGGCTGTCGCAAGCGTTGCCCTCGGCTTTCTGCTGTTCGGACTAGGATTTGCCAAAAAACTGTACGCGACAGGTGAATACACAATCTCGGCCGCCATCGCGAAAAAATATGGCCGCTCGACACAGCTCACAGTGTCGCTAATCATGATTTACGCGCTCCTTCTCGTGCTCGTCGCACAATATGTGAGCGGTGCCGCCGTGCTGGCATCCGTCTTCGGCCTCCCCCTGGGGGGCTCCTCACTTCTGATCGCGGGCATCAGCACGGCCTACTGCATGATCGGCGGTCAGAAGAGCACGGCATACGTCTCGCTCATGCATACCGTCCTCAAGATCATCGGCGTTGCCATCGTCTGCGTTGCCGCGCTGACCATGAGCGGCGGCGTCACGCCGGTGATGGCCGCGTTGCCGCCAAGCTACTTCACATGGGACGGATCCATTGGGCTGACGACAATCGTCGCCTGGACTATCGCCAGCGTCGGTGCGATCTTTTCGACGCAGTTCATCGTTCAGGCGATCTCGTCGCTGAAGGGCCCTCAGGATGTGCGAGGTGCGTGCGCCATCTCCGCGTTTCTGTGTTTGCCGGTTAGCCTCGCCCTCGGCTTCATCGGCGTCTCTGCTAAGTTCCTGTTCCCAGAAATGAAAAGTCTTTACGCCTTCCCAGTGTTCTTGAATCACCTGTCGCCATTCCTCTCAGGCGTCGTAATGGTTTCGATTATCGCATCGATTCTTGTGGCAGTCGGAACGGTGGTGGTCGGGGCCTCGGCCCTGATCGTGCGCGATTTCTACGTTCCAATTTGGAAGCCGACCGCTGAGACGGAACTTCGGGTTTCGCGATTGCTGGCTATTCCGATTGCCTTTCTGCCACTGTTGCTCGTCTTTTTTGCTCCCCAAGTGCTTCACTTGTCGTTCTTCACACGGGCGCTGCGCTTGGCGGTCACGGTCGTGGCGGTCTTCGCATTCTATTTCCCGCGCTTTGGCAGCAACCGTGGCGCGACTCTTGGCCTCCTCGGCGCGGCCGTGACCACGACGGGCTGGTATTTGATGGGCGATCCCTTCGGGATCGATGATATCTATATCGCGCTCGTCACTCCGGCAGTCGTGATCGCCTTAGAGCGGCTAATTCGTCGAGACGGTGGTAGCATCGTCACGCCGGAGCAGGTTGCTGCCGTCCCAGCATCCGTTCCGTAATGGCAACGGCGCCACTCTGATTGAATATGTTGTCACCAGGTCGAGGAATGATGGACGCGAGTGGCTGACTTTCCGTATTTTTCAAGTGGCGTGCCGCTGGGGGCACTGATCTCATCGGACGCGCGATCAGCTGTAAAGGCTGTCTCTGTCCAGCTCAGCCGGCTAGGGTCTCCAGCGTCCAAACCGAACCGCCACCGCGATTGACCGTCTGCTCGACGTGGGGGAGCCCGCTGTTAGGCGCATTGATCTTTTCCGGGCGCGGCGCGGCGCGGACCGGACTGCCTCGGGCGTGAAGATGCCGGGTCGGCATGGATCGACCGGATTCAGGTGCCAGCGGCCGCGCCCGCGGATTCGGACGAGATGAAGTACGAGATGTCGGCGGCGATGACCTCCTCGCCTGGCCGGCAGTGCACGAGGACTGAGACGAGGTTACACATTGTACCCAACGGCAGGAACAGTGCAGCCGGTTTGCCCAAAAGCGCGGCGGCGCGAGCGCAGAGTTCGTTGACGGTGGGGTCCTCATGGAGTTGCTCATCGCCAACGGACGCCGCAACCATAGCGGCGCGCGTGCCGGCGGTGGACTTGGTCTTGGTGTCGCTGCGCAGATCGACGGCGAGGGAGATCATGCTCAAATATGACTCGCTAAAGCCTGGGGTTCTGCGGCATCCGTAATCGCCACGGCCTCGACTGATGACACATGTACAAACCGATCGACGAGTAAGACCGCCACTGTGTTTCCGAACACGTTTACAGTGGTGCGGCCCATATCCATCAATACGTCGATTGCCGCGAGCACGGCCACAGACTCGACGGGCAATCCGAGGGCGATCAAGACCGTCGTGGCTGCAACGAGCCCACCCCCCGAGACGTTGCCCATGCCCTTCGTCGAGATCAGCCCCGTCACGATGATGGTCAACATAGCCGGTAGATCGAGCGGGATGCCGTGAGCTTCGACCACAAAGGCAGTAGCGAGCGAGATGTAGAGCGACGTGCCATCTTGATTGAACGAGTAGCCGAGCGGGATCACGGTTGAGACAATTTTGTTCGGCACTCCGAACCGCTCTAAAATCTCCATGTGTATCGGAAGCGTCGTTTCCGACGAGCGCGTTGTGAAGGCGAGCAGCAGGGGTTCAGCGATCTTCTGGGTGACGCGTACGGGATTGTGGCCGATTGCGAATAGAACGAGCCACATCACCGCGATCACCAGCACCAGTCCGAGGTAGAGCGTCGCGATCAGCTTGCCCAGCGCGGTGATCATGGCGAGTCCCTGGCTCGCGAACAGCCACGCCATGACCGCGGCCACCGCGATGGGTGCGAGCGCGATGATCCAACGGACCATCCGCATCATGGCAGCCTGTACGCCCTCGAGGACCGCGACTGCCCCGCGGCCGACCTCGCCGATAGAGGCGAGCGCGGCGCCAAACAGGATACCGAACAGGAGAACCTGTAGAATCTTCTGCTCAGCCATGGCGCTGACGATGTTCGCCGGCACGAGGTCGACTAAGAACGACACGAGGTCGATCTTCAGCCCAGCGTTCGCTGGCACCTTGCCGGCGATCGACAGATCGGCGCCGATGCCTGGATGCACGAGCGCGTTCATGAGCAGACCGGCCAGGATGCAGATGCCGGTCGCGATGAAGAACCAGACGAAGGCGATGAGTACGATGCGCCCGAAGGCCGAAAGCTCCCTACCCATGTTATAGATGCCGAGCGCAATCGACGAGAAGACGAGCGGGATGACGATCATCCGCAACGCCTTGATGAACACCTGTCCAATCGGCAGCAGGGCCTTGCCGAGGTCTGGGAAGGCGAAGCCAATAACGCAACCGACGACCAAGCCCGCGAGCATCTGTAGCGGCAAGGTCCGGTTGGCCCGGCTGTGAACCGCTCCGCCGTCCGCTGGACTACGCGCCGCCATGCTCGCCATGATACTGCTCCTGTGCTGCCGAATGGGCATGGACGCCGCGCTTGGGCTGGAGATCTCCTGGGTCTAGGCCGTCGCCGTCATCCTCGGAGCGGTGTTCTGCCCGCGCACCCATTCACGGGCGAGCCGTTCGACGCGGTCGATGTCGCTCCGATCGTTGTACAGCCCGAAGGAGAAGCGCAGCAGGTCCCGCCGGATGCTCAGCCGGACACCGTTCGCCACCAAGTGTTCGTACAGGGCCGCCATGCTCAGGTCAGCGGCCGAGTCGTGATCATACCCGAGCGCAGCGCCGACCGTGACGATGTGACTGGCCCAATGACCAGGCCGGCCGCCGTAGACCGGCAGACCGATCGCGAGCAGGCGATCGGCGAACTCACGCGCGAGCCCGAAGGCGTGGTCCTCGACCGCCTGCGGGGTCAGTTCGAGGATCAACTTGAGCGCCGGCGTGACGGCAATGATGGCCGGGTAGTTGTAGTTGCCAACGTCAAAGCGTCGTGCGCCCGGGGCGAGGCGACCCGAGATCGGGTCGCCGAGGCTAGCCTCGTGCCCCTCCTGCTCGACCCCGAAGCGCGACAGTAGGGCGGGCTGGAGTTGCTCAGCGACGCTGCGGCGGACGTACAGGAAGCCCAGCCCGTACAAAGCCATGAGGCCCTTCTGCGTCGATGCGGCCAGCACGTCGACGCCCCACGCCTCGACGTCCGTCGCGAGGACGCCGATTGACTGCGCCGCGTCGACCACGAGGTGGACGCCGCGCCGACGGCATTCCGCCCCGAGCTCCGCAACCGGAAAGCGGAAGCCCGGCGCGAAAGACACCGCCGATATCGCCATCGCTCGGCATCGCTCGTCCATGGCGTCCACGATGTCGCCGAAAGGTGCCATGCCGTCCTTCTGGCGGACGTTCTTGATGATGATCCCGTGCTTCCTGGCGAGACCGTACCAAGGATAGATGTTGGCTGGATGCTCGAGTTCCTCGCAGACGACCACGCTGTCCCCCGCTCGCCAGTCGAGCGCGGCACCGAACGCGGCGATGCCATCCGTCACGTTCCGGGTGAAGGCGACCTCGTCAGAGTGGCTGCCGATCAGCGCCGCAAAGTGGTCACGGCATTCCTCGACCGCGGTGAACAGGCCCTTCTTATCGACCGTGCCCTCGGCCATATCGTTGAGGTGCTGATCGAGCGCTCGCCGGCCGCCGTCGTAAAAGAGCGCGCGCGCGGACATGTCGAGGAACGGTCCGGCCCGTGTGCCGGGGAAGTGCTCCCGGGCTGCCGCGAAGCGGTCTGAGCTGGGCGCCATCAGATGATCTCCTGCCTCTTTACGCGAACATTGCCAGAGGATGACGCCACTTGGCCGCTGCGCAAGATGTGCGTTAGGTTCTCGCGCTATGAGCAAAGCTAATAGCGCCGCTTTTACAGGCATACCGTTGGCCAAGCTGCGCGTTTTCGATGCGGCGGCTCGGCACGCGAACCTTGTGAGGGCAGCAGCCGAACTCGGTATGACCCAGGGGGCAGTCAGCCATCACGTGAAGTCGCTTGAGGACGCCCTTGGGACGGCGCTCTTCCACCGCGGACCTCGTGGCGTGACGCTGACCGAGGCCGGCGACCTTCTGGCGGACTACGTTAGGCGAGCATTGGATGAACTCGCCGCGGGTCTTGAACGGATCGGCCAGCCGCGGCGGCGGACGACGCTCGTGGTCGCAGCACCGCGCAGCTTCGCGCTCCGCGTGCTGGTCGGCCGGCTTGGGGGCTTCCTACGTGCGCACCCGTGGATCGACTTCCGCTTGGACACGCACCGATACTACGCCGACCTTAACCACTCCCCAGGGGATGTCGCCATCCGGGCCGGAGACGGATCCTGGAAGGACCTTGCGGTTGAGCGGCTCACCCGCGAAACCTTGTTCCCGGTCTGCATCCCGGCGCTGTGCGACGGCGCGCCGCCGAACGCAGCGTTCCTACGCGCGAACCTCTTGCTACACTACGCTGAGCGTCCGACCTGGCCCGCTTGGCTCCTCGCTGCAGGTTACGATGCATCGCTAGGCACGGTGGGTCCGAGTTTCAGCGAGACGGCGCTAGTGCTCGCGGCTGCGGAGCAGGGGCAAGGAATAGCGATCGGCCGTCGCTCGCTGGTCGCCGACGCCCTCGCTGCGGGGACGCTCGTGCGTCCTTTCGACGTCGAGCACGACGATGGCGTTGGGTACTTTCTAGTGGCGCGCAAGACCGACCTGAACCGCACCATGGCCCGCGTCTTCTCGGATTGGCTCCTCGGCGAGATGAAGACTTTCGGCGGCGCACAAGCGTAGCCTCAGTCAACCTGAGCGTCTGGCCACGCCGCAGGGGCTGGTGGGAAGTCGTTAGGGCATCACTTGCTCACCATACAAGCGCCATAACAGTTCGACGAATAACAATGGATCGACGAAACGCCCCGCGCCCTGATCCGACGCCGTTCGCTTGCGAACTTCACTGCGAAATAGCCACGGCCTTGATGCAGCGCTTCGTGGTCGTTGGCAGACCGGACAGTGCGGCCACTGCTCCGAACTATCTCGACAGCGGCTTCGCTTTGGTCCCCGCGGCCTGATACACCTGCTCACCGACGATGTCTGCATTTTACGTCAGTCATCGAAAACCCGTTGGACGGCTTTCGGCAAAAAGCAGTCAAATATTAGTCCGCTTGCTTGAGCACTTTGTTACCATTGACAATAAGAAGTATATCCTATAAATTGGCTGATAGTGACCCTTGATGTTCAGGGCGAGCATGCCACGATTACTTCACCCTCGAACGCGCCGCGCCTCGGCATCACGCGTCAGGCTACCAGGCCCCTACAATACCAGTACCGCCAGCAAGGGGTCCCACACGGGGCCCCTTCTTTTTTGCGAGGTCGACCATGAGCAGTGCTGATTTTTCGACATCAACCGACTATGCTGCTGCGTCGGGGAATTCGCCGAAGCCGGCGCAGCCGTCAGTCACCACAGCCGGTCATGCTGCGCGAGTGCGCGCCCAGAATGATGCCTTTCGGAGCAGCTTCGCCGGTGGGCAGGTGGTCGAGACACCCGGCGTGGTCGAACTGCCCGAGGCCGACCGCATCGCCCTGTTGCTGGCCGTGCGCTGCTTCAACAGCTTCGACGCCGACAACGATCCCCACGGCGAGCACGACTTCGGTGCGGTCGAGGTCCGGGGCCAGCGCTTCTTCTGGAAAATCGACGCCTACGATCGCGCGCTGCTCGGTCATTCGCCGGACCCAACCGACCCCGCGGTGACGACCCGCGTGCTCACGATCATGCGAGCCGACGAGTACTGACGTGGCTTCCCCTCGCAAAGCCCCGCGGCTGCCCCGGATTGATCCGCCTAACCCAGGCGAGTTCATGCGGCCGCAACCGCGCGGTGAGGCCGAGCTCGATGCCGACACCGAGTGGAACGAGGACTGGCCGGCCGACGACGACGGCAACTGGTCCGGCTGCACCCATGACGGTGATGGGGAGGAGGGTTGAGTATGAACCGCCTCTCAGATCCGACAGCCTTGAGCGTCGGCCCCGGGTGCTGGTGCAGCCGAGGGCCAGCTGGCTCGGACAGCTCCCTCCCCATCCCGTCGACGCCTGCTCGGCCTGATAGCCAGATTGTCGGCCGCCCATCCGCTGCCGTCCTGGCGGGAACTTCGTCCCAACTGTGAAACCCATTGGCCTCCGACGCGCTTGTTCGTCGAGGTTAAAGCTCGTCTAGCCGAACACGAACACGCCTCTCAGTGCTGCGATTGGCTCGAAGCAGCACTTGTGACCAAGTTCGGTTAACCGCATGTTCGACTGAGCTCCTGCCTGTATGTCGACGACGCGTGAGGTTGATCTTCTCGCACGAGCTTGCCCGTATGGCCGCCGAGCGTGAGTCGAAGCCGCAAGGTTCAGGGTCTCTCACCAAGCTCCCGAAGGCCCGTGACCGTGATCCGTGCTGTGTACTCTGTTAGATCCCCTACGATGGCATCGATGCCGACGAGTTCGCGCGTGCCATCGCGCCGAAAAACAAAGGTGCAGGTGGCGCCGCTCAGCCCTTCGGCTTCGCACAGGGCCTCAGGCCAGGTTTCGCACAATCCCTCAAGCTTCGGCGTACACCGCTGCGCAACTGACTCTGGGATCGCCACGGCAGTGTAACCACGCTGAAGTAGCGAAGAGCGGACCAAACCGTAACTCTCCATCCAGTAGGCTGTGCGCAGCGGGTCGAGCGGCGATGGCAGGCGCGGCTTGACTGGCACCGCCTTGCTCTCAAGCCCGGCGTCGAGCCACAGCTTGTCAAGGAACTGTGGCTGGTCGAACCCGCAGACGACCTGCTTCGGTTCATTGCCGGTGTAGACCCGGTATCGGTCCTCACCAACGGGTTCCACGAAGACGCTCTCAAGATCGACGTATTGCACTGGTCGCAGGCGTTCGGCGTAAGCGTGCTCGACGAAGGCGGCAACCTTGTCCTTGCCCCTCACGGTCGTGATCGCCTTGCCTGCAGCGCGCAGAGCGTCAAAAGCTTGCATCGCCTCGGGCCACGCCTTGCAGTCCGGCGGCTTGGCGTAGGCGGCTTTGTCTCCATTGAAGTAGAAGACGTGATTGAGTTCGAGCGTGTGCGGCGATGCTTGCCCGAACTGAGCTTCGGCAGGATCTGATCCCAAAAGTGCGAAACCGATGAGACCGGCCAGGCAGGCCCTTGAGGTGATTGAGCGTGGGAAGCGGGTCGACGGCCTCACGGGCTCACCTCAGTTCCGCCGACTGCCCCTTTGCGCCGGCGCTGCTCGCGCACGCCGAGGTAGGCCATGGCGGCGAGCGCGAGGGCGACGAACCCCCAGATCCGCAGGTCGTGAAAGCCCGAACTGCTGCCGACGCCGATGCCGAGCGGGGCAGCGATGAGGAACATGGCGACTGAGGCTCGCGGCAGGCCGAGGGCGAAGGCCGAGCCGAGCAGGTAGAGCAATGCAACGAGGACGCCGACGGCACCGCCTGCGCTGATTGCCTGATCCTTTGCCATGCCGCCGCCTAAGCTGACGGCGCAGGATTGCAGGCCGACGGCGAGGGACAGGCACAATCCGATGATCAGCACGGCGATGCGCATGGTTGGTCCTTGCCTGCGCTGATGGTGACCGGAGTTCGAGCAATCGAGCTTCGAGGATACCGAAGCTGTCGACGGGAGGGATCAGGCGACAGGCGAAACCTGACGTTCGTTTCATGTTGAATATATTCGGTGTTTTTGCGGTGGGCAAGGTGATGGCAGTGCCGGCATGGAAGGCCGAGCGCGCGTCGCATGGAACCTGCGGCGGCTGCGGGTCGAGCGCGGCATTACCCAGGAAGGTCTGGCGGTCGATGCCGGCGTCGACCGCACTTACGTCAGCGGCATTGAGCGGCGCGAGTTCAACCCGACCGTGGATTTGCTCGACCGCTTGGCGGCAGCTTTGGCCGTCGACATCCTCGACCTGCTGGCGGTGCCAGGGAGCGATGAGGCCGAGCCGTCACCCCTGCCGGCGGGACGGAAGCGACGCTGACCATGAATGAAGTGGGGTCATGCTGCTGACTTCGCGGCTCGACCGTCATTGTCCGTCGACCGAAGCGATAATGCTCTGCACGGAATACACGCGATGCACGGGCTTATTTGAGGGTGCTTAGGGGTGCAGGCGTCGGCGCCCAGGTGCAGTTGCCCAACTCCTTCAACGAGCCCTCGATGCCCTCAAACCCGGCTTCAAAAGGCTCAACCGGGCTGAAGATCGTGCCACCGATGGTCGTAGCAGTTGCCTTCCTTCGAGTCTCATCATGATCGATGCGACGCATATGGCCAAGCTCAGCCGGGGCGACGTCGCAAGGTAGGTGCTTGGGACGACCCAACCTCGGTACCAACCCGGTCAATCAGTTCCTCGACGGCTTCAGACCCGCCCTTTATGCCAACGCCCAGGGGACGGGACGGAGCTGGGACGTGCGGTTCAACCATGTCGCCAACCGGGTGAACCCGGCTCATTTCCAAACCGTCGTAGACATGTTCGTCGGGCAGCTGGGGTTCGTCGAGTTGCGACGGACTGAGCGCGCCGTGTGGTTGCGTCAGCCCGGGGCCAACGTGGATCTTCAGTTCAGTTGCAGTGACACCGGGCACCGGGATCACGACCGGGAGCGCTCGCAGATCTCGTTTCTTAGCGAAACCCCAAAAGCCGACCTCGAGCGACTGGCCTCTTGGTTCGATGCGAGGGGGCTGCCCGCTCACGTCGGTGCCTACTCTGATCGCGAGTTCTACCTGGACGTGCCCGCGGCGTTCGTTGATTTCGTCGTGGAGGCAATGCTGCCCGAACTCGCTGCTTACGAACTTCCTCTCGGATGATCGTTAGTCCTGTGTGGATAGTGCGATGTATTCGGGCGCCCTAAAGACGTTACTGGTCGAATGGGAAAGAGACGTTCGCGCTGTGCTGAAGTGACCTCGATCCGCTGAGGCGGCACACAGCTTAAGCAGCATAAGGCAATACTGCCCCGCAGCTGACGTTGAGGATGGCCGCATGTGGCTGTGAGACGATGTGGCCTGCATCGTCTGAGACGCATCACGCGCCTTGGCGACGACCCAACGTCATCGGCTTTTGCCATCCCTCAAAAAACACGATCGCGCCTATCGCATTGCTGGCATGCATAAAATGCATCTCAGAAATATGTCGGACGTCAGCGTACGACATTGGGTCTTCTGAGACTAAAACTGTAAAAATTGCCACTCTGACCGAACTTAATTACGATATTCCAGCTCAAAGCCGAGCATGATATGTATATTTTGCAGCATGAGGAGGCCTTGCATGAGGAAATACATCGCGCAGTTTGTTGGATCTCATCCAACAACACAAGTCATTATGCACATCAGCCGCACCCCAAACCTAGCTTATCTAGGTGTTTGTCGCAAATTAAAGGAAGTACTCGCAGAACTTTCCGAAGAGCATGTGGAAGTTATCGAGTTGATGAAAAGCGTCCCAGAGGAGTTGCAATACACACAGTTCGAACATGATGCATACGCTGTCTTATATGGATCAGCCGATTTAAAGCCGCATATTACAGTGCGGAGCCTGCCGCAGGGCTCTTGAAGTAATGCGGGAACTAGCCCCTCTTGAGCAATCAAGGGGGGCTTTTATTTGCGCCTCAAACCATGTTGTTTCTTAAATTATTTGTCTTTATTTTGGATGCAAACAGTATTGACTTATATTCGCGGTTTTTTATAATGCTCAGTTTCATATTAATATCGCTGATAACAATTTATATATCTTTTGTAACAGAGAATTCTTTCCGCACCCTATCGAGAAAGCAAGAATTTCGACTCGTCATCTTAATAGCAATCGTGATCGATACGTCATACTGGTGTCGCAGATGTGGCTTCGTTACACGAGGTATCCAGGGCGACACTCGAGCGGGCATAGCCGACGGAAAGGCGCTCAGGATCAAGAGATCTTCTTCGGCTTGGGCCCTGACATCAAGGCTTTCGCGCGCGCCCGTAAGCCGGCAATCTCGGGCCCCAGAACGCCTGTGATGACGTATCGGCGCCGTGCCTTTCGAGTTCCGTCCGGTCGGCGCGTCGTGATGCTAACCTCATGGATCAGCGTCCGCTGCCGTGCCTCAGCCTTCGCTCGACGAGCATCCGCGATGACACCCGGCGGGGATGAGCACACCCGCTTCGCCACCGCGCGCTGACGAGCCCAGGCATGCAGCCCTTCGCCCGGCGTCGCGGCCAGGGCCTGAACCCGACTTGGCAGCACTTTGGCCGCCTCAAGGTGCTGAATCGCCCGCAAGTCCCTGCTGATCAGCTTGCGCGCAGCCAACCGCTCGGCCGCGGTCTCACCACCGTAAGAGACGAATCGCTCGACGATCAGGTGCAGGTCGTGAGTCGTGCGTGAGCGCTTGCGCCCGCTCAAGGTTTCAAGCTCGGCCATAATCGCGGACTTCAGCGGGTCGGTGCTGATCCATATGTAGGTCGCATAAGCCAGCGCGATGGCCTCAAGATGCTGCGCGTCCGATGCCTTGCGGATGTTCAAACCGGTGCGCTGCGACCAACCCGCGCTTTCAGGCGACCGCGACCCAGGACCATTGACCTGATGCAGGAAGCGTTCGGTGTCGGCAACCACCGCGTCACGGTTGCTAGCCCCAGCACCAGTTCGTCCTTATCCGGCCGGTTCAGTTGCAGGCTTGGCAGTTGGCGGTCCGTCGTGTGCCTTCGTCGGTGTAGCGCGGTGCGGTGGCTGCTTTGAAGGGGAGGTGGAACGCGGTCAGTTAAACCGAAAGGTCGGAACGGCGTCGTTGAGCATGGCCTAGATTCATCCCGATCATAGGGCCGCGCATCGGGTGGGCGCGACACTTCGTCGGTGTGAATTGGCGGCGCGCCGAACCAAGTCACCAACTCGCTTGATAAGATATCACGCTCGAATGCGCTCTTGCGGTCACACCGAGCTTTAGACCCGTTTGGGTGCTCGTCACATCAATCCAACCTGACCCAAATGTGACTCAGGGCAGTAGGCGAAATGTTGCGTCACATCAGGGTATACCCTGCTAATTCACTTCAAAATCATGGTTACATGCTAGACATCATCAACTCGTGATGTTGGAAATATACTAAATGACGGAACTCATTCTACGGACCGAAGTAGCGACCGGCCCTCTAAAGTTGAAGGCTATTTCGAACGTGACAGCCGTACCCTCTACAAAGCTAGCCCCCGTCTCAACATCAAGTTCACGAACAGGAACAAAGAGCTCCAAGTCCGGGACGTTAGAGCGCGCAAATCCAAATGTACTTTTAAATCTAGTGATTGAGCCAGAGTAGCGTCTGTTGACTCCATCAGCATCTTTGATATGTGCTTGCGGGTGCTGCTTTTGCGAAAACGACATTGACAGGTCGGCCAGACGGTCGAAAATGCTTCGCGAGTCAGTGAATTTGTCCATCACACAAAGTTGACGCGCGTACCAAAATTGAGCTCGATAGTTTTTATCTCCTACGAAAAAAGATCTCCTTAAGTGATAGGCAATCGCTTCTGCGTTGATTTGATCTGCGTCTGGACGCTGTCCCATCAATACCCTTGCGAGTTCATAATGTAGCTCGGAGCTTGCTGGGTTTGCCTCTAAGCATTTGGATAAGACAGCGATGCTTTCGTCCAGCTCTCCCTTGGAACGAAGTATTTTAACTAGACGGCGCGCAACCAATGTGCTCCGGGGATTGGATAAGAACGCTTTTTTGAACGCCCCCTCCGCCCGGTTCGAGTTTGATAATACTTCTGCAAGATTGCCTTCGCCACTAAGCAGAGACTGATCGTCTGGGAACTTTTGAAGCCCGCGTTTAAGCGTATCTTCTGCTTTGAGAATAGCTTCTCCAAGCTGGTGCGTATTTGCATCCGTCTGCGCAATTTCTACCGCCGCCAGTGAGTCGACAACGTCATCAACGTGCGCCTTGAGTATTGTGTGATAGGGGTAAGGGCTTGTATCACCTACAGTGAGTTCAGATGCCCGCTCAATTGCTGACCGCCTCCATGTACTACGCTCAAGAGCATCCGACGCCATGCGCGAGCGCTTTAGGTCCAACTCTGCCAAAGAGTGTTTCAAGCTTTTGTTGCGAGGTTCCTTTTCGGATGCCTTGGTAAGAAATTCATTTGCTTTTCTAAGCTCGCCTAAAGAACCAGCTATCCGCATTTCGTAGATGCCGCATTGATGAAGTATGACAGTTACGTCCCCCATGCTCTCTCGGGCAATTTCATATATTTGACGCGCTTTAACGGGGTCCGATATAGTACGTTCAATATTTTCCGCCCTGATTATTCGTGACAGAACTTCGAGATCATAAGAATATGACGGGTTGAGTTTTGATATTACGCGCGACAGATTGTCAAAACGTTCGCTCTGATCCGTCAGAATCGCTTCGTATAGGGCATCGGCGATTTGCGGGTGACGCGCCTCATAAACGTAATCTCCAGACTTTCTATCAGGTTTCAACTTGACAATCTGTTCCAGAGGTTTGAAAAAACGCTCTTCAAACTGATCGAACGTAATGCCGTGGATTCTGGAAATAATTCCGGCGCGAACAGGCGGCCCAAATCTGTGGAGAGAACAGATATCGAGATATATTAGACGAGCTTCAGGTTGCGCAATGGAACGATATTCGTTTTTAAGTATCTCCACCAGCGGTAGGCCATGAGTAGTCTCAAGAAGAGCAACTAAAATTTGTCTAGCATACGCCACAGTAAACTGTTCACGCCTTTTTTCTCGACTAAGCAACTTCAGAGTCCCAAGACTATCGTTCTGCTCGAGCTTGGTAATCAAAAGATCTATTTCTGCTTCAGAGAGAGAGTTCATCTCGTACTCTGAGCTTACAAATCGCTCGAGATCATCACAGCTGCTGTTCCATGTATTGAAGGTCTCTGATCCAATTATGGTCAAGCCAGCTTTGCGATTCTTCGCGACTGTTAAGAGTTCGATTATTCGTCTTTTATGCAATGAGAGCCCATCCACGAACAAAAATATTTCAATGTTCGTCAAAGAAAAAATTTCATCGAACAAATCTACCTTGATAGTCGCATCTCTTCCGACGAAGAAACACAGCTTGTCGTACTGTGTGCCAGCATCCCAGCAGGCTCTGCGAAGGCTTACAGTTTTACCAGAGCCGGCATGGCCTTTCAACACAACAAGCCGTTGAGAAACAGATCCATTTGCTGCAATAACGTGCTCGCTAAGAATTGCGTCACTTACCTTTCTTTCAATATCAAGGTCGTGATAAAACGGAGCCCAGCCGAGATCAAAGCCTTTGTAGAATGTTTTGATATCGAGACGCTGTTCTGGCTGAAATCCCTCTATAATATGATCTATTCCGAATTTTAGGTACTGCGTCAGCTCATGACTTTCGTTGCGCCCCGATAACGTAATGAACTTATGAAAAGTTGTTTCGCCCGAAAGTGCGGCACTTAGAGACGACAGAGAACGCGCATTTGAGGGTATCGCTCGGTCTAAATCATTCAAGAAATCCTCAAATGAAACCTTGATCGAAACAAATCTGCGGTCGCGCCAATAATCTGCGAATGCCGGAAGTATCATGGGATCAACAATGAAATGCCTCGGACGATTGTCGCCCTCCTTCACGATTTCATCGAGAAGCTGCCTGAGATTTGGGTCGCCGAACGCATAGCCGACGAAGACGATGGTCTTATTTCTAGACCATTCCAAAAATATGTCGAATTGGCCCTTTCGACCCTCTCGAAATGTTATCAATTGTTCTGTTGATGCAATAAGAGGGGGAGATATCTCCGTATGTCTAGTAATGCATCCGTGTAATTTCACATAAAGGACTGTTTTGTCATCTTGATTGTTTGTCGCTCCATCTGAGTCTTTGACATGAGGCAATAATTTTTGCAGCGCGCTATCACCGAGATCCTTATAGGATCTCTCTATTATAAGATCATAATTAGTTGACAGTATTCCGCCCCAACTGAATGTTGGTATTAGGCTGTGAAAATCAGTGGGCTGGAACGGCAAAAGACGGTCGTGTATATATTTTTGTATTGTGCGCACATCTCGCTGCGAGCAAGAGAGGTCGTATGCCGTTCTAAAATCTAATCCGGCGTATTCATTTCCGAGAAAATTATCCACCAGTTCTTTTGCGACCGCATTTCCTAGCGGTATCCTGTCGCCTTTACCATCGCTTGCGCCGAATGATGCGCCCGCTCCGAGTAAGAGTACCGCACGCCCTTCGCGGACCGCAGCGATTAGCTCCGCAGGAATTTGTTCAGGCACTCCGTCCCTCGACAGGTTGTAATTTTATTCTATTTGCCTACCCTAGGTTCAAGGTTGTGGCAACAGGTGGGCTCAATCGTAGGTAAGCTGAGATATGGCCAAGAGTAGCAGAAGGACGCTAATTGAAGGCAATATCTCCGCCCCTTTCTCCATATTCGGAAAGCTCTAATGAGGCTTTGATGCGGGCGGCGTCGAGGTTGGCTTAGGGTCTGTCGTCGCCTGAACCATCTGGCGTAGCACGCGTTTTGTGCCTCTGATCTGGGAGGGACGATGCTAGGCGACACGCAATGGGCTGTTTTGGAGCCGCTGGTTGAGGCTTGTCGGCCGAAGGCGAAGACACCGCCGCAGGATCTGCGGCGCACGCTCTCGGCAATCCTGTGGCGCCATCAGAACGGTGCCAAGTGGCGCGCGATCCCGCAGGAACTGGGGCCGTGGTGGCGAGCGGCGCAGATCTTCATCCGGTGGTCGCGCAGCGGCGTGTGGGAACGTCTGCTCGGTCTCGTGCAGGAGCGCGGCGTTCAGTTGGGCATGGTGTTCCTCGACGGCACCAACATGCGTGCGCACCAGAAGGCGGCAGGCGCCGCCAAAAGGGGGGATCTGCAGCCGAGCGAGACGCTCGTGAAGCTGTTGGCCGATCGCGTGGCGGGTATGGCACCAAGGCTTGCGTGATTGCTGACGGCGCAGGCCACGCGATCGCCTTTCGGATTGCACCGGGGCAAGCCCATGAATTGCCCCATGCGCTGCCCTTGCTCGACCGACTGCCGGGCGTGCCTCGCTGGGTGGTGGCGGATCGGGGCTACTCCAGCCATCGCTTCCGGCAGCAGGTCGCGGAGGCCGGAGCAAAACCTGCGATCCCGTCCAAGCGGAACGAGGCTCCAGTGCGTTGCCCCGACTGGATCTACAACAACCGCAACATCGTCGAGCGGCTCTGGGCGCGGCTCAAGGAATGGCGAGCGGTTGCCACGCGTTACGAGAAGACCGCCGCCAGCTTCAGCGGTATCCTCTGCCTCGCCGCTGCCCTCGATTACCTTAGGTGACGACAGACCCTAGCTACCTGGAACTTTTGGTGAGCTTTCGCGGTAGATGCCCTGCCTGATGCTTTCGCTGAAAATTCTAGGCCAATTCGGCATTTGGGTAACGGTTATACACAATCGGGTCTTCGATGGAGGACCTCGCATTTTCGCTAGCCATTCTGTTTGGTCCAGTGACTTGCGTGCAATCGGCAATGTTGAAGAACGTGTGCGCAACACGTGTCTGTTCGTCGTGAAGCATGAACGTCTCTGACAGAACCATCACGAGCTATGACCGAGACGCGGCTGCCCTTGCGGTACGCTACGAAAGCCTCTCCGCTGAGGCGCTATGGGCACCTGTCGGCGACCTTATGCCTGCCGGTGCCGGACTCGTCGCCCTTGACGTCGGCGCCGGCTCGGGCCGCGATGCAGCGTGGTTGGCCGGTCAGGGCTATGAGGTGGTGGCTGTGGAACCCGCAGCCGGGATGCGAGCTGAAGGCGTTCGGCGCCATCCTGGTCTGCGCTGGATCGATTATCGCTTGCCAGCGCTTGCCGCGGTCCATCGCCTCGGCTTGAACTACGACCTCGTGCTCCTCTCGGCCGTGTGGATGCACATGCCGCCGCCCGAACGCCCGCGCGCCTTTCGCAAGCTGACCACGCTGCTCAAGCCCGGTGGCGTCCTCGTCCTGACCCTGCGCCATGGCTCAAGCGAGCCAGAACGCGCAATGTACCCGACCACGCTCGGGGAGATCGAGGCTCTCGCACGTGAGCATGGCCTCGCTGTTTTGCGGGTTCTCGATGAAGCCGACGGCCTCGGCCGGTCCGACGTAGCCTGGACCACTGTGGTGCTCCGCCTACCCGACGATGGCAGTCTCGGCCTGTCGCTGGTTCGCGGTATCGTGCTCAACGACGATAAGTCCTCGACCTACAAGCTCGGGTTGTTGCGCGCGGTCGCGAAGATCGCCGACACCGCCTCTTCGCTCGCAAAGCCAGCGGCGGACGGAACTGACCGCGTGCTTATTCCAATGGGCGCTGTGGCCCTTAACTGGCTGCGCGCCTATCTGCCGCTTGTTGCCGAAGGTCTCCCACAAGGACCCCGCAACGCTGGTCCTGAAGGCCTCGGCTTTGCCAAGGCTGGCTTCCGTGCGCTGCTGTCGCTCGCGGTGGTAGCGGGTGACCTACGCATTGGGACGCGATTTACAGGCCCACGGGCGGACGCACTCGTTGCGGCGCTTGGCGAAGCGCGACGGACCATCCTCACTATGCCGGCCCGCTATACGACCTACCCGAACGGAGGTGCGCCCGTTTTCGAGGGGGCGGGCCGAACAGTGCGGGTGTCCGGCGCTGTGACGCTCACGCCGGATGTCCTCTCGGCCTGGGGCTACCTGTCGGTGCCAGGGCCGCTGTGGCGCACCCTTCTGCGGCTTGGCGCCTGGGTCGAGCCCGTGCTCGTTTCAGAATGGGCGCGGCTGATTCGAGGCTATGCCGTGCGCATGGGCCGGGCTTGTTCGCCGGGCGAGGTCGAGGCGCACCTCGTTTGGCAGGATCCAACGCGCGACACTGCTCTAGCGCGCTTTGCCGCGGCAAGGCTCGCGGGGTCCGGCGCACCACTGATTTGTGTTTGGTCGGGCGCACCGCTGCGCCTCGAGACGCTCGATATCGACCATGGGCTGCCGTGGTCGGCGTGGCCGTGTGGTGACCTATGGAACCTGTTTCCAGCCTCGCGCCGGGTCAACCAGCACGAGAAACGTGACCGGCTACCCTCGGCGGCAGCGCTTGCGCGAGCGCGCGAGCCGATCCTGACGTGGTGGCGTGCGGCTTGGGATGCCGACCCGGCGCTGACCGCACGATTCTGGGCCGAGGCGCAGGCAGCGTTACCGATTGAAGCGGACTCCTCGTACGAAGCCGCGTTCTCCGGACTGGAATGGCGCCGCCTGCGTGTTAGTCAGGATCAGCAGCCGCCGGAGTGGACAGGTCGAACCGCACCGCTTCTGTGATTGATCGAAGTTCGACACACGTAATATTGTTCCGGGATAGCTTGAGTAATTATCTCATTACTTCTGGATTCGTCCTCGAAGAGAACCGATCTCGCGCAGTGATCCGGTCGGCGGGAAGGTCCAGGACCTCGCGCCGGAAGATTTCTTGACTGAGGAAGGTCCGCTCAATCTCGAACCGGTCCTCCTCGACATCGATGTACCAACACCGCCGCTGACCGCTCCAGCGATAGCTTCGAGCCTTCAGCGCGTCCTTTGTGGAGATTGGTGAACCTGCGGCCCAGATGCGCACGGTCGGCTTGCGTGCAATTTCGAGGAGGCACGACAGGGCAAGGCGACCGGAGGTCCTCAGTGGAGCCGCCAGGAGTGCCAGGAGGGCATGGCAGTCGTCGATGGCTCGATGCCCATTATGGAAGAAGCCGTAGTCAATCAGCAGGTAGCCGAGCTTCATGCCCTCATGGCCCTCATCACGCCACGGCACCTGATGGCACGAGCACGCCCAATTCTTCTCGGTGAAGATCGGCCAGCGGCTTTCGCACATCTCGCGGTCGAAGCGTGCATTGTGAGCGATCACCACCGCCGCGTCGGCTGCCAATGCATGTACGGCCGCGTCATCGATCCGCTGACCAGCCACGTCGGCATCCGTGATGCCAGTAAGGCGCGTTATCTCGGACGGGATCGGTTTGCGCGGTTGATGGAGCTGATTGAGCGTCTCGATCACGCGGTAGACGCGACCGCTCGCGCCGTACTCGAATTTGATGATGCCAAGCTCGATCACCTCATCGCGCGCGTGATCGACGCCCGTAGTCTCTGTGTCGAGGATCAGACCGATGAAAGTCGGCTCGTTCGGTGGATCAACGCAATCGACGAACGGTCCGAGACGCCGCAGCACCCGGTACTCACCCGTACCATCTAGCACGCTTGCAATGCTATCGAGGGCTTGCGTCACCGCTTTCGTGTCCTGGTCCTGAGGCTCACCGTTGATCTGCCCTCGGAGGCAGCGATGCATCGCGGCAGAAGGGCACGATCAGGGCTTCGCAACCAGCTATCCAGAGGTTCAGTCCCCATGGAAACGGCGCGTGTCTGAGTTCATCACGCCGGAGGCTGACCCATCAGGCTGCTCTATGGCTTACTCGTGGCCTTCTTCGAGGGCTCGGCGGCTTTGATGCTGCCTGTTTCAGTTACTCGATCACGAGCCTGATCGAGGCGCTTCTTCGAGGCGCTAAGCTTAAGCTGTGAACCGGCAAGCTGACTCTTCGCTGTGTCGCGGGCCGCAAGCGCTTGGCCGAGTTCCTCACGAGCAGAGGCGAGTTTGCCTTGCCACTCACGAACGAGGTCGGTGTTTGCCTGCTCCAACTTTTTCTGGCGGCCTACCAGCTCGTTTAGCTCCGTCTGAAGGAGGGTGACCTGAGTTGCGAGATCGCGGTTGGCTGAAGCCTTATTCGCGTAGGCTCCCCATCCCGCTAGGGCGTAAACTCCCAGGATCAGGGGCAGAACCTGAGCACGGGTTGGCTTCCAGGCAAAAAGAACCTGAAATCTCCAACGCAGCAGTTCGAGCAGGCGAGGCATAGACTGGTTGTTTCCCGTCTCAACTGGGCGGACCCCTTTGGTCCGAATGGCTGATCAATCAGACTCACAACGATGCCCGATCAGCGTTAATGCTCGCTTACGGTATTAAAGAGCGAGTTAAAGATGTATCGCGAGCTGCAGAGAACGGCACGCCGCTCACTTGCGTCTGGTCAGTCGCGCCGCTGCACCTCAATCCGTCCAAATATCGATTATGGGCTGCCGTGGTCAGCGTGGCCGTGCGGCGACCTTTGGGATTGGTTTCCAGCCTCGCGCTGGGTTCAGGCTCACGAGAAGCTCGACCGCCTCCCATCGGCGGCTGCGCTACCTCGGGCGCGCGCGCCGATCCTGAAGCGGTGGCGTGCGGCTGGCCGCCTGCACCTAGCAGGCCTTCCAAGTCTGCTGCCTGATCACGCCAGGATGTTGACGGCGCGGGCGGCCACTAGGGCCACAGTGAGCAGAGAGATCAACGCCTCAGCCATCATCAGCAATTTCGCGCGCGGTGTCAGCGGCAGCGTATCGGTGGGCGAGAAGGCGGTGGCGTTGGTGAAGGCCAGAAACAGGTAGTCCATGAAACCCGGCACGAACGGCTCCGCCGCGGACTGCTGTGGAAGTGTCATTTGTGGGAACAGAAAATCAGGATCCCGCGCACTTGGATGGCCACGCAGGGCCGCGCCGCCGCGATCTGTCGTCCAGAACCACAGGGCGAAAATGACGATATTGGTGCCCCAGATATTGAGGGCATCCACGAGCAAGGTTGAGCCGCCTGATGCCTGGCCTTTCAGGAGGGTGCGGACCAGGGCCGCAAGGGCAGCGGTGTTCGCCACGGTGACCAGCGCCGTCATGAAAAGTGCCATCCTGCGGATCAGGCGATGATGGCGTTGCACCTCGGCCCAATGTGCGTCTGTCGTGGCGCGCCACGCCCGACTTTGGTTCCAGGCCGTGGCGGCCGAGAGAGGCACCAGCAGCGCGAGTTCGAGCGTCGGGGCGAGCCAGCGGGGTCCGAGCGAGAAGTCGTTCACAACGAGCAACTGGAGGCCAGCCACGCAGGCGATGGCGCTCCGGGCCAACCAGAAGTCCAGGGCACTGGTCCGAACACGATCAGGGTGCGGCGGCCTCACCATCGACGACGTCCCCTAACGAGTTGTGCCTCTGGAGCGAACTTACCCCTAACGCTTTTTGCGCAACTCGGCGGCGATGCCCTTGGTCATTCGTGACAGCCGCTACAGAGGCTGTGCTGTTGCACTGAGCCATTCCCGAAGCTTGGTCCAGCGCGGCCGCATGTTGCCGCCGCGGACCGCGATCCCGAGCGCCTTGCGTTGTGCGAGCAGCACGACGAGTCGCTTGCCGCGGGTCACCCCCGTGTACAGGAGGTTCCTCGCCAGCATGGTCCAATGCTGCATGGCGAGCGGGATCACCACCGCCGGGTACTCCGAGCCCTGCGATTTGTGGATGGTTGTTGCGTAGGCCGGTACCAGCGTGTCGAGCTCGCCATAGGGGTAGGTCACCTCCCGCCCCTCGAAATCGACGATCACCGCACCCTCCTCCTCATCAATGCGTGCCACCGTGCCGAGATCACCGTTGAACACCTCCCGTTCGTAATCGTTTTGGCTCTCCATCACCCGGTCCCCAGGTGAGAAGCGCCAGCCGAACCGCTCCACCGAGACGGAGGGGTTCGGGTTCAGCACCGCCTGTAGCTCATGGTTGAGGTTGCGCGCGCCGAGCACGCCGCGCTGCATCGGGGTAAGCACCTGGATGTCGCGCACCGGATCGAGGCCGAAGCGGGCCGGGATACGCTTCGTAACCACCTGGATCAGCGTCGCCACCGCGGGCTCGGGCTCGTCGATCTCGATCAGGTGGAAATCGCTGTCCGCGCCCCGTGCGGCTGGTTCGGGCATTTTTCCGGCGTTGATCCGGTGTGCGTTCACCACGATCCGGCTCTCGGCCGCCTGCCGAAACACCTCAGTCAGCCGCGCGACCGGAATAGCCCCCGAAGCGATGACGTCCGCCAAGACCTGCCCAGGTCCCACGGAGGGCAGCTGGTCAACGTCCCCAACCAGGAGCAGCGCCGCGTGTTCGGGAATCGCCTTGGTCAGGGCGTTCATCAGCGGCACATCGACCATTGAGGTCTCATCGATCACTAGCAGGTCGCAGGCGAGCGGGTTGTCCTCGTTGCGCGAGAAACCGCCGTGCTTCGGGTCGATCTCCAGCAGGCGGTGGATCGTCTTGGCCTCAAGCCCCGTCTGCTCAGTCATACGCTTGGCCGCCCGGCCGGTCGGGGCAGCGAGCATCACCTGCAGGCCCTTCGCCCGCAGGATGCGCAGGATCGTGTCGAGCGTCGAAGTTTTACCCACACCCGGACCGCCGGTGATCACCGCGAGCTTGGCGCCGAGCACACGGCGGACGGCCTCACTCTGCGAAGGTGACAGTGCCTTGCCGGTCTTCTCTTGGACCCAGGGCAGCGCGCGGGCGAGGTCAATCTCGGGCCAGGGCGGCGTGCCTTTCGTTCGGCGAAGCAACCGCTCGGCAATCATTCGCTCGGCGGCGTGCAGCCCGGCCAGGAAGATGCACGCTTTATCGCCGAGGATGTCCTGCACGACCTCACCGGTGTTCAGCACGTCGAGCAGCGCCGAGCGGATCAGCGTCGCCTCGACGCCGAGCAGTTCGCCCGCGAGCTTGATCAGCTCCGCCACGGGTAGCGCACAGTGGCCGCCGTCGGTCGCGGTCTGAAGGGCAAACGAGATGCCCGCCCGCAGCCGCTGCGGTGCCTCCGGGGTCAGCCCGAGCTTCATCGCAATGGCGTCGGCGGTCTTGAAGCCGATGCCGCGGATGTCCTTGGCCAGCCGATACGGATCCTCGGTCATGACCACGATGGCGTCGTGACCGTAGGTCTTGAAGATCCGCACCGCCCGAGCCGTTCCGACACCGTGGGCGTGTAGGAACAGCATGATTTCGCGCACGGCCTTCTGCTCGGCCCAGCCGGCGATGATGCGGGCAGCGCGCTTCGGACCGATACCGGCGACCTCGGGCAGGCGCTGCGGCTCAGCCTCGATGATCTCGAAGGTACATTCCCCGAAGGCCGCGACGATGCGCTTGGCCATGGCGGGGCCGATGCCGCGCATGTGCCCCGACGCGAGGTACTTCTCGATGCCCTCGACCCCGGTGGGTGGTGTGACCTTGAGGGTGTCGGCCTTGAACTGCACGCCGTGCTGGCGATCTGTGTGCCAGATGCCAGTGGCGGTGATCCACTCGCCGGCCGCGATGGCGGGGGCATGGCCGATCACCGGCACGAGATCGCGCTTACCCCGCGCCTGGACCTTGAGCACGCAGAAGCCGGTCTCAGGGCTGTGGAAGGTGACGCGCTCGATGGTACCGGCCAGCGCCTCGATCTCTGGACCGGCCGAGCCGGGGAATGCGCGCGCAGCCACGGCGGCTATAAGATCCTACGGGCCTGCCTCGGAGATCGACGCCTCGATACTGTACGAGCCGTTTCCACAGTATGGGCCGCTGCTCACATGATGTCATGGTGCTGATCGACACAGCGGGCAGTGTCGGCGTGCATTCAGTCTGCGAGGCACCAGCTATGTTCGATGTGACGAAGATGCTGGCCAACGCGCTCGGCGAGCACCTCGCGCTCACCTACCAGCGCACTTTCGGCAGTCGCGAGCCACGTTTTGCCGAGGTGATCGAGGCGTCCGCACGTCTGACCATCGAGCGCATCGTCGGCAGCGACGCGCTCTACCACGATGGCGACCATACCGCCCTCGTCACCCTCGTGGCTCAGGACATCCTGCGCGGCCGGTTCCTCGACAAGGGCATCACACCAGAGGATTGGCTGCACATGATCCTGGCGGCCCTGTACCACGACATCGGCTACGTGCGCGGGGTCTGCTCAGGCGACCGGGCAAACGCCTTCGTCATCGACGCCCAGGGCACCACTATCGGTCTGCCTCGTGGGGCATCCGACGCAGCGCTGGCGCCCTATCACATCGAGCGCTCGAAGCTGGCGGTGCAGGAGCGCTTTGGCACGCATGATCTCGTAGATGCGCAGCGGGTGATGCGCGCCATCGAGCTGACCCGCTTCCCCGTGCCCGCGGACGGCGAGCACCGGGAAACCGGGACCGAAGCCGGCCTGATGCGTGCGGCCGACCTGATCGGACAACTCGGCGATCCGCTCTACCCCCGCAAACTGAACGCGCTGTTCCACGAGTTCGCCGAAGTCGGCTTCGACCGCCAGCTTGGCTATGCCAACTCGGCTGACCTCGCGGAGCGGTACCCGGCGTTTTTCTGGGGCAAGATCGAGCCGGTCATCGGGGACGCAATCCGCTTTCTCGATCTAACGGTCGAGGGGCGGAGCTGGGTGGCCAACCTCTACAGTCATGTGTTCGCCATCGAGCATGACCGTCGCCGAATGGGTCCTCACTCCGGTTGAGCTATCGGAGTGATTCTCGACGATATCGGCGTTGGCGATGATAGCGACCATCGAGTTTCGCCCTCGCGCACGCGAGGTTACATCGTCCGATAAAATCCAGTGCAAGCCGTTTTGAAATGTGGGGCGCAACGTGGGCTGGCTACTTCAGCCGTTCCAATTTTGAGAGATATAGCAGTAACTTAGGCCACGCAAGTGGCGGAGACGGAGGGATTCGAACCCTCGATACCCATTTCTGGGTATGCTCATTTAGCAAACGAGTGCCTTCAGCCGCTCGGCCACGTCTCCGGCGCCTTGGATCTAGAAGGTCGGGCCGGGCGGGTCAACCCGATCCCGGCGGGCTGTCGCCACGCGGCGGCGCTCGACGTGCTTGGCGATGCGCAGATGCCGTGAGATCGCGTAGTTCATCGCCGTCAGGAAGCCGTAGGTGCCCCGCACGAAATGCCGGCGGCCGAGATAGGCCTTCAGGAAATTGCCCGGCAGCTCGACGAACACCCGCCAGCTCGGAATCACCACCCCCCGGGCCTCCAGGTCGTCCGCCTGCTGGTCCGAGTAGCGGTTGAGCTTGTCGAGCTGGTCGCCGAGCGAGCGCACCGAAAAATGGTGGATCACGCCCTTGAGGCGTCCCGCCGTCACCCCCGGTTCCAGCGCCACCCGGTCGTGGACCGGGGAGGCGGCGTAGCGGCCGCGATCCTTCCGGTAGAGCCGCACCGGAGTCAGCGTGTAGGCGAGCGGGTGCGGGCGCGCCTCACCCGGAAAGATCTCGGCGATGCCGATCCGCCATGCCGGCTTCGTCGGCTCGCCAGTCGCGAACAAGGCGCGGATCTCCCGCGCGAGAATCCCCGGCACTACCTCGTCGGCATCGAGGTTCAGGAGCCAGACATGGCGGCACTGCTCCTCGGCGAAGCGTTTCTGCGGCCCATAGCCCGGCCACGGATTGTGGATCACCCGCGCGCCGAGCGATTCGGCCAATGCCTGCGTGCCGTCCGTGGAACCAGAATCGACCACCACGAGGTCGTCGGTCAGGGCGCGCACCGCCCGGATCGTGGCGCCGATCCGGTCCGCCTCGTTGTGGGCGATGACGAAGATCGACAGGGGGAGGGGGCCGGCAGCCGCCGCGCCCTCCGGGATGCCGCTCACGCCAGCCAGTCCGGCACCCGGTCGAGGGCGACGAGCGCCTCGACGTCGAGGCGCGGACGCACGGTCGCGGCTTGGCCGCCCCGCACCAGAACCTCCGGCACCAGGGGCCGCGTGTTGTAGGTGCAGGACTGGACCGCCCCGTAGGCGCCCGCGCTCATCACGGCGATCAGGTCGCCGGCCTTCACGTCGGGCATCTCGCGGTTGAGGGCGAGATAGTCGCCGCTCTCGCAGACCGGGCCGACCACGTCGACCACGCGCCACGGGGTGTCGGGCCCCGGCTCGGCCACGGGGCGCAGGCCGTGATAGGCCTCGTACAAGGTCGGGCGGATCAGGTCGTTCATCGCCCCGTCGACGATCACGAAGGTGCGTCCCTCGCTGTGCTTCACGTAGAGCACCCGGGTCACCAGGATCCCGGCATTGCCGGCGATCATCCGGCCGATCTCGAAGACCGGTCGCAGGCCGAGCGGCGCGAAATGCGGCCGGAGGGTCGCGGCGAGCGCCGCCGGGTCGGGGGGCGGGGCGTTGTCGTCGCGGTAGGGGATGCCGAGGCCGCCGCCGAAATCGATGTGGCGCAGCGGATGGCCCGCCGCCAGGAGCTGCCGGGCGAGGTCGGCCAGCAGCCGCGCCGCATCGGCGAACGGGGCCAGATCGGTGATCTGGCTGCCGATATGCATGTCGACGCCGTGGACCGCGAGGCCCGGCAATGTGGCCGCAGCGGCGTAGACCGCCGGCGCCCGGGTGATCGGGATGCCGAATTTGTTCTCGTACTTGCCGGTGGAGATCTTGGCGTGGGTGCCGGCATCGACGTCCGGATTCACCCGGATCGAGACCGGTGCCGTGAGCCCGAGAGCCGTGGCGGTCTCGGACAGGGCCACGAGTTCGGGCTCGCTCTCGACGTTGAAGCAGAAGATGCCGGCGTTGAGCGCGGCCTCCATCTCGCCGCGGGTCTTGCCCACGCCGGAGAAGACGATCTTGCCGGGATCGACCCCGGCCGCCAGCGCCCGGTGCAGCTCGCCGCCCGAGACAATGTCCATCCCGGCGCCCTGGGCCGCCAGAGTGCGCAGCACCGCCTGATTGGAATTCGCCTTCATGGCGAAGCAGACCAAGGCGTCGTCCCCCGCGAAGGCCTCGGCGAAGACGCGGTAATGCCGCTCCAGCGTTGCGGTGCTGTAGCAGTAGAACGGGGTGCCGACCTCAGCGGCGAGATCCGTCAGGTCGACGTCCTCGGCGTGGAGCCGGCCGTCGCGGTAGTGGAAATGGTGCATCTCGGCCGTATCTCGTCTGGCGCCGGGGACGGAATGTTTCCCGTGAAACATCCGGTCCGGGTCGCAGGGCGCGCCCGAGGGATGGATGACCGGGAGCACACAGCCGCGTCGCGGAGCCCCGGCCTCCGCCCTCTACAGCAGCGGATCCAGAATAAAAGGTTCCTTCGGGACGCGGTAGCCCCGCCGCGCACCGCGGCTGGTCTGGACCGGAGCCTCGGTGCCCCCCGGCGGCACGGCCGCCGTCGACAGCTCGTCCCCGGCGCGGACCGAGGCCGGGTCCGGTTCAGGCGCGCCGCTGCCGAGGCCCACCGAGACCGGCAGGGTCCGGCGGCCGTTCACCGTGTCCGCGCCCGCCTGCGCGGCGGAGCCCACGGGGGCGGTGGTCTGGGGCGGTTCCAGGGCGCCGCGCCGTCCGCAGGCGGCGAGCGCCAGGGCGGCGAGGCCGGACACGGCAAGGAGCTTCAGGGCGGGGTTCGACAACATCGCGCGCGGGTCCGGCAGGCTCGGCACCGGCGCGCGGGCGCCGGCGGGAGCCCGAGCTTAGCGGTTGCGGGGCGCGGGCGCGAGCGCGCGGCCGCAACAGGTCGCGGCCGCGACGGGGAGACTCGCCTCAGCCGCGGCGGTCCTTGCCGTCCTGCGCGCCCTGCCGACCCTTGGACGGGGTGCTCTGGCCCTGCTCGGCCTCGTAGGCGTCGATCGCCCGGCGGCAGTTCTCGCTGAGCTTCTTCCAGTTCTTCTGGAAGCAGGCATCGGTGGCCGGATCGTCGGGGGCCAGATTGCCGCAATAGGTCAGGTAGTCGCCGGTGCAGTACTTCTTCAGGGTCTCGTTGCCGCGCTTCGTCTGCTGCGCCGAGGCCGGCAGCGTCAGGGCAGTGGCCGCCATGACGGCGAGAACGATTGGCTTCAGGCGCATGGGTGTCCGTACCATCTTGGGAAATGGAGATGTGCAGAAGGCGTCCGCGTTGCGATGGGGCCTTTGCGTGGTCGAAACAAGGCGAGCCGGCGCCGGTTTGCGCCCACCCGCCAGGTGAGAGCGTCGGAGCCCGGTCAGACCCGTTCCGGCTGCGGAACCGGATGGGCGGCCCGGGGCATGCGGCCCGGGCTCGTCACGGCGTCGGCCACTTCGACGATCCGCCGGCGCAGATCCGCGTTCTCGCGCTCGATGCCGGCCTGCCGGTCGGCCGAGCGGTCCGCGAGCGTCAACGCCAAGGCCTCTTCGGCCGCCTTGAGGCTCGCGCGCAGGTCATCGCGCTCGGCTGACTCGGCATCCGGACCGGATGCCTGCCGTGCGGTCTGCCGCAGGCCCAGGAGCGTGTCGAGCAGGTCGGCATGGGCGTCTTCGAGGGCCTGGAGCGTGGCGAGGCTCGCGGTGCCGTCGTCGCGGGCGAGGACGAGCTCGGTCTCGAGTTCCCGGGTCTTGGCCTGGACCTGGGCGATCTCGGAATCCCGGGCCGCGACATCGCGCGTGAGCGCGGCGACCCGCATGGTCCCGGCACCGAGCGCCGCCATCTCGGTCTGGCGCTTGGCCTCCGCGGTCTCGGCCTTGCGCTCCAGGCGGCGCTGCTGGACGGCGAACTGGGCGCGCAGGAAATCGCGCTCGGCCGCGATCTCAGCTGGCGACAGGGGCAGGCGCGCCTCGGCCCGCCGCCGGGCCAGCCGGGCGGCCCGGGCGTTGAGGGCCGGCAGCAGCAGCAGGCCGCACAGGCTCGCCGCCAGGAAGCCCAGCGCGAAGATCATCACCGCTTCGATCACGAGGGAACAACCCGCGCATCCGGCCGGAAGACCCGGCCCGTCTTCACTCTAGCCCAGGTTGATACGAAGGGCGAAATCCAATCGTCTCGCCGCAGCGTCAAAACGGGTTTCGGATCAAAACGGGTTCCAAGTCGGCTCCCGGGTGAACTTCAGATAGCCGACATTGATCCCCAGCCGTGCGCCCACGCCGCTGCGGATCGGCACCACGATGATCCGGTCGTTGACCACCGCGGTCATGCCGAAGCCGCCGACGAGGTAGGCCGAGCCGTCGACGCCGCCGAAGCGCCGGTACAAGTCGCGCACGTTCGGCAGGTTGTAGACGAGCATCATGGTGCGCGCCCCGTCGCCGCCCACGTCGAAGCCGACCGACGGCCCCTGCCAGTAGATGCGCCGCTGGCCGGCATTGCGGGTGTAGAGCGTGCCCTCGCCGTAGCGGACGCCCGCCACAACGGCGCCGCCGCCCTCCTGGCCGAGGATGTAGCCGTTCGGCTCGCCCCAGCGCCGGCCCGCCTCCTCGACGGTCAGCGCGAGGCCACGGGAGACCGATCCGAAGAACCGGTGGCCCGATTCCACGACCTCGCCGGGGCGGAATGTCTCGGGGGTGTCGGCATCCTCGCCACGCGCCAGGGCGGTGCCGGGCATGTCGAGGGAGGCGCCCAGGGGGGCACCGAGCGCCAGGGCGAGGCCCGCGCGCAGCAAGCGGCGCCGGTCGGGGCCGCGATCGTCTCGTGCCGTCATCGTTGTCTCCTCGCCCGGTTCGATTAACGGTTCGTGCGATGGATCTGTGCCGCTCTCGTCCTGCCGGGCCGGCACCGGCCGCGGCCCGGGAGACGCATCCGCCCGGGTCCGCGGTCCCGCAGGGGTCCGGTCGGACGAGTGGGACCAGCTTCCAGGGGAATTCGCAAGATGTGGTTAACGCGTCCTGACCCCGCAGCCCGCAGCCCCGGATCCCTCAGGTCGCGCCGGACCCGCGCTCTTGCTGTCTGCGCCGCCCTGATGCTGGCCCGGCCGGCGGCGGGCGAGCCGGTGGGGGCGCCGATCGCGCTGCTGACGCTCAACGGCTTCGATCCGGTCACCTATTTTCTGGCGGACGGGCCGCGCGCCGGGACGGGCCGGTTCGAGCTGACCTGGGGCGGACGGGTCTGGCGCTTCGCCAGCAGCGCCAACCGCGAGGCCTTCCGGGACGATCCGGCCACCTATGCCCCCCGGCTCGGGGGCTACGACGGCGCCGGCATCCTGGAAGGCCGCCTGGTGGATGCCGATCCCCTGGTCTTCGCGGTGATCGGCGATCGCCTCTACCTGTTCCGGGACGCGGGGCGCCGCGCCCGGTTCCTGGCCGATCCCGGCCTCGCCGGCCAGGCGGAGGCTGCGTGGCCGGGCCTGCGCGACCAGCCGGACGCGGCGCCTACGACGTCGCGCTGAGCGTCGGCCGGCCGCCGCGCGTGCCGCAGGAGGCGGGCAGGGTGAGGCGCTGGGCCAGGGACGGGTCGCCGAGCGCCGCGAAGGGCCCGTTGCGGTGGTTGGGCCCGTGCTGCCCGTAGCGGATCGGGCCGCCGCCCGGCACCACCACGCAGCCCCCGGCGGTCGCCACGAGGTGGTCGCCGGCCGCGGTATCCCATTCCATGGTCGGGCCGCAGCGCACGTAAATGTCCGCTTCCCCGGCCGCAATCAGGCCGAACTTGAGCGCGGAGCCGACTTGGCGCGTCTCCATCACCGGGAGGGCGGCGAGGCAAGTCATGGATTCGGCATCGCCGTGTCGGCGGCTGCCGAGCGCCAGGAGGCCGCCCTCCGGCACGGCCCGCGCGTGCACCGGTCGCCTGGGGCCGGGGCGGCCGGCGGTCACGACGGCCTCGACGGCGGCGGTGCCCGCCCACCAGACCCGGTCGAAGCCCGGCGCCGCCAGGGCCGCCGCCACCGGGCGCTCGCCCGCCACCAGGGCGATGTTGACCGAGTAGTCGTGCGTTCCGGCCAGGAAGTCGCGGGTGCCGTCCAGGGGATCGACCAGGAAGAAGGTGTCGGCCGGCACCACCACGTCGCCCCGTGCCGCGGCCATGCGCTCCTCCGCCACGACCGCGATCCCGGGGAATCGCTCGGCCAGGGCGGCGACGATCAGATCCTCGGCCTCCACGTCGGCGGCGCTCCACGGGGTGCCGTCCGGCTTCAGGGCGTGGGGGCAGGGAGCCCGGTGATAGCGGCGCAGAATCTCGCCCGCCGCGCAGGCGATCTCGGCGAGCGCTGCGGCGATCCGCTCACGCTCAGGCCCCGAGATCGTCGCCGCGCCCGTCATGGTTCCTCCCAGACCGCTCTGAATGCCCGAGCCAGCACGCGATGTCGACGGTTTGGAGTACGAATCCGGCGCTCGATCTGCGATCCGGTCCGTCTCCCGGCTCAGGTGCCGACGCTGCCGCTGCCGCTGGCAGGATGCATCGGCGGGGATGCGATTCAAGCCACCGTGCGCCGGATCCGCGCGAGCAGGGCCTGGCTTCGGCGCCGGTGACGGCACAGGTCCGCCGCGAGGCTTCGCGCGTCCGGCAGGCCCACCGCCTTGGCGATCTGCCGTGCTGCCGTCTCGGACGGCTCCGTGGTGGGATCGACCATCACCAGCCGCTGCCATTGATAGACCGCGTCGAGGAACCGGTAGGTCTCGGCGAGGGACTCCGCCGCCTCGTCCGGCAGCAGGCCGCGCCCCGCAACCCAGCGGAAAAGGGCCTCCGCGCCAAGGCCGATGCAGTCCGGCCAGTCGTGGGCGTGGCTCAGCACGATGGCCTGGGCCAGGAAATCGAGGTCGAACAAGGCGCCGGGGGCGAGCTTCAGGTCGTAGGGGCCGGCATGGCCGCGCTCCCGAGCGACGAGCGCCCGCATCGCCCCCGCCTCGGCGCAGACTTTGGCCGGCTCGCGCTGTTGGGAAAGAATGGCGGCGATCTCGGCTGTGACGGCGGCCCCCAGGGTCGCGTCACCGGCCACCACCCGGGCGCGGGCGAGGGCCATGTGCTCCCAGGGTTCCGCCCCGTCCCGGTGATAGGCCGTAAAGCCCGAGAGCTGCACGGCCGGCGGGCTGTGGCTGCCGTAGGGCCGCAGCCGCAGGTCGACCGCATAGAGCCGTCCCCGCCGCGTCGCGGTGGTGAGCGCTGCGAACAGGCGCTGCGCCAGCCGGTTGTAGGCGACCACGGCGTCGAGCGACCGCCTGCCGTCGCTGATGCGGTCCTCGGCATCGAAATCGTACAGGAACACGAGGTCGAGGTCGGATGCGGTACTGAGCTGCCGGGACCCGAGCCGGCCCAGTGCCAGGACGCAGCAGCGCCCCTTGGGCACCGCGCCGTGGTCCTGGGCGAAGCGGCGTTCCTCCGCCTCCAGGCTCAGGGCCACCGTTGCCTCCGCGATCGCCGTGTAGGCCTCGCCGGCCTGCCGCGGCGTCAGGATGCCCGACAGGAGGCGTGCGCCGGTGACGAAGGCCATCTGCCGTGTGGCGTCCCGGCAGCGGTCGAGGACCTCCTCGTGGCTCGCCGGTTGTCCCACGAGCATCCGGTACTGGGCCTCGACCGCGGCGGGATCCAGGGGCGGACTCACGAAATCCGCGTCCAGCACGGTGTCGAGGACGTGCGGGCTCAGGCCGACGGTGTCGGCGAGGCGCGGTGCCGTCCCGAGGATGTCGGCGAACAGCAGGCGCAGGCGCTCGTGTGAGCGCAGGATCGCCAGGAGCTCGGCCACGGCGGGCATCCGCGCGAAGGCGCGGTCGAGGGCGAGCAACGCCTCGTCCGGGTCGGCGGTGCCGCCGAGCGCCTGGAGCAGCGCTGGCAGCATCTCGGCCAGGATTTCCCGCGCCCGCCCGGTTCGCAGGGCCGGGCGGCGCCCCAGATGCCAGCCCTGCACGGTCTCCCAGGCGCGCGGCGGATCGCGGAACCCGAAGGCGCCGAGCCGCTCCAAGGTGGCCGGCTCCGGTTCTGACTCGCCGAAGACGAGGATGTCGTCTGCGACCGTCTCGGCCTCGAACAGCAGGTCGTAATGCCCCTGGACCCGGCCGGCATGGTGAAGCAGCGCCGTCTCGAAGGCCGCGAGATCCGGGAAGCCCGCGAACAAGGCGAGCCCGGTCAGCGCCTCGATGCCGGTCGGCAGGCGCTGGGTCTGCTCGTCGCGGACCATCTGGATCCGGTGCTCCAGGGTGCGCAGGAACCCGTAGGCCTCGGTCAGCTCGTCGCGGGCGCGTCCGTCGATCCAGCCCGCCGCAGCGAGGCCGCCGAGCATTGCCACGGTGCCGCGTCCCCGGAGGCTCGGCTTGCGCCCGCCGAAGACCAACTGCTGCGTCTGGACGAAGAACTCGATCTCCCGGATGCCGCCGCGGCCGATCTTGATGTCGTGGCCGGCGACCGCGATGGTGTCGTGGCCGCGGACCATGTGGATCTGCCGCTTGAGGGCGTGGATCTCGGCGATTGCCGGGAAGTCGAAGTGCCGCCGCCAGATGAACGGCGCGAGTTCGGCGAGGAACGCCGCGCCGGCCGGGATGTCGCCCGCGATCGGCCGGGCCTTGACGAAGGCGGCCCGCTCCCAGTTCTGGCCCAGCGTCTGATAGTAATCGAAGGCGAAGCCCGTGGAGAGGGCCACCGCGGTGGAGCCTGGGTCCGGCCGCAGGCGGTAGTCGATGCGGTGGACGTAGCCCTCGGCGGTCCGGTCGGACAGGAGCTTCACCAGCCCCTGCGCGAGCTTGACGAAGAAGGGCTTCGGGTCGCCCCCGGTCGCGGCCGCTGCGGCTTCGTTCTCGTAGAAGATCACGAGATCGATATCGCTCGAATAGTTCAGCTCGCCGCCACCGAGCTTGCCCAGCCCCAGGACGATCAGCCCCGATCCGGCCTGCGGCGCGTCCGGATCCGGCGCCCGGAACCGACCGGTCGCGAGTCCCTGCCGGAGCAGCGCCTCGGTCGCCGCACTCACCGAGGCGTCGGCGAAGCCGGACAGCGCCCGGGTGACCGCCGCGACATCCCAGCCGCCGCCGAGATCCGCCAGCGCCACAAGGAGCGCATGTGCCTCCCGGTTGGCCCGCAGCCGCTTTCCGACCTCGGCGAGGTCGGGATTGACCCCGCAGGCGGCGCCGACTGCGCGCTGGCGGGCGATAATCTCCCGGCTCGCCGCATCGGGCGGCTGTTCGAGCAGCGCGACCAGCCGCTCCGGCGCCCGCAGGCACGCCCGCCAGAGGAAGGGGGAATGGTCGGCGAGACCCAGGAGCAGGTCACGACAGGGCGGCGTCAGGAAACCCGGCGGGAGAGCGGGCGCAATCTCGGCGAGCCGGGCTCGCGCCGCCTCCGGATCCGCGAGGGGCAGGCGGGGCTGCAGGCTCTCGCGCAGGGTCGGGGCGGACTGCATGGGGTGGAGCTCCGCGTCAGGGGTTGGCGGATTTGACGGATCGTCGATGGCCTGGGTCAACTGCCAACAACGTGCGCCCTCCCTCCGCCGGCTCCATCTCGCGATCCGTGGCCATGACAGCCCAGCCCGAATCGGGCGCCGCCGCGCCGATCCGTCAATCCCGGTAACGCTTTTCAAAGGCCGGCGTGGCGTTTATCCGTGCGGACCGGCCGTCGCCCCCGGTCCGACCCGCTGGGCGCGGGCTCCTTTGGGCGACGTGTACGCCGGATGCGGCGGCCGACGAACGGCCGCCAGTCGGGGCCCCGGCCCGCAGACGCCCGAACCAGATTCCCCCGGAGCGCACCATGTCGTCCCCGAACTCGCCGACCCTGACCCTCGACGGCCTCGACCTCGCCGCCCTGCTCTGCTCCCGCGTCTGCCACGACGTGATCAGCCCCGTCGGCGCGATCGTCAACGGGCTCGAAGTCCTGGAGGACGACGAGGACGAATCGATGCGCACCTTCGCGCTGGAGCTGATCGGCAAGAGCGCCCGGCAGGCCTCGGCGCGGCTGAAATTCGCGCGGATCGCCTTCGGCGCCGCGGGATCGGCCGGCGCCTCGATCGACCTCGCCGATGCCGAAAGCGTCGCCAAGGGCATGTTCTCCGACGACAAGACCAAGCTGACCTGGAGCGCCCCGCAGGCGCTGTTTCCCAAGAACAAGGTCAAGCTGCTCCTCAACCTCGTAATGATCGCCACGACCGCGATCCCGCGGGGCGGCGCGATCGACGTCGTGGTCTCCGGCGACGGCGCGGCGCCGAGCTTCGTGTTCAAGGCCAAGGGCTCGCATGCCCGCATTCCCCCGCACGTGGAGGAGCTGATGGCCGGCAGCCCCGAGAGTGGAACCGTCGATGCCCACGGCATCCTGCCGTTCTATGCCGGCCTCGTGGCGCGGGCCGCCGACATGAGTGTTCGATTCGCCATCCAGGATGATGAGGTGACGATCACGGCCGAGCCGACAGTGATCGAAGCATCCGTTGAACCCTCCGATGAGGGTTCGAACACCACACTGGCGTGAAATTCTGAAAAACTCCGGCGCGGGGCAGGAACTGAAACGCTTCCCTAACCGCGCCCGAGTAAGTACGGTGCGCGAGACCTTCTTCCGGTAACGAGTTGCGCCTATGGACGACCTGCTTCGCGAGTTCCTGACTGAGAGCGGCGAGCATCTCGACACAGTCGATGCAGAGCTCGTCCGATTTGAACAGGATCCGAATAATGAGACGATCCTTCGGAATATCTTCCGACTAGTCCATACAATCAAAGGAACGTGCGGTTTCCTAGGGCTTCCGCGCCTCGAAGCCTTGGCGCATGCGGCCGAGACCTTGATGGGCCGGTTCCGGGACGGGCTGCCCGCCACCTCCGCGTCGGTGACGCTGATCCTGCTGACCCTGGACCGGCTGAAGGAGATCCTGGCCGATCTGGAGGCCACCGGCACTGAGCCGGCGGGGTCGGACGACGACCTCATCTCCGCCCTGGAGCGCATGGCCGAGGGCTCGGCCGAGGCATTGGAGCCGGCGGCTCCCCCGCCGCGGCCCGAGCCGGTGCTGCCCGATCCGGTGGTCCGCGAACTGAAGCCTGGCGAAGTCTCCCTCGACGACCTCGAGGCCGCCTTCCTGGCGGCGCCGGGGCCGGAAGAAGCGGATTTCGCAGCGCCTCCGCCCGTGGCGGCCGCCGCCCCTGCGCCCAAACCCGCCGCTCCCGCTCCGCAGGCGAGTGCGGCACCGGTCGAGGCCGTCGAGGCCGAGCCGGTGCGCGCCGAGAAGGCTGAGGGCGGCACCGAGGGCGAGACGACCCCGGGCGAGACCACTGCGGCCGCCAAGGGCAACCAGACGATCCGGGTGAGCGTCGAGACGCTCGAGCACCTGATGACGATGGTCTCGGAGCTGGTGCTGACCCGCAATCAGCTCCTCGAGATCGCCCGCCGGCACGAGGATTCGAGTTACAAGGTGCCGTTGCAGCGGCTGTCCCACGTCACGGCCGAGCTGCAGGACGGCGTGATGAAGACCCGCATGCAGCCGATCGGCAATGCGTGGCAGAAGCTGCCGCGCGTGGTCCGCGACCTCTCGGCGGAACTCGGCAAGCAGATCGACCTCGTGATGGTCGGCGCCGAGACCGAGCTCGACCGGCAGGTCCTTGAGGTGATCAAGGACCCGCTGACCCACATGGTCCGCAACTCGGCCGATCACGGCCTCGAATCGACCGCCGAGCGCGTGGCGGCGGGCAAGCCCGCCCGCGGCACGATCCGGCTCGCCGCCTATCACGAGGGCGGCACGATCACGATCGAGATCGCCGACGACGGCAAGGGCCTCAACCTCGCGGCGATTCGCCAGAAAGCGGTACAGCGCGGGATCGCCGCCCAGGCCGACGTCGACCGGATGACCGACGCGCAGGTCGCCAAGTTCATCTTCGACGCGGGCTTCTCCACGGCGGCGGCGGTGACCTCGGTGTCGGGCCGCGGCGTCGGCATGGACGTGGTCAAGACCAACATCGAGACCATCGGCGGCCTGATCGACATCGCCACCACGGCGGGCCGGGGCACGACCTTCACCATCAAGATCCCGCTGACGCTGGCCATCGTGGCGGCGCTGATCGTGCGGGCCGGCGAGCACCGCTTCGCCCTGCCGCAGGTGGCGGTGCTGGAGCTGGTGCGGGTCGATGCCGGGGCGCAGCGGGTCGAGCGCATCAACGGCGCGCCGGTTCTGCGCCTGCGCGAGCGGCTGCTGCCGATCGTGTCGCTCACCGGGCTGCTCGGGCAATCGCAGGCGGGCTCCGAGACGGAGCAGGCCGGCTTCGTGGTGGTCGCCCAGGTCGGGCGGGAGCGCTTCGGCATCCTCGTCGACGAGGTCTTCCACACGGAGGAGATCGTCGTGAAGCCGATGTCGGTGAAGCTTCGCCACATCCCGATGTTTGCCGGCAACACGATCCTCGGCGACGGCGCCGTGGTGCTGATCGTCGATCCGAACGGCGTCGCCCGGCAGGTGGCGCAGGGCGTTCAGGGCAGCGGCGGCCACGCCGAGACCGACGACGACGCGGCGGGCGAGGTGGTCGACAACAAGACCACGCTCCTGGTGTTCAAGGGCGGTCAGGGCAGCTTCAAGGCGGTGCCGCTGTCGCTGGTCACCCGCCTCGAGGAGATCGAGTGCGCGAAGGTCGAGTGGCTGGGCGGCCGCGCGCTGATCCAGTACCGCGGGCGCCTGATGCCGCTCGTCCCGGCGGATACGGCGATCACCATCAAGTCGGAGGGGACCCAGGCCCTGGTGGTGTTCTCCGACGGCGAGCGCGCCATGGGGCTCGTGGTCGACGAGATCGTCGACATCGTGGAGGAGCGGCTCGACATCGAGATCGCGGCCGACCGCTCGGACCTGATCGGCTCGGCGGTGCTGCGGGGCCGGGCGACCGACATCATCAACATCGCCCACTTCCTGCCGCTGGCCTACGACGACTGGGCGCGCGGCCTGAAGCGGCCCGAGCAACTCTCCACGATCCTGCTGGTCGACGATTCAGCCTTCTTCCGCGACATGCTGACCCCGGTGCTGAAGGCGGCGGGTTATCAGGTGATCACGGCGGCGAGCGCGGAGGCGGCGCTCAACACGCTCCAGTCCGATCCGAAGATCGAGGTGGTGGTCACCGACCTGGAGATGCCGGGCCGCAGCGGCTTCGACCTCGTCGCCGCGATGCGCCGGGCCGAGCCGCGGCTCGCCGCACTCCCGGTGATCGGCCTCACCGGGGCGATCGGGGCCGACGCCGTGGAGCGGGCCCGGACCCTGGCGATCGCCGATCTCGTGGCGAAGTTCGATCGGGCCGGCCTGATCGCCGCCCTGGCCGAGCTCGGCGCCGAGACGGTCTCGAAGGCGGCCTGATCCCGGCGCCGCCCGCCCCACAGCGATCGCAACGATCGAAACGATCATCCGGAGAGTTCCGATGCAGGCTGCCAATGCCAACGCCACCGGCGCCCAAGCGAGCACCAACGGCGTCGAGACCGGTGCCACCAACGACTTCGTGACGGTGTTTGTCGGCGAGACCCTGTTCGGGCTGGCGATCGAGCGGGTCCACGACGTGTTCGTGCCCTCCGGGGTGACGCCGGTGCCGCTCGCGCCGGCCGAGATCGTGGGCCTCCTGAACCTGCGCGGCCGCGTGGTCACCGCCATGAGCCTGCGCCGGCGCCTGGACCTGCCCGATGCGGAGGCGGAGGGCGAGGGCGGCAAGGCCAGTCCGAAGATGGCGATCGGCCTGGAACAGGCGGGCGAGACCTTCGCCCTCGTGGTCGACGGGGTCGGCGAGGTGCTGAAGCTCGGCGCCGATAGCCGGGAGGCGGTGCCGATCAACCTGGATCCGCGCTTCCGCAACCTCGCCACCTGTGTCCACCGCCTCGACGGGCGCCTGCTGGTGATCCTCGACGTGGATGCCCTCCTCGGCTTCACGGCGGCCGGCGCCAAGGCGGCTTGAGGGAGAGCCCGATGAAGGCGCCGCACGAGACCAACTGCCTGGTGGTGGACGATTCCGCGGTGATCCGGAAGGTCGCCCGGCGGATCATTGAGGACCTCGGCATGAATGTCAGCGAGGCGGAGGACGGCAGCGCCGCCCTCGAAGCCTGCGCGGCCCATATGCCGGACGCGATCCTGCTCGATTGGAACATGCCGAACATGGACGGCTACGCCTTCCTCCAGGCCCTGCGCCAGAGCGAGGGGGGCGAGTTCCCCAAGGTGTTGTTCTGCACCACCGAGAACGATGTCGGCGCTATCGCCCGGGCCCTCCGGGCGGGGGCGGACGAATACATCATGAAGCCGTTCGACCGCGATATCCTGACGGCCAAGCTCGAGCAGGTCGGGCTCGTCGCCGACGCGGCCTGATCGTTTCGCGCCCCTTTACGCACATCCGCGCCCCCGTATCCGAGGCACGCATCATGGCCCTGAGTCCCGCGGTTGCACCGCCCCGGAGCCCGCCCACCCAGAGCACGTCCGGGGCCGCCGCGATCCGGGTTCTGGTCGCCGACGATTCCGCCGTGGTGCGCGGCCTCGTGGCCCGCTGGATCGGCGAGGCCGGCTTCAGGCTGGTCGGCACCGCCTCCAACGGGCGGATCGCCATCGAAATGATGGCCAAGCACGATCCGGACGTGGTCCTGCTCGACATCGAGATGCCGGAACTCGACGGCACGACCGCGCTACCGCGCATGCTGGCCATGAGCCCAAGCGTGCAGGTCGTCATGATGTCGACGCTGACCACGCGCAACGCCGACATCTCGCTGAAATGCCTCGCCCTCGGGGCGGTGGACTACATCGCCAAGCCCGAGAGCAGCCGCGGCGTCACCACCTCGGACGTGTTCCGGGCCGAGCTGATCGAGCGCGTGCGCGTGTTCGGTGCGGCCCGGGCCCGGATCCGGCGCCCGGCCTCCGCCCTCGCGCCGGCGGCCCATCCGGCGCCCGCCTCCCCCGTGGCGGCGCATGCGGCCCCAGCCGCGCCGCGCGCGCCGACACCTTTCACCCTGCGGCCGAAGGTTCGCAGCCGCACGGCGCCCCGCGCCCTGCTGATCGGCTCCTCCACGGGCGGGCCCCGGGCGGTGGGCGAGATGCTGGAAGGGATCGGCGCGGCGACGCTCCGACGCCTGCCGGTTCTGATCGTGCAGCACATGCCGCCGATCTTCACCGCGGTGTTCGCCGAGCACCTGACGACCCGCACCGGAATCCAGGCCGCCGAGGGCAAGCCCGACGAGCGGGTCGAGCCCGGCCGGATCTATGTCGCCCCGGGCGGCCGCCACATGGGCCTCGTGGCGGGCCCGAACGGACCCATCATCAAGCTGACCGACGGGCCGCCGGTGAATTTCTGCCGGCCGGCGGTCGACGTTCTGTTCAAGGACGCGGCGGTCCTGTTCGGCGCCGCCACCGTCACCGTGATCCTCACCGGCATGGGCTCGGACGGCACCAACGGTGCCCGGGCGCTCACCGACGCCGGCGGCCCGGTCCTGGCCCAGGACGAGGCGACCAGCACGGTCTGGGGGATGCCGGGCAGCGTCGCCCGGGCCGGCCTCGCCGAGGCGGTCCTGCCGCTGCCGGACCTCGCGACGGCTCTGCGCGCCATGATCACGGGTCAGCCGGCATGACCGAACTCGAATTCGAATTCCTGCGCGGCTTCCTCAAGCAGCGCTCCGGCCTCGCGCTGACCGCCGAGAAGCGCTACCTCGTGGAGAGCCGGCTGACCCCGATCTGCCGCCGCTGCGGGCTCGGAAGCCTTGGCGAGCTGATCAGCGCGCTCAAGCTTGGCCGGAATGGGGCGCTGGAGCGGAGCGTGGTCGAGGCGATGACCACGAACGAGACCTTCTTCTTCCGCGACCGGATCCCGTTCGACCTGTTCCGCGACACGCTGCTGCCGGAGGCGCTGATCCGCAATGCCAGCCGCCGCCGGCTTCGGATCTGGTGCGCGGCCTCCTCCACGGGCCAGGAGCCGTACTCGCTCGCCATGCTGCTGCAGGAGGCGGCGCCCCGGATGCCGGGCTGGCAGGTCGAGATCGTGGCCACCGATATTTCCACCGAGGTGATCGAGAAGGCCAAGGCCGGGCTCTACAGCCATTTCGAGGTCCAGCGCGGCCTGCCGGTGCAGTGGCTGATCAAGTACTTCAATCAGGTCGGCGAGCAGTGGCAGATCGCCCAGAGTTTGCGCAATATGGTGGATTACCGCCAGCTCAACCTGCTGCAAAGCTTCACGATGTTCGGCCAGTTCGACATCATCTACTGTCGCAACGTGCTGATCTACTTCGACGCGCCGACGAAATCGGACGTGCTGGCGCGGCTCGCCGCCCAGCTCGCGCCGGAGGGGGCTCTGCTTCTGGGCGCGGCCGAGACGGTGATCGGGCTGACCGACCGGCTCGCGCCCCATCCGAAGCATCGCGGCCTGTACACGCACGCCGCGCCGGCGGTGCGCCTGGGCGAGACGGCGGCGCCGCTGCGCGTGGCCGCAGGCGTCTGACGAACCGCAGACGATCACGATCGGACGACGACGTGGACGGTCATAGGTTGCTTGCGCGGCTGCTGCTTCTGCTTGCCGGTTCGGTCCTGACCTGCGTGTCGACCGCATCGGCGATGGAGTGCGCGCGGGTTTCGACTGCGGTCGAGGCGATCATCTGCGCGGATCCGGGACTGGCGGAGGCCGCTCGACGGCTCAACGCGGCGTACAAGCGCGCGGTCTCGGTCCGCGACGATCACAAGCGGATCACGGAGGATCAGCGCTTCTGGCTCAAGGCGACGCGTGATCGCTGTCGCGATGCGGCCTGCCTCGAAGAGGCCTATCGGGAGAGGCTGGCCCGCATCAAGAGCACGGTCGCGTGCGCCAATCCTGCCGATCCGAAACCTGCCGATCCGAAGCCTGCCGATCCGTTCGAGGCGTTGACCTGCTCGGCCAACAATGCGGCGGATCTCGGACGGCTGGTCGCCACCCGGATGAATGCGTGGCGCCCCTACCTGACCCTCTTGAACGATTTTCCCCGCGACGCCGCCGAGGCCGAACGACAATGGGATGCGGTCGTCAAGGCGAACGCAGCCGATCCCGGTCCCCATTGCCGAACGCTCGATTGCAAGTGCGCCGAGGCGGCCAGAAGGCTGGAAGAGGTCACCTTTCCAAAGGACGTCGTCGAGCGGTTTCTCGCTTGGCTCAATGGGAGCGGCCGCCGCTCGCCGTTCCTTGATCCCGACCTCTGGGTGCTGGATGCATCCCGCGCCGAACCGCTCTGGGCCCGGAGGAACGGCCAGATCGTCTATTGCGGCGATCTGGCGGATTGGCTGCGCTCGGAGATCTTCGAGCGGCCGAAGGGCCGGCCGCCCTTCCTCGACCGGCGACTGACGGCGGCCGAGGCCTTCAACCTGCGCTGGATGGTGGCGCCGGTCGATCCCGCAGCGACACCCAAGGATGAGGCGATCGCCGGCCTCACGATCTCGGCGATGGACAGTGTCCGGATCGACGCGGGCGGCTCCGCGAAATGCAGCGCCAACCCGCTGACCGGCGCGGTCTGGGTCCGGACGGCGTTTCCGTCGCCGGGTGAAAGCGCCTACGAAGGGCGCTCGTTCAGGATCGTCACCCTGCGGCCGAAGCCGGTGGAGCGGCAGACGCCGGCCTGCGCCCTGGACGACGGCGAGCCCGACCCGTTCTTCGGCGGGTCGACCTATACGTCCGATATCGTGATCGCCGACATCCTCGGTGGGCCCTTCATTCGACCGGATGGGGATTTCTGGCTGAAGCTCGACACCGATCGATGGCTGCGGTTCCGCCGCGACATGACCAGCGACGCGAGACCGGCCGCCCCCCGATTCCTCATCCTCTCCAAGGAGGCGTTCGACACGCTCGCTACGCGGAGCACGACATTCGGACAGTTGGCCGAGGCGCTCCGGGCGCGCGTCCCGGCCGGTTCCGGGCCGGAGGCGGGAAAGGCCGCCACGCCCTGAGTGAATCCTGTCGGCAGGGCCTGTTCGATCGATCCGCCGAGCCGAACGCATCGCGCTTTTCCAATGGAGCGGTCGAAACCGCTCCGGACGATGTCACAACCACCTCAATTGCAGATTCGCCGGGAAACGCATCCTTAAGGACTACGTGGGTAAATTGCACACGGACCCGCCGCCGGTCGACTCCGGCAGTTCCGTGCCCCGAGCGTTTCCATGAGCAGCATCAGTTCCACCACGGCGTCGCAGCTCTACGCGCCGCGACGGTCGACCCAGGACAGCCCGCAGACGCGGATGGCCGACACGATCAGCAGCGCGCTGTCGGCCGGCACCCTCAGCAGCACCGACGCCACTGCCCTGACCAGCGCCCTGTCGTCGATCGACTCCGGCCTGTCGGCGGACCGCGCGAACGTCAGCAGCGGCACCGAGGCCAAGCTCGACCCGTCCTCCATGAAGGACCGGGTCGACAGCCTGATCGCCGATCAGGTCAGCAGCGGCAGCCTGACCGACGATCAGGCCACCGAGCTGAAGACCCTGTTCGCCAGCCACGGCCGGAGCACCCAGACCGCCGACGCAGCGGATGGCGGCGTCTCGGGTGCGGGCGGCCCGCCGCCGGGACCCCCGCCGGGCTCGCCGCCCCCCGACGCCGCCTCCGGCAGCGGCACCTCCGGTTCGTCGAGCAGCGCCGACACGTCGTCGACCAACGATCTCCTGGCCGGCTTCCTCCAGCAACTCCAGAACAGCCAGTCGCCCAGCGTCGGCTACGGGGCGAGCGGCAGCAGCGGCAGCTCCCGCATCTCGGCCCTGCTGGTCGACTTCCGGAGCTGACGCGGTCGCCTCCCGGCGCTGCGCCCATCGTCCGGCGCATCGCCCGCCTGCGCCGGGCGGGGTCGACCGGGGCCTCGCGCCGCGGCATCGTCCACCCGCATTCGCGAGGCCGGGGACGGCCGGGAGGCTCGGCATGGCGGCAGGGATGATGGCGGAACGCGGGCTGCCCAAGGTCGCCTTCATCGGGACCGGCGGCACGATCGCGTCCCTCGGGCGCGACGCCCTCGACATCCTCGACTACGGTGCCACCGGCCGGCGCCTGGAGGCCGGCGGCATCCTGGCGGCGGTCCCGGAGCTGGCAAGCGTGGCCGCGATGGTGCCGGTCCCGTTCCAGGCGGTGCCGAGCCCGGCGATCGGCTTCGCCGAATGGCGCGCCCTCGTCGGCCTGTGCGCGCGCCTTGCGGCCGATCACCCGGACCTCGCCGGCATCGTCATCGGCCACGGCACCGCCACCCTGGAGGAGACCGCCTACGCACTCAGCCTCACCCTGACGGTCGACCTGCCGGTGGTGCTGGTGGGCTCGCAGCGCCCGATGAGCGCGCTGTCGACCGATGCCAAGCTCAACCTCGTGGCGGCGGTGCGCACCGCGGCGGCGCCCGAATCCCGCGGACGCGGCGTCCTCGTGGTGCTCAATGACGAGATCCAGGCGGCCCGCGAGGTGACCAAGACCTCGGTGGCCCGGCTCCAGACCTTCCGGACGCCGGATTTCGGGGTGCTCGGCCAGGTCGACGGCGATCATGTCCGGTACTACCGGCGCTCCGAGCGCGCGCACGCGCCGGGCACGCCCTTCGACATCCGGGATCTGACCGCGCTGCCGCGGGTCGACATCGCCTATGGCTACGCCGATGCCGACGGCACCGCCGTGCGGGCGTTCCGGGCCGCGGGGGCACGGGGCCTCGTCGCGGCGGGGCTCGCCCCGGGCATGGTCCCGCCCGGCGAGGCCGAGGCCCTGGAGGCTGCGGCCGCTGCCGGGATCGTTGTGGTGATGTCGACCCGGGCCGGGAGCGGCGTGGTGCCCCTGTCCACCCGCTTGCGCGAGCGTGGCATCCTCAGCGCCGACAATCTGACCCCGCAGAAGGCCCGGATCCTCCTCGCCCTGGCGCTGACCGTCACGGCGGAGCCGGAGGCCGTGGCGCGCCTGTTCGCTACGTACTGAAAGCCTGCTCTGCTCGGGATTCCACAGGGCCAGCCCTTTGGCGGGTTCTCAGGGCAGAGCCCTGAGATCTGGCCCCGAGATGTTCACCAGGGCTCTGCCCTGGACCCGCGAAAGGTCCCGACCTTTCGAAACCAGGACTCGATCCCATCAAACAGGCTCTGAGAGTTTGTCGCGACCGATGCCGCTGATTGACCCCGCCCGCTCCGTACTCCTCGTCATCGACGTCCAGGTCCGGCTGATGCCGGCCATCGCGGCGGGCGCCGAGGTGATCGCCAACACCGGCCGTCTCGCCGCCGCCGCGAAACTCGTCGCCGTGCCGGTGCTGGTCACCGAGCAGAATGCCGGGGGCCTCGGGCCGACGGTGCCGGAGCTCGCCCCCGAGCCCGGGACGGCCATTCCGAAGATGAGCTTCGGCGCCGTGCAGGCCCCGGGCTTTCTCGACCGCCTGCCGGACGACCACGATTGCGTGGTGACCGGCTGCGAGGCGCATATCTGCGTGCTGCAGACCGTCCTCGGCCTGCGGGAGGCCGGCCGCCGCGTTTACGTGGTTGCTGACGCGGTCGGTTCCCGCAAGACCGGGAACCGGGACGCAGGGCTCGCCCGGATGGCGGCCCACGGCGCCGAGATCGTCACCACCGAGATGGTGGTGTTCGAGTGGCTCGGCACCGCCCGGCATCCGCGCTTCCGTGAGGTCGTCCGGCTGATCAAGTGAGGCCGCTCAGCCCCCGTCGAGCGCCGCCCGGGTCTGCGCGTCGGTGCCGATATCGTCCGTCCCCTCCATGCCCAGCGCCTCGATCAGCCGGACCCGGGCCCGGCTGACCCGGCTCTTGATCGTGCCGACCGCGACGCCGCAGATCGCCGCCGCCTCTTCGTAGGTGAAGCTCTGGGCGCCGACCAGGACCAGCGCCTCGCGCTGGGCGGCCGGGAGCTGGTTCAGGGCGCTCTGGAACTGCGCCATCTCCATCCGGACCTCCTGCTCGGGCAGGCTGGTCAGCCGGCCGGCATGGACCCCGTCGGCATCCTCGACCTCGCGCTTGCGCTTGCGCTGCTCCGAGTAGAACAGGTTGCGCAGGATCGTGAACAGCCACGCCGTGAGGTTGGTGCCCCGGCGGAAGCTCGCGGCGTTGATCCAGGCCCGGACCAGCGTGTCCTGCACGAGGTCGTCCGAGCGGTCGAAATCATAGGTCAGCGAGAACGCGAAGGCCCGCAGGGCCGGGATCGCGCCCAGCAGGAGGTCGCGCATCTCGGGGTCGGCGCCCGTCGGGGCCGCGCCGGTTCCACTCCCCGCGGGAACGGCTTGGAGCATCAGGGTCATGGCTGGGCCTCCGTGTCGGCGAGGGCGTCGAGGAGCATCAGGAGCCGGTCCGGGACCGGAAGGGACAGGACGTCCGCGTAGTGCAGGCGCAGGCCGCGCCCGATCCGCTCCCGGGCTGCAGCATCGATCTCGCGTTGACGCGCGCAGGGGCGTTGTCGCGAGGGGAACGCAACGACCGACCCGGCCGTCTCGGCCCGCGCGGCGCTGGGGACCGCCCGCTCGTCTTTGCTCCCTGACATGTGGTTGCACCCCGTGCCGTGCGCGATGCGGCCCCGCAGGGTCCTGCGCTTCACCGTGCCGATCCGGGGACGGGCTACGGTGAGACGCATCTCATCGCCTTCGGATGGCGCTGGTAGGCGCTCCGGATTTAATCGGTTCTGAATTATACATTCAGGGAACTTTAATCTTCAAATGGCCCAGCTTGCCTCAGGTTTTTCAAATTATGTCTGCAGTTACAATTCGGAAATACTGGTCTATAGCTTGGCTGTGACGAATATCGGACCCGCTGCCTGAACGGCGGATGAGCGGTGCGAACGATCCCGGCTTGGCGCCTCGCTCCTCCGACGGCTTGACTGTTCAAACATCTCAGGCCTGAGCGCAGGTTCCTCCTCTCTCCCCACGCGCGGGGAGAGGCCCGCACGGACCCCGTCGTCCGGGCGGGAAGCGAAGGCTAAGCCGCAGCGGCGGTGCGGGGGCGATTCCGGAGGGGCTCGCCTGAACCGCCCCTCACCCTCGGCAGCCGCCTCGCCGCGCTCCCCGACGAGGGGGAGACGCGGCCCTCTCCCCGCAGGCGGGGCGAGGGGTTCTCCGTCCCTACGCCGGCGCTCAAGCCATCCGGCGTTGTGTGAATCCGCAAGCCCGCAGAGGGGCGAGGGAGGGGCGTCGGGTGCTGGCCAGCGCTCTCGATAAGCGCCCAGGAGTCACAGCCCCCCGTCAGCGGACGTCCGGCCGGGGATCCGGGACGAAGCCGTCGCGGTTCGGCATCCGCACCGCGGCCAGCGCCTGGGCGTCGAGCACCGCCTCGTCCGGCACGAGACCGTTCAGGTTCAGGATGTAGGCCGAGACCGCATACACGTCGTCGGTGCTGAGGGATTCCGGGGCGTTCATCGGCATGGCCCGGCGGATGTAGTCGAACAGGGTCGGCGCGTAGGGCCAGAAGCTGCCGACCGTCTTGAGCGGCTTGGCCGAGGCCAGGCTGCCCCGGCCGCCGACCAGCGGATCGCCGATCCCGCCCTCGCCGCGGGCCCCGTGGCAGGACGCGCACTGCGCCGCGAACACGTCCCGGCCGTGGGCGACGCTGCCGCTGCCCGGGGGCAGCTTCCGGCCGTCGCGGTCGATGTCGATGTCCCAGGCGGCGATCTCGGCCGCGGTGGCGGCCCGGCCGATGCCGTAGCGCTCCGCGGCCCGCCCCGCGCCGACGGAGCCCAGCAGGAGCAATGCAGCCGCGAGCACGCGGGTGTTACGCGTAGCCATTGCTCACCTCGCCGCTGCCCGCGATGCGCCAGGGCACGGTCGCATTGTTGTGGTAGAAGGACTTAAGCCCGCGCACGGCGGTCAGATCCGAAAAGCTCGGCTGCACGTAGCCGGTCTCGTCGACCGCCCGGCTCATGATGGTCGTTGGCTGGCCGTCCCAGGTCCAGGGCAGGCGGAAGCGTGTCAGCGCCCGGGTCAGGACCGGCTCCTGCAGCGCCGCGTCCTGCCAGGTCCGGCCCCCGTCGGTCGTGACCTGCACGCCCCGGATCTTGCCGCGCCCGGTCCAGGCAATGCCGCTGATCTCGTGGAAGCCGGGGGCGATCCGCTGGGTGCCGGAGGGCCGGGTGATGATCGACTTCGCCTCCATCAGGAAGGTGAATTGCCGCGCCGTGCCGTCCGGCATGGAATCCGTGTACTTCGACGTCTCCTCGCGGGAATAGGCCGGCTCCGCCGTCACGTTGAGGCGGCGCAGCCATTTCACGTTCATGTTGCCCTCGAAGCCGGGCAGGAGCACCCGCAGCGGGTAGCCCTGCTGCGGTCGCAGCCGTTCGCCGTTCTGGCTGTAGACCAGCAGCGCGTCGTCCAGGCACTTGTCGATCGGGATGCTGCGGGTGAGGGCGGCGGCGTCGGCCCCCTCGGCCACGACCCATTGCGCCTCCGGCTTGAGCCCGGCCTCGCGCAACACCGTGGCGAGGCGCACGCCGGTCCACTCGGCGCAGCTGACGAGGCCGACGAGGTCCGAGGCCGTCTTGCCCTTGATCGCCTCGAAGCCCGGATTGCCCGAGCATTCGAGGAAGTAGATGTGCGATTCCGACGGGAAGCGGCGGATGTCGTCCATCGTCAGGATCAGCGGCGTCTCGACGAGCCCGTGGATCATCAGCCGGTGCCGGGCGGGGTCGATGTCGGGGATGCCGCCGTGGTGGCGCTCGTAGAACAGGCCGTTCGGCGTCAGGATGCCGTCGAGCTCCTGGAGCGGCGTGCGGCTCGACGCGGAGGTGTACTGCTTGAGGCCCTTGGGCACGTTGCGGATCACGTCCGCCTCGAAGCGCGAGGGCGTGCCGTAGGTCTGGCTGCCGACATCGGCGCCGGGGGACTTCATCCCGTCCGGGATGGCGGGGGGCGCCGCCTCCTCCGCCCGGGCGCGTCCGCCCACGAGGGCCGCCGCCGCGGCCGCGCCCTGGACGAGGAAGCGCCGCCGGGCCGGCGGATCGTCGGAATCGCGCGTCATCGCTCGTCGCTCCAGTCGCTCGGTCGGCCCCCCGGGGGAGGATACTGGGTCGGCCAGCCGGCGCCTACCGGATCGCGAGCCCGTGGATGAGGCAGAGGCTCACCGCGACGAGGACGGCGAGCGAGGCGGTGACCGCCAGGGTCACGCGGCCGCCCACCCGGGCCAGCACGCGGACATCGACGCCGAGGCCGAGCGCCGCCATGGACAGGATCGTGAGCACGCCCGCGAGCTGGGTCAGCGGCTTCACGGCGGCGTCCGGCACGAGACCCAGCGAGCGCAGGGTGGCGAGCGCCAGGAAGCCGAGGATGAACCACGGCACCAGCTTGGTCAGCCCGGGCCGGGCCGGCGCGGGACGGGGGCCGGAGGGGTCGGTGGCCGCCTGCGGCAGCCGGGGGGCGATCAGCGAGAACGCCACCACCACGGGGCCGAGCATCAGCACGCGCACGAGCTTCACCAGGGTACCGACCTGGGTCGAGAGCAGGCTCACCGGCACGGTGGCGGCCAGCACCTGCGGCACGGCGTAGACCGTGAGGCCCGCGAGCACGCCGTACTGATTGTCGCTCAGGCCCGCCAGCGGCACGAACAGCGGCAGGCCGAGCACCATCAGCACGCCGAGGACGGCCGTGAACGCGATCGCGGCGGCGATGTCCTTCGGCTCGGCACCGATGACGGGGGCCACCGCGGCAATCGCCGAGTTGCCGCAGATGGCGTTGCCGCAGGCCACCAGGATCGCCATCCGGGCCGGCAGGCCGAGCGTCCGGCAGATCGCCACGCTCGCCGCGATGCCGATCACCACGGTACCGACGATGCCGGCCAGCAGCGCCGGGCCGGAGGCGAGGATCGCCCCGAGGCTCAGCGAGGCGCCGAGCAGCACCACGGCGACCTCGAGGAGCTGCTTGGCCGAGAACGCGATGCCGGTGCGGAAGCGCGCGTCCGGCGTCCAGGCGGTGCGCACCGCGATGCCGAGCAGGATCGCGAGCACCAGGGCCTCGACGTAGGGATGGCCGGTCGCCCGCTCCTCCAGCGCCTGCGCGGCCATCGCCACGGCGGTGATCGCCGCGCACAGGCCGATGCCGGGCAGGTGCGCGGTGCCGAGGCCGGACCCGGCAGCCGGGCGGGATGCGGCCGCGCTGGAGGGTGTTTTCGAGGAGGCGTCAGCGCTCATGACGGTCGCTCCCGGAGAACAGGCGGTCGGCTCCGTGCATCTCCCTCCCCCCTCTGCGGGGGAGGGTGGCCCCCAAAGGGGGTCGGGAGAGGGGAACCCGGTTTCCGAACGGGGCGCAACCTGCATGAAGGGCGGTGTTCCTTCCTGAACCGGCGCTCCCCCCTTGCGGGACTTCGTCCCGACCCGACCCCTGCCGACGCAGAGAGCGCCCGTCGGGCCACCCTCCCCCGCAGAGGGGGGAGGGAGGGCGCGTGGTAGCTCCGGGGAGCGCGCCAGCCCCGGTCACCGCAGGACCGACAGGTAGTGGACCTCCTGCGTCAGGCAGGTCGAGAGGCGCCATTCCACCGGGCGCTCCTCCAGGTCGATCGCGATACGGTCGATCTCCAGGGCGGGGGCGCCGGCCGGGGCCTGCAGCAGCTCCGCCTCGCGGGCGCCCAAAGCCACTGCCTTCAACCGCTCGTTGGCGGTCGCGATCGTGATGCCATAGCGGGTCGCGTACAGGCTGTAGAGCGTGTTGGGCAGCGCGAGGTCGGTGATGCCCGGGAACAGCGCTGCGGGCACGCTGATCGTCTCGGCCACGCAGAGCCGCGCATCGACGGCGCGCACGCGCTCGATCCGCACCACCCGGGCGGTGCGCACGAGGTCGAGCCGCCCGCGCTCGTCGGCGCTGGCGGCGGCCTCCGCGATCCCGGTGACACGGCTCGTCGGCAGGCCGACCCCGTCATTGTCCGGGCGCAGCTTCAGGAAGCGGAAGACGCTCTGCTTGTCGTCGTGGTCGGCCACGAAGGTACCGCGGCCCTGGCGGCGCACCAGCAGGCTGTCGGCGGTCAGCGCATCGAGGGCCTTGCGCACCGTGCCCTGGCTGACGCCGAGTTCGGCGGCGAGCTGCCCCTCGCTCGGCAGCATCTGGCCGGGCTGCCAGACCGCGTCGGCGAGGCGCTTCAGCAGCGTGTCGTAGACCTGTCGGTACAGTGGCCGGAAGCCAACGCCGCCGGGGCGTCCCGCACCTGCCTGCCCTTCGCCTGACCGTTCCATCGTGTGACGACGCTGAGCCCCATCTGCGGGCAGAGCGTCGAAGGTTGTGTCCAGCACCGCGCCCTCCTCTCGCTTACGTCGGCCCGCCGAGCGGGGCAATACGGGCGCTCCGCCTTACAGGGCCCGGATCTCGGCCAAAAGCGCATCGGCGACTTCGAGCCCCGCCTCGGCGGCCCGGCGACGCAGGGCCAGCCGGCGGCTGCCCGGCAGCCGGGCCCCGTCCTGCGCCTCGATCGCCGCGGCCAGCACCGCGAAGCGCTCCGGCGCGTCCGGGCTGAGCGCCGCCGCGTCGAGGGCGATGATCAGCTGGCCGGTGCCGGGCGGGTCGCCCGCGGCGTCGAGGAACGACGAGGCCTCCCCTGCAAAGCGCGCGCCGACGAGCCCGGCGGCCAGCAACTCGACCATCAGGGCCAGCGCCGTACCCTTGGCGTCGCCGAGCGGAACCATCGTGCCGTCGAGGGCGGCCCTGGCATCCGTGGTCGGGCGCCCCTCGGCGTCGAGGGCCCACCCCTCGGGGATCGGCGCACCGTTTTTGGCCGCCCCGACGATGTTGGCCCGGGCGACCTTCGACAGGGCGAGGTCGATCACGATTGGCGCCCGGCCCGGCAGCGGGCAGGCGAAGGCCAGAGGGTTGGTGCCGAACACCGCCTGCCGCCCGCCCCAGGGCGCCATGGCGGCCGGCGTGTTGGCGACGAGCAGCGCGACGCAGCCCTGCTCGGCCAGGGCCTCCACCGGCCGCCCGGCCGCGCCACAATGGTGCGAGCGGCGGAGGCCGGCCGCCGCGATTCCTTGGCTGTGGGCGAGGCCGGGCAGCGCCTCCAGGGCGAGGTCGAGGGCCGGGTAGGCGAAGCCGTGGGCGGCATCGATGGCGAGCAGGCCCGGCCGCGGCTGGTCCGCCCGGGGGACCGCATCGCCCGCGATCTTGCCGGCCCGCACCTGTGCACCGTAGGGCGCGACCCGCGACAGGCCGTGGCCCTTCAAGCCGTCCGCCTCGGCGCCGACCAGCGCCCGGGCGACGCTCCGCGCGGCGGCCCCGGCGGTGCCGCAGCGGATCAGCGCCTGGGCGGCCAGATCCTCGGCCTCCGGCAGGGGCAGGGCCGGCATCGGCTCAGCGCTCCGTCAGGTGGCGGCGCACGGCCTGCGCCGTGACGGACGAGACGCGCACGTTCGACTCCTGGGTCACCCCGGCGATGTGCGGCGTCAGGATCAGGTTCGGCACGTCGGCGAAGACGGCGCCGGCCTGCGCGTCGAGGGGCTCGCGGTCGAACACGTCCAGCGCCGCGCCGCCGAGATGGCCGGCGCGCAGCGCGTCCGCGACGGCCGCCTCGTCCACGATTCCGCCCCGCGCCGCGTTGATCAGGATCGCGCCCTTCGGCATTCGGGCGAGGGCGGCCGCGTCGATCAGGCCGCGGGTCTCGTCGGTGAGCGGCACGTGCAGGGACAGCACGTCGCTTCCGGCGATGAGGGCATCGAGATCCCGGTTCCGGACCGGGCCGTGGTCCGGGCTCCAGGCGGGATCCCCGGGATCGACGAACGGATCATGGGCCGCGACCTTCATCCCCAGAGCCGCGGCCCGGCGGGCGGTCTCCCGGGCAATCGAGCCGAACCCGAGGAGGCCGAGGTGCCGGCCGGCGATCTCGCGGCCCATCAGGGCGTTGCGCGGCCACGTGCCGGCGGCGACGCGCGCCGTCGCCCCGTAGGCGCCGCGCAGCAGCAGCATCGCGGTGGCCACGACGTATTCGGCTACCGCCCCGTCATTGGCGCCGGTCGCCGGGTAGACCGCGATGCCCCGCTCCCGGCAGGCTGCCACGTCGATATTGTCGAGCCCGACCCCGAGGCGGCCCACCACCTTGAGATCCCGCGCGGCTTCCAGCAGGGCGCCGCGCACCCGGGTCCGGTTGCGCACGATCAGCGCGTCGGCGCCGGCCAGCGCCGCCGCCAGCGCGTCCGGCCGGTCGACCAGCCCGGGATCGTACAGGGTGTCGAAGCCGGCAAGGTCCTCGGCGATCGCCGCCTCGTCCATGAACTCGCTGATGACGACCTTGGGCATGGTCTCTCCTCGTTCCCCTGTCGGTCCGGCGCCCGTCGCGCGGGCGCCGGGCTCGGCGTCAGGCGCTACGGTAGAGCTTCGTCATCACGAATTCCCGGTGGCCGAGGGATTCGGCCGCCGTGAGCCGGCCGTTGGCGGTGCGCACCACCATATCGATCAGCGCATCGCCGGCCTGCGGGATGGTCATCTCGCGGCTGAGCACACCCGAGACGTCGACGTCGATATGCTCGCCCATGGTGCGCACGGTGCGGGGATTGCCCGTGATCTTGATCACCGGGACGATCGGGTTGCCGATCACGTTGCCCTGGCCGGTCGGGAAGGTGTGGACCACGTAGCCGGCCGCCGCCATCAGGGTGACACACTCGGCCGCCGCCGAGGACGTGTCCATGAAGTAGAGGCCCGGCCCCTTGGCGGGCGCCTCCGCGGGCTGCAGCGCGTCGATGAACCGGCACTCATGGCCGATCTTTTCCAGGTTCCCGAGCGCCTTCTCCTCGATCGTGGTGAGACCGCCCACGATGTTGCCCTTGGTCGGCTGCGAGTCGGACAGGTCGTCGGTCTTGTGGGCCTCGATCACGTCGTCCTGGTAGGCCTTCCACATCGTGTACCATTTGTCGGCGATATCCGGGCTGATCGCCCGCTCGCGGCAGAGGTGCTCGGCGCCGGTGATCTCCGAGGTCTCGCCGAACACCCCGTAGATCCCGTGGGGGATCAGCTTGTCGTACATGTTGCCGACGGTGGGGCAGGAGGCGAGGCCGGTGGTGGTGTCGGACTCGCCGCACTTGGTGGAGACCCACAGGTCGGCGATCGGGCATTCCTCGCGCTGGAGCTCGGTCGCCCATTGCACGAAGCGCTTGGCTTGGTAGCTCGCCGTGGCGACGATCGCGATGTCGCCGTGGCCCTCGATGCCGAAGCCGACGACGGGCTTGCCCGTCCTGGCAATCCCCTCGACCACGCGGTTGGTCCACTGGTCCTCGATGCCGATCACCACGACGGCGGCGACGTTCGGATTCGAGCCGATGCCGATCAGGGTGCGGAAGTGGAGGTCCAGATCCTCACCGAACTGGAGCCGGCCGTAGGCGTGGGGCAGCGCCATCGTGCCCTTTATGGTGTTGGCGACGGCCTCGCAGGCGGCGTTGGAGAGATCGTCGAGCGGCAGGAGCACGACGTGGTTGCGCACGCCGACCCGGCCGTTCTCCCGGCGCCAGCCCATGAAGGTGGCGGACGTGTAGGTCTCCGAGGCGCGCGTGGTCGCGAGCGCCTTCGTGGCGAGTTGATCGGGGGCGCCGCCGACGAAGGGGCTGGCGATCTCGTGTTCGAGCGGAGCGGCTTGCCTAAACATCGTCACCTCACCAGCGCTTCGTTTTGACGTTGTGAACGTGGACGTGCTCGCCCTTGGCGACGTCCTGGATGACCTTGCCGATGTCCTGGCCGTACTTGATGGTGGTGTCGCCGGCCTTCAGGTCGGTGAGTGCCACCTTGTGGCCGATCGGGATGTCGTGGCGGACCTGGACCGCGAAGGTGGTGTCGTTCTCGGTGATCACCCCGAAGGCGTCGGTGTTGGCGCTCAGGCCCTCGATCACCGCGACGGCGACGTTGTCCTGGGGGGAATGGGCGAGAAGATGCGGCTTGCGGTGCCCCTCGCCGGACGCGGCGTGGCTGCTCATGCGGTCCTCCTGATGGTGGTGGTCGGCTTCTGGGTGGCGACGTATCTTATATAAGACTTATCAGATGCTGGGCGTCAACGACCGATTGTGCGGCGGCGGTGATTTCATTGGTTCGGGGCTCGGGGCACCCGGCCCTGCAAGGCGCGACGTGCCTCCTCTACCGTGCGGGAGAGGGGACCCGCGCCGTATTCTGCAACCGTATCGCGGCCCACACTGTGTGGGTCTGAAAGCTTTAAGAGGCGGGGCGCGCGCGCGGCAGATCCGGACAGCCTGTCCAGCACGCGACTGACGCCACCAGCGCGGGTCCGTCGGGGTACTTCCCCAGAAACAGGGCACGACGCTCGCAGCTTGCCTCGCACGCCAAGTCTTATATAAGATATAGACAAAAGGAGCCCGCCCCGGCGGGGCGCCGGACGGGAGGATGAGGATGGCGGTTGCCCAGGCGTTTGCCATCGGCCGGGCAGGGCGCGCCCGGTGAACGACACGCTCCTCCTCGTCCTCTGCGTCGGCTGTGCCGGCCTGGTCTCGGGGCTGACGGGCTTCGCGTTCGCGCTGATCGCCTCCGGCACGCTGCTCTCGATCCGCACGCCCGTCGAGGCGACCGCGCTGGTACTCGTCTGCAGCATCCTGGCGCAGGTGATCTCGATCCTGCGGCTGCGGACCTGGCCGCCGCGGGGCACCGCGTCCGCGATGATCCTGCCCGGCCTCGTCGGCGCGCCGATCGGCATCCACCTGCTGCACGATCTCGATCCGCGCCACATCAAGATCGCCATCGGCGCCTTCCTGGTGGTCTACAGCGGGGGCGTCAGTCTGCTGCGCGCCGAGTACCGGGTGGGGTTCGGCAATCGCTGGAGCGACGGCGCGATCGGCTTCCTGGGCGGGGTGCTGGGCGGCATCGCGGGCCTGTCCGGCGCCCTGCCGACGGCCTGGAGCCTCGTACGCGGCTGGGAGCCCCGCACCCAGCGGGCGGTCTACCAGTCCTTCACCCTGGTGATGCAGGTCTGGGCGCTGGCGATCCTCGTCGCCCTCGACCCGATCCCGCCCGACCTCGTCGGCGATCTCGCTTTGGCGCTGCTGGTGGTGCTGGTGAGCGTGCTGGCCGGGCTCGCGCTGTTCGCCCGGATCGACCAGCAGCGCTTCCGCACCGTGGTCCTCGCGCTGCTCGCGGCGATCGGGCTCACCACCACCGCGCTGGCGCTGCCCGGTCTGCTGCCTGGCTGAGCGCGGGCGGACCGATGCCTGTTTCGGAGGCCAGCGTCTGGGGTCTGAACCCGATCAGCTTGCGCGTGAGATGGCTGCTATCGAGCCATGCCGGCCGTTACGATGACCGTCGGCGCTTCCCCAAAGCGGTCATGAATCGGCGTCCCTGCACTTGTGGGCCAAGGTGATATCCGGCGGCGTTACCACGGCTGACCATCACCGAACGACCAATCCTCCTTGTCGACAAAGACCATGTTGATCATGATGTCGTCAGGTCGGATCCCCAATTTAGATTTCAGTGCGTCGGCAACAGAACGGTAGAAGGCGAACTTGGTGTCCTTCTTGTTTCCGATGGTGCTCGTGACTTGGATCAAAATGAAGTCCGGAGACCGCCTGAAGCCAAGAAATTGCGGATCCTATACAAGGTTATCCGCTTCGTGCTCGCCGATCACGACGAAGCGGTCGCCATCGGGCGCTTCGAGGATGTCGACGATGCCTCGATAGACGATGTCCGCCACGGCAGCGCGGTACGCGGGGCTTTTCCCCTGGATCAAATCGATACGTGCAAAAGGCATGATGACCTCCTCGGGCGGGATTGCGGTCGGACCCCGGCCGGGACCGACCGCTCGGCGCTCACGTCCGGTTGTCGATCTCCGGCACGCCGCTGCTCCTGTCCGCATAGGCGGCGATGAAGGTCGGCCGAGACTGCCAGCGCTGCCAGAAGGCATCGAGATGCTCGAAACGCTCATCGAGCGGCGTGGCGTTCACCGGGAACTTGGAGAACGCGATGGCCGTCGCCAACGTGATGTCCGAGAACGTCGGCTGATCGCCTCCCAGCAGCCACGCGCGGCCGTCGGAGAGATGCCGATCGACCAAGCCGGCATGCGCCAGTGCCACCTTGCGGGAGTGCTCGCCCCAGGCTGGATTGCTGGTCAGTTCGAGCTTCGGGCCCAGGCCCTGATGCAGGACATGGAATGCCGTGACGATGGGATAGAGGATGTGCACCCACACCCGATTGTCCCACATCTGATCGAGGCCACGCTCGTGCGCCGTCTCGCCCATGATCTTGCGGCCTTCGAACGTGTCGTCGAGGTAGCGGGCGATGGCGGAGGTCTCGCTCAGGTAAGAGCCGTCGGCGAGCGCGAGGGTCGGTGTCTCGCCCCAAGCGTTCATTTTCAGGTGCTTCCAACCCCGTTGCTCGCCGACCGGTGACATGTCGTAGACCGTCTCGTCGAAGTGACCGGCGATGCCCTTCTCGTGCATGAAGATCCGCAGGCGTTGCGGGTTCGGGAAAGCCGAGGGGGAGGTGAAGAGCTTCAGCTTGTCGGACATCGTGGTCTCGCTTCCCTGAAATTTAGCCTGTCTGCCATATGACAGACAGCAAGCTAGGGGCAATCTCTTGTGCCGTCAACCCCTGTCTGCCATATGACAGGTGGAGGTCGAGAATGGCAGCGACGTTGAAGAGGGATGTGCGTGAGGCGATCCTCGTGGCCGCGCGGGAAGCCGCGATGGCTTATGGCTACGGCGGCATCAATTTCCGCGACCTCGCGGAGGCCGTTGGCATCAAGGCCGCCAGCATCACCTACTACTTCGCCAACAAGGCCATCCTCGGCGAGGCCGTCGCGCGCCGCTATTGGGAAGACATTGCCCGCGATCTTGAAGCTATCTCAACGGATGCGCAAAGCCCGATGGAAGCGCTGCGGCAATACCCCAGCATTTTTCGCCTCTCCCTGGAGCACAACAATCGCATGTGCCTCAGCAGCTTCATGGCGACAGAGTATGACGCGTTGCCTGAGCAGGTTCTGAAGGAGGTCCAGTCTTTTGCAGACGTTAATACGGCCTGGCTCAGCGAGCAGCTTGTTGCTGCAAAACACGTTGAGCCGAAGGACGGGGAGACGAGAGCCCGTGCCATCTATGCTGCTGTAGCCGGAGCTCAGATCATCGCTCGAAGCCGTTCGGACATAAATCTGTTCGACGCGTTGGTCAGGAGCTATCAGGAGGCGGGACTCTTGCCGAACTGATCTAAAGCACGCACGCAAACAAAGTCTGCTTCTATGCTTCGCCCACCGTGAGCGGTCAGGCGGCAATCCACCCTTCCCGGACATCACCAAGGCCAAGCTGATAGAGGTCAGACCTCAGCCGGCCCGACGGATCATGGGCGCCGGCACGCTCGCGATCATCACGTTGATGCAGGCCGGCAATCCGCTGGCATGGGCCGCCTCCAGCGCCGCCGGGAGGTCGGCGGCCCCGGTCACCAGCGCCCCGAAGCCGCCGAGCGCCTGGACCACCGCGTCGTAGCGGGTCGGGAGCAGGTCACAGTGGCGCGTCCGTTCGGAGCCGTAGCTGCGCAACTGGATCTGGTGCTCGGCGTTCCAGCGCGCGTCGTTGCCGACCACCGCGATGAACGGGATGCCGTAGCGCACGGCGGTGTCGAACTCGGCCATGTGGAAGCCGAAGGTGCCGTCGCCCAGGACCGCGACCACGGGGGCGCCGGGGCGCTCCAGCGCGGCCGCGATCGCGAAGGGGATCGACGCGCCGATCGTCCCCGAGACGCCGTTGATCAGCCGGCGCCCGGCGCCGACGAGGGCCTGCGGCCATTGGCCGATCTCGCCGCCGTCGCAGATCAGCGTGCCGTCCCGATGGTGTTCCAGGAAGGCGTCGACCGCGCGGCACAACTCCACCGGGTGCAGGTTCCCGTCCTTCCCACGTAGATCCGCCCAGCCGGCCGGCCGGTGGGCGAGGGCGGCCCGCGCCTCGGCGTGCCACGCGTCCCGGCGGCGCGGGCCTCCTCGGGCCGTCAGAGTCGCCAGCACCGGCCGCGGATCGGCGAGGCCCGCAACGGCGAGCCGCTCGGCTGGAGCGCGGGCAAGGAGCGTCGGATCGGGATCGACGATGGCGAAGCGGCAATCGGGCGCGAGGGCGGGCGCCGCGCCGAAGCGCAGGGTGAAGTCGAGCGGCTTGCCGAGGAGGACGAGGAGGTCGGCCCGCGCCAGGATTTCGGCGAAGGCGCCGAGCGCCGGATCGTTGATCCCGCGCGGGCTCTCCATGCCGACGACCGGCAGGCCGAGGGTTTCCGCCAGCGCCGCCATGGCGGCCCGGCCGGAGGCGTCGCACAGGGCGGGCCCGCAGGCGACGAGGGGGCGTTCCGCGCCGTCGAGGGCGGCGAGCAGATCGGCCACGAGATCCGGCGCCGGCTCGGCAAGCTGGATCGCGGCCGCCGCCCGGTCCGGGATCCGGACCGAGGCGGCGGGGACGGCCGTCTCCAGCAGATCGATCGGCAGGCTGAGATGGACCGGGCCGGGCCGCCCCTCGCGGGCGATCCGGACGGCGCGGGCAAGATCGGGGGCCAGCGCCGCGACCGAACCGGCGGTCCAGGCGGCCTTGGTCATCGGCCGGGCGATGTCGGCCTGGGCCAGCTCCTGGAAGGCGCCGCGCCCGAGTTCGGACAGGCCCGCATGGCCGGAGAGCAGCAGCACCGGCGACTCCGCCGCCAGTGCCGTGGTGAGCGCCGCCGCGCCGTTGGTGTGGCCCTGTCCACCCGTGACCAGCGCGACCCCGACCTCGCCGGTCAGCCGGCCCCAGGCGTCGGCCATGTGGACGCAGGCCGCCTCGTGCCGGGTATGGACGAGGGCGATCCCGGTCTCCAGCAGCGCGTCGAAGACCGGCATGATGTGGTTGCCCGACAGGGTGAAGATCCGGGTGACGCCGAGCGCCTCCAGGGTCCGGGCGACGATGTCGGCACCGCGCAGGGTCTGCATGGACGGGCTCTCCTCAAGCGGCAGCGTCGAGGAGCGAGCCGCCGGGCCGCACATGCGTGAAGTGCACCGGCTCCATCGCGAGGTCGAGCGCCCCGCTGCGCTGGCGCACCACTGTGTAGTGCGAGGTCGCGAGATCCGAGGCCTCCGGGAAATCCTCGCGGAAATGGGCGCCGCGGCTGTCGGTGCGGGCGAGGGCCGCCCGGGCGACCGCCTGCGAGACCAGGACGAGGTTCTCGAGGTTCAGGCGGTCCATCCAGGTCAGCGCGTAGCGGCGGTCGCCGTCCGGCGCGCCGGCGCGGGCGACCGCGTCGGAGAGCCCGTCGAGGGTGGCGAGCGCCCGGGTCAGGCCGGCCGCGTCCCGCAGGATACCGACATCGGCCCACATCGTCTCGTAGAGCGCCTCGCGGATCTCCGGCAGCGACCCGCCCGGCCGGCCGAGCGGGCCGTAGGCGCGGGCGAGGCCCGCCTCGATGGCCGTGGGGTCCGGGTCGGCGAAAGAACCCTCGCGCCGCACGGCGCGGGCCATGGATTGGCCGGCCAGCCCCCCGAACACCGTGGAGTTCGCCACCCCGTTGCCGCCCAGCCGGTTCGCCCCGTGGACGCCGCCGGTATCCTCGCCGGCCGCGAAGAGGCGCGGCAGAGCGGTGGTGCCGTCGACCGCGAACTGGATGCCGCCCATCATGTAATGGGCCGTGGGGATGACCTCGACGAGCCCCCCCGCGAGATCGAAGCCGCAATCGGCGCAGCGCTCGACCATGCCCTTGAACCGGCGGCGCACGTCCTCGGGGCCGAGGTGGCTCATCCGGATGTGGACGCCGCCGCTCGGGGTGCCGAAGCCCTCGCGCAGCCGCCGCATGATCGAGCGGCTGACCACGTCCCGGGTCGCGCGCTCGGCCCGCGGGTCGTAGGCCTCCATGAAGCGCTGGCCGGTGGCATCGAGGAGCCAGCCGCCCGCGCCGCGCAGGCCCTCCTCAAGCACCGTCCCGGTCATGCGGGTGCCGGCGCCGGCGAGCAGCCCGGTCGGGTGGAACTGCACCATCTCCATGTCGCGCAACGGCAGCCCGGCGCGCAACGCCATGGCGAGTCCGTCGCAGGACTTGTCGCCCGACGGCGTGTGGTACTTGTACATGGTCGGCCCGCCGCCGGTGGCGAGCAGCACGGCCCTGGCCCGCACCAGCTTCGGCGCGCCGGTGCGCATGTCGAGCATCAGCACGCCGGCGAGCCCCGAGCCGTCCCGGGCCGGGATCAGCTCCAGGGCGCGGTGATCCTCCAGGCGGCGCACGTCCCGGCGCCAGACCTGCTCGGCCAGGCGGTTGATGATCTCGATGCCGGTGAGGTCGCCCTTGTGCACCGTCCGGTCGAAGGTCTGGCCGGCAAACGCCTTCTGGTGGACGCTGCCGTCCGGGTTCCGGTCGAAGAAGCAGCCGAGCTCGGTCTCCAGCTCGCGGATCCGCACCTGCGCCTCGGTGACCAGCGTCCAGGCCAGCGCCTGGTCGTTCAGCCACTTGCCGCCCTCGATCGTGTCCATGAAGTGCCGCTCGACCGAGTCGCCCGGCGCCAGCGCCACGTTGTAGCCGCCCTGGACCATGCGGGTGCAGCCGCACTTGCCGAGGAGCCCCTTCACGGCGATCGTGACGTCGAGGTCGGGCGCGACCTTCTTGGCGTGGAGCGCCGCGAACAGCCCGGCCCCGCCGGAGCCGAGGATCAGGATGTCGGTCTCGACCGGCTCGGGGCTCATCGGGCGTCTTCCAGGGAGGCGATGACGGCGTCGCGCCGGGCGGCCACGTCGCGCTGCACCTCGGCGAAGAGCGAGCCGCCATGCGAATCTATGCCGACCAGCAGCGGCCCGAAATCGCGGATCGCGAAGTGCCACAGGCTCTCGGGGTGAAGATCGTCGAGATCGACGTCCACGATCGTCTCGATCCAGGTGGTCTCCAGCGCCGCCGCGCCGCCGACGATCGCCAGATAGGCGCCGCCGCGTTTGGCGAAGGCGTCGAGGGTCGCCGGGCCCATGCCGCCCTTGCCGACGATGAGGCGTACGCCCTCGCGTTCCATCAGGGCGTCGGTGAAGCGCTCCATGCGCATCGACGTGGTGGTGCCGATGCAGAACGGCGCGTAGCCGACCGGCGCCGCGTTCGAGACCGGGACGCGGTGGACGTTCGGCGCGGTGTGGATCACCGCGTGGCCGTTCAGGTCGAGCCGGGTGCGGCGGTCCCGGTCGAACATGTGGATCAGGGTCGCGTCGCGGATGCCGAACAGCCAGCGCCGCAGGGTGACGGTGTCGCCGATCCGGAGCGCCCGGATCTCGGGCTCAGTGGCCGGCATGTCGAGGACGTGGTGGGCCACGGGGTGCTCCTCAATCGAACGCGATGCCGCCCGGCGTGATCGTCGCACGGGCGCGGCGGGCCGAGTGGCACTGGATGTTCACGGCGACCGGGTTCTGGGTGATGTGGGTCGCGGCGAGCTCGACATGGACGGCGAAGCTGGTGGAACGTCCGCCCAGCCCCTGCGGGCCGATGCCGAGCGCGTTCACGGCGCGGGACAGATCGGCCTCGATCCGGGCGCCCTCGGGATCGGCGCAGACGGAGCGCAGCGGCCGGGTCGCCGCCACCTTGGCGAGGTGCATGCACAGGTCCGAGGTGCCGCCGAGTCCGACCCCCACGATGGTCGGCGGGCAGACCCGGCCGCCCAGTTCGATCACCCGGTCGATGACGAAGCGCTTGGCCGCGCCGATCCCGTCCGAGGGCAGCAGCATCTGCAGGAACGAGCCGTTCTCCGACCCCGAACCCTTCGGGATCATCTCGACCGCCAGGGTCTCGGGCCGGTCGTCGAAATCGATATGGATGATCGGCACCCGGATGCCGCAGGAGGTCTGCGCGTTCTGGCGGGTGATCGGGTGGACCACCGAGGAGCGTAAGGAGAACTCCTTGGTCGCCCGCTCGCAGCCGCGCCGGATCGCGGCCTTGAGCGCGGCGCCGTCGACGCGCACGTCGGCGCCGATGACGACGTTGTAGATCGGGATGCCGGTATCCTGGCAGAGGATGTTCTTCGTGCGCTCGGCGACCGCGACGTTCTCCACCATCGTGTCGAGGATGGCGCGGCCGGTGGCGCTGGTCTCGGACCGCCGCAGTTCGGCGAAGCCCGCCTTGATGTCGGGCGGCAGGATCTTCAGGGCGCGGACATAGAGGTCGCGGCAGACGGCCTCGAATTCGCGGATGTCGAGATCCATGGCGGGGCTCCGCTGGCGAGGGGCGGGGGATCAGGCCCCGCTGAGGAGGAACAGGAGGCCGACCGCGAAGGCGGTGGCGAGGCAGCCCGAGACGACGCGGGCGGTGGGCTCGCGGTAGCGCAGCCACTCGATGGCGAGCACCCGCAGCCCCAGCGCCATGTGGACGGCGAGCGCACAGACGAGGCCCCATTCGCCGGTGCGGACGAAGCCGTTCTGGGTCAGGCCGAGGAAGCTCTCGAACCGGTCGGCGCCCTGCAGCGCGGTCCCGAGCGCGATGAAGTGCATCGGCAGGAACAGCGCCAGGGCGATCCCTGAGAGGCGATGGATCAGGGCGGCGGCGTAGCCCGGCCGGCGGAGGGACGTGCGGACCATCCTGCGCGTCATGCCCCGTACACCGCCAGCGCCGCCCGCAGGCCGAGCCCGGCGAGCAGGCCTGAGAGCGCGATCATGCTGAGATCGAGGAAGCGACCGCGCCAGCGCGTCCACTCGCGCAGGATGCTGCGCAGGCCGATCGGGGCGTGGATCGCGGCGGCCAGGACGAAGACCGCGTAGAACACCAGGAAGGCGAGGTTCCCCTGCGTCCGGCCCAGGATCTCCCCGGCCGTGAGCCCCCCGCGCACCGCGTAGAGGATCGTGCCGAGATGGACCGCCACCGTGACCGCGAGGATCGCCGCGGTGCCCCGCTGGGCGAGGTACAGGAGCGGGCTCATCCGCGCCTCCAGAACCGGCGCAGCGCCGCCTTGCCGGTCTCGCGCTTCAGGCCGGCGATCGCGAAGGTCGGACTTAAGCCCTTCGGGCAATGCTCGGTGCAGCTCATGTGGCTGTGGCAGGAATGGCAGCCGGCATCGCCCGCCACCGCGGCGAGCCGCCCGTCCCGGTCGCGGTCGCGCACGTCGTTGACCAGCGTCCAGGCCCGGTTGAGGGCCGCCGGTCCGAGGTAATCGGGGTTCCACGTCACCAGATCGCAGGCCGCGTAGCAGACGCCGCAAGCGATGCATTCGATGCCGGCATCGACCTCCTGGCGTGCGGGTGAATCCGGCGCGACCGCCACGAAGTCGTCGGGCGGGTTCTCGCCCGGCTCGAAGAAGCCGTGGGCCCGGCGCCACTTCTCGAAGAAGGGCTCCATGTCGACCGCGAGGTCCTTCACCACCGGCAGGTTGCGCAGGGGCTCCAGCAGCAGCTCCCCGTCCGGCGCCACGGTGGCGACCCGGGTGCGGCAGGTCCAGCGCGGGCGCCCGTTCACCGTCATCCCGCAGGAGCCGCACATGCCGACCCGGCAGGCGAAGCGGTAGGCGAGGGTCGGGTCCTGATCGCGCTGGATCTCGGTGACGACGTCGAGCACGGTCTGGTTGGCGCGGCGCGGCACCACGAACTCCGCGACAGTCTCCCCCCGCCGGACACGCACCCGCAAGGCCCCGGTCGCACCCGGCCCGACGGCGGCGTGATCGACGCGCGCCGTCACCGCGTGATCGCCTTCGGGGCGCCGCTCGCGTTCGGATCGGGGAAGAACAGCTCGCTCTCGCTGGAGGCCGTGGCGGAGACCAGACCGGCGCGGTTCATGTAGGCGAGGTAGGCGAGCATCCGCTCGGGCTTGGTGGTCCAGGCGTTCTGCGGCGCGCGGATGATCGCCACGGCCTCCGCGGGCGAAATCTTCGCCCCCTCCGCCTTGATCCAGAGCGCCGCGGCCCGGGCCGGGTCATCGCGGATCAGTGCGAGGCTCTCCTCCAGCGCCGCCCTGAAGGCCGCCGTGACCGTGGGGTTGTCTGTGACGAACCGGCTGGTCGCCCAGACGAGGTTGAAGGTGTGGGGGCCGCCCATGACGTCGTAGCTGTCGAGCACCTTGCGGGCGCGCGGGTCCTTCAGCTCCATCTCCTGGAAGGGCGGTGAGCCGAAATGGGCCGTGATCTCGGAGCGGCCGCCCATCATGGCAGTCTGCGCGTCCGGATGCCCCATCGAGACGGTGAGCGGATCGAGCTTGCCCTGCTGGCCGGGGCCGAACGCCTTCTCGGCGGCCATCTGCAAGGTGATGGCCTGGATCGAGGTCTTGGCGGTCGGCAGGGCTATCTTGTCCTGGGGCCCGAAATCCTTGATCGACGTGACGGCTGGATTGGTGGTCACCAGCCACAGCGGCATGGCGTTCAGCGCCGACACGCCCTTGACCTTCAGATTGCCCTGCGTCCGGCCCCAGATCGTCAGGAACGGGCCGACACCGCCGGAGGCGAGATCGAGATTGCCGGACAGCAGGGCCTCGTTCATCCCCGAGCCGCCGGTGAAGCGCAGCCACTCGGCCTTGATGTCGAGGCCGCGCTGCTTGGCCTGCTTCTCCAGCAGGCCCTGCTCCTCCATCACGGTGAGCGGCAGGTAGGAGATCCCGAACTGCTTGGCGAGCCGCACGGTCGAGACCTCGGCCTGGGCGGCGCCTAGCGCTCCCCACAGGGCCGCGAGCGTCCCGACGAGCCGGATCATGCCCCGTGCCGTCATGGCGGTTCCTACCCGTCTGCGCGCCGATCTTGGCCGAGCCGTCGGCGTCGGACCGAGGATACGCTCCCGGTCGTGCCTGTCAATGCTCCTATGTCATATATATGACTTGCTCGAAGGCGCTTGAGACTGCAAGCGGCGGCGATAATCTATCATTTGTAGGACTGATTGAAGCCGGAGCGGACCTGGCTTGAAACAGGATACGCCACACCCTCGGCATCGCGCGTGCCTGGAGCCGTCGTGCCTGCACCGACGATACCCCTTTGCCGGAGACCCACAGCGTCATCTCCGCGCACGGGCGGATGCCCCGGTGGCATGATCATGTGCCGTGCATCGTCACCCGACCGGATGTCGGCTGGCGTCCGGTCACAGCACGAGGTTCGGCTCAATGCGCGGTCGCCGCTGCGCATCGGCGGGCGGGATGGGAAGGGACCGGGGGTCTGCCGGAGTCCGATTGGTGCCGGTGGAGAGGATCGAACTCCCGATTTACGGTATAACCACCGCACATTTACCGTCGATTACAGTGACAGGTCGCTTCTAGAACGACAACCTCGATACCGTTTGTGGTAGAGTTTTGTGGCATCGTCAAGCCTAACCTATGGCCATCGGTTATCTGACGCTTTTCGAAGACCATACGAGTTAGGGGGTGGTGAAAGGTAGCCGCCCTGTGGTCACCTGAGGGTTTACGTCAACAGCACACATATGTCAGTCGCAAGAGATCGACCGCCTCAAATTTCTGAATGACACGGAAAATAACAGTTATACAAAACAAAAATCTAGGGTTGATTAAATTACAACTTCCAATATATTGACAAAGTGTTAAAAGCTGTGTAGTTTAACCCCAATGCCTGATGATTGGACTCAGGTAGATCCGCGGCTTGGACGATTGTCTGAGCCTATTTCAACATTGCCGCTCATCATCAACGCTCCGATAAGGCGGGGCCGTCATCTTGTGCGCTCATTTCAAAAGTCGAATATGCTATTAAATTTCGTAACTGGTCCAACATCCAGTGATAAGACCGGCGTGATAATAGAAGAAGCCCGGGGTCGATTTCTGAAAGATCGTAAATCACTGGTAGTCTGCCCTTCCATAGACGCCTGTGACGAATTTCAGATCCGTTTTAGTTCGCGATTCCCTGGATTGCCTCTGGAAGTCTACCATTCGAAGCGTGAGAGAACAGACAGTAGCAGTCCAATTCGAATCGCTGTCGAAAGAGCCTTATTAGATGAGACGCCCGGATCAGGACGTGTCGTTGTCATCTGTCACGCCACACTGTTGAACTTACCGCCAGATTTAAACCTTCATGATTGGCATTGCTTCATAGATGAAACATTGGATGCGTTTCATCCAACTGAACTCAATCTACATGACAGCCATCAGTCGATCACTACTCATCTCAGAACAGTCGAGGATCGGACCCCATATGCGCGTCTTGTGTCGGACAATGATACCGCACTGATTTCGATTGTAGAAAACAGGAATAGGGATGCCCTGAGAGAGATTATAAAGGGAGTCGCTGAGCGTATCACAAACCCCTACTACAAAAGTTATACCTTGGGTGAAAATTACAGAAAGCTCATCGAAAGGAACGGAAAGAGACAGAGACTGAACTGTATCTCTGTCTTGCTTCCTAATGTTGTCGAAAAATTTGGTGGTGTAACTGTCTTCTCCGCACGGTTCGAAGAAAGCTTGCACTATCATCTTTGGGAGCAGGAAGGGGTAACGTGGAGGCAGGACGTTGAACTCACCAACCGACTCAGATTCGTGCATCATGCTGGATATGACAAAACAAAAATCTATTGGGGTCTGGACAGAAATTACTCGAAAGCATTCCGCAATGGAAACATGGATTGGTATAACAATTTTATCGCATCGGCGGAAAAGGTCATAGGTCCAAGGCAACATATCCAACTTGAAAATAACGACATTAAAAACACTAGCGTCCTTTCAAAGTCGAAGAATGGAGAAATCATACCCGGACGCTCGCATGGTCTAAACAAATATAGGGATATCGATCACGCTATTATTGTTCCTGCAATGAACTATGCCCCTGTTGCCGGACGATTTCTCGCTGAACGATATGGGTTTGATAGGGACCGACAAGTAATATCATTTACTTGTCACAATATATATCAAGCCATTAGTCGTACATCGATGCGTGACGGTGATATGAGCCGAGAACGCATATGGGTTGTACCGTCTAAAGCCCATGCGGAATGGTTGGCTCAGATCTTTGAAGGTTCATCATGCATTTCGCTCGCGCTCAATCAGCCTTCAGCCGGTAACATTGGCCGTCCAGGGTTGTTCGCTTGTGACAAAGACAGGAAGAATCATTCGAAGAAGATAGCAAGACACAAAGCGAGACAGATTGACGAATTTATAGATCGAATCGGCGTTAACATGGTTGAGAACGTCGCTTTCTTTCATGACTCAGATGTCGACGATAGTTCCTTATATAATCAACATCATTTCGTCGCCAATTACAGATCCAGCTGGTTCAGTGATCTATACAAGAAGGATGGTAAGGTCATATGCAAGAAAGAGAACGAATATATCAATTGGTTGAAACGAGAAAGCAATAAGTCATATCCAAAGAAAAGCGACGTCCCACTAGTGTCTCCGGCGTTTTACAATCCACTATGGGTCGGGAAAGGAAAGCGAGGTAAGAGGAATATCGTGCTCGCTTCCGGACTAATGCTCGATTTTGACGACTCTGAATTGCTTCCTGAACAGCTTGCAGAGATATTTCGTGATCTACAAATGGTAACTTATTCAACGCACAGTAACTCACTCACCAATATTCGTTATCGAGCCTACTTTCCAACTACCCGCCCTATGCTGATTCAAGAGTACATGGCGATCATTCAGGTCATCATTCAAACTGTTGAGGATGCCGGTTATCAGCGAAAGACCAAGGGACCGGCGAAGCCGAACGGGAGTGGGAGCGCAAGCGAGAACAACCGTTTCAGCGTAGGGGGAAACCTGAGGAACCACGGGATCGATATGAGCAAGATCGGTCCCTACTCCCTCTTTCATCTCCCTTGTCGTTCCCCATCAGGCCAGAGCTTCTTCAACCATCACTCAGGTCCCGGGAGAGCACCGCTAGACGTAAATAAGTGGCTTCTATCCCTTCCGCCTATCGAGGAACCTGACCCGCCGACCGTCTCGTATAACAGTTGTGTCGATGAGGTCAGAGCGCTCAGTGATCATCAGAGGCGTGAACTTGAGGAAGCGATGGGAGAATGGTTCTTAGTAGGAACGCTACCGGGCGAAGGCAATGACGCGATGTGGATCCTGTATCAGCGTCTGAGGGATCTGCATCTTCCTATAGAGTTAATGTGGGACCAACTGAGATTAGCGGCAAGCTCAGCCAATACACCAAGTGACCGGCATAAGCAAGTCAACCATTTGATGAATGACATGGTGAAATATCGGGCTAGAATTTAAACAATGAGGATAGCGTAGCTGTTCTTGAAGGATAGTATTTCGTTCTAGCTGACTACTGGATGGGTAGTAGACCTTACCCGTCCACGGGGTTTGCTTTCTGGATATAGAAATCGGAGGTTTATCAAACAGACAGAGCATTCCAACAACAAAAATATCGATCTGAATAGTCGGAATATACCAACAATCGTAAACATCAAGCTAAGAAAGTTAATTATACCGTGTTCGATCCAAACTACAACCGGATTCAAGAAATTCTCGCTCAGGCAACCAGCGTAGAAGATTGCGATTCTAGGTTCGTTTTGCGTAACGTTCTCTACCGCGCATCCGAAGAAGCGAACTATCTATCGTTTCAGTTCGATGGCGATGATGGGGCGGGATTCAAACAGGCAAGGCTCTATCTTGAGGGGATCATCGCCGATCTACCTGATATGCTGGTCGATGGCGGGAATGTGCTTCAACGTCACCACGCTACCATCTCTGGCGCCCTAACCCTAGCGCACGACCTCATTGCCATAGAACGTTCACAGACAATCAGTCAGTTGGATTGGCTGGAAGAGCAGTTCATGGGTTGTCCCTGCTGTGGATGTCATTGCCACGGATAGGTTGGCCTCGGGGACGCTACCTAAACGTCCCCGGTATCATGGCCACAGGATCGCTCAGGATCGTCCATGGCCCTTCCGAGGCTGATGGACGGTCGCATACCACCCGGAGATCCTGATCCGACCACAGCCTTGCACCGGCCCACTCAACCCCTGAGGAAGCGTAGACCGATCCTCACGGGGCACAGACCGATAGCAAGGGAGTTAGACGGGTGCGGGCAACAGTTCGGTCTACGCTATCCTTATGCGCCGGACTAGCCTTGGTCTCATGGGGCCTTACAGCCCTATGGATTGGGTATGGGCCATGGTCTCAAGGCGTTCAGGATCAGCGGACAACGCGAGCCCTACCGCTGTCTCAGCAATCACGAGCTGGATTGGACGCTAACGGCCAACCCATCCGCATCATATCACCCGGATCGCCTCCCAAAACGGGAATGGCAGGAACGGCCCCGACCAGTCCGTAAGCGCTCATCGGACGATCCGTCTATGTTCAGGGTCGGTCCCACGTGCCCATAGAATCGCTCAGGATCGTCAGTAGCGGCCTTGGATCGGCCAGACGGATCATCGGCTTTAGAGATGGTGAGCCGGCCCTGGTGCCCCCAATCGACGCCCCTTCACGCACTAGGGTACAGAACAGATGTTGGCATGGGACTGAACGCGCGCACACCGTCCCATAAGCCTCAAAGGCAGCGTAGATCGGTCCTCAGGGGCACCAAATGGCTATCACTCCCCTTTACTGCTCCTGAGGATTGCTTGTATCGGCACCTAACGCTTCATGGCCCCTTTCGATCGCCTTTCGTTGCGTCCGGCGAGGGTTAGGGTCTGCCTGTCTTGATTCGATCGAGCTCCTGCATAAACAAGACAACGTCTTCTGATGGTAGTGGAAGTACAAACGCGATCTTGTTTCCAATTCCTTTGAAAGACGTACCTAGAAGCATTCCTTCGCCTTCGTCGTTGATTATCACGCGGTCATGGATTTCATTTGTTTCATAGTATGCGACTGAAACTCCGCGAGAGTGAACAATCTTCTTAAATCTATTGAAAAGAGTTTGTTCTGGACCCGGAAGATAAAACAAGGTCAGCGATCTAACCTCATGCGGCACCAAGCTAACAATATAGTCGACGTATTGCGTCTTTGTCTTAAATACCTTGTTCGGCCCGCCCCATTGAAAAAAATAAGGATCACAGATAGTTAATCCAGCCGTGTTTCTAGTTCGCTTCGCGATATACTTTTGATCGCGTTGAATGTTGCCGGATATTCCCGTTACTAAATTAATTACATCCTCACGTTCAGGATTGCTTCTCGCTAATGCACAGTCAGCCGGGCGACCAGACAACTCGCCGAGCTTCTCTTCGATCGAAAGCAATCTGTCGAATATGAATTCATCAAACGGCCAGAATGGACGATCAGATTCAGTATAATCATATTTTTCTCCCGACTTATTTTCCTCCAGCCATTGTGCGTGTCTCCTTAGCCTGGCGATATAATTAGCTCTATTTTCTGATTTCATTTCTGGAAAACCCCTTGCTCAGAACTTCGACGCTTCTCCTCGCCCACCATGGCGAAAAGATCAGTTCATGTTATAATCCTCGGATGTACGGGCATACCGTCATGGCCCGTCTTAAGAACGGTGCGACTGACCTCACGGAGGATCCTAGGTCGATCCTCACGCCCGCTATCTTCCAGTGCGAACAGCTATGGCAGAACCGCGATAGGCGCCGATCTTGGAGCACGGCTCAATGGCCGCTTGTTCGGGGCGCCGTCGAACCGTGGCTCTATGCCAGGATCGAACCGCAGGACGTGCATCGCGAGAACGGTCTGCTGCATCCTGAGAGAGCCGTCCAGGCGCGAACTATCCTACTTGACTGCAAGTCCTCCACCGACAGGAATGACCGTTTGAGTCAACTTGCCAGGATCTGGAATCGCTTGAAGCGTAAGAAGCTCATTTAGAAAAGAAAAGTTCAGCTTCGAAAGCTTGTCGCTGCTATTGATAGAATACCACTTACCCTTATAAGGAATCGATACGTATGCGTTTTCGGGTGGATACTCGGAACGTTCGATGATTATGAATGTCCGAGTATGCCCTAGTTTATAAGCGGTGTCGCGACTATCTTGTAATCCCCCAATGCCGAATACGTTTGATGCGTCTTCATACCAAAGAGCGTTGATTCTATCAGGATCATTTGGATCTGTGTCTGATGTAAAATAATAATAGCTTTCATTGAAACAGTCAGATCTGAGATTCCCTTCACGAACTTGGCTAGCAATTTCGGGCGATGTGAATAGGAAGTCGTTTGCATCCGCCAACTTAAGGGCACCTAGTGCCGACCTCGTTTTGAATACGGCACTTCCTTTGATTGATTGATTAGATGATATTATAATATGATCTCGATATGGTTGCTTGAAGATGTCTCTCAACTGTGTCCACAACCTATCTGCCGGTCTCGATCCGCCCTTTTTATAGAGACACGCTATGGTTCTATCTTGTTTCCCACTTTTTGCAATTGTTCTATCGGAGATAACTCCATTTGGTTTGAATTTTATAACTATAGTAGCGGGATTATCGGTGATATTAATTTCTAGAGCGCCAAGATTGTTCAAAGCAACTAGCGCATCAACGGCTCTATAGTTGTCTAGATAAGAGGGGGTAAGTGTATTTACAACAAATTCCAATATGGACGATAGAGGCCATTCAGTATTTTGCAATGTGACGATAGCTAATCCGGGAAAAGGACTCCCGAATTGAGCAATAAGAGCGGTTCCTTGTAGAGGAACATATTTCACAACCGGACTCTCATTGTATGTAAGGCCACTGCTAGCGCTTCCTAAAAACCCCGCTAACGCACCTATGTTCGTGACGCCTCCCATTGGGCTAGTTTGAACGCTCGTTGTAGCATTTATTTCAGCCACATCGGTAAAGGCCGGTTGCTCCTGGACGGAAACTCTTACGATGTTTCTTAAAAGCTGTTGATTATTTGTGTCAATCAGAACGTCATTGTAGTAAGCTCGATTACTTGAGATCGAAGCGGGGCCGACGCCGATACAGCCTGAGGCAAGCGAACAAACGATGGCTGCTCCCGTCCGAACAAGTGCTGTTATCATATTGGCCTCCCACAATATTAAAGGGAGATCACATCCCGGTTGGTACGTCGATTGCCAAAAAAACACACCCCGCTAATAAATTGGCTTTGTGCCCTGGTGACGATTATTAGTTTTATGGGTAGCTGGAATTTAGGACTGCGCAAGACTGACCATGGCGTCATACAAAGAGTGGGCCAGCATATCTGTAATCTGAGAACCTGTCGACAGATTTCAGCGAAATGAATCCATTTGTTTCTATGATTTACAGTCTACAACAGTTTTCGCCATAGCCCTCGAAACCCTTGCACGGTTCTCCGTCATCCCGGAGGAAACGTAGATCGATCCTCAGGTGCATAGACGGATAGCAAGGGAGTCAGACGGGTGCGGGCAACGGTTCGGTCTACGCTATCCTTAGGCGCCGGACTGGCCTTGGTCTCAGGGGGCCTTACCGTCCTCTGGATCGGGTATGGATCTATCAATCGCGTGATCGTAAGTAGCACGATAAGCTCAAAAGTGATTGGCGATGCCGCAGCTTGAACAGTCGCCGCCAAATGTCACTTCGGTGCTGCAACACCAGGTGCCACCAACTGAAACGAAATTGGCGGAACCTTTGAATTTGAATCGTGAAGGAAATTAGCTGATGAGCGAAGGTGGACACCAATTCAATGGCGATGGTCATACGCCTGAGCAAGATCAACCGATTTTCGATGTGTATTGTTTTTTGGAAAAAGAGTTTGGAGAACTCCTTATAGGTGGCTTTAACTATGAAAATGCCGGAGATATTGTCGAAAAACGTGTCGAAATGCTTACGCAATATACTTTTGGGCGCAGCGAGATATCAAAACTTTACGCAGAGTCCATAAAACTTACGAATGAGTCGCATAATTCTTGTATATCTACCGTAAAATTACTTAGACGTGAGGCTGAAAAACCTAGGCTATCGGATGACGATTTTCTAACGGTAGCTTTTATGCGGCTCAAGTCGAAGTTGCTCGCTAAGGAGCCGGTCGACTTTGATGGTCAACAGGTTAGAGAGCAAGCGCTCAAGATTCTTCGGAAGGCTGAGCGACTTGTTGCAGAATTTGATCGCCAATCACAGAGTATGACGCTGAAGGAATTTATCGACGTTCATTGCGCGGGTGAAGATGATCAGCACAGAAGCGCCATATTGTATTCAATGGCAACACTAAGGCAATTGGCCGATCCCGTAAAACATCATTTTGCAGTCCGGGATTTCTATCTGTGGGTTGCCTTCATCCTTCGAGGGTATTTTTATTATTGCGTTATCGAGGCCAATGGAAAGCGTCAAGACAGGCCAATTATTGATGAGGCCACAAGTGAGATTGTAAAATATGGGTCTTTTAAGATTTTTGAGGCTATACCAGTTTATGGGTTTGTTATAAACGCGGCGAAAGAGTTACATACTAATCTTGGAAAACTCTTAGATATCAAAGGTGGGCACGCACGTAGAGCTGCAAATGTTGATGAGGTTGATGACTTCATTCAAATATATGGCAAGTCTTTGATGACGTGGGGTTCGGTTCACATCAGGGTGTCGGATGAGTTGTCGAAACAGGTGAGCCAAACTGATGAATATTATAAATTGCTCAACGATTATGTTCAGCAGGAACTCACTAGCAGAAAATAATTTCGCAATCCATAAAACTTAATATAAGGTTTATTGCGTGAAGCCAAAAATAAAGTCATTAAGATTAGCAAAAACTCTGACTGCGCAGGTCGTGTTGGCTGCGCAGTCTGTATGTAGCAAATACTATCGCTGTTAAGCAAAATGCGTTTTCGTTTAGCGGTGTTCGCGGGCCCAAGATATGCTACTGTTTTAGAATGCACAGCTACAAGGTCATAGCTCGGCTCAACAACGGTATGCCGGACCTTACGGAGGATCCTACTCCGATCCTTCCGCCCACTATCTTCCAATGCGAACAGCTATGGCAAAACCGCGGTAAGCGTGCATCGTGGCCCAAGGATCAGTGGCCGCTTGTTCGGGGCACCGTCGAACCGTTGCTCTACGCGCGGATCGAACCAGAAGACGTGCAACGCCAGAACGGTCTGCTGCATCCTGAGAGAGCGATCCAGGCACGATCCATACAACTGTTATCGTGCAGCTTCGAAAACGGTCCGCTCCCCATCATATCAGCCTTTGCGGAGTTCCAGCTAACGTTCGACCGGTCATTCAGGGACACGGGGGAACTGTACGATTGGCAGGAACGAACGGATTGGCTAGATTTCGCTCTGTGCCTCGGCTTCCGCTTACAGGACGGCGGAGAGTGGGAAGCTACCTATGAGCATGGAGGCATAGATTTCGAACTAACCAGTTGAGCTGGTCGCTTATCCGAGGGCAAGCAATATAAATATCTATTTTCCGTGCTTGTATGTGGTAAGGCCATCTATCATACTGACAATAAAACGAAGGTCGGCATCATTCATGTCGCGAATTTTCGTGTCTATGATTGCTTTCAATTCATCAAGCGAACGGGATCCGCTGGACTCCGCGAGTAAATAGCCCATAGGCATTCCTACGGCGTTAGAAATACGTTGCAGAGTATCGATGGCCGGGTAGTTCACCCCTCGCTCTATATTCGAGATAGCTTCCTTGGTCCGGTCTACCAATTCCGCTAATTTCTCTTGCGTCAGACCAGCCGCCTCTCGCGCCTGTCTGACCCTCAACCCTATGACAAAGTTCAACTGCGGCTTCATGGGCCGGAGTATGAGTTCGGGTCGTACCGTTGCCGACGAAGCTGTGATTTGCTATAAGCTTGGCAATGCGGAGTGAGGCTTAACCCTCGCATCACAGGGTCATGAATCGTTTCACTGATGGGGGAACTATGAAACGGTCGGCGGCTGCGGGGGTGGTTGCCGTTGCGGTCCTAGGCTTCGGTTCCGCTTATGCTCAAACGGGTCGGACGCCGGATGGTCGCCTCATCCCATACGTTCCCAAGCTAATGCCGACGGAATGCGGGGGACCGGCCCTACCAACCCTACACTCCACCGCAGACAGGAACGCCCCGACCAGCGCCAGGAAGGGTTCCGCCTGTTCAACCTTTCTGAGGACGGACCCGGACGTTCTCCGCACGGTCAACGGCTACGCAAACGGGTCGGCTCGAAACCCGAACATGAATGCGAATCAGACTGTTCAGTTCGTCGCGTCCACCATCCGTGATGAGGTCGGGCGTGCTGCACCCGCTATCGTCAATCGTAACCCACGACTGTTCTACGAGAGTTTCGAACACATCGATCGAGCGACCATAGCCAACTGTTGGCCGACCCTTGAAGCGGTAATCGTTAGCAAAGAGCGCCAGGAAATCGCTGCGGCTGAGAGTGAGCGTCGTCAACAGGAAGCCCAACAACAGAAAGAGCGGGAGGCCGAAGCCGTATCCGCCGAACGCTTCCGTCAGCAAGCCACCATCGATGCACAGCCCGGCAGCCGCCTTGAACGCGCTTACCGCTCCTACATCGGCGTGAAACAGTGCGTGGAAGCCCGGCGAGGGTATGCCGCGATCTACCTCACAGAAGAACAGGGCATTGATGCGAAAGCCAAGGTCGTCGCGATAGAGAAGGCCCTTAGGGGTTCCGATCCGACCCTTGACCCTGACGCGATCTGGACCAAGGCCAACCAACCACCGGCACAAGAGCCATCGGATGGTCTAGCCGGTCTGATTCAACTGTCAGACGGCATAGGCAAGCAATGGCTTACGTATCCTCAGTGGTTTGAGGAAAGCGACGACTACTGCAGACACACTTACGTGGGGCTCTCGGATCAGTTCACAGCATTGATTCCAGACTCGCGTGTAGTCAAAAAAGATTTCTAACGGGTATGATTGCGAGTTAGAGGCAAACCATGCGACATACTGTTGTCGAAGACGTGTCCATTCCAGACAACAATGTGGCACGGTTCAAATATGGCGGGGGATTTATTACATTAGCGATGGGAGTGTTGTTTGCTTTCGCGATGTTCAATGCTTACGAACCGTTCACGTCCGGGCGTGTTGAGTTTCATCTATACCTCAAAAGCTTGCCGGCGATACCCCATCCTATCATGGTCACATTATGGTGGATCGGCGTAGCTATTGCAATTACGTTGGTCGGTCTGTCGTTAATGCCCAAAGTTTCAATTGTCATGGACGATGAGAAAATTGTTGCTCAGAGCGTATACACACGTAATTTCAAGACTATTCACTTCCGCGATATTTTAGATGCAGTGATACACAAAAACTACATAAGCATCACGGATCGCCACGATAACAAGATATATCTCGCAAAGCTGTTTTTGGCGTCAGGAGCATTCAAAGCCATTGCGAACAAGGTCCGCATCGCCGCGCCGAACGCTCTATAAGTACCCATCAAACTAGATCGGTTTCACGATCGGGAGAATAGAAGATGCGGACTAGATCTATAGTTCTATGCGGGCTTATCTCCATCGCTCTCTCTACAAGCGCTATCGCTCAGACTGTCATCAAGACACCAAGCGCCATAACGTGTGATGAGTATATGAAACTTCTAATCAACGATCCTTCATTGCCGGGTTTCATCAATGAGGATCTACTAAAGCTCAATGCCTATCACGGTTGGGCCGTTGGATACATTCAGGGTAAAGATCCAAGCTTATTCCCCGCGCTTGTCAGAAAATCTGGAAAAAACATAACACCGGATGAGGAATTCGGATTCTACACAGGGCTTGTTTCGAGCATATACAAAGGTCAATGCCCGAAACGTGGGAGCATGAAGCTAGAAGAACTAACGAACATCATGATTGAAAGATTGTCTGCAACGTTCAAGTGACACAGACGGACGCAACTTAAGTCTTAAGAGTTGTATGGTGCGGACGCCTTCCCTTCAATGGTTGGCGTCCGTTCTTGTTTCGGAGACTGCCAGGGGATCGATGAAGCCGATACGGTCAATGCGGCATTCTCGTTGGCTTGTGGATGCCCATTGACACGCCCACAATCGCTCCGTGGCGGCTGGCAAGGGCTTGGATCGATCTGGCCTAGCCCCATAAGCGAACGCCCGTCACAGCCCCTCTTATTGTGAAGGTCCGTAAGTGCAGAATGCCCGGAGATCGGTGGAAAGCTTCGTGTGCGGCTGTCCCGGCTCTCCGGCAAGGTTGGATCGAATGTGCGTGAACGCCACTATCCTGTTCCTCACGGACGGCCGATCATAATTCGACAATGAGGCGCCTACGTTTGCCGTCTCAGGGGGCGTGATCGTGGTTCGGATCGTGGGCCTTCGTTCAGGTCATGAGGGTAGGACCGGTCTTTTCGCTTCTAGCTGTCTGGTATGGGAGGATCGTGAATGAGGCGAACACCCTGAAAGGCGAGAGAGCACGGTTCTTCCGGTGTCTTATCCTCGCGTGGTTGGCCTCACGGTCCGTCAACGGTCAGAGGGCCATGGAACGGCGCGAGACGCTGATGCGGTCAGTGGGGGTCTATGCGGCACAAGCCTGACCGAAGCGCACCGACAATCCATACAACTGTTGTACGTTATGGGAGTGGGCACCGCCTGATGACTAGACGCATCAGCCTTACCATGACTGACTATTAGGACTTACCTCTAAACGACTGCGGCATCAAAAATCATCATGATTGATGATGACGCCCTTGTCTCCGCTCTGATGACCAATCCAATATTCTTCTATTGTCCATAAAGGCTTCCCATTAGAGAAGCGCCTAACCTCCCCGATAACATTCTCATAATCTTCGCTGTTGAAATTCGACCAACCGAGTGCTGCATATTTCCGCCAGTGACAGTCCGAGGTCCGCTTGAAGGGCTCTGCAACTTTGGCGTGCTGAGCAAGTGCTAGTAATAGTAGTCGGTCGATAGGCGGATGGATTATATCAGCTCTGGATGGTTCTTCCTGTGCCAAGGGAGAAAGAGAACAGATGACGGTCAATTTCAAATAAATGTTAATCAGCTTAGCTGCCACACCATGCGTGAAGCATCCGTTCGCGCCACCGATCCTCTTGGCTTGAGCCTGTGCGACCATCTGTTCACGCCAAAGGCGATGCCGGCCGTCAAAGTCCTCCGGGGTTTCTGGCGCACCTTGTCGGTCGGCCGCGTACAAAGGGATGTCTGTGCCCTCTATCAGGCCCCGTCCTTCTTCGACGGCGAAGCGACAACCTTTGGTGCCGGCGGCACGTCCTGCCGCCCATGCAGCGAATCTATGCCTGTGTTCGATAAGCGAGTAGGCCATTGCCGGATCGAACGTCTGTGAGCACCCAAAACGTACTGCTAAGCTTGCAAATGGAGTGCAACGCTACCGCTTGAATGGGATCATAACGCCGCACAGGGTGGAAACCCAGGGCGACGTACGTTCAAAGTTCGGCCCACAACAAGAAATTTCGTTTGCACACAGCCTTTAACGACGGGAACCTAAGATCGCTCTCAAGGTCCATCGACACGCTCTAGGACCGACGATAAGTTGAGAGGGTGTCGCATACCGTCGCCGTGAAGCTGTATCTGGAAAAGGTGTGGTGCGACAGGGAAGTTGGCTTCTTGATTAAGACGCCTTTTCCGATTTCGATGTTGAACTGTTGGGCCAATATCAATGAGCTTGGATGGCAAATCACGTTTCTTTCAGCGGCACGAATTAGTTCTTCGGCCTTATCGGGGTATGGGTAAAGCTCTTTCGTTGGCGGCCCCGGGCAATGAACTAGATGCTCTTCATGTTATAGCTAGTTCCCTAGGAAAAGAAGGTTGTATTCTCACCGTAGGGAAGACTGATGAATGTTACGTATCGCATATCATTAAATCCAAAGATGAGAAATATGCGGCATTACTGTTCAGGCGTTCCAGTCCTGACGCTTCCACACCCATTTTCGGCCACAGAAAGACACGACGATTGCGGCGTGCTGAGAAACACAAAGATGAGGATCTTTCGGTCTCGTCTCACTTGTTCTTGGATCTAACGGAGTCTCCGGGGAGGAAGGGTCGGTATAGGGCTATCATTGAGGAGGTTCCTGGAATAGGACGTAGCTATATAAGGTCCGTACTAAATTTGACTCTTAGACAGTCTGAGTATTCCTATAAAGATCACGGCGGAAACGAGAAACAAACCTATACGATAGCAGATCTTGAAGGGTTCAGGTCTGCAACTATTGGCGAAGCGTTGAAGGGCGGAACCATTTCATTTGTTGAATTGGTTCGGCAATCCCGGATTGATGGCTTAGACACCGAGGCGTTTGAGCCCCGGGAGGAAAGAATGCGAATCGAAATTAAGGCGCGGGGGGAGGGTATGCTTACGGCCCTTAGAACTTTGAACCCGTGGGCCGATGCAGGGGGTTGGGAAGATATCCGTGTCTCAATCCGGATGCCGGAGGGCAAGTCGAGGGTCGTGCCGCTGAGCCGGGAAAGTGACGCGGCCGATGTGCTGTTCGTTCGTGCCGAACAGGTGTATGTTGAGAGTCACTTAGATGCCTGTGCCGAAGAAGTGGTTGGAGCGTTGTTTGACCGCGCGGTTGAGATGTTTTCCAAGGATTGGTCGAAGAGAACGGAAGAATGAGAGATGTGGAAGTTCGTATATCCTTTGAGATATTTTAAGTTACAGAATCGAGAGAAGAATGTTCTCGATCTGTTCCCAACGCTTTTGCTTGCTCTTGTTATAACTGTCCCGTTCTGTGCAATGGACGGGGCTTCGTTTTTCCGTCCGAATGGGCTACTGGACAAATTTCTAAATGTCGCGGGCGCCCTGACGGGTTTCTACATCGCCGCGCTAGTCGCTGCGGCGACGTTTACCCATCCAGATCTAGACAAGACGATCAAGTCGGGTCCGGTATTCCTTATTCAGAAGGGATTAGATGGTGAATCTATACAGGTAGCGCTTACTCGGAGGGAGTTCGCGTGCACTATATTCGGGTATCTGTCGTTTCTCGCGCTCATATTATCGGTCGCGAGTGTTTTTGCCGTAGGCTTAAGCACGGTCAACTTCCATCGATTGTTCGGTGCATATGTCAGCTATGTAAGATGGGCCATGGTATTTTCTTATTCGCTGGCAATAGCGCATCTAGTTGTAGTGACTAGCCTCGGATTGTACTACTTGATGGATCGTCTATATAGGCATGATCGTCAAATTACATCTAAGAAGATAGATGACCGTGCCGCGTAGTATTTGTAGACTGAGATGTCACGGCTCTAAAGATGGAGTGCGAGTAGCGCTAGCGGTCATGCCCCGTCCGACGCGGGTCCTATTAGTTCGTGGTCGTCGGATCAGCCTTCCGCTATGGCTCGCCTGAAAGCATCGTCTCAACTTGGTAGCGCGGCATTCGATCCATAGCATCTGCCAGCATCATAAGGGTCGGTGTCTCGTATCGCCGACCTACTGACGCGACACGATGGCCCGTTATGGCGTCGCGTAAACGTTCTTCGATTCCCGCTCCAAGTGCTCGCGTCTTCCAAGTGTGTCGCCAGCCGTGATTTGGATCGACGCCAGGATCCAGCTTGACGGTCCCGCGAACCCACTTGCCGACCTGTCTCCCTTGAATCTCCGCTTGAGGGGCTACTGATCCGTCACGACGCCGTTTAGGGTCATAGAACAGCGGACCGGGCCCACACGCTTCCACGAACGCTAGGAAGCCCTGTTCGATAAGGTGGGCATGGATGGGGACGCTTCGGGCTTCGCCTGTTTTCGTCACCCGCAGATGCATGAATGGAATGCGACTTTCTGTCCGTATGTCCTCACGGTGAAGGTTGGTCAGTTCGGTGATACGGGCGCCACTATAGGCCGCAAGCCAAGGACACCATCGACGGGCCGCACTACGGGTCGGGTTGCGAGCGTCTGGCGTCACCCCTGAGGCGGCCGACAGGATTTCTGCTATCTCACGGTCTCGAAACGTCCGCTCCCGCTGTAGGACGATCCTAGGCTCATCTAGGGATATGCCAGTGGCCGGGTTGGATGACAGGATCTGACCCGAAGCCCTACCGGACGCCCATCGAAACACCGAACTCACGGCTACCAGATCGTTCTTGTTGATCGCGCGTGGGCTGATGCCTTCTGTGTCCCTCCGACGCATAGCCCACGCGAAAACATCATCGCCGGTTAGGGTCCGAACGTCCCGGCCCCTGGCAAAGGCTTCAAACGACCGGATGCTTCCGCGGTAGCGCTTGATCGTGTTGGGGGCTCGCTTGTCCTCACGATCCGTTGCCCATCGTTCGAACAGGCCCCCGATGGTCAGGGTTGGGCCGTTGATTGCGGGTGGGGAGGGGACCGCGGTCGATAAGGGTGTAGGCGCCGGCGAGGGGGGAGCTACAGCACACGCGTCAATCGATGTGTTAGAATAGTCACACCCGCGTTCGATGGTCCAAATCCGCTTGAGGGCACCATCTGCAATAGCGTGACGAACCTTAGCCTCACGTGGCTCTTTGGTCCTTAGCGATGCCTGGACGATAGAACCTACGGTAATGGACGCCCAAGCCTCGCCGATGGGAAGCCGGATAGTCCCACCCTTCAACCTTGCGACAAGATCGGCGGGGGTTCGTTGGCGTAGATGGTAGACCCCGCTCTTAGGGTCCTTCCATGGTCGGGCGATTCTGAACGACAATGTATGACACCGCTGTATGAGAGTAGCGGTTATCGTCCCTTGTCGTGCGCCCTAACCTACTGTGATCGTTGGATAACTGCTGGTGCCGGTGGAGAGGATCGAACTCCCGACCTTCGGTTTACAAAACCGCTGCACTACCGCTGTGCTACACCGGCGGACGCGCCGAAACCGTTGGAGAAGCTGGCGGTTTCGGTGCATCAGGCGTGGGTTTGACTACGTTTGAGGGCGTTTCGTCAAGGCGCACGGCCCGGCGGATTGCGTTCGCCGCGCGTTCGTTCGGCCCGGCACGGGCGCGCAACACCCTGGGCCTCGCCTCGATCGGGGGCGGGGCAGGACCCTAGCTTGTGCGGCGGGCCGTCCACCAGCACGAGCCGAGGCCGGCCAGCGACCACCGCCCGGTCCCGCCGGATCCGCGCAGGCGGCCCGACACCATCACGCTGGCAAGGCCCTTCCGGATCGTGCCGCTGATCCGGCCATCGGCCGTGGTGCGGCCGGATGCGTCGACCCCGTTCCCTCCGGCATCGTCCACGGTCCCGTCCCGGATGACGATCGGGTAGAGGTAGGGCCCGGTGCAAGCCCCGGTGTCGGTCGTGGCGACGACCGACCAAGCTCCGTCGAAGCGACCAGCCGCGAGGGCCGATGTCGATGCCCCGCCAAGAGCCAGCAACAGGGTGGACGAAAGCATGGCGTCACGAAGTCGGATCATGGTCTCCTCTGTCGATCGAAGGGGTGGGGCGGATCATCTCGGGCGATCGCGGTCCTGCCGTGCGCTTCCGCCGGATCGGGCCGTGGAATCGCCGCAGGACCGGGCGTCAGAAGGCGCGCGGCATCCTGGAACACGCAGATGGGTGTGAGCCCGCGCGGTTCCTTGAGACGACAATACTGGTAGGCAAAACTTTTTCGCTGTCGCGCGAGCCAGCCTCGATCGGCCCCCGGACCCGCGGAGCGTGTCCCGGTCCGGCCGGCGGCTCCGCCGATGAGGCCGGGCGCTCAGGCTTCAGCGAAGACCACGCCGAACCGGGCGCCGGTGCGCCGGACGACCCTGCAGCGGCGCGACGTCTGGTCGATCGCGGTCAGAAGCGTGAACGTTTCGGGTACGGCGTCGTCATCGCCGGCCTCCAGCAGCGCGCCGGTATCCGACATGTTCCAGACGAGGCAGCGCAGCCGCCTGCCCGTGTCGGCGACCACGATATGCCCGGCGCTGAAGCAATCCGTCCTGCCCGAGAGACGCTGTTCGGCTGTCATGTTCGACCTCAAGAATCCCAAGGTTGGACAGATAGGCCACGGTGGCTTCGTTCGCTTGAAGGCAGCGCACGCAGCGTCGCGTAGCTGTCTTCACGCTTACCGCCGTGACAACAGGTCCTGACAACTTGATCGCTTCGGGCAGGGGCCGTGCCCGATCGCATCGCAATCGTGCACAGCGCTCCGACTTTGCCTCGGCGCGCTCCTTTACGCCGAACCGGCATCCGCTTCGGCAAAGGCTGCTTGAGCGGGCCGTGCCGCTTGCCGAGGTGAGCCGGCCACGCGTCGGCCTGCGCGACCCCGGTCGTAAGCCGCTCTTCAGGCTGGAGTCGCGTCCGCGTCGTCCCCGCCGGTGGCCCCGGTTGCCGGACCCGGCCGGTAGGCGTCGAGCGTCGCGTAGGCATCGGTGCCGGTGAGCCCCAGCCGTTCCATGTCGGTCAGCAGCGCCTGGATATCGGGGTCGACCGGCTCGCCGGCCTCCTTGCGCTCGATCAGGGCGTTGACCAGCTCCAGATCGTCGATCGCCTGTGCGCTGGGTTCGTTCGAATCGGGGAAGGCCATGGCCGGTCTCTCGCTGGATGGCCCCCGGACGTAGGTCGCCCCATGGGGTTCGGCCATGGGCCGCTCGCGCGCCGTGAGGGCCGGTGATCAGGCGGCCAGGGCGCGCCTTACCGTGGCCCGCAGGTCCGCGAGCGAGAAGGGCTTGGTCAGCACGTCGGTGACGATGGCGTCGAGCCCGCGCGCCCGCTCGCGCTGGTCCGCGAAGCCGGTCATCAGCAGGATGGTCAGGTTCGGGAAGTCGCGCTTGGCCGCCAGCGCCAGGGCGATGCCGTCCATGAGCGGCATGCGGATGTCGGTGAGCATCAGGTCGAAGCCGCCATCGGCCTCGTTGAGGCGGTCGAGCCCGTCGCTTCCATCGTTGGCGGTGACGACCGCGTGTCCGTCGATCTCGAGCCCCCGCTTGAGGAAGCCCCGGACGGTCTCTTCGTCATCCACCAGGAGGATGCGCGCCATGGGGTCCCGTAAACGTCCTCGATTCCCGGGTCCCCCGTCGTGACGACGTCGGCCCTTGACAGACGACAGACGCAGACCTGCCCGCCGCCTGTCAAGACGCCATGCACCGAATACAGGCATATCGACGGCGCCTGCGGCGAAAATGCCGCGTCGCCCCGACGGACGCTACGGATCGAACAGATCGGGATCGCCGCTGTCGAAATCGACCACGCCCACGAAGGGCAGCTGCCGGAAGGCGTGGGCGGCGTCCATCCCGTAGCCGACGACGAACACGTCGGGGCAGATGAAGCCGACGAAATCCGCGTCGATGGTCACGGCGCGCTTGCCGGGCTTCTCCAGCAGGACCGCGGTGAGCACCCGATGGGCGCCGCGCGCCATCAGCAGATCCTTGGCGAAGACGACGGTCCGCCCGGATTCGAGGATGTCGTCGACGAGCAGCACGTCGCGCCCGCGCACCTCGCTCTGCACGTCCCGCAGGATCTCGACCTGTCCGCTGGAGACCGTTCCGGTGCGGTAGCTCGACAGGTGCACGAACTCGACCTGGGGGGCGAGCCCGACCCGGTGCAGCGCCCGCAGCAGGTCGGCGGCGAACATGAAGCTGCCCTTGAGCACCGCCACGACCAGGAGGTTCTCCGGCCGTGCGGCCAGGATCTCCTCGGCGAGTTCGTCGTTGCGCTTGGCGATGGCCGCTTCGTCGAAGAGGGTTCGCACGCGCCGTTCGGGAATGCTCATCTCATGTGTCCCGGTAACCCGGTCGCGGGACGCAATCCGCCGCCGCGCTCAGGGGCGGTCTTAGCGTCCCCGGGTCGCGGGGGGAACTGCGGATGCGCATCCAAGGCGCCCCAGCGTCATCGAGCGAACCCCAAACGCAAAAGGGGCCGGCGATCCGCCAACCCCTTGCGCTGTCCGGCTGAATGGATGGTACCACCGCCCCGGCTCGAACGGGGGACCCCCAGATCCACAATCTGGTGCTCTAACCAACTGAGCTACGGCGGCACTGGCGGGGGTGTATCGTGGGCCGCGGCAGTTTTCAAGCGAGGCACGCGGCCTTTGCGGGATCGACACGGACGCGGCCGGCCGCATCGGGATCCGGACGCCCGCGCCTGGGCCGAGCCGGCGTCCACTTCCGCACCGGGCGCGCTATAGTGAACCCATCGGGTCGAACCCGCGGTGCGGCGGCCGGGGCGGATCGGGGTGAGCGGACGAACCGTGAGCGCGCGACAGCCAGCGGCAGCCAAGGATGGAAACACGGGCGGCGACCGCAGCGCGGCCGATCGGCCGATCGATGCACCGGCCCGGAAAGCGGCCGGAACGCGCGGGCGCGCCCGGCGCCGCTGGACCGGAGCCGGGATCGTCCAGGCGCCGGGGCAGCTGCGCAGCCTCGTCCGCCGCAGCGAGGGCGGCCTCGTCGCGCTCGCGACCCTGGTGGGCTGCGTCGCCGGGGTCGCGGTCTCCGCCATGAACTGGGCGACGCAGAGCCTGCGCGAGCTGCTGTTCCTCCTGCCGACAGGGATGCGGCTCAGCGCGGCCGATGCCGTGTCGCCGGTGCTCCTGCTCGTCGGGCCGTGTCTCGGCGGCGCGCTGCTCGGGCTGGTGATCGTCGCGGCGGGCTACATCCGCGGGCCGCGCAAGCGCCCCGCCATCGACCCGATCGAGGCCAACGCCCTGCATGGCGGGCGGATGTCGCTCCGCGACAGCCTCTATCTCGCCCTCCAGAACGTCGTCTCGAACGGGAGCGGCGCCTCGGTCGGGCTGGAGGCCGGCTACACGCAGCTCGCCTCCGGCCTCGCCTCACGGCTCGGCATCGCCTTCGAGGTCCGCCGGAGCGACCTGCGGACCCTGGTCGGCTGCGGCGCCGCCGGGGCGATCGCGGCCGGATTCGGAGCGCCGCTCGCCGGCGCCTTCTACGCCTTCGAGCTGATCATCGGCACCTATTCCATCGCCACGCTGACGCCCGTGGTGGTGGCGGCGCTCTGCGGCAACCTGATCGCGCAGCAACTGATCGCGACGCAGCCGCTGGTCGATTTCGGCGACGTGCAGGCGATCACCACCTCGCACGTCACCAGCATGGAGATCCTGCCGAGCCTCGCCCTGGGGCTGGTCTGCGCGGGCCTCGGCATCCTGATCATGCGCGGGGTCACCCTGGTGGAGCGGCTGGTCCAGGCCTCGGGGGTCCCGCGGGTGGCCGCCCCGGCCCTCGGCGGCCTGTGCGTCGGGGCGCTGGCCCTCGTGGCGACGCCGCAGGTGCTCTCGGGCGGCCACGGCGCCCTGCACATGCATTTCGCCGCCGAGAGCCAGGGGCACGGGATCGCGGCGCTGGCCTTGCTGTTCGCCGCCAAGGCGATGGCCTCGGCGATCTCGATCGGTTCCGGCTTCCGGGGCGGCCTGTTCTTCGCCTCGCTGTTCCTGGGCGCCATCGCGGGCAAGCTGTTCGCCGCCGGGGCGCCGCTGCTGGTGCCGGCGCTGGCGGGCTTCGGCCTCACGCCGCTCGCCTACGCGGTGATCGGCATGAGCGCGCTGGCCGTGGCGGTGATCGGCGGGCCGCTGACCATGACGTTCCTGACGCTGGAGATCACCGGCAGCCTGCCGATCACCGGGCTGGTGCTCGCCGCGGTGATCGCGTCCTCGCTCACCGTGCGCAAGACCTTCGGCTACTCCTTCGCGACGTGGCGCTTCCACCTGCGCGGCGAGAGCATCCGCAGCCCGCACGATATCGGCTGGATCCGCTCGCTCACCGTGGGCCGGCTGATGCGCCGGGACACGCGCGTCGTGGCGGCCGATACGCCGCTGGCCACCTTCCTGCGCGCCCACCCCCTCGGCTCGCCCTCCCGGGTGATCGCGGTGGACGGGCAGGGGCGCTATGCCGGGATCGTGAACGTCCCCGAGGCGCACGCCGCCGCGCGGGATGCCGCCGCCGCGGCGCAGCCCGTGCTGGCCGACCTGCTGCTGCACGCCGACGCTTTCCTCACGCCGGGCCTGAACGCCAAGGACGCCGCCGCCGCCTTCGACCGCACCGAGAGCGAAGCGCTGGCGGTGGTCGACGGGCCCGAGACCCGCAAGGTCCTGGGCCTGCTCACCGAGAGCCACACGCTGAAGCGCTACAGCGAGGAACTCGACCGTCAGCGCCGGGCCATGGCGGGGGAAATCGACTGATTGTCAGGTCCGGGTGTTGACCCGATACCGGCGCGGACCAATCACCTGACGCCGACGACCCGGGCCCCGCGAGGGCCCGCTCTCCCAGAACGCGTGGAGGATTCATGTCCGGTCCAGAGACCCGCCCGCAGCGCCGCTACCGCATCGCGGTGATCCCCGGCGACGGCATCGGCAAGGAGGTGGTGCCGGAGGGCGTGCGCGTGCTGGAGCGGGCGGCGAAGCGCCACGGCTTCTCGCTCCAGCTCGACTGGTTCGATTTCGCCAGCTGCGACTACTACGAGCAGCACGGCCGGATGATGCCGGAGGACTGGAAGGCGCAGATCGAGACCCACGACGCGATCTATTTCGGCGCCGTCGGCATGCCCGAGCGGGTGCCCGACCATATCTCGCTCTGGGGCTCGCTGATCCTGTTCCGGCGGGAATTCGACCAGTACGCCAACCTGCGCCCGGTGCGGCTGATGCCGGGGGTGAAGTGTCCGCTGGCCGACCGCAAGCCCGGCGACATCGACTTCTGGGTGGTCCGGGAGAACACCGAGGGCGAGTACTCGAACGCGGGCGGCCGGATGTTCGCCGGCACCGACCGGGAATTCGCCCTGCAGGAGACGATCATGACCCGCCACGGGACCGACCGGATCCTGAAATTCGCCTTCGAGCTCGCCCAGAAGCGCCCGAAGAAGCACCTGACCTCGGCCACGAAGTCGAACGGCATCTCGATCACCATGCCGTACTGGGACGAGCGGGTGAAGGCGGTGGCCGAATCCTATCCGGACGTGCGGTGGGACCAGTACCACATCGACATCCTGACCGCGCATTTCGTCCTGAACCCGGACCGGTTCGACGTGGTGGTGGCCTCCAACCTGTTCGGCGACATCCTGTCGGATCTGGGCCCGGCCTGCACGGGCACGATTGGCATCGCGCCGTCGGGCAACATCAACCCCGAGCGGGTGCATCCGTCGGTGTTCGAGCCGGTCCACGGCTCGGCGCCCGACATCGCCGGCCAGGGGATCGCGAACCCGATCGGCCAGATCTGGTCCGGGGCGATGATGCTGGAGCATCTCGGCGAGCACGAAGCCGCCGCCGAGATCGTCGGCGGGATCGAGCGGGTGCTGTCCGAGCGGACCCTGCGCACCCGCGACCTCGGCGGGAATGCCGACACGCAGGCGTGCGGCAAGGCGGTCGAACAGGCGCTGGGGTAGGGGGGCCGGGTCGCGACGGATCCACGGCTCTCCCTCCCCCCTCTGCGGGGGAGGGTGGCCCCTGCGCCAGCAGGGGTCGGGAGAGGGGAACCCGGTTTCCGGAAGGGGCTGCGTGCGTGGTGAGGGGCGGTGCTTCGTTTTGCACCGTCGCTCCCCTCTCCCGACCCCCTTCGGGGGCCACCCTCCCCCGCAAAGGGGGGAGGGAGACGTGTGATGCCAGATCCCGCTTTATAAACCGGCAAAAGTCCGCACGGGAGAGGGAGTCCGCTGCGCTTCGCTGCCGAACGGCCCGCCTCAGCGCGGGAGGCGGCGCACGCTCACCACGTTGCTCGCCGGCTCGGCCTTGCCCGACTCGGCCGGCAGGGTATCGAGGGCGGTCCTGACGATGGTGTGCGCGTCGAGGCCGGCCTCGGCGTACATCTTCTCCGGGCTGTCGTGGTCCTGGTACGTGTCGGGCAGCGTCAGCGTCCGAACCCGCACCCGCCCCGCATCCAGCG
>NZ_JAKSYH010000113.1 GCF_022829295.1 Methylobacterium sp. J-088
CTGGCGGAGCAGCTGGCGTATCCGGCGGAGGCGCAGGACGCGCTGCGGGTTAAGGGGGTGGTGCGGTAGGAGGTGCCGAGGCGCGTCTCCCGCCCGCCCCCATCTGGGGCTTGCGGACTGCGCGCCAGCGTGGTGGGCGAGGGGAACCCGCGCTCAAGCTTGAGAGGTGTGAGCGGTCGCCAGCCGCGCCCGCGCGTCGTCCAGCACCCGGTTCACGGCGGCGTCCCAGGCGATCCGTGGCCGCCAGCCGGTCATGGCGCGCAAAAGCCCGGCATCGCCGGCCGCCACGGGGATCTCGGTCGGGCGCACCCGCTCGGGGGCGACCCGGATCTCGAACGGCACCCGCGCCCGGGCGCGCAGATCCTCCAGCACGCTGGCGATCGTGCGCGGCACACCGGAGCTGATGTTGAACACGCTGCCGTCCCTCAGCGCGTCCGATTGGCCGATCAGGTCGGCATAGGCCTGCGCCACGTCCGCCACGTCCAGGAAGTCGCGGTACGAGGAGAGGTTGCCGACCTCCAGGCAGGGCGGCACCAGGCCGGCCTCGATCCGGGCGATCTGCCCCGCGAAGGACGCCACCACGAAGCGTTCGTCTTGGCCCGGGCCGATATGGTTGAACGGCCGCAGCACCACGAGCTTCACGCCGATCCGGGGCAGCAGGTCGCGCAGCAGCTGCTCGCCGACCCATTTCGACCGGGCATAGGTGTTGCGCGGCAGCGGCTCGGCCGCCTCGCTCAGCGCGTGCCCGGCCAGGAAGGCGCTGCCGTAGACCTCGCCGGAGCTGACGTCGAAGAACGTGCAGCCCGGTACGGATTCGACGGCGGCGACGAGGTTCATCAGCCCGTTGACGTTCACCCGCCACGTCTGCCCGGGTCCGCTGGCGGAATCGGCCACCGAGGCGAGACCCGCGAGGTGCAGGATTTCGGTCGGCCGGAACCGGTCCACGAAGCCGCGGATTGCCGCCTCGTCGAGGAGATCCACGGTCTCGTAGGTGACGCCCTCCGGCAGCCGGGGCGCAGGCCCCCGCCCGATCCCCGCCACGCGGTCGCCCGCCGCCGCCAGGAGCGGCAGGACGTGCCCGCCCACGAAGCCGGCGGCCCCGGTGACGAGGATGCGCCTCACGTCCAGGCCGTGGCGGCGCGGGTGCGGATGTGGCTCACCATCTAGCTCGGCTTCCGGGTCCCCCAGCGCACGCCCATGCCGGCCCCCGGAGAGCTTCCCGCATCGGCGCCGATCGCCGGGCCCGAGGCGGTCTGCGGCCGGTGCTGGGAGCTGGCCGCCAGGGGCCGCGGCGCGATCGAATCGGGCACCTCGGACAGGTGCTCCTCGTCCCGCTCCGTGGAGAACTGGCCGGCCTTCCGGTAGGTCCAGAGGTAGCCCGGCACCACCGCCTCGGCGGCGGTCGGGATGATCCCCATCCCCTCGAAGGTCCGGCCCTCGGCCTTGGCGGCCTCCGAGACGACGTTGTCGTTCTGGAGCAGGATCACCTGATCGCGGGTGAGCTTGAGCGTGTCGGGCAGCAGGCCGAAGGTGAGCGTGTCGGCGATCTCCAGCAGGCGGGCCTGGAGCTTGGCCGCCGGCAGCGGCAGGTCGACCACGACGCGTTTGCGCCGGATCGTCTTCAGCATGTAGCGCACGAAATGCTCCAGCGTGCCGACCTCCGGGCCGCCGAGTTCGTAGACCTTGCCGCGCGCCAACGTGCCGTCGACCGCGCGGGCGATCGCCTCGGCGACATCGCCCACGAAGGCCGGCTGGAAGCGCGACTGCCCGCCCGCCAGCGGCAGGACCGGGAGCGCCCGGGCCAGCCCGGCGAAGCGGTTGAAGAAGCCGTCGCCCGGCCCGAAGATCAGCGACGGCCGGATCACCACCGCGTCCGGGCAGGCGGCGAAGACCTTGGCCTCGCCCTCGGCCTTGGTGCGGGCGTAGTGCGACGGCGAGGCCGGATCCGCCCCGATCGCCGAGACGTGGATCATCCGGGCGCCCTGCCGGGCCGCCGCGCGGGCGATCGCCTCGGCCCCCTCGACCTGCAGGCGCGCGAAACTCTGGGAGCCGGTCTCCTGCAGGATGCCGACGAGGTTGATCAGCACGTCCGCACGCTCGGCCGCGCGGGTCACCGAGTCGGGGTAGCGCAGATTCGCCTGGACGGCCACGATCTGGTTGACCTGCCCCAGGGGCTGCAGGAACAGCGCCAGATCCGGCCGCCGCACCGCGACGCGGATCCGGTAGCCGCGCTTGGCCAGCGCCCGCACGACGTGCCGCCCCAGGAACCCGGAGCCGCCGTAGATCGTCACGAGCTGATCCTGCGGGCGCAGGGGGCCCGAAGTCGCCGGGACGGCGGCTCCGCTGTCCCGGGGCGTGTCCGCGCTCGCGGTCGTGTTGATGGTGTCTGGGCCGGTCATCGCCGTGGTCTCGGGCTCCGCGCGCCCCGGGGCGCCATAACGGGGCCTACTTAGAGCGGGGGCCGAGGGCGTTGCAATCAGGCGCCGCGCGAAGATCGCGGTTTGCGGCGCTTCTGACGCCGGGCAGCCCCGATCCTGGGACGGAACGGCCGCCGGTCCCGCGCATTCTCACGGTCTCGCGCCGCATCGGCCGGCGCGGTCGCGTCCGCCGGAGAGTGCGATGATTGTAGGAATGTTCGTCTCCGCGGCGATCGCCGTCCTCGGCCTGCTCGTCGCCCTCGGCTGGATCGGCCATCCGATCGACGCCCAGCTCGTCAGCAATTACGGCTGGAGCATCCTGACCATCGGCGTCGCCCTGTTCGTGCTGTTCGGGTTCGGCCGGTTCAACCGGGCGCGCAAGGCCCGTTCCCTGGCCCGCTGAGCGGCCCGAGCCCGCTCCGCCTGCGCCCTGCTCAGGCGACCTTGACCCGGCGGCGCACCTCGCGCGCCACGGCCGGCCGGCCGCTCGCCCGGCGGCTCACGGTGCGGGGGGCACCGACCGTGATGCTCTGGGATTCGCGGGCGATGAAGGCGGTCGGCATCTCGGCCTGAAGGTCGGCCTCCATGTCGCGCAACGCCGTGTCGGAATGGGCGGGGTGCAGGTGGATGATGGCCAGCGCCTTCACCCCCGCCACCTGCGCCAGCTCGACGCCCTTCTGCCACGTGGAATGGCCCCAGCCCCGGCAGGTCGGGTATTCGCCGTCCGTGAACATGCCGTCGTAGACCATCAGGTCGGCCCCGGCGACGAACTCCGCGAGCGCCGGGTCCGGCCAGGGATCGCTGTGCTCGATGTCGCTGATCAGGCACAGGCGGCGGCCGCCATGTTCGAACCGATAGCCCACCGAGCCCTGCGGATGGTTCAGCGCGATCGTGTCGACCCGCGTCCCGTCCGGGAAGGTCAGGGTCTGGCCCGCCTCGAACCCGTGATGGTTGAAGGTGCAGCACAGCTTGTCGAGCGTAACCGGGAAGAGCGGCGGCGCGAACAGCCGGTCGAGGGTCGGGCCCGCCGATTCGCCGCCGAGATTGCCGCAATAGGTGTTGATCACCCGGTTGCAGTCCAGAACCGCGGGCTTGAAGAACGGCAGACCCGCCGTGTGGTCGAGGTGCAGGTGGCTGAACAGCAGGTCGACTTCCTGCGGCAGGTCGGTCCGGTGGCCCTGTCCGAGGTTGTAGAGGCCCGAGCCCGCATCGACGATGAACATCCGCTGCCCGCAACGGACCTCCAGGCAGGGCGTGCTGCCGCCGAACTCGACATACTGGGGGCCGCTGACCGGGGTCGAGCCGCGGACGCCCCAGAAGCGCAGTACGAGGTCCTGATTGGCCGCCGGGACGGTCGGCCCATACGTATTGGACATGGCGATCACGAATCTGCGGACGTCGATCCCGATCCGTTACGATCGAGACCCCGTCGCCGTTCCGGGAAGAGGGCAAAGATTACGGCAGGCCGACGGTTCGAGAGTACCGTGCGGCCCCTGCCGTACCATGAATTGGTGGGCCGCACGCCCCCGTGATGTGCGTCTGCGCACACGGATGGGCCGGGGCGGCGGGCTCCCGCATGCCTCACGGGGTCTCGGCCGACGCGATGAGGCCCGAGGTCGAACCGAACGGATGCGCGTGGCCGAGGGTGAGTCCGCCGAGGCCTGCGGTGAGCCAGGAGGGCAGGCCGTCGCCGTAGCGGGTCGGGATCGGGCCGGCGAGCGCCCCGAACGGATCCGCGGCGCGCTCGTAGACCGGGACGAAGCCGGCCATCCGCCGGGGCGACAGGGCGGAGCCCGCCGCCCAGGTGCTCCAGACCGCCTCCGGGACCGGGCGCGCGGCGCGGTGACCGGGCACGATCACCACCTCCTGCCCCGCGAAGGCCAGGGCCTCCGGCCGGCTGACGTCGCCGACCGCCCCGCCCCGGGCCGTGTAGGCCGCCCAGAAGGCGTTCTGCCCGCCGTCGGAATAGGTGGTGCGCACGGCCGGCTCCCCCGCCTCGGCGAGCGCCGCGATCCGGGCTTCCTCGACGGCCTGGCGGGTCGCCACGGCCGCCTCGACCGCGGGATTCCTGGACGGCGCGAAGGCGTAGCGCCCGGCGACCACCGAGACCTGAAGCTCCTCGCGGCTCGCCTCGAACCGGTCGGACCCGGTCTTGAGCTCGCGCCAGAAGGCGAAGTTCGGGTCGGTCCGGTGGCGGGCCATGGCCTCGGCGGTCATCCGGAACGGGTAGGACTGGAACTGGAACGCCGCCTGCCCGCCCTTCAGCGCGTCGCGGGCGATGGCGTAGATCTCGCCGACCGTGCCGTCGGTCATGGCGAAGCAGCCCATCGACGAGCAGATGCCGTGGACCATCACGGCGGATCCGGTGCCGCCATGGGCCCGGTCGTAGGCGTTCGGATAACCGACGTCGAACGACAGGTAATAGTGCGAGTTCGGGTTCATCTGGTGCCGGGGCACCGTGTAGAACCCCTCCGGGGTCTGCCGGTCGCCGCTCTTGCGCTTGGGGCCGAGCTGGCCGGACCAGCGGCAGATCGGGAAGGTCTTGATGAAGACGTAGCCGGACGGGCCCTTCTTCCAGACCTCGATCTCCGATTCCTTCTTGTAGGCCCGGAACAGCACGGGCGACGCGGCGGTGACGCCCTTCTGGGCCATCAGCGCGAGGGTCGCGGCCGGGATCGGCGCCTCGGCCTTGCCGGCCTGGGCTGCGGCAGGGCCGGAGAGCGCCAGGAGGACGAGGCCGGCAGCGCGGATGATCGAGGGCGTTCGAGACATGAACCGTCCGGGCTGGATCGGCCGGGGTGGCGCCGAGCGGACCGGATTCCCGACCTGACGGAGTATTGCGGCGGCGGTGAGGCTGTGGACCGGGACGATTCCAGGGGGGTCCCGCCAACGCAGACCTGACGCGGATCCGAGCGCCGTCCAGGAAATGGGTCGCATCGGCGAGGTGGAAACCCGCCCTAACTCGCCGGCATGGATCGCACCTTTCCCATGACCCGTCCCATGACCCGCGACGTCGCGCTTGACCGGCTGTCCGCTTTTCTCGCGCAGGCGGGCCTTGCCTATGCCGGTGCCCGCAACACCGACCGCGGACCGGACGCGGCGCCGACGACATCGGCGCTCTCGCCCTACCTGCGCCGGAGGCTGATCACCGAGGCCGAGGTGGTGGCCGCGGCCGATCGCGCGTTCGGCGACGGGGGCGCCGAAAAATTCGTGTCCGAGGTGTTCTGGCGGACCTACTTCAAGGGTCACCTCGAGACCCACCCCGAGGCCTGGACCGGATTCCTGGCGTTGGCCGCGGCGGACCGCAGGCGGCTGGCCACTGAGCCGGGGCTGCGCCGCACCTACGAGGCCGCCATCGCGGGCCGGACCGGCATCGACGGGTTCGACGACTGGGTCGCGGACCTCGTCGAGACGGGCTGGCTGCACAACCACACCCGGATGTGGTTCGCCTCGATCTGGATCTTCACCCTGCGCCTGCCCTGGGCGCTCGGAGCCGCGTTCTTCATGGCGCATCTGATCGACGGCGATCCGGCGAGCAACACCCTGTCGTGGCGCTGGGTGGCCGGCCTGCACACGCGCGGCAAGCACTATGTCGCCCGGGCCGAGAACATCCGGCGGTACACCGACAGCCGCTTCGACCCCGTCGGCCTCGACGAATATCCGGACCCCCTGGACGAGGCCACGCCGCCGCGGGAGGTCCCGATCAAGCGGGCCGACGCGGCGCCGGCCGGCGACGTCGCACTGCTGCTGCATCTCGATGACCTGAACCCGGAAAGCCTTCCGCTCGGCGACGCCAGGATCGTCCGGGTCGGCGGCCTCGTCGTCCATGCGCCGGACGCCTCGGACCGGGTGCGGGAGGCCGATCGGGCTGCGATGGCCGACGCACTGACGCGGGCCGCAGCGCATTTCGACTGTCCGGCGACCCTGGTCCCGGCCGACTGGGATGCGGGCTGTCCGACGGTGACGGCCTGGGCCCCGGTCGGGCCCTCCGCCGATGCGCTGCCGGCCGGCTGCCTGCGGGTTCGCCGCGCCTGGGACGAGGCCGCTTGGCCCCTGGCCACCCGGGGCTATGGGCGTCTGCGGAAGGCCATCCCTCAGCTCATGCCGCACTGAGCCCTGAACGACGCGGCGTGGGGCCGTGAGGCATGCCCTCGGCGCGTCGCGGCGGCCGCTCCGGCGGTCGCGTAGGGGCTCTATGTGCAGGCCTGGGCCAGCTTCCCGTGCAGGTCTTTCAGGCCGGACAGATCGACGTCCTCCGTGATCGCCTCGTGCCATTTATCGAGGATGCGGATCTGAAATCGCCGGCCGTTTAAAATCTCCGTCAGCGCATCGCCATCAAGGGCGATGAGACCTTCGCTCTGCATGGTGCTGGGCGGAAACGCCGGTGTCGAGGCGGGCTTGTCGTCGATTCTGTACTGATAATTGAAGATCGCGTTTTTCGGCAGTCCGGTGACCACGAGCTTGTCCCTGGTCACCTGGATCCGTGACGGTGTCTTCGGCGTCAGAAGGCACGCGTCCTCGCGCGTCGCATCGCTGTCCGACCGCTTCAGGTCCCAGTTGCCTGCGCTGGCCAGGGTCGCGTCGCCCGCCTGGGCCGTGGCGACGGGCGCGGTCAGTGCCGCCAGGACCGCCAGAACCGACACTCTCATGGGGATCTCCTTAGCCCCGCGGCCGTCCTTCGGTCCGCGCGGGCACCCTTGGGCAGATCGGGCGCGCTGGGCGTCTGGCCACCTTCGCGACCAATGGCCGCTCACGCCACCGGCGCCGGTTCCGCCTCCGCGTTCACCGGCTCGGGCGCCACCACGGCGCTGTTCTCCACCGCGATCACCGCGTCGAACGGGGCGATCCCGTCCAACACGGCGGCCCCGGGCAGGCAGACGATCAGGCCGCGCCCGGCCCGCACCTGACGCAGCCCGGCAAGGCGGTCGCTCAGCCCCTCCTTGCGCTCGTCGGCGGCGATCGCGACGACCAGGATATCGGGCTCGCGGGCAAGGCAACGGACCAGCTCGATCGCCATCCGCTCCCGGGCGTTGATCGCCCCGTCCGCCAGGGCGCCGGTGCTCGGCTGGATCTCGACCTTGCTGTCGAGGCCGAGTTCGTAGACCGCGGCCTCCAGGCCCTCCTCGGCGAGCACGCGCCGCACCAGCGCCCGCACCCGCGGCTCGGCATTGGCCTCGCCCAGGCTGATCCGGCCGAACAGCAGGTTCTCCTGGAGGCTCGCGGCCGGGTTGACCCGGCCGGGATCGTGGAACTCCACCGCGCCGGCGAGATGGGCCGGCAGCATCCGCGCGAAGGAGCGCCGGGCCTGGACCAGCCGCTCCTCGAAGGCCGTGTCGATCAGGCCGAAGCGATGGCGCGTTTCGCTGTAGCGCAGGGCGAGCCCGATCAGCCGCATCCGGTCGCGCTGGCCCGCGGGCCCCCGGCGCAGGCCCCCGGCATCGGGCAGGCGCACCACGAGGTCCTCGAAATAGCCCCGCTCCGCGGCCTGGAACAGCGAGTAGGCGTCGAACAGCGGATGATCGTTCGGCAGGTCGGCGAAGATCTCCACGGTGCTGCGGGCGACCGACAGGCCGATCTCGGTCAGGGCCCGCACCAGCCCCTCGGCCTCCAGCACCGCCCGCAGGTAGGGGTGCCGGGCGAAGCGCAGGGGCGCGAAGGCACCGCCCACCGGCTCGCCGAACAGGATGTTCTCGCCGATGCTGGCCTGATGGTTGTAGCGATCGGGGTCGAACGGCTCGATGAGGCGCTCGGCCCCCTTGGTGGCCAGCGCCTGCCGCATGGTCCGGCGGGCCGAGACGATCGCCGCCGCGAGCCGCGGCCGGGCCGCGGGATCGAGCCGTCCGGTCAGGCCGCGGGCATACACGAAGCCGTCGAGCCCGGTCAGCCGGCAGAGTCCCACGAGGGCGATGTCGTCGGGCGCCCGGGTCGGGTCGGTGCCGTAGAGCAGGTTCTGGCGCAGCGAGCCCGCCATCAGGATCGCCTCGCCGGCCGCGAAGGCGATGCGGCGGGCGCGCTCGGCGGAATCGAAGCCGCGCAGGTCCGTGCCCGCATAGGTGACGGTGCCGGCGGTCGGCTCGACCTGTCCGGCGAGCACCGCCGCCAGCGCCCGGGCGCCGCTGCCCCGGGTGCCGGTGATCGCCACGTGGCCCGGCATGGAGATCGCCACATCGACGCCGGTCAGCCGCTCGCCGGTGGCCGGATCGAAGGCGCCGACCCCCTGGGTCGCGAGGAGGCCCGAGCGGGGCAGCGGCACGGGCGCGCCGGGCCGCGCCCGCCGGCCTTCGAGGGACGCGACGATGCGGGCGAGGTCGCGCAAGCGCGGACGCACGGCGCGGCGCACCGTCCAGAGGCGCGCGCAGGCGGCGGCGAGCCAGCCCGCGAGGCCGAAGGCGCCCACCGCCGCCAGGAAAGCCGCCGGATCCACCGGCGGCACCGGGGGCGCCCCCGGAGCGGCCGTCCGCCACAGGGCCGTGCCGATCGCGATCGCGGGCAGGATCACCGCCAGCGCCAGGGCCGGTGCCCGCGCATAGGCGAGCCGCGCCTCGGCGCGGGCGACGGTGCCGCGCATCGCCGTCACGCGGGCGGCGATGCGCGTCCGTTCCAGGGCGGCCGCCCCGTGGTTGCGCACCGCCGGCAGGCGGCGCACGAGGTCGTTCAGGTTCTCCTCGGCCCGCACGCTGCTGCGCAGGCGCAGATCCTGCCGGTCCCGGGCCCGTTCCAGCACCAGCCCGTAGGCGAGGCCGACCGCCCCGAGGCCGACCACGGCGGCCGGGATCAGCCGGGGCGCCGCCAGGGCGGCGAACCCCAGGGCCAGGACCAGCGCGGCGAGCGTCATCGCCGGCAGGACGATGCCGGCCGCGAGCAGCCGGTCGGCCCGCGCCAGCACCTCGCCGACGAGGCGGGCGAGGCTGCGCGCCTCGTCCCGCGCCCCGGCCGGGGCGTCGAGGACCGCCCGCAGGACACCCTCGCGCACCGCGTCGGCGGCGCGGGTCTGGGCCTTGAAGCACAGGCGCGCCACCCACCAGCCGAGACCCGCCAGGATCACCGCGCAGGCGGCGATGCACAGGAACGCCGCGAGTTCGAGCCCGGCCGCCCGCATCGGCACGCCCGGTGCCAGGACGAGCTCGCGGCCCTGCAGGGGCACGGCGAGGCGCAGGAAGGCGAGCGTCGGCGCATCGTCGCGGGGCAGCACCGCGACGAGGTCGCGCAGGCACAGGATGGCCAGCGCGCAGAGCGGCGCGCCGACCCCGACCGCGAGGGCCGCGGCGGCCCCGTGCAGACGCCGCGCGGCACGCCAGGTCAGGAGGAGAGGATCGGATTCCATGCGTCTCCGGAGGGGAACGGGGGGGCGTCCGCGGCGTCCCATCGCGAGCGGCATGGGCATAGGCCCTCGCGCCGGCCACGGAAAGCGTTCCGAGGCCGTGCGACATGTCGGCCAGCCTGATCCAAGTTCTAGCCCCCGTCTGGAAGCGCTCTAGGTTAGACGTGTGGTGCAGGGCGGTGCGCGGTCCGGTCGCGATCGGGATCTGAGGGTGAGGCAAGGCTTGCGGCGAGAGCTTGACCGGAGTGAGCGCGACATCCCGACCGCCCTCCGGCGTGGGCAGGGCTGATGGCGCAGCTGTTCACCCCCGGCGCCGACGCGCTCTACCGGCTCGCGCTGATGACCGGCGTCGCCTGCCTGGTCGGGCTGCCGGTGCTGGCCGCCGGGATCGTGCGCTCGAACTACGTCACGGGCGTCGGCGTGGCGCCGGCCCAGCCGGTGCCGTTCAGCCACAAGCACCATTCCGGCGAGCTCGGCATCGATTGCCGCTACTGCCACACCACGGTCGAGAAGGAGGCCACCGCCGGCATCCCGCCGACCCACACCTGCATGACCTGCCACTCGCAGATCTGGACCGGCTCGGACATGCTCAAGCCGGTGCGCGACAGCTACGGCCAGGACAAGCCGCTGGAATGGACGCGGCTGAACAAGCTGCCGCAATACGTCTACTACAACCACTCCGTGCACGTGACGAAGGGGATCGGTTGCTCGACCTGCCACGGCGACGTCACGTCGATGCAGATGACCTACCGGGCCAACGCCTTCGAGATGAAGTTCTGCCTGGACTGCCACCGGGCACCGGAGAAGTACGTGCGCACCCCCGATCAGGTCTGGAACATGACCTGGAAACCGCCCGCCGATCAGGCGACGCTGGGGCCGAAGCTGGTCGCGCAGAACCATATCCGCGGCGGCGCGCGGCTCACCGAGTGCGGGATCTGCCACCGATGACCGGCGCCTCCGACCTCGCGACCCTCCGTGAAAAACTCAGCCGCGGCGACGGCCCGCGCTTCTGGCGCAGCCTCGACGCCGTGGCCGACAGCCCGGAGTTTCGCGCCTATCTCGCCGCCGAGTTCCCTTCGGCCTCCCGGCTCGCCGCGGCGCCGGAGCGGCGCGGCTTCCTGAAGCTGATGGCGGCCTCGTTCGCGCTCGGCGGTCTCACGGCCTGTGGCAGCGGGGGCGGGCGCGACTACGAGGTGCCCTACGTCAACCAGCCCGAGCGGATCGTGCCGGGGACGGACCTCGCCTACGCGTCCGCGTCCGTCTTCGACGGGTTCGGCAACGGCGTGCTGGTCACCACCCGCAACGGACGACCGCTGAAGATCGAGGGCAATCCCGACCATCCCTGGAGCCGCGGCGGCACGGACGTGATGGCCCAGGCCTCGGTGCTCGGGCTCTACGATCCGTTCCGGTCGCAGGCGGTGCAGCATCTCGGCCGGCCGAGTTCCTGGGCGGCCTTCCGATCGGATCTGCAGGCGCAGATGCCGGCGTGGCGCGAGAACCGGGGCGAGGGGATCGCCCTGCTCACCGGCCCGGTGACCTCGCCCACGCTGGCCGCGCAGATCGCCCGGCTGCGGGCTGCCTACCCGGCGCTCCGCTGGCATGTCGGCGCGGGCGCGCCGCGCGACGGGCTCTACGAGGGCGCCCGCCGGGCCTATGGAAGGCCGCTGGAGACGCTGCCCGTATTCGACCGGGCGCGCACCATCGTGGCCCTCGACGGCGATTTTCTGGATCTCGGGCCGGGCCAAGTGGGGCTGTCCCGGCGCTGGATCGATGCGCGGCGGGCCGCCTACGCGGACGGGCGCCTCCTGACCCTCCACGCCGCCGCCCCGACCCCGACGCTCACCAGCGCCAAGGCCGATCACGGCGTCGTGGTCCCGGGCGGCCGCCTGGAGGACCTCGCCCGCGATCTGTTGGGCATGGCCGGTGGCGGTGCCGCGCCGGGGGGCGACGATCCGGTCGCCCGCTGGGCGCGGGAGGCCGGCAAGGCCCTCGCGGAGGCCCGGGGTGCCGGGATCGTCACGGCGGGCCTGACCGCGAGCCCGGATCTGCACGCGCTGGTCCACCGCCTGAACGGCGCGCTCGGCAACACCGGCGCGACCCTGCGACACATCGAGCCCGCCGCGGAACAGGGGGCCGGCACGCTGGCGGAGCTGACCGAGGCGATGGAGCGCGGCGCGGTCAAGGCGCTGATCGTGCTCGCCGCAAACCCGGTCTACGACGCGCCGGGCGCCCTCGACTTCGCGGCCCGGATGGAGCGGGTGCCGCTCAAGATCCATGCCGGGCTCTACTACGACGAAACCGGTGCCCACGCCGACTGGCACCTGCCGATCGCGCATCCGCTGGAATCCTGGGGTGACGTCCGCTCCCTCGACGGGACCGTGGGGCTGATCCAGCCGACCATCGCGCCGCTCTACAACGGCCGGACGCTGCCGCAGATGCTGGCCTTCCTGTCGGGTGGTGACGATGCCGAGGACGCGCTGGCCCTCGTCAAGGCGCGCTGGCGCAGCGAGGGAGAAGACGAGGCCGTCTTCGAGGCCCGCTTCTCGGAGGCCCTGCGCCGGGGCTTCTGGGTGGACAGCGCGCGGCCGGCCGAGACCGTGGCGCTGACGCAGGACGCCGCCCCTGCTCCCCCGCCTGCCCCGCCCGCCGGCGGGCTCGAGGTGCTGTTCCGCCCCGATCCCACGCTCTGGGACGGCGCCCATGCCGACCTCGCCTGGCTTCAGGAACTGCCCAAGCCGCTCACCAAGGTGGTCTGGGAGAACGTGATCGCGGTGAGCCCCCGGCTCGCCGAGCGCGAGGGCCTCGCCACCGGCGACGTCCTGCGGATCGAGGCGGCGGGCCGCGCGGTCGAGGGCCCGGCCTGGATCCTGCCGGGCCAGGCCGACGACACGGTGACCCTCACCCTGGGCTACGGCCGGGACGTGCCGGACCACCTGTCGCGCGGCCTCGGCTACGATGCCGGACCCCTGCGGCCGGTCGGCGCGTCCTGGCGGCTCTCCGGGGCAAAGCTGACCAAGACCGGGCGGCGGAGCGTGCCGGTCACCACCCAGCACCTCGGCACGATGGAGGGCCAGGATCTCGTCCGCGTGCAGGCGCTCGGCGCCGCGCCAGTGGGCGACCCGAAGGGCGCACCGAGTCCGGCCTCGTTCTATGCAGCCCCGGAGAGCCAGGATCGCTGGGTCGCGGCGCAATGGGGCATGGCGATCGACCTCGACGCCTGCACCGGCTGCAACGCCTGCGTCACCGCCTGTCAGGCGGAGAACAACATCCCGGTGGTCGGCCGCGAGGAGGTCGCGCTGGGGCGCTGGATGGGCTGGCTGCGGATCGACCGCTACTACGCGGGCGAACTCGACGCGCCGAGCACACATTTCCAGCCGGTGCCCTGCATGCATTGCGAGCAGGCGCCCTGCGAACTCGGCTGCCCCGTGGAGGCGACGCTCCACGATAGCGAAGGGCTGAACCTGCAAGTCTACAACCGCTGCGTCGGGACCCGGACCTGCCAGAGCTACTGCCCCTACAAGGTCCGCCGGTTCAACTACCTCGACTATACCGGTGGCATGACCCCGGTGGAGCAGCAGCAGCGCAACCCCGAGGTGACGGTCCGCGCCCGCGGCGTGATGGAGAAGTGCACCTACTGCATCCAGCGGATCACGGCGGCGCGGATCGCGTCCGCCAAGGACGACCACGCCCCGATCCCGGACGGCGCCGTCGAGACCGCCTGCCAGGGCGCCTGCCCGACCCGGGCGATCACCTTCGGCAACGTCGCCGACCCGGGCAGCCAGGTCTCGGCCGCCCGCCGGGACCCCCGGGAATACGCGCTGCTCGGCCACCTGAACACGCGGCCGCGCACCACCTACCTCGCCGGGCTCGCGCCGCCCTCGGAACCCGGCGGACGGGAGGGCTGAGCATGGCCGGTTCTGTCACGGGCGGCCCCCTGATCCGGCCGGACGAGACCCTCCAGGGCATCGGCGGCACCGTCACGGCGATCCCGCTGACCCATCCGGGCAACCGGCGCTGGTGGATCGCCTTCGCGGGGGCGGCCGCGCTGCTCGGCCTGTTCCTGCTGACCCTCGGCTACCTGCTCGCCGCGGGGCCCGGGATCTGGGGCAACAACAACGCCGTCGTCTGGGCGCTCGACATCGCGAGCTACGATTGGTGGATCGGCGTCGCCTCCGGCAGCCTGCTGGTCTCGGCCGTGCTGCTCCTGCTCGGGGCCGAGTGGCGCGGGGCGGTCAACCGGGTGGCCGAGACCCTGGCGCTCATCGCCACCGCGGCGGCCGGGCTCTACCCGATCATCCATCTCGGGCGGCCGTGGTTCTTCTTCTGGAACCTGCCCTACCCCAACACCTACGACCTCTGGCCGCAATTCCGCTCGCCGCTGCTCTGGGACGCGATCGACATCGTGTCCTTCCTGGTGATCTGCGTGAGCCTGTGGTTCATCGGCCTGCTGCCGGACCTCGCCACCTTACGCGACCGCGCCCAGGTCGAGGCGATGCGTCAGGCCGACGCCAAGGCGCCGACCCGCAAGATCGCCCTGCTGCGCGCCCAGGTCTACGGCATCGTCGCCTCGGGCTGGCGCGGCTCGGCGGCCCATTGGCAGATCTGGGTCCAGGCCTACCGGACGGTGGCTCTGCTCGGCGTTCTGCTGGTGGTCTCGGTCCAGACCGGCGCCTCGGTGATGCTGGCGGGCTCGCTGATGCCCGGCTGGCACAGCACGCTGCTGCCGGTGAGCTTCCTCGTCAACGCGGTCTATTCCGGCGTCGGCGTCACGGCGGTGATCGTGATGCTGATCCGCCTCGTCTACGGACTCGACGCCCTGGTCACGCCCCGCCACCTCGACGTGCTGGGCCGCCTGCTCCTCTGCCTCGGCTGCGCCAGCGCCTATTGCTACGCCGCCGAATATTTCGACACCTTCCTCAACGGCGACGCGCAGGCGCGCGGCGTCCTGGCCCGGCGCATGACCGGCGACCACGCCCTGGTCTCGTGGACGGCGATCCTCTGCCTCGTCCTGCCGGCGCAGATCCTGTGGTCGGCCCGGGCTCGGACGGCACCGCTGGCGTTGGCGGCGGTCGGGCTGCTCGTCGCCATCGGCGCCTATGCCGACCACGTCATGGTTCTCGTCGTGACCCTGACGCAGGATTTCCTGCCCTCCTCGCGGCTGCCCTACGGGGTCGACATCTGGGGCGTCGCCACCTTCGCGGGCTCCGTCGGCCTGTTCCTGACCCTGCTGCTGCTGTTCCTGCGCTACCTGCCGGCGGTCTCGATCGTCGAGAGCCGCCGCCTCGCCCTGACGGAGGCCCCGGCGGTTCAGGACGCCGCGCGCGCCGCCGCCCAGGCCGCCGCCCGGCCGGAGGAGACCTCGACCGAGGCGCCCCTGTGGGGCGTGGCGGCGAGCTTCGCCAGCCAGGGCGACCTCGCGGCCGCGCTCCAGGCCGTGTCGGGGATCGGTCCGGACCACGTCCATCTCGACGGGCATGGGCCCGTGCCGATGCCCCGGACCCTGCGGCCGCTCGGCCTGGAGGCCCGCTCGATCCTGCCCTACGCGCTGGCCGGGGCGCTGCTCGGTGGCGCGGGATTCTACGGGATGTGCGTCTACGCCACGGCCTACGACTACGTGTTCCTGATCGGCGGGCGCCCGCGCCTGTCCTGGCCCTCCTTCGTGGTGCCGAGCATCTCGTTCGCGATGATGGCGGGCTGCGTGGCGATCCACCTCGCGCTGCTCGTGCTCAACCGCCTGCCGCGGCTGAACCATCCGGCCTTCAACATCCCGGGCTTCCTGCGCGCCTCGGACGACCGCTTCTTCCTGACCGCCGAGGCGCGCGACGACAGGTTCGACGCGGCTCGCATCGAGCGGCGGCTCGCCGGCCTGCCGGCCGAGGCCGGGCGCCCCCTCGAGATCCGGCGGATCCCGCGATGAGGGCCGCCCTCCGCCTTTGCCTCCCGTTGGCGTTGCTTGCCCTGGTGCCGCTCGCCGCCTGCGGCGAGGCCGACATGGCCGATCAGGCCCGGGCCAAGACCTGGGACAAGAACCCGTTCTTCCCCAAAGAGATCACCATGCGCCAGCCGGTGGCCGGCACCGTGCCGAGGCGCGATCCCGCGCAGACCGCGCCGCAGCCGCAGAGTGTCAGCCGGGACCTGCTCGACCGGGGGCAGCAGCGCTACGCGGTGTTCTGCACCCCCTGTCACGGCCAGGACGGGCGGGGGCAGGGCATGATCGTCGCCCGCGGCTTCCCGCATGCCGGCAACCTCACGGGCGAGGACCTGCGCAAGGCCTCCGCGACTGAGCTTTACGATGCGATCTCGAACGGCCGGAAGGCGATGTTCGGCATGGCGCAGATGATCCCCTCCGCCGACCGCTGGGCGATCGTCGCCTATGTCCGCGCCCTCCAGCTCAGCCAGGATGCCCCGGTGGCGAGCCTGCCGGAGCCGGACCGGGCCCGGCTGGAGGCGGCGCGATGAGGCGCCCTGCCCTGCTCGGCCTCGCCGGCCTCGCCCTCCTGGCCCTCTGCCTGCTCGCGGGGGGCTGGCGCGGGGCGACGGCCTCGTACCTCGCGGCGTGGCTCGTGCTCCTCGCCCTGCCGGTCGGCGCCCTGCCGGTGGTCATCGTGGCCGAGCGCTTCGGCAAGCGGGTCCGCGAGCGCGGCGGCGTCGAGATGCTGGCGGGTCTGCGCCGGCTGATGGCGCTGATGCCGGTGGCCGTGCTCCTGTCGCTGCCGGTGCTCGCCGCCGCCGGCCTGCTCTACCCCTGGTCCGGCGCGCCCGCCCATACGCCGCTCGCCGCGATCTGGTTCACGGCGCCGTTCTTCGTGGCCCGGGTGATCGCCTATCTCGCCGCCTGGACCTGGCTGTCGCTGCGCTTCGCCCGGCCCTTCGACGCCCCCGGCGAGAGCCGGACCGTCCCGGCGGTGGGGCTCCACGCGGTGATCGGCACGCTGTTCGTCACCGACGTGATCGCGTCCCTCGATCCGCGCCTCGACTCCACCCTGCTGGGCCTGCTGGTGATGACCGCCTGGAGTGGCCTCGCCTTCGCGGCGGCGATCCTGCTCGCCTGGGAGGAGCCCGAGCCCGTGGGCCGCGGCCGCACCGCGCCGGGGCGCGGCCGGCTGGTGCCCCTCGTGGTGCTGCTCGGCCTGTGGGCCTACATGCACTTCGTGCAGTTCCTGATCGTCTGGTCGGCGAACCTGCCGCCGGAGGTGTCGTGGTACTTCGCCCGCGGCGGCTGGCTCGGGCGGGCGCTGTCGATCGTGGCGGGCGCCGTCGTGGTGCTGGCCGGCCTCGCGACCCTGCGGCCGGGCCGCCCGACCACCCGGATCCTGGCCGGGGCGGCGCTCGCCGTGCACGCCCTGGAGATGTTCTGGCTCGTCACCCCGGCGATCCGCGACCGGTTCGTGATCCGCCCGAGCGACGTGCTGGCCGCCGGCGGCGTGGCCTGCCTCGCCGCCGCGCTGCGACCGTTCCTGCGGCCGCGGGCCGACCGGGCAGCCTCGGCGGCCCGGCGCGCCGGGAGGCCGGCATGAGCGGCGGTCCCGCTGGCCTGATCCCGGCGATCCTGGCCGGGCTGACCCTGCGCGGCAGCGGCCTCTTCACCGGACGCCCGCCGCGCCCGCCCGCCAACACGCAGCGCGATCCCAACGATCCCGGGCATGAGACGCGGGACGTCAACGTCCGCAACACCGCCCTGGTCATGGCCGGCCTCGGCCTCACGGCCCTGGCGGTGATCGGCACCATGATCTGGCTGATGCACACCTTCGCGGCGAGCCAGCGCCGGACCCTGCCGGCGCTCACGCCCCAGCAGACGTCCCGACTCGTGCCGCCGCCCCCGAACCTCCAGGCCAACCCCTATGCCGATATCGACCGTGAGCGCGCGGCGTCCGAGGCACGGCTCGCCGGCTACGGCTACCGGGACGAGGCCCATACCCGCGCCCGCATCCCGATCGGCCGCGCCATGGATCTGACCGTCGGCCGCTCCCTCGAACCGGCGGAGTCCAGTGCGCGATGACGCCGAGCCACGAATCCCTCCAGCTCTGGCCGGCCGCGGTTTCCGCCACGGCGACCCAGACCGACCTGCTCATCCTGGCCTTCACGGTGCTGACGCTGCTGCTCACCGTGCCGGTCTTCGTGGCGATCACCTATTTCGCCCTGCGCTACCGGGAGGGCTCCGAGGCGGACCGCAGCCCGTCGGGCATCCGCTCGAACCTCATCGAGATCAGCTGGATGCTGATCCCGTTCCTGCTGACGCTGATCTTCTTCGTCTGGGGCGCGCGGCTCTACATCCATTCGCGGAATGCGCCCCCCGACGCCATGGTGGTCGAGGCGATCGGCCGGCAATGGATGTGGAAGTTCCAGCACCCGACGGGGCAGGCGGAGATCAACAACCTGCACCTGCCGATCGGCCAGCCGATCCGTCTGCACATCATCAGCCAGGACGTGATCCACGCCCTCTACCTGCCGGCCGTGCGCCTGCAGGTCGCCGCCCTGCCCGACCGCTACACCGACCTGTGGTTCAAGGCGGACAAGACCGGCACCTATCACCTCTACTGCTCGGAATATTGCGGCACCGACCATTCGGTCATGGGCGGCGAGGTCACCTTCATGAACCCGGGCGACTATCAGGAGTGGCTGACCCACGCGGGCGCCCAGCAGGGCAAGGTCGCGGCGGGCCGCGCCCTCTACGAGGCCTATGGCTGCGCCGGCTGCCACGAGCCGGGCTCCGCCGTGAAGGCGCCGAGCCTCGCGGGCCTGTACGGTGGCCCCGTGAAGCTCGCCGATGGCCGCACCGTCACGGCCGACGAGGGCTGGCTGCGCGAGAAGATCCTGAACCCGAACGGCGACCGGCTCGCCGGCGGGGGCAAGCAGATCATGCCCAGCTTCGCCGGCCGAATCCCGGCTGACGAGCTCACGACGCTGATCGACTTCCTCAAATCCTATTCGAGTCCGGCCGCCGGTAAGGCTGCCGACGCGACACCGGCAGGGTCGACACGATGAGCGCATCGGGCAGCATCGGCGGCACCGCCCGCCGCGAACCGCACACCCCCGAATCGACGATCGGGCGCAAGCCCGACTACCTGCACGCGGAATCGACCCTGCGCTCGTGGTTCCTGACCACCGACCACAAGCGCATCGCCCTGCTCTACCTCGCCTCGATCACCGGCTTCTTCGTGATCGGCGCCGTGGCGGCCGGCGTGGTGCGCCTCGCGCTGGTCGTGCCGAACGGCGCGATCATGACCAACGACACCTACAACAAGGCCTTCACCATCCACGGCGTGGTGATGGTCTGGTTCTTCCTGATCCCGTCGATCCCCGCGACCTTCGGCAATTTCCTGATCCCGCTGATGATCGGGGCCAAGGACCTCGCCTTTCCGAAGCTCAACCTGACGAGCTGGTACGTGTTCATGGCCGGCGCCCTGTTCACCCTGGCCGCGGTGGTGCTGGGCGGGGTCGATACCGGCTGGACCTTCTACGCCCCGCTCTCCACGGCATTCTCCAACACCTGGGTGCTGCCGGCGCTGATCGGCGTGACCATCGTGGGCTTCTCGTCGATCCTGACGGGGCTCAACTTCGTGGTCACGATCCACACCATGCGGGCGCCCGGCATGACGTGGTTCAAGCTGCCGATCTTCGTCTGGACGCACTACGCCACCAGCCTGATTTTTTTGCTGGCAACCCCTGTCATCACGACCGCGCTGATCCTGCTGATCGCGGAGCGCGCCTTCCATGTCGGCGTGTTCGATCCGGCCTATGGCGGCGACCCGGTGCTGTTCCAGCACCTGTTCTGGTTCTACTCGCACCCGGCCGTGTACATCATGGTCCTGCCCGGCATGGGGGTGATCTCCGAGATCGTCCCGGCCTTCGCGCAGAAGAAGCTGTTCGGCTACCGCTTCGTCGCCTACGCGTCGATCGGGCTCGCCTCGGTGACCTTCTTCGTCTGGGGCCACCACATGTTCGTCAACGGCCAGAGCGATCTGGCCTCGCTGGTGTTCTCGGCCCTGTCCTTCGCGGTGGCGGTGCCCTCGGCCGTGAAGGTCTACAACTGGACCGCCACGATCCATAAGGGCAGCCTGCGCCTCGACACGCCGATGCTCTACGCGATGGGCTATATCGGCCTGTTCGTGCTCGGCGGGCTGACCGGCCTCTACCTCGCGACGCTGGCCATCAACCAGCACATCCACGCGACCTACTTCGTGGTCGCGCATTTCCACTACATCATGGTCGGCGGCACGGTGCTGGCGTTCCTCGGAGGCCTGCACTTCTGGTGGCCCAAGTTCACCGGCCGGATGTACAGCGAGCCCTGGGGCCGTGTCTCGGCGCTGCTGATCTTCCTCGGCTTCAACGTGACGTTCTTCCCGCAATTCATCCTCGGCTATCTCGGCATGCCGCGGCGCTACGCGACCTATCCGGCGGAGTTCCAGCTCCTCAACGTGCTGTCCTCGGCGGGTGCCACGATCCTGGCGGCGGGCTACATCTTCCCGATGCTCTACCTCGTCTATTCCCTGTGGTTCGGGCGGAAGGCCCCCGCCAACCCGTGGAACGCGAAGGGGCTCGAATGGGAGACCTCGTCCCCGCCGCCGACGCACAATTTCCTGTCGCCGCCGGAGGTGCCGCGCATCCCCTACGACTACCCGATCCAGGCCAAGGAATCCCGGGACCAGCACGGATGAGCGAGGGGTTGGCCGACGGCGTCGGGATCGTTCGCGCCGAGCATTTCGAGAGCGTGGCGCAGCAGCGCGAGGCGGCGACCCTCGGCATCTGGGCGTGGCTGATCACCGAATTGCTGCTGTTCTCGGCCCTGTTCCTGGTGGCTCTGATCACCCGGATCCAGCACCCCGAGGCGACGGTCGCGGCGGCCAAGCACCTCAAGTTCTGGATCGGCGCCACCAACACCGTCGTGCTGATTGGCTCCAGCCTGACCATGTCCATGGCGATCGAGTTCTCGCGCATGGGCTGGCAGCGCGCCATGGTCCGGGCCATGCTGGCGACCGCGGCGCTCGGCGGCCTGTTCCTCGTGCTGAAGGGCTACGAGTACTACGCCGACTGGTCCGAGCACATGATGCCGTTCCTGAGCGGCCGGCCCTTCGCGCTGGCCGAGACGCCGGCCGCGCGGCTGTTCGTGAACCTCTACTACGTCGCCACGATCCTGCACGCCGTGCACCTGTTCACCGGCATCGCGCTCCTGCTCGGCATGACCTGGATGGCCGCCAAGGCCGGGTTCCTGTCCCGCCACCAGAACTGGATCGAGGTCTACGGCCTCTACTGGCACTTCATCGATCTGGTCTGGATCCTCGCCTTCCCGATCCTCTACGTGGTGAACCGGTAGGATGCGAACCCCCCTCGCCGCCTTGAGCGCCGACGACCGCGCCCTGCTTCGCAAGCGCCTGCGCACGCCCGTGCTGACCGTCCTGGCGCTGCTCGCCCTGCTCGCCGTCAACGTCACCCTCGGCGCCACCCTCCCCTTCGCGCAGGTCTGGATCGTCGAGTTTCTCGTCGTGGCCGTGATGGTGGCGCTGATCCTGCTGGTCTCCATGGAGGTGATCCACGAGCCGCCGCTGATCCGCCTGTTCGCGGGGCTCGGCTTCTTCTGGGTCGCCATCATGGTCGGGATGACGCTGACGGATTATCTGGCGCGGTAGCGGCTGAGGGTTGGCGCTTGCGCCACCACGCGCGACGCCTACCGTCGCGACTCATGCACACGGTCGTCTTGACCCCGAAATTCCTTGCCGACGCGAAAGCCGCGGGTGTCACCGATGGCGAGATGCAGGCGATCATCGATGCAATCGCCGCGGATCCAAGCGCCGGTGATCTCATCCCGGAGACCGGTGGAGCCCGAAAGGTCAGGATCGGCGGACGAGGCAAGGGTAAATCCGGAGGCTACAGAGTCATCACGTTCTACGTCGTCGATGATCTGCCGGTTTTCCTGCTGCGTTTGGTGTCGAAGGGGCAGCGTGTCGACATCAGCCGTGCTGAGCGGCAGGCAGTCAGGGTGGCTCTGACCACCCTGGCCGATGCCTATCGGGCAGGTTTGAAGCCGAATGGGTGATCCGCCTATCATGTCGACTGCCCATGCTGGGGAACACAACAGATGACCGCATTCGGAGAAGGACTGGTCGAAGCCGCTCAGCAGGCGCTCGCCATCGCCCGCGGTGAAGCTCACCCGGGGACCTATCGCGTCCACGGTTCACAGGACCTCGATGTGAAGGCCGTTCGTCTGGGGCTCGGTTTCACGCAGGCCGAGTTTGCTGCCCGCTTCGGCTTTCCGATCGGGATGCTCCGCGCCCTCGAACTGGGCCGCGCCCGGCCGGATACGCCGATGCGAGCCTACCTGACGGTGATCCGACATGACGCCGCCGCGGTGCTCCGGGCTCTGGATCATGCACAGGAAAGCGGCTGAAACGTTGGTTGTCCCTAAGGTCGAACGTCTCTAAATCCGCTAACCCACACCTGTGGCGCGTGGCGGAAAGTGGGAGACCATGTGCGAACTGCTCGGCATGAGCGCCAACGTGCCGACCGACATCCGCTTCTCCTTCGCGGGCCTCGCCCGGCGCGGCGGTGACACCGGCCCCCATGCCGACGGCTGGGGCATCAGCTTCTACGACGGGCGGACCTGCCGCAGCTTCCACGAGCCGGAGCCGAGCGCCCGCTCGCAGCTCGCCCGGCTGCTCCGCGACATGCCGATCAAGAGCCGGATCGTCGTCGCCCATGTCCGCAAGGCCAATCGCGGCCGGGTCAGCCTGGAGAACACCCACCCGTTCGCCCGGGAATTGTGGGGCCGCCGCTGGACCTTCGCGCATAACGGCCAGCTCAAGGGCGTGAAGCGGCTGCCGCTCGGCGGCTTCATGCCGATCGGCTCCACCGACAGCGAGCACGCCTTCTGCTGGATGCTCGGACGCCTGCAGGACCGCTACAAGGCCCTGCCCCGGCCCGAGACCCTGGACCGGGCGGTGGCCGACCTTGCGGGCGAACTGCACGGGCTCGGCGTGTTCAACATGCTGCTGACCGACAGCCGCACCCTCTACGCCCATTGCGGCAAGCGCCTCTGCTACCTCACCCGCCGCGCCCCCTTCGGCAAGGCCACCCTGATCGATGAGGATTGGCAGGTCGATTTCGCCCGGGAGACCACCGAGCACGACATCGTCACCGTCATTGCCACGAAGGCGCTGACCCGGGACGAGAGCTGGACCGACCTCGCCCGCGGCGACGTCTTGACCCTGCGGGATGGGACGATCCGTCTGTTGAGACCGGTCAACTTAGCTTAAGTGTGTTTTGGCTGAGGGTGCATACCCGCCCCCGATGCGTTAGAACGCCGGTAACAGGAGCGCAGCGGCCGGACCTTTGCCCGGGTTCAAGCCGGCAAGCGATCCGCCTCGATCCTGCGGGATCACCGGTCGGGCCACGATGAGTTGACGAGCGCGATACGCATGACCCGCGACGACACCGACACCGTCCTGTCCCAGGAGGACGCGACTCGGGATGGCCGCCCGAACCTGAATGCCGGCATCCGCACGCATCTCGGCGAGCATCTGCGCACCGTCTACGAGCGGATCGGCGAGGAGACGCTCCCGTCCCGCTTCGGCGACCTGATCGAACAGCTGGAGGCGGCTCTGCGCGCCCGGGGCGAGGCGATCGAGCCGGAATTCCGAAACGGGCTGCTGGCCGCCGTTCCATCCCTGCGCGCCTTCGCGCTGTCGTTGACCTCGAATCCCGCCCGGTCCGACGACCTCGTCCAGGACACGCTGCTCAAGGGCTGGCAGCACCGCGCCCGGTTCCAGCCGGGCACCAACCTGAATGCGTGGCTGTTCACGATCCTGCGCAACATCTTCTACTCGGATCACCGCAAGCGGGTCCGCGAGGTCGAGGATCAGGACGGGTCCTACGCGGCGCGCCTCGCCACCGCCCCGCACCAGGGCGACCGGCTCGATGTCGAGGATCTGCAATCGGCGCTCGCCAAGCTGCCGCCGGACCAGCGCGAGGCCCTGGTGCTGGTCGGCGCGGAGGGCGTCTCCTACGAGGAGGCCGCCACGATCATGGGCTGCAAGGTCGGCACCGTGAAAAGCCGCGTCAGCCGCGCCCGGGGCCGCCTGGCGGAGCTGCTCGGCTACGACGAGGAGGATCTCGGCTCCGACCGGTTCATCCAGTCGGCGATGCCCAAGGACGCGTGAGAGCCCGGTTGAGGGGCGCGCGCGGTTCTCCGCGCCCCGCGAGCCGAGCAGGTCATGGTTTCGAAAGGTCGGGACCTTTCGCGGGTCCAGGGCAGAGCCCTGGCGCCTCTCTCAAGACACTGCCCCGAGCACCCGCCAACGGGCAAAGCCCTTTGGAAACCCGGTGTGCGACCAAACCGTGAGGCCGCGTTAGAGCGCTCTCCGCCGAAGCGGACACCGGTTCGGTGCAAGAGAGCGCGTTACAACACGAGCTTAGAGCCGTGCACGATTGCAACGCGATCGGGCACGGCTCTAGCCCTCGGCCCTCGTCCGCAAAAAGGGATGCATCCGATTCCGGGTATCGGGCGTTACCGGCCCGAGCTTCGCTGCGTGACCGCGGCGGAACGCCACAGAACGGAGCAATCCCGTATGACCATCAAGACCCTCATCGCCGCCTCGGCCCTCGTCCTGTCGCTGCCGCTGGCCGCCCAGGCCCAGGGCACCATCCCGGGTGCCGAGCGCGGCGCAGCCGCGGGTGCCGATGCGGCCGGCCCGATCGGCGGGATCGTCGGCGGCGCCGTCGGCGCGGCCACCGGCACGGTAGGCGGCATCCTCGGTGTCGACATGGCCCCGCGCTTCCGCAGCTACGTCCGCGAGCGCAACGTCCGCTCGTACGATTACGACGGCCGCGTCGCCGTCGGCTCGACCCTGCCGTCCGCCGGCGTGACCTACTACGACGTCCCGAGCGAGTACCGCGTGCAGCCGGGCTACCGCTACACGGTGGTGAACGACCGCCCGGTGCTGGTCGATCGCGGCCACCGCATCGTCGAGGTGATCGACTGAGCCTGCGGGCCGGTCCCGTATCGGCCCATGGGACCCCGGAGCCAAGCTCCGGGGTCCCACCTGTTGGCGCGGCCGTCGGCGCAACGCTTCATCCGGCCGGCCGTTGATCATCGGTTCGACCCGCGAGGCGACCATGAACGACAATCCCCATGAACCCGGTCCTCATGAACCCGGCCCTCATGAACCCGGCGCCGTGCTGCCTGAGCCCGTGCGCGACCATCTCGGCCAGCAACTCCGCGGCGTCCTGCCGGTGGAGGCCGACAAGCCCCGGTTCCTCGGCGACGATTCCGTGCCGGAGGCGTTCGAGCCGCAGATCCGCCGGCTCGAGACCCGGCTGAAGACCCACGAGGAGGGCACGGACGCGGTGGGCCAGGCCCTCGACCAGATCCTCGATGCCTTCGGCGTCAAGCCGGAGGAGCCTGGGCCGCGCGGCACCTGAGGGTCTTAGACCTGCGGCTTCGCGGCCAGGAGGTCGCGGATCTCCGCGAGCAGCTTCACGTCGGCCGGGATAGCCTCCGGTTCCTTGGGCTGTGCGGTCTGCAGGCGGTTCATCGCCCGGATCACGAGGAACAGCACGAAGGCCACGATCACGAAGTTCAGCGTCAAGGTCAGGAACTGGCCGTAGCCGATGACCGCGCCCTGCTTCTTGGCGTCCACGTAGGGCAGGCCGGCCTGCACCTTGGACGAGAGCGGGATGTAGTAGTTCGAGAAATCGAGCCCGCCGGTGACCGCACCGATCACCGGCATGAAGACGTCCTGGACCGCCGAGTTGACGATCGCCCCGAATGCGGCGCCGATGATCACGCCGACCGCGAGATCGACCACGTTCCCGCGCAGCGCGAATTTCTTGAACTCGTCAAGCATCGTCGAATCCCCCTCGCCGGACATGGTCAAGGTAGAGGATTCTTCAGCGACGGCCAGCGGTTATTCCGCTGTCGCGGTGGCGGGCAATTCCTCCGATACGGCCCCGGGCCGCTCCTCGGCACCGACGGCCGGCTCCGCCTTGAGCCGGCGGCGGTACTGCGCGGCGACGACCGGGATGGTCAGAAGATACCCTCCGCTCACCGCCACCAGGGCCTCGAACGGGTAGCTGATCAGGATCCCGAAGGCCGCCACGCCGAACAGGAAGATCGGCAGCACGAGGCTGCGCGGCACCCGCTTGCCCATGGTCTTGCCCGAGTAGGTCGGGACCGTAGAGACCACCAGCAGGGCGATGCACAGCACGTAGATCAGGATCGCGGGTGCCGCCCAGCGCTCCAGGCCGAAGCCGAGGAAGTGCAGGTAGAGCGGCAGCATCGCGGTCAGCGCGCCGGCCGGCGCCGGCATGCCGACGAAGAAATCCTTCTTCCAGTCCGGCCGGTTCGGATCGTCCAGCATCGCGTTGAACCGGGCGAGCCGCAGCGCCATCGCGATGGCGAAGATCAGCGCCACGATCCAGCCCACCGACTTCAGGTGGAACAGCACGAAACCGTAGAGGATCAAGGCCGGGGCGCAGCCGAAATTCACGAAGTCGGCCAGCGAATCGAGTTCCGCCCCGAAGCGCGAGGTGCCCTTGAGCAGCCGCGCCACCCGCCCGTCGATGCCGTCGAGCACGCCCGCCACCACAACGGCGATGACCGCTGGCTCGAACTTGCCCTCGAAGGCGAGGCGGATCGCGGTCAGCCCGAGGCAGAGCGCCATCAGGGTGATCATGTTGGGCGCGATCATCCGGAACGGCACCGGCTTGAACCGGCGCGGGCGCGGCTCGTTCGGATCGGGCTCGAAGGGCGGGAAGAGATCGTCCATAGGGTCAGATCCGCTTGAACACCCGATCCGCGCCGCCGCCGAGATCGGCCAGCACCGTCTCGCCGGCCACCGCCTTCTGGCCGAGTCCGACCAGCACGGTCGCGCCCGCCGGCAGATAGACGTCGACCCGCGAGCCGAAGCGGATCAGTCCGAACCGCTCGCCGACGCCGAGCACGTCGCCCGCCGAGACGAACCCGACGATGCGCCGGGCCACCAGCCCCGCGATCTGCACCACGCCGACGCGCTTCGGCGCGCCGGCATGCGTCGTCTCGATCACCATGCCGTTGCGCTCGTTGTCGTCGCTCGCCTTGTCGAGCTCGGCGTTGAGGAACAGGCCGGGCGTGTAGTGGATCTGGCCGATCCGCCCCGAGACCGGCGCGCGGTTCACGTGGCAATCGAACACGTTCATGAACACGGAGACACGCAGCGTCGGGACCTGCGGCAGGTCGAGTTCCGGCGGCGGCAGGACGGTGGCGATCAGGTTGACGCGCCCGTCGGCCGGCGAGACCACGAGCCCGTCGGCCACCGGGGTGACGCGCTCGGGATCGCGGAAGAAGTAGCAGACCCAGAGGGTGAGGATCAGGAAGATCCAGCCGAAGAACTGGGAGAAGGTGCCGGCCAGCACGGTCAGCACGATGCCGATCAGGATGAAGGGATAGCCCTCCTTGTGAATCGGCACGAGCGTCCGGCGGATCGTCTCGATGAGGTCGGTCATTCTATGGGGGCTCGAGGATCAGGGCTCTGCCGGGCGGATGGCAGCCTGCCGGTCCGGCGTCAACTTATCTCGGGCAAGGCTGGGTGTCGCGGTCAGGACAGGGGCTGCCGGGAGGCGTGACGGAAGCGGCGCACGACGATCGCGTCCCGGCCGATCGAATCGTCAACGAGACAGGGATAGGTCCCACGCGGAAACCGGCGGATGTGCCGCACGCTGGTTCCGTGTCCCATGAACGGATGGGCTTCCAAAAGGGTCGTCACCACGAGCAGGCGCTCTCGCAATCCCCGGGCGGCCTCCGGCGACTGCGCAGCCGGGTCGTCAAGCGCGGCCTCGACTTGCCGCGCCGCCGTGAGGGTATACCGAACGCTCACGGTCCATGTTTCGCCCAGATGGCGCGGATCTGCTCGTCCGTCGCGAACTCGCCGCGTGCCACGTCCGCATCCGACGCCGCGAGGTCCGCCGCCTCCTCCGGCGTCAGCGGGGACACCTTTCTGTCCGCCTCACCCCCGAACGGCGGCAGCATGCGGGCAGCATCGTCCTGCAGGGTGTCGGGGAGCGCGCGGACGCACGGAATGGCTCGTTCCAGGAGCTCGGTCATGGCGCCCTGATACACGCCGCCGGTTCGGACGGAAGTCATCGGCGGATCGTCTCCCTCAGGTCGGTCATGGGTCTTTCGGACTCGATCTGCGGGCGGATCTGCCCGGACGCGCCTCATCGTCCCCGCGCGCTCGTCGCGCCGGGGGCATGGCCCAAGAGAGACAACACGCGGGACGCGGGACGCCGCGGGGACCCAGGTGTCGGCCAGATACGCGCGGGATCCGGTCCCCGCGGCGCCCGCGACATCGACCGGGCATGGTCCCCGGCCGGTGCCGTCTTTCTCGTCGCGGCGTCTTGTCGACGTCCCGGTCCTGCGACTCCCCGTTAGCGGTCTCGGGCAGGGTGCACGCACCCCCGGAACCCGCATCGGCGCCGTGGCCTTCCAGCCGTCCCCCGCCTCGT
>NZ_JAKSYH010000115.1 GCF_022829295.1 Methylobacterium sp. J-088
ATGTTGTAGGCGAGGATCGCAAGGCTCATCTCGGTTCGCACGCCTTTCAGGCCCTTCGTCAGGAAGGGCGTGCTGCCCATCCAGGCTTTCAGCGTTCCGAAGACATGCTCGACCGTGGCGCGCCGTATCGCCATGGCGTCCGGCATGGCGTCGAGCCGCCTCTGCATGGCCTCCAGAACCGCCTCGTGCTTCCAGCGCTTGAAGCGCTTGAACTTCTCGGTCGTACAGCGCACCCGCATCGCGCAGGCATGACAGGCGTCCAGGTTGCGGTAGTGGTCGATGTCGCCGTGTCGATCGGAGCGCGCGTTAGACTTCGTCAGCACAGCGCCGGCGGGACAGACGTAGTGATCGGCCGCCGCGTCGTAGACGAAGTCGGCGCGCACGAAGAGCCCCTTCTTGGCTCGACCCGACGTGTCGGCTCGCGGGACGGCTGGCAGGACGCCCGTGCCTTCGCAGGCCAGAACCTCGTCGCCGCTGTAGTAGCCGCGATCGGCCAGGACCGTGACCTCCTGCGCGCCGATGGCCTGCTTGGCCCGACCGCCCATTGGCACGAGCTGGGTTCGGTCGTGGCCCTCGTTGACGACCTCATGGGCGACGACGAGATGATGCTCGGGATCGACAGCGATCTGGACGTTGTAACCGACGATGCCGGTGCCGCGCCCGCTCGTCGCCATCGAGCGCGCGTCCGGGTCGGTCAGCGAGACTTGCCCGTCGTCCGCGGCCTCTACCTGCTCCTGCATCTCGCGCAGGAAGGCCATCTGGCGGCGTAGAGCGGCGATCTTCTCGCCGATGCGCTGCGTCCGTGCCTCGGGCACGTCGTTGCCCTCCCGATCCGCTCGGTCGAGCGCCGCGAGGTAGCGGGCGATGCTGGCATCCACCTGTTCCAGGCGCTTGGCGACCTTGGCCACGGTGTAGTTGCGGTCCCGGTTGTTGACCGCCTTGAACTTCGACCCGTCCACGGCGACGGTCGCCCCAGCGAAGAGCTGCAGATCCCGGCCCAGCACCACGAACTGCCGGCAGGCCGCCTGGATCGCAGGCCCGTTGTCGCGCCTGAAGTTGGCGATCGTCTTGTGATCGGGAGCCAAGCGACCGGTCAGCCACATCACCTCGATGTTGCGCTGTGCCTCCCGCTCGAGCCGACGGCTCGACGGCAC
>NZ_JAKSYH010000117.1 GCF_022829295.1 Methylobacterium sp. J-088
TCCGCCACGAGTGCTTCGAGCCGAAGGCGATCCGAGGTGGAGAGCGTGAAAGAGATGCCACTGCGCATCCGGCCAGACTCGCAGGATGGGCCTCAAACCGAAACCCCACACGGACTCAACCGTCAGAGCTCAACCACTAGCATAGGCATAGGCACTGCAATCGTCGGCGCTGTAACGCCGACGTTCATCTCACCGCTCCTGCTCCCACCATAAGCTTACCTCGGCCGACGAGGGGCCTGTTCGTCATCAGCTCCTTGTTCTCGGCCTCAGCGAGGAAGACGGCGGAGATGCTGAGCAAGCGCATCGTGCTGATCGACGGCTCGCAGCTTGCTCGATCGATGGTGAGCACGCGGGTCGTCATTTCGTGGTCGTCTGGATCTGACGAACCGCCGAGCGGCGAGCGATCGTAGGCATCGATGCTCCAGAAGAAGCCCTCGCCCCCGAGCTCGACTGCGCCTGAGCCGTGCTCGCCGTGGGGATCGTTGTCGGGGTCGAAGCTGCTGAAGCGTCGTACGGCCAGGAGCAGGGCAATGCGGCCGGCCTCGGGCAGTTCGACCACACCGGGCGTCTCGACCACTCGCCCATCAGCGAAGCTGCGACGGAAGGCGTCGTTCAGGGCGCGCACGCGGGCGGTGGGATCGGTGGCGGCGATCGACAGCTGCCCTGGCTTCTGCGAACTGCCGATCATGGCTGAGCGGGTTGCTGGTGCCGAAAAGTCAGTACTGGTCATGGTAAAGCTCGCAACGAAGAAGGGGCCCCGTGTGGGACCCCTTGCTGGTGGTGCTCGGATTGGTGTGGCTTGGTCGCTCGGCCCGCGATGGCGAGGCGCGTTCGACAGTGCGGTTGTGGCGACACGGCGGGCCTCAAGCTGGCTTGCAATATAATCAATATATAGGAATAAAAACATAATGTCAAGGTTGCGAGTTGGTCAGGTGAGGTGGCACGTTTGCGACCGGCATCTGAGCATGACCTGACCGGCTAGCTTTGGACCGGGCTGATTGAGAGGATCATGCCTGCACCCCGGCAGTAGATGACCCTTCGCCGACTTCGAGCCTCTCAGCTGAGGGGCTGCTCACGGGTTGGAAGCGGACGCGGCGTGGTACGGCATCCCGAAAGCGCCATCTCCCGACTGCGCCGCTGCTTCGACCTCTTCATGTCATCCGCGCGAGCACGTCCTCCTTCCGCAGCTTGCGGTGCAGGAAGGCCATGACGACGTGGCCGGCCAGCACCGCCAAAAGCGTGAAGGCCAGCCAGTGATGGAGCAAATCACCGGGGGCAACCATCCAGGCGATCTTCTCGTCGCGCCCGGGCATCACCGGGATGCCGTAGGGCGTAAACGGCTTGCCCGAGCCGTATTGGCGCAGCAGCGCGAGGCCCGGCACGACGACCATCAGCGCGTAGATGAGAAGGTGGCCAGCGACCGCGGCGCGACCAAGTCGCCCCGGATGTGGCGGGCGCCGGGTCATGTTCGCCAAGCCCCAGACGCCGCGCAGCAGCACGAGCACGAACAGGGTGAAGCCCAAGGTGAAGTGGCTGCCGCCGACGATGCGCGTCACCGCGTTGTCGCCGGTGACGACGTACAGCAGCGCGCCTGCGAACTGCCACGCGAACAGCGCGGCCATCAGCCAGTGGAACGCACGGCTGACGCGGCCGTAGCGGCTTGGTGTATCGAGCCACCCGTCTCCAACCGGGGCTGCGTCGGTACCGCTGGCCGCGCTCATGCAATGGTCCCGTCCCACAGGTCCCCGGCCATGCCTCCGGCCCTGAGGATCTCCTCGGCGGCCGTAGTGAGGGCCCGGTCCGGCCCAGGCTGACGCAGGTAGGTGGCAAGGTCGCGAGACAGCCGCTCCAGAGGGTGCGTTCGCAGGAATCCTTGCAGGCCGACAGAACGCTGGGCGAGTTGCAGCACTTCAAGGCCGGCTTGTTCGACCGCTAGCCGTGCCAGATTGACGAGGGCGACGACGCGCTCCGGCGGAAGGATGCCTTCGGAAACCGTCTCCGCAGCGCGGTTCACCCACAGCCTGGCCCCTTCGACCGCGATGGCACCCTCGCCGAGACGCGCGAGCTGGTGTGGGTCGCCGCCGCGGCCGGTCGCGGCGAGATGCCCCCGCCAGGCGTCGAACACAGCCTCGATGCCTCCGACCTGCACGGCCGCGAACCGCCACGCGCCGCCTGAAAAATCTGGCTGACGGAAGTAGTCGTCCGGGCCGCCCAGAACGTCCTCCGCCGCCACGGCGATGCCGCCGAAGTCGAGAGTTCCCGTGGCCGAGGCGCGCATGCCGTGGGCCCGCCACGCCGACAGGTCGCTCCGGGTCCCGGGCTTCAGGGGCACGACCAGCATCAGGGTTCCAATTCCGGCCTGACCGCGGCACGTCACGAGCGCACGGGTGACGTAGCCCGCCCCAGAGGCGAATGTTTTCACGCCGCTGAGGCACATGCCGTCAACGCCATCCTGCAGGACGAGGCCGCCCTCGGTCGGCTCGGTGTTCCAAACGCCGAACAGGTGGTTGGCGCGGGCATCTGCGAACAGGCGCTCTTGCTGGTCGGCGTCACCGTACCGAGCGATGAGCTGCAAGGCGTTGACATGACCCTCGTAGAGCCGCCCGAGGGCGAGGCTGCCGTATCCCACCAACTGCAGCACCGCGGCGAGCCTGGAGGCTCCCGACTCCTCACCGAGATCAGCGCCGCCAGCCCAGGATGGGACGGGCGCCGCGAGCAAGCCCAGACGTGCGAGGTCGGCGACATCCTCGGTCGGGAAGCCGTCGTCGCGATCCTGCGTCTGCGCGCGCTGCACCGCCGACTGTGACACCGCGCGTGCCGCAGCGACGGCGTCGGACGTCAGGTCGAGCGGCGTGCGCTGATCCATGGTGTTTCTCCCTCGAAGCAGCGATAAGCGCCATGATCGCGCTCAATCGTCGACGAACGGCCGCTGCCGAAAGATATTTCAGTCTCCCGGTCCAAGGGCCATCACGGCGTGCGACTTAATCGACGGTTACGCAGCGGCCGGTCGCTCGGTTTGTCACATGCGCAGAACAGGCTGTCGCTCACTCGGCTTCTCGTGAGCAGGCGCATCAGCGCGATGGATCCCGGCAGGTGGCAGAGATGACAGACCGACCGACGGCCACCCGAAGGTTGCCGGCTGTCACCACGCTGACGGCGACGGCCATCGTGGTGGCCGACATGATCGGCGTCGGGGTCTTCACCAGTCTGGGGTTCCAGGTGAGGGACGTCCCGTCCGGCTTCGCCCTGGTGTTGCTGTGGGTCGTCGGCGGCGGCGTCGCGCTCTGTGGGACGCTCTGCTACGCCGAGCTCGCCACGATGTTTCCCCGCTCCGGCGGCGAGTACAACTTCCTCTCGCACATGTACGGTCCGGCGATCGGGTTCATGGCGGGCTGGCTCTCGGCTACCGTCGGGTTCGCCGCACCGGTGGCGCTCGCGGCTATGGCGTTCGGGCGGTACGCCGAGGCTGTACTACCCGGCGCGCCTGCACTTCCGCTCGGCCTCGCGTTGATCTGGATTGTCACGGCCATCCACCTGCGTGGCCTGCGCCACAGCAGCGTGTTCCAGGTTGCCTTCACGCTGCTGAAGCTCGCCCTGATCGTCGTCTTCATCGGGGTGGGCTTTGCCCGAGCCGGTGGCCAACCGATCAGCTTCGCCCCTAGCGCGTTCGACCTCACGCAGATCGTCAGCGCCGGCTTCGCGGTCAGCCTGGTCTTCGTGATGTACGCCTACTCGGGCTGGAACGCCGCGACCTACATCGTCGGCGAGCTCCGCGATCCGCAGCGCAGCCTGCCGCGGGCCTTGCTGGCCGGGACGGGGTGCGTGGTGGTGCTCTACGTCGCGCTGAACGCGGTGTTCCTCTACACGACGCCGCTGACGGAACTCGCCGGTCAAGTCGAGGTCGCCCTGATCGCCGGGCGTCACGTCTTCGGCGAGGCGGGTGGCCGCCTCGTCGGTCTCCTGATCTGCGCCGGCCTGATCGCGACGATCAGCGCGATGATGTGGATCGGTCCCCGCGTGACGGTGGCGATGGGCGAGGACATGGCGCCCCTGCGGATGTTCGCGCGTCGCACGCGCACCGGCGTACCGACCGCCGCCATCCTGCTTCAAGGCGCGGTTGCCAGCCTCCTCCTCCTGACGCAGAGCTTCGAGGCGGTGCTCGCGTTCGTCCAGTTCGGCCTGATCGCCTGCTCCTTCCTGACCGTGCTCGGCCTGATCAGGCTCCGAATTACCCGGCCCGACCTGCCACGACCGTGCCGGACCTGGGGCTATCCGTTCACGCCGCTGGTCTTCCTCGCGGTGACCCTGTTCATGATGGTCTATCTCGTGGCGGTGAGACCCTTCCAGTCCCTGGCGGGTCTGCTTTTGATGCTGGCGGGCCTCGTCCTGTACGCGGTCGCGACGGTGCAAAGACGGTGCGGAGCCTGACGGCCCTGCGCCCACCCTGGGATCGCCGAACTCTAGCCGGCGTCTGATTTGCGGGCGTGCAGCACGTCGAGCCGATACTCGGCCGTCCTCGACTGCTTCACGACCGTCGCGAAGGTCCGAGCGCCAGCGATGAAGCCTTCGGCTGCTTCGTCGCCGGAGAGCGGGTAGTGTGTCACCCCGAGCCAGTGGACCAAGACGATATCGGCTTCGGGTAACAGAGCGCCTTGGACCCGCGCGACCAGGCGCGCGAGATCAGCGCGGTCGAGATAGTACGCCACCTCCGAGATCACGATTAGGTCGAACCGCCCGTCTGGCCAAGCGTCAGGGACAGCGGCCAGCATGAAGCGCGCGTTCGAGCAATCGGCGCAACGCGCCCGCGCGGCGTCCAGAACGGACGGCACCACGTCGAGTCCGATCAACGCGTCGCAGCGCCGGCAGAGCTGATGGGTGAACACGCCGATCGAGCATCCCACGTCCAGTGCCGATGCGTAGTGGGCGCGCGGCAGGGCGGCAAGCGTCGCGGCATACTTGTCGCGTTCGTACGGGCTCGTGGCGAAGCGCCACGGATCTGCCTCGGTCGCGTACATGCCCTTGAAGTACTCTTGATCCAGAGTTTTCGTTCGACGGCCGGTCGGAGCGTCGGAGGGCCTGTCGGAAGTCGTCTCCAAGCCTGCGGCTCCTCTGATTCCGATTAAGGTACTCGTGGCGGCAACGGCTCCGGACTGAAGCATGTGACGGCGTGAGACGGGCTCGCGTACACGCACGATACACCTCAGGGTGCCAGTAACTGTGGGACTGGAAAACAGCACGCAGTCGGGACAGTTCCGAGCACAGGCGTCGGCGGTCGTCCGAGGATACGCGTTGGTGCTGGCGCGGTAGCCCGCTCCGATGCCGTTGCGATTGAGACCGGACCCTCGGCTACCCCCTCATCAGAGATGCCCCATAGGCCATCGGAGTAGACTGAATTGGACAGTATCGTCCGCTTATGTGACCTCGTCATAACTGGTTGAGTGACTGAGAGGCGCAACGCTGAATGTCCGGTCTTGCACACGGCGGCGATGGAACGTGACGTAGCCTGGCCGTAAGCGGCCTGTCCGCTTCGGAGCAGGTCCGCTGGAAAAGCGGACAGCCTCCTATCGACCGAGGCCGTGTCAAAACGCATTGATCGTGGTCGCCAGCGCTGGTCGGCAGGATGATGACGACGGCGCGGTGGACCGCTTCAGGCTCGAATGGCCTGGATGAGCCAGGTTGCGCCGAACAGGCGTATCATCCGCTTCATGTTGTAGGCGAGGATCGCAAGGCTCATCTCGGTTCGCACGCCTTTCAGGCCCTTCGTCAGGAAGGGCGTGCTGCCCATCCAGGCTTTCAGCGTTCCGAAGACATGCTCGACCGTGGCGCGCCGTATCGCCATGGCGTCC
>NZ_JAKSYH010000119.1 GCF_022829295.1 Methylobacterium sp. J-088
CCGCGCCTGCAGGCGAGACAGCACCCTGTGGCGTACCGAGCGAGCGCGGCTGATCGGAGAGGCGCTGCCCCGGGGGCGGTTGGGGTGTTGGGCGTGGGCGGCCAGCAGCGGCCCCCGGGTGGGGCCGGGTTCAATCCAGGAGCCCAAGCCCGTCGGGCTCGGTGCGAACAGGAGTACGGCCTCGATCGGGGGCGGCGGCGGGAGCGCAGCTTGGCGTTGGCGGAAGGGGTCGGCCGACCCCCCAAACGGTTGGCACCGCCACCCATACCGGCGCGGTCGAACAGAAGCTGGTCGGGCGAGCCCGGCACGGAGCCGAGCGCAGCGCGATCCTGAGGCGAAGCCATCGCCC
>NZ_JAKSYH010000128.1 GCF_022829295.1 Methylobacterium sp. J-088
CCGAGCCCCACACACCCCCGCACGCCCGAGTGCTTCCCTCGAATACCGGCCGCCGCGCCCAGAAGTGTTCCTGCCAGCCCTCTCCGCTTGGCCGGCTGGGCTCGCCCGTCCAGCTCCGCCGGCCAAGCTACCCGTGGTGGAGCGGCCTACCGCGCAATAGCTTTAACCTTGGACCACCCGGTGGGGGCCGATCAAATCGGCAAAAGTTTTAATTCCGCTGCAAGGCGTTCTATACTTCGGTCGATACAGTGGTTCTGGGATAGACGCTGGTAAGATAAGGTTGTTAAGCAATCCGATCAGC
>NZ_JAKSYH010000138.1 GCF_022829295.1 Methylobacterium sp. J-088
CTGTGTGAAAACGTGCTGATCTGATAGGGTAAATTCCGATCTTGGAGGTCGGGATGAAGCGCTTCATCGCAGGTGAGGACCGTCAGCAGATCACGCTGCTTCCCGATTGCCTGGACGACTATATCACCGGCGACAATCCGGTTCGCCTCGTCGAAGTGTTCGTCGATGAGCTCGATCTGACAACGCTCGGCTTCGCGGGCGCCGTGCCAGAGGCAACTGGCCGTCCCGCCTACTATCCGGCGATCCTGCTCAAGATCTATCTCTACGGCTACCTCAACCGCATCCCGTCGAGCCGGCGCCTCGAACGCGAGAGCCAGCGCAACATCGAGTTGATCTGGCTGACTGGTCGGCTGATGCCCGACTTCAAGACGCTGGCCGACTTCCGCAAGGACAATGGTCCGGCAATCCAGGCCGCCTGCGCGCAGTTCGTGGTGCTTTGCCGTCGGTTGAACCTGTTCAGCAAGGCCGTCGTTGCCATCGACGGCAGCAAGTTCAAGGCGGTCAATAACCGCGACAAGAACTTCACCACCGCCAAGGTCGAGGCGCGCCTGGCGCAGGTCGAGGCGAGCATCGGCCGTTATCTTGCGACGTTGGACCGGGCCGACCGCGAGCCGAGCGACATCGCCGAGGCGCGCACGACGCGGCTCAGGCAGAAGATCGCGGGCCTGCGCGAGCAGATGCAGGTTCTCCGGGCGAGAGGCCGGCAGGTCGAGGCCGCAGCTGACGGCCAGGTCTCGCTGACCGATCCCGATGCGCGCTCCATGGCGACCAGCGGCAAGGGCACCGGCATGGTCGGCTACAACGTCCAGGCGGCCGTGGATGCCGAGCATCACCTGATCGTGGCACACGACGTGACCAACATCGGGAGCGACCGAGCGCAACTCGCGCCGATGGGGCTTCTGGCGCAGGCGGCGACGGGATGCGACACGCTCACGGTGCTGGCCGACCGGGGCTACCTCAACGGCGAGCAGGTCCTGGCCTGCGAAGGCACTGGCGTGCTGCCCTGCGTGCCAAAGACCCTGACCTCGGGCCATGCCAAGCGTGGCCTCTTCACGGGACAGGACTTCGTCTACGACGCCGAACAGGATCACTACACCTGTCCCGCCGGCCAGCACCTGACCAAGGGGCCGGCCCGGTCCGATCGCCGGGCCGAGGGCGACGAGATGGGCCACTACCGCAACCTGACGGCCTGTCTCGATTGCGCGCTTAAGCCCCGCTGCACGCCGGCGGAGACGCGCCGTGTCAAACGCTGGGTGCACGAGGGCGTCCTCGACGCGATGCAGGCGCGGCTCGACCGGATGCCGGACGCGATGAAGATCCGTCGCCAGACCGTCGAGCACCCGTTCGGCACGCTGAAGGCTTGGATGGGAGCGACCCACTTCCTGACCCGGACCTTGGCGAAGGTCAGAACCGAGATGAGCCTGCAGGTTCTGGCCTACAACATGAAGCGGATGATCCAGATCTTCGGGGTCGGTCCGCTGATGGCGGCGATCCGGGCCTGAAGGCCACCACTTCGCTCTGCGACACTCTCAGGACCTTCGCCTTGAACCTGAGGGATCTGCGTTCTCACACGGCCTCGGTGGTTTCCTGCCCGTCCGCTTCTGGACAGCGGTCGCATCAAGCGGACCTAGCCGTGGGGACCGCTCACGACCCTATCCGCACCGACCTTACCTGTAGCCGCTCGGCTTACTCCTGCCACGCATCCCACTCGTCCTGAACCGCCTCAATGCGGGTATGCAGGTGGCCAGCGTCGATAGCGGTTTCCATCAGCATGTCCTGGGCGGCGGCGAGTTGCTGGCGCAATTCGGCATTCTCGGTCGCCAGGACGAGGAGAAGGGCAGCCAGGTCATCGCTCATCCAGACTCCACGTCGCCGCAAGGCCGCGCGTCCAGCTGGGCTCAGGCTCGGCCGCAATCGCGTCCGATCAGCGCGACTGCGCCGGCGATGCCGCACCGAGGTCGAGGGGTATCCGGCCCCGGTGCTGCTCTTCCGGCGCGCGGTCGGAGCCAATCGCTGAGGGTATGGTGGTGCGGTATGGTTAGCCGATCTTGTATGAACCCCGCGCGACCAAGTCCACGTCGCGGCTTACAATCACATGCGGGAACGACGCATGT
>NZ_JAKSYH010000167.1 GCF_022829295.1 Methylobacterium sp. J-088
TTCAAGAGAAGCGCGTTTCCCCTCCCCCTTGCGGAGAGGGGTTAGGGGTGGGGGTGGTTCAGGATCGAGCGTGACGGTGCCGTCTGCACCACCCCCACCTCCGGCTCCTCCCCGCAAGCTCGAGCGATCCCGGGCAAGCCCTGGGTCGCCAGGGGAGGAGAAAATGCCGCGGCCAGCGATGTATGAACATCGTAGCCGGCAAAAATGCGAAGGATGTGCCGACCGCCGACCGTGTAAATGTCTTGACAATGTTCCTATTTTGTGCTCATTAGCCGCCACCTGTCCACGGCGGCCCGGAAGCGATCCCGGGGCGTCCTTTACGGGGCCCGTCCGGTGGCTGACCGGGCGGGTCCGTGGACGGGGCGGCGCCCGCGTCGGTGGCTCTCAGCCGCCATCGCCCCGGGCGGCGGACCGGTGCGGGGCGTGCCTCGGATGCGGGCGTGAGACCGGGCGGCAGTTTGCCCGGCGGGGGGAGGAAATGACCCCCGCGCCGACCCGCGTCGGGGCCGACCCTGGGCGCCCGTCGGACCCGCCGACAACGGGGCGGGGGACGCCTGGAAGGCCACGGTGCCGATGCGGGGTGCGGGGGTGCGTGCAACCGGCCCGAGACCGCTAACGGGGAGTGGCAGGACCGGGACGGCGACAAGACGCCGCGACGAGAAAGACGGCACCGGCCGGGGACCATGCCCGGTCGATGCCGCGGGCGCCGCGGGGATCGGATCCCGCGCGTACTTGGCCGACACCTGGGTTCCCGCGGCGTCCCGCGTCCCTCGTGTTCGTCTCTTGGGCCATGCCCCCGGCGCCAAAGGCGGGTGGGGACGATGATGCGCGCGTCGAAGGGGTGGCCTCGCATGCGGCTTCCATCCAGACGCTTCGGTTGCGGTTCCTCGCTGCCTCCCCTCCGTCATAACGCGCGCAGCGCAGGATCCGAGACACGGCGCTGTCGACAGGCGTGGCGCCGCGCGCAAGGAACCAGCGGCCGGACGCATCGACCGGGACCCGTGTCAGGCGGCCGATCCAGCCCGCCGACGGGTATCGCCGAGGATCCGTCCGTCCTCTGCCCGGCACTCGATCTGCTCCGTCAGCCGGCCCGGCCGGATCCGGATCGCCGCCGGTCGGGTCAGGCGATCGGCCCGGTCCAGGAACCCGGCGGTCCCCATGGGCGCATCCCGGCCGCCGCCGAGGCCGCGCCACCACTGCACCGCCTTCTCGCGCTCGTAGCCGCGGCCCTCGGGGCGCAGGCGCACGGACCAAACCGCGTCCCTGGTGCCATCGCGCCAGCCGAGCACGAGATCGAGCCCGTCCGGCGCGGCCTCCAGGCTCAGGGTTGTGACCGGATGCCAGGGGGCGTCCGGCCACGCGGCGTCCGGCCACGCGGCGTCCGGCTCCGGGGCAGGGCCGGACGGTCCGTTGCCGCGCGCGCCGGGATCGGCCGAGAGGATCGGCAGCTCGTCGTCGGCCGCGGCCTCGTGCGGGGCGTCGCCCTCCGCCGCATCCGCCTCCGGCTCGGTCCAGCAGGGCTCGCAGGTCGAGGCATTGAGGGGAATCAGGGCGCCGCAGCCGGGGCAGGGCTTGGCGCGCAAGGCCCCTGCCCCGCCGAGCAGCTGGCTCTGGACCTCTCCGGCGCTTCGGACGGTGACGGCGTCCACCGGACCGTGCATCCGCACCAGCCCGGCATAGTCGAGGATCAGCGCGTCGGTCTTGCCCGGCGCGCAGCGCAGGGCCCGGCCGACCTGCTGGACGTAGAGGCCGGTGCTGCGGGTCGGGCGCAGCAGCGCCACGAGATCGACCTCGGGGACGTTGAAGCCGGTGCCCAGCACGCCGACCGAGGTCAGGCAGCGGATGTTTCCGGCCCGGAAGGCGGCGACGATCCGGTCGCGCTCCCGGCGGGGCGTCTCGCCCGAGACGGTCTCACAGGGGTAGCCCTCCGCCCGCACCGCGTCCCGCACGGCCTCGGCATGGGCGAGCCCGGCGCAGAAGGCGAGCCAGGCCCGGCGCCCGCGCCCGTATTCCGCCAGTTCCGCGACCGCCGCCCGGGTGATCGCGTCGCGGTTGACCGCCGCCTCCAGCTCCCCCGGGATGTAGTCGCCCGCGCGCCGGCCGACCCCCGAGACGTCGAGCTGGGTCAGCGTCGCCTTGGAGACGAGCGGCGCCAGAAAACCCTGCCGGATCAGCGTGAAGGTATCGGCCTCGTAGGCGATGCCGGAGAACAGCCGGTGCGGACCCTCGTCGAGCCGGCCCGAATCGAGCCGGTAGGGGGTCGCGGTGAAGCCCGCCACCCGCATCCCGGGCCTGCGCGCCCGCAGGCCCGCCAGGAAGCGGCCGTAGCGTGTTTCCGAGGCGCGGGGGATCAGGTGGGCCTCGTCGACGATCACGAGGTCGCGCGGCCCCACCGCGTCGAGCCGTTCGGCCACCGACTGGATGCCGCAGACCAGCACCTGCGCGCCGGCCTCCCGCCGCCCGAGCCCGGCGGAGAAGATGCCGGCGGGTGCCTCCGGCCAGGCGCGGGTGAGTTCGGAAAAGTTCTGGGCGACGAGCTCGCGGCTGTGGGTGACGATCACGACGCGGGCGAGGGGGTTGTCCGCCAGGGTCTCCCGGGCCAGGGCCGCGATCACGAGCGACTTGCCGGCGCCGGTGGGCAGCACGATCAGGTGGCCGGGGGCCGCCGCGTCCACCCCGCCCCGCGCCCAGGCCGCCGCGAGCGCGTCGAGGCCGGCGCGCTGGTAGTCCCGCAGGTGCAGCCCGTGGTCAGGTGGTGCCATACCCTAGCTCAGTCCGGGCCAGTCGATCGATCTCGGTCCCAGGATCCCAAAGGGCCGAGGCCCTTTGGCGGGGTGTCGGGGCCGCGCCCCGATATCGGGCGAAGCCCGACCGCAGGGCTCTGCCCTGCACCCGCAAAAGGTCGCAGACCTTTTGAATCCCGGATTGTCGCGCGGTGGACGCGCCCTTTAGCGGGACCCGTCGGCTTCGTCACGACGCAGCAGGTAGATATCCATGATCCAGCCGTGCCGGTCCCGGGCCTCGGCGCGGACCCGGCGGATCGCATCGCCCACGCTGCCCAGCCGGCCGGCGATCAGGATCTCGTCCGGGCTGCCGAGATAGGCGCCCCAGTGGATCGTCAGGTCCGGGTCGAGATGGCCGAAGGTGGGGTCGCCGTCGAGCATCACCACGACGCTCTCGGCATCCGCCGGCCAGCCCGCGGCGAGGCGGCGGCCGGTGGTGATCAGCACCGAACCGCCGATGCCGTTCAGCGGCACCCCGTGGCGGGCTGCGAGCACCTGCACGCTCGACAGGCCGGGGATCACCGTCTGGGTGAGGGCGATGCGCCCGTTCACGGCGATCCGGTCGAGGATGCGCAGAATGCTGTCGTAGAGGGTGGGATCGCCCCAGGCCAGGATCGCCCCCACCTGCCCTGCCCCGAGATGGGCCGCGAAGGCCGCCTCCAGCCGCTCGGCCCGGGCCGCGTGCCACGCCGCGACGGTGCTGCCGTAATCGGCCGGGCGGCGTTCCCGGGGCGGGTCGTCCACGGTGACGAACCGGTGGGGGGTTCGGATATGGGCGGCGCAGATCCGGCGGCGGATCTCCACCAAGTCGGCGGTCTCGGCGCGCTTGTCGAGGACGAACACCGCGTCGACATCGGCGAGCGCCCGCACCGCCTGCAGGGTCAGGTGCTCGGGATCGCCCGTGCCGATGCCGATCACCCGGATCTGCCGGTCCTGCATGCGCTTCCCTCCTCCGCCGGGGCGGGCGAGGGCCGGCGCCGGCCTCCCCTACAAGCGCGCGTCGGCTTTGGCGAGGATCGCCCGGGCGATGGTCAGGTCCTGCAGGGCGATGCCGGAGGAATCGAACACCGTGATCTCGGCCGGATCGGTCCGGCCCCCCTCCCCGCTCCGGAGCACGTCGCCGATTGCCCGCAGGCCGGCCTGGGCGTGCTCCGAGGCATGCTGGAACTCGCCGATGGTGCGCGCCTGCTCCGGCAGGTCGCAGACCAGGCGGGCCCGCTCCAGCAGGGCGGGGGGCAATTCCTGCTTGCCCTTGGCGTCCGCCCCCATGGCGGCGACATGCGTGCCGGAGCGGACCCAATCGGCCTCGAACAGCGGCGCGCGGGCGGGCGTCGCCGTGACGATCACGTCGGCCGCTTCGCAGGCCTCCTGCGGCGAGGCCGCCCGCACGTCGAGCCCGGATGCCCCCTGCCCCGCCAGACGCTCACTGAGCCCCGCGACCTTGGCGGGGTCCCGGGCGACGACCAGCACCGTCTTGATCGGCAGCACCCGGGCCAGTGCCGCGGCCTCGAACGCGGCTTGGTTGCCGGCCCCGAACACTGCGAGCACCGCCGAATCCGGCCGGGCGAGGACGCTGGCCGCAACAGCATCGGCAGCGGCGGTGCGGTAGGCGTTGACGCGGCCCGCCTCGATCACCGTATCGATCCGGCCGGCAGCCTGATCGAACAGCAGGATCACCGAATTGTGCCGCGGCAGGCCCCGATCCGGGTTGCCGGGCCAGAACGAGCCGACCTTCAGGCCGGCATAGTCGGCGGTCGCGCCCGACTTGATCGAGAACCGGTTGGTCGGCTCCGAGCCGTGCCCAAGCACCGCCGGGAACAGGGTGGTGCCCGGCGCCACCGCGGCGATCAGCGCCTCACGGGCCGCGTCGAACGCCATGGCGTGATCGACCAGCGCGGCGGATTCCTCTTCCGAGATGAAGCGCATGGATTCATGGACCTCCAAAATCGCGGTTTCAAAAGGTCGAGACCTTTTGCGGGTGCAGGGCAGAGCCCTGCTGCGATCGGGGCTCCGCCCCGACACCCCGCCAAAGGGCCTCGGCCCTTTGGAATCCCGTTACAACGTCATGCCGCGGGCGGTGACCGGCCAGATCGCCTCGACCCGGCCGTTCCGCACGCCGACATACCAGTCGTAGACGTTGACCGTCGGGTCACAATGGCCGGGGATCAGCTTCAGACGCTCGTTGAGCTTGAGCACGTTGCCGGGATCGCTCAGCACCCCGTGCTCGTCGGAGCACTTGATGTATTCCACGTCGTCCCGGCCGAACACCAGGGGCAGGCCGCTGTCGATGCTCTGGGCCTTCAAGCCGGCGTCGCAGATCGCGACATCCGCCTTCGCCTTACTCATGATCGCCGTGACGATGAACAGGCTGTTCTCGAAATCGGCGATCGGCCGGCCCTCGGCGTCCTTCACCCGCTGGTAGTCCGCGTCCATGAAGACGTAGGAGCCGCATTGCAGCTCGTTGTAGACGCCGCTGCCGCCTTCCATCGCGAAGCTGCCGGTCCCGGCCCCCGCCACGATGGCGCAATCGAGGCCCTCGGCCTTGAGCAGGTCGACGGTGCGCTTGGTCTCGTCGATCGCCGTCTGGATCAGGGCCTTGCGCTCGCCGAAATCGCGCACGTGCTGGGCCTTGCCCTGGTAGGCCTGCAGGCCGGCGAAGCTCAGCCCCGGCGCCGCGGCGATTCGTTTGGCGATGGCGACGGCGGGCTCGCCCGGCGCGACGCCGCAGCGGCCGGCGCCGACATCGATCTCCACGAGGGCTTCGAGGATGACGCCGTACTGGACCGCCGCCGCCGAGAGGTCGTCGACATTGCCGGGGTCGTCGACGCAGACCAGCACCCGCGCCCGCTTGGCGAGCGCCGCGAGGCGCTCGATCTTCCGGGGTGCGGTCACCTGGTTGGAGACCAGCACGTCGCGGATGCCGGCGCTCACCAGCGCCTCGGCCTCGCTGACCTTCTGGCAGCAGACGCCGCAGGCGCCGCCCCGCTCGATCTGCATCACGGCGATGTCTGAGGACTTGTGGGTCTTGGCGTGCGCCCGGTGGCGCAGGCCGCGCTCCGTCATGAAGCGGCCGAGCTTGTCGATGTTGCGCTCGAGGGCGTCGAGGTCGACCAGCAGGCAGGGGGTGTCGACGTCCTCGACCGACATGCCGACGCTGGCGGGGATGTTGTTGCGCATGGGTTTTCCTCCTGATCGTCGCGGTTATGGTTTCGCAAGTCCCGTCAGCGCCTCACGGGGCAACACCCAAAAGTTCGGCGATGCGCGGCGTCGCCTTGATGCCGGTGCCGGTGAGCACCACCACGGTGGTCTCGTCGGGCCGGATCGCGCCGCTTGCGGTCAGGTCGGTGAGCGCCGCCGCCGCCATCGCGCAGGTCGGCTCGACGTAGAGGCCCGACCGGGCGAGCTCCATCAAAGCCGCCTCGATTGCCGCCTCGGAGACCGCCACGGTGCCGCCGCCGGAGCGGCGGAGCGCCGCCAGCACCTCACGGCCCCGGACCGGCTGGGCGATCGAGGCGCCCTCGGCCAGCGTCGGGCGCGGGGTGACCGGCACGAAATCCTCCGCGCCGGCCTCGAAGCCCGCGTGCAGGGGCGCGCAATGGGCCGGCTGCACCGCATAGAGCCGCGGCAGGCGGGCGATGGCGCCCCGGCGCAGCAGCTCCGAGAAGCCGATATCACAGCCGAGGATGTTGCTGCCCGCCCCGCAGGGGATGATCACGGCGTCGGGCGCGGAAAACCCCAGATCCTCCCACAGCTCGTAGGCCAGCGTCTTGGTGCCCTGGAGGAAATGCGCCTGCCAGTTGTGGCTGGCGTAAAAGATCGAATCCGCTTGGGCAACGGCCGCGTCGGCGGTGTCCTGGCGGGTGCCGGGGATCAGCTCGACCTCCGCGCCAGCGGCCCGCATCTGCACGGTCTTGGCCGGCGAGGTCGAGGCCGGGACCAGGATCTTGGCCCGCATCCCGGCCGCCGCCGCATAGGTCGCCACGGCCGCGCCGCCATTGCCCGAGGAATCCTCCAGCACCGCGTCGACACCCTGCTGGCGCAGGATCGACAGCATCACGGACGCGCCCCGATCCTTGAAGCTGCCCGAGGGCGCGAACCATTCGAGTTTGAAATGCGCGTGGCCGCCCCGCCAGGGCCGGCGCACCAGCGGGGTGCCGCCTTCCCCGAGGGTCACCGGATCGGAGACCGCCACCGGCAGCGCGGCGGCGTAGCGCCAGAGGGAGCGCTCGGCCGTTTCGATCTCCCCACGATCGATACCGGGAAGATCGGTAATCATCAGTGGGCCCCCCGTCTCCGAGCGCCAGCGCGGCGTCTCGATCGGGTAGGTCGCCCCGGTGGCGGGGTCGAGATAGGCGGGAGACGGGGGCATCGCGGCTCGGCTTCCGGGGAGCTGTTCGAAAAGAGAATACAAAATAATGTTGGGCGGCGCGCCCCCTGTCGGGGACATGACGGCGCGCCGCGCTGCGCGTCAGGGCTCCGCCCTGACAACCTGCCAAAGGGCCTCAGGCCCTTTGGAATCCCGGGATTCTCAAGCCGCGAGCGGCAGAGCCGTCCGCTCCGGCGCGTGCTCGGCCGCGATCGCCTCGGCGACGAGTTCGGCCGTGGCGCCCGAGAGGGTCCAGCCGAGATGGCCGTGGCCGGTGTTGTAGAACACCCCCGGCCGGCGGCCCCGGCCGACCTTGGGCAGCATGTTCGGCAGCATCGGGCGCAGGCCGCTCCAGGCCACCACCCGGTCGGTGTCGACCAGCGGGAACTGCTCCCGGGTCCAGTCGACCAGCGGCTGGATCCGGTCGTGCCGGATGTCGCCGTTGAAGCCGTTGAACTCGGCCGTGCCGGCGACCCGCAGGCGCGCGTCGCCGAGGCGGCTGGTGACGATCTTGGCCGCCTCGTCGAGGATGCTCACCTCGGGCGCCGCCCGCTGCGCTTCCGGGGTCAGCAGGTTCACGGTGATCGAGTAGCCCTTCACCGGGTAGACGTTGATCCGGTCCCCGAGCAGCCCCGCGAAGTGCCGGCTGGCGCAGCCCGCGCAGATCACCACCGCGTCGGCCTGCAGGACCTGCGGCGCCTCCGTGGCATGCCCGGTCTGGCGCCAGCCGACGGCGTAGCCCCCCTCCCCCGGCGCGATCGTCGCGACGTCGGCGTCCTGGACGAAGCGGACGCCCCTGCGCGCGCAGGCGGCGGCCAAGCCCCGGGTAAACTTGTGGATGTCGCCGGTGGCGTCCGAGGGCGTGAAGAAGCCGCCGTGATAGGTGCCGGCGAGCGTCGGCTCGATGGCGCGGATCTCCTCCGGGGTCACGGCGTGGCGCTCCAGGCCCCCCTCCCGCAGCAGGGCGTTGACGGTTTTCGCCTTCTCGAAGCTCGCCCGGTCCCGGTAGAAGTGCAGGATGCCGCGGGTCTTCAGGTCGAAGTCGATCCCCTCGGCCTCCGCCATGGCGAACAGGGCCGTGCGCGCCTTGAGCGCCAGCCGCACGGTCGCCACGGTGTTCTCGCGGTAATGGGCGATCTCGCGCATGAACGCCGCCATCCACGACAGCTTGTGCCAGGAGGGGGTGGGGTTCATCAGCAGCGGCGCGTCGCGGCGCATCATCCACTGCACGCCGTGGAGCACCGTGGAGAGCTTGTTCCAGACCTCCGCGTTGCAGGCCGAGAGCTGGCCGCCATTGGCGAAGGAGGTCTCCATGGCGGCGTAGCGCTGCCGGTCGAGGACGGTGACGCGGTAGCCGCGCTGGGCGAGCGCATAGGCGGTCGTCACGCCGGTGATGCCGGCGCCGATTATGGCGATATGGGTCATGGGTGGAACTCCGGAACGGGGACGCGTGGAGGCCGCCTTCAAGCGGTCGGCCGGTTGCGCGCCCCATCTGTCCCGGTGCCTGAGAGCTTGATCCGCGTCCGGCCCTGGCGAGGCCTTGTCGCGAACGTCCCCTTCGGCGGGTGCCCACGGACTTCCCCGCTGCACCACTCTCCAGATTGCCCTGACGACACGGTTCCGGTGCCTGAGAGTTTCCGGGGCGGTTGCTCCGTCGGCGCCGGGCCCCCCTCTCTGGGTGGATCCCGGTCTCTCCCGCATCGTCGCGATGGGCTGACCTCTCGATACGCCGATTCGGCGGCCCCGGAGAAGCCCGGATTCCCGGCACCCTGCCGGTTCCGCAGACAGCGCGTGCCGGCTGTCACCGGTCGGGAGCGATCCCGGCCGCCAGCGGTTGAGAGGGGATCCGAAGACGGAGGCGCCCCGATGCTGACCAGGACCGCGATCTACGAGGGCACGGTGCGCGAGGGCCGGGAGGATGAATTCTTCCGCCGGGTCCGGGATGAGCTGGAACCGTTCTGGCGGCGCTTCCCGGGCGTCACCGCGGTGCGGGTCCAGCGCCTCGTCTCCAAGGATGCCGACGCGCGGCCGATCGCCATGATCCTGGAGATGGATTTTCCCGATCAGGCGGCGCTCGACGCCTGCCTCGCTTCCCCGATCCGCCCGGAATCGCACGCTGCCACCGAGGCGGTGATGCGCATGTTCGAAGGGCGCTTCTACCATCTCGTCAGCGAGGGCCGGACCCTGCCGCTGGGCGAATCCAGCTCGGTTCAGGGGGCCTAGGGCGCGCGGCGCCGAGCACCCCAACGCGCCTGCCCGCCGCGGGTCCGGGCCGGGAACAGCCCACGCAGGTGCCGGTTTGCCGGAGGGTCGACCAGTCGATCACCCCGTGCCGAAAGCCCCGAATGCCGATGAATCTCGACCTCGCGAAGGTGCTCACGACGGTCGGGCCGGCGGCCTCGATCATTTTCGCCGCGTGGATCTTCGTGGCCTTCCTGCAGACCCGCTACGACGCCGCGGTCGAGCGCTATCGCGACCTGATCGAGAAGTTCAGGACGTCAGACCTGTCCGGAAGCCGGAAGGCCAACATGCGGGACGAGATCCTCAACTACAAGCGTCGTTGCGAGCTGATGAACCGCGCCACCGGATGCGGCCTCGTCTCCGCGATGCTGCTGATCTCGACGATGATCTTCGGCGGCCTGTCGATCGTCTTCCAGGACATCGGGTTGCTCAAGCTGGCGAGCATGGGCACCGCCCTGCTGGGCCTGCTGCTCGTCATCGCCGGCGCGGTCATCGTGGCCCTGGAGGGGCGGATCATCCGCCGGCAGATTCACAGCGAGTTGCTGGATATCCCGGATCTGGCGCACGGCATCGATCAGGATCCCGGCGCCATCGATGATCCGCAGCGACGCGGCCAGGATCGCGTCCCGGTCCGACCGTAGGGCGTGCCTGCGAAGGACACATCGGAACAGGAGCGGGCGCGGAGCATCGCGGATGGCCGCCCTGGCCGGCACCTTGACCGCGGATTTCTGCCCGCCCAGGGCGTTCATCGAACGTAAACCAATATTTCTGGGATATATTGGTTTTTATGCAAATCTCTGTGATCATATTCAAGTTGAGCCATCAGTATTGAGGCTATCGGCGCGGTTCCGGCCGGCCGGATGTAGATCGAGTACAGGCAGGCAGCGCGATGGCGAAGTGGATACCCGGCGCGGCCGTGTTCGGTCTCCTGTGCCTGATGATCATCCCGGCCCCCGGGATCTGGGGCGTGCTGATCGGGGCTACCTGCGTGCTGGCGATCATCGGCAGCCTGTTCATGCTGGTCCTCGACCGGGTGGCGACCGCCCTCCTCGCGTGGCGCGCGCGGCGCGCCACGCGACTCACGCAGTCGCGCCGGACCCAGGTGGTGCATGCCGGCTCCGGGATGACCCGGAAGGCCTGAGGCCGAACCGGGGACTGGATTCCCCGTCCCATCGGTGCAAGGTCCGGCGCCGCTGCCGCGGCGCCACGACCAACCGGGACGGTCCGATGAAGCTTCTCTACTCCCCCGCCTCCCCGTATGCCCGCAAGGTGCTGGTCCTCGCCCACGAGACGGGGCTGATCGACCGGATCACCGTCACCGCCGCCACGGCCTCCCCGACCGGCTCCGCCGCGGAGGTCGCCGCCCACAACCCGCTCGGCAAGATTCCCGCGCTGATCCTTGAGGACGGGACCGCCCTCTACGACAGCCGGGTGATCTGCGAGTACCTCGACGGCCTCTCGGACGGACCGCATCTGTTTCCCGAAGGCGCGGCACGCTGGGACGCGCTGACCCGGCAGGCGCTGGCCGACGGCCTGCTCGATGCGGCGCTGCTCACCCGCTACGAGCGCGTGCTGCGCCCGGAGGAACGGCGCTGGGACGCCTGGGATGCGGGCCAGATCGGCAAGATCACGGCGGCCCTCGACCGGTTCGAGGCCCTGGCGGCCGATCTGCCGGCGCTCGACATCGGCACGATCGCGATGGCCTGCGCGCTGGGCTACCTCGACCTGCGCTTCTCCGATCTCGCGTGGCGGGACGGCCGGCCCGCCCTGGCGGCATGGTTCGCCGTAGTGGAGCGCGAGCCCGCGATGGCCGCCACCGTGCCGAAGGGCTGAGCCCCTGTCTTGGTTTCGAAAGGGCGAGCCCTTTCGCGGGTCCAGAGCAGAGCCCCGGTGCCGGACGTGGTCCAGTGCCGGACGTCGTCCGGTGTCGGGCTGCGTCCTAGACAGTCAGGGCCTTGTCCTGACAACCCACCAAAAGGCTCGCCCTTTGGAAAACTGGACTCGACCGCGTCAGGGCCGGGACGGGGCCGCGTAGGGATGGGTCGAGCCGAGGGGATCGGCGAGGAAATCCTGGACCGTCCCGGCGCCGGTGCCGAAGGTGATGAGCAGGAAGCCGCCCGCGAGCGCGAAGTTCTTCAAGAAGTCCCAGAACAGTTCGCGGCCCTTGCCGCCGGCCCAGAAATCACCCGGTGCCCAGAACTGCTTCCACAGCAGCGCCGTGGCCCCGCAATAGCCCGCGAGCACGAAGGCGGCGGCCCGGTCGGCGGTGCCAGTCAGGATGCACAGCGACATCCCGATCTCGACGGTAAGCCCGACGAGGATCAGCAGCGTGGCGGGCGCGGTGGCGTGCACGGCCTGGCGCGCCTGCCCGACCGCGCCCTTGAAGTTCAGGATCTTGTCGAGGGCGCTGAACGGCAGGAACAGCAGCACGAGGAGCAACCGGATGCCGAACGCGATCGCGACGCTGAGACTGGCCATGGGCGTGAGACGATGTCCGATCCGGCCCCGGGGCCCTCGCGTGGTCAACTAGGGCGTGATCGGGGAAGGGGAATTCGGTTCATCGGGGTCTGAACGCGACCGGGCACGTCTCCAGGGCCGAGCCCCCTGCCCTCACGCCGCCCGCACCCGCTCCAGAAACCCCGTCACGGCCTCGCGCAGGGCACCCGCCTGCCGGGAGAGGTCGCCCGCCGCCTGCAGCACCTGGGCCGAGCCCTGGCTCGCGGTGTCCGCCGCCTCGCCCACGCCCGTCATGTGCCCCGAGACTCCGCGGGTGTCCTGCGCGGTCTGCGCGGTGGTCCGGGCGATCTCGGCGGTGGCCGCACCCTGCTCCTCGACCATGGCGGCGATCTCGGCGCCGATCCGGGCGAGGTTGCGGATCACCGCGGTGATGCCGCCGATCGACCGGACCGAAGCCTCCGTGGAGCCGGTGATCTCCGCGACCTTGGCGCCGATCTCCTCGGTGGCCCGGGCGGTCTGAGTTGCGAGGTCCTTGACCTCAGCCGCCACCACGGCGAACCCCCGGCCCGCCTCGCCGGCGCGGGCCGCCTCGATCGTGGCATTCAGCGCCAGCAGGTTGGTCTGGCCGGCGATCTGCGAGATCATGGCGACGATCTCCCCGATGCTGCCGGCGGCCTGCGCGAGGCGCCGGATCTCCCCGGCCATGCCGTCCGCGTCCCGGGTCGCGGCGGCCGCGAGATCGGCCGAGGACCCGACTTGGACGCCGATCTCCCGCACCGAGGCGGTGAGCTCTTCCGTCGCCGCCGCCACCGTGTCGGCCGAGCGCGCGGCCGAGTCGGCGGAGGTCGCCACCGCCCGGCCGAGGTCGGTCGTGTCCTGAGCGGCCCGGGCCATGCCGTGCGCGGAGGCCTCCAGCTGGGCGGCGGCCGCGGAGACCGCCTCGACGATGCCGACGACCTGGCGCTCGAAACTGTCGGCGAGGCCGAGGGCGACCGCGCGCTGGGCCTCGGCGTTCTCGGCGGCGAGGCGCTCCTGCGCGGCCCGGGCGACGCGGCGCTCGGCGACGCTGTCGCGGAAGGCCAGGGCGGCCGCGGCGATCGCCCGGACCTCGCGCGGGCCGCCCGACGGGATCGCCAAGTCGGCCGCGTCGTCCGTCACCTCGTCCCGGCCGATCGCCGCCAGAACCCGGGCCATCCGGGCGAGGGGCCGGGCGATGGCCGTGCCGAGCCAAACCGCCAGACCCGCCGCAAGGGTGAACAAGGTCAATCCCCCGACGCTCCAGAGGGTCAGCATCTGGTCGGCCCGGGCGCGCACGGCGCCGGCGGCTGCGACGAGGTCGGCGGTCAGCCGGTCCTCCACGCCCTTCAGGGCGTCGATCCGCTGCGTGGCGAGGCGGAACCAGGCCGGCGCGTCGCGGAACGCCAGAGGGGCGCCCGGCATCGTCTCCTGGGCGGCCTGGCGCAGGCGCGCCACCTCCCGGGCCGGCTCCGTTGCCTCCGCGGCGTCGAGCAGCGCCGCCTGGGGGTCTGCGGCTCCGGCCCGGAACAGGCCCGCATAGGTCGCCTGCTCGGCCGAGAGGGTCGCGAGCCGGCGCGCGGCCGGAAGGTCCAGGCTGCCCGACGCGAAGGCCGCCGAGGCGGCGGCCCGCTCCTGGCCGGCGGCCTCCTTGAGCGCCAGGAAGGCCGCGTAGGCGTTGGCCCGGGCGGCGAGGCCGGCCTCGTCGATCACCCCGCCCATCGCCCGCACGAGGCCGAGCCCCTCGCCGATCAGGCCGGTGTAGAAGCGCGCCGCCTCGGAGGGGCTGGGCGTCAGAGCGTCCACCGCCCGGCGCTGCGCCGCGAGTCCGGTGAGCGCCCGCGCGAACCCCGCCCCGCGCGCCGCGAAGGCCGGGCCGAAGCCCGTGGCGGCCACCATGGCCTCCGGCAGCCCCGCCAGCGCCGCGTCGGTGCGCTGGCGCTGGGCCGCGAGCTCCGGCCCGAACTGCGCGCCCTTCGCAGCCAGGAACAGGCTGGAGGCGCCGCGCTCCCGCTGGCCCTCGTGCACGAAGGCGCTGATCCGCGAAGCGAGGCCGACGAGGCTCTCCACCCGGTCCATCTCGGCGCGGCGCGCCCACTGGTCGGAGACGGCCAGACCCGCCGCCCCCGCGAAGGCGAGGCAGGGGGCGAGCGCCACCGCCAGGATGCGGGCGCGGAGCGAGGACAGGAGCGGCATGGGACGATCTGGGATTGTTCAGCAAGAAAGGGCTCACCCTCCCGGCAAGTGTTGAACATCCGGTTATGGTCTACCGTCTCGCTTCGATCGGATCTGCTCGATCACGCAGCGTTCTGGGCAGGATCTGCCTGTCCGGCGTGCAGATCGCCCCAGGTCTTCAAGGCGCGGATGACAGGTTCCAGGGAGCGCCCGCGCGCGGTCAAGCTGTATTCCACCTTCGGGGGCACCTGGGCATAGATTGTTCGCGTGATCAGGCCGTCCGCCTCCATCTCGCGCAACTGATTCGTGAGCATGCGCTGGGTCACGCTGGCCAGCCGCCGCCGGATCTCGCTGAACCGCAGGGTCCCCTCCAGCAGGTGGTAGAGGATCACACCCTTCCACTTGCCGTCGATGAACCGGAGGGTCGCCTCGACGGCGCAGCCCGGGCTGCAGGCGCCGGTATGGTGACGGGTGCGGGCCATGGCGGTCTCCCACGGTATCGTTTTCGGCACTATCGGCCTTTTATGTGCGTACTTGCGGCGCGGGAAGGGCCGCGGCATCTCCTGCCTGACAAGCCGGAGGAGATCACGATGCGTGCCGTCGGATACCGCAAGTCCCTGCCGATCACCGATCCCGAAGCCCTGGTCGCTGTTGACCTGCCGCAACCGGAGCCCGGCCCCCGCGACCTGCTGGTGAAGGTCGAGGCGATCTCGGTGAACCCGGTCGACACCAAGGTCCGACGCCGGGCCGAGCCGGAGGCCGGCGGCGTCAAGGTCCTGGGCTGGGACGCGGCCGGGACCGTCGTCGCCGCGGGTGCGGAGGTCCAAAACTTCGCGGTGGGCGACGCGGTGTTCTACGCCGGCGATCTCACCCGGCCGGGCACGAACGCGGAATACCATTGTGTCGATGCCCGCATCGTCGGGCACAAGCCCCAAACCCTCGACTGGGCGCAGGCCGCCGCCCTGCCGCTCACCGCGATCACCGCCTGGGAGACGCTGTTCGACCGGCTCGACGCGGGCAAGCCGGTGCCGGGCGCGGCCCCGGCAATCCTGATCGTCGGCGGCGCGGGCGGCGTCGGCTCCGTGGCGATCCAGCTCGCCCGGGCGCTCACCGACCTCACCGTGATCGCCACCGCGTCGCGGCCCGAGACGGCGCAATGGTGCCGGGACCTCGGCGCCCACCACGTGGTCGACCATGCCAGGCCGCTCGCCGCCGAGGTGGCTGCCCTCGGCCTCGGCGCCCCGGGCCTCGTCTTCTCCACCACCAACACCGACGCCCACCTCGCCCAGATCGTGGAGCTGATCGCCCCGCAGGGCCGCCTCGCCCTGATCGACGATCCGGAGCAGCTCGATGTCGGGCTTCTCAAGCGCAAGAGCCTGTCGCTGCACTGGGAGTTCATGTTCACCCGGTCGATGTTCGCCACCGCCGACATCGCCGCCCAGGGCGCGCTCCTCGACGAGGTGTCTCGCCGCGTTGATTCCGGGCGCCTGCGCACCACCCTGGGGGAGCATTACGGGCGGATCGACGCTGCGAACCTGAAGCGCGCCCATGCGCTGATCGAGAGCGGGCGCGCCAAGGGCAAGATCGTGCTCGAAGGCTTTTCGGAGTGAGGGGGACGGGATGGCCGAAGCGGCGGGAACCGGCATCTTCGATGTGGCGACGCTGGCGGCGTCCCTGCCCGACAGCGCAAAAACCCTCTTGGTCGACACCTACCTGACCGACCGAGAGGCGGCGAGCGCCCGGGTGTTCCGGATCTACCGGCCGACCCCGCCGCATTATCACGCCACCTGCGACGAGTATCTCTACTGCCTCTCGGGCCGGGGCACGGTCTGGCTGGGGGATCCGGACGCTGTCACGGCGTTCGGCCCCGGCCAGCTCCTGTTCTTCGAGAAGGGGACCGTCCACGCCATGCCGACGATCGAGCCGGAAGAGCCGGTGGTGTTTCTGTCGATCGACACGCCCCGGCGGGCGCCCACCGACATCGTCTTCGTGAACCCGGAGGACGGGACGCCCGCCACCTTTATGGCGCGCAACGCGGAGGCGTGAGACCGTTCCCGCGAAACGGCCTCAGAGCCGCAGGAACCGCCCGCTCGCCGCGACCCGGACGAGCGGGGCCGCCACTGCGCGCGGCGCGGTCGTCGGCTCAGGCAAGGGCGGGTCGGTCAGGATCGAGGGCTGGCATCGGCACCTGTCGGTGAGGAGGGGCCGAGAATCGAGGCGGCACGGCACAGGCCCCTCCGCTACAGGCCGAGGCGACTCACGCTGTGGCCGTGGACGATGGCTAGAGCGCTCTCCGCCGAAGTGGACGCCGGTTCGGCGCAAGAGCGCGCGTCAAAACAAAGGCTGAGAGCAACGCACGATTGCAGTGCGATCGGGCACGGCTCTAGGATCAAGACACCGCCCTCCACCGGCTCGTACAGGATGACGTGCGCGGCATGCTCGTGCCGATGCACGCCGGGTCGGATCGCGTCGGCCTTCCAGCCCATGCGGGGATTGTCGGCGAGGAGCTGAAAGACGTGTTCCAGGCCGCCAGCACAGGTTTCCGCTTGGCGGATACCGAACTGCCGGTAGCCGGAGACGGCGATGCCGAATGGTTCCGCTTCAGCCCTCGCGGTGAGGGCATAGTCACCCATCCAGAAGCTGATCAGCCTGCGCGTGCTGCTTGGCCCGTGCGAGGATGTCGGGGACCTTGCGACGGCTCGGTCCGCTGGCGCGGGACTCATCGACGATCCGGCGCAGATCCTCGATCGTCAACTCGGGCTGGGTCCGCCGCTCGCGGTCACGGCGCACGAGGTCGCGGACGTAGTCGCTCGTGCTGGCATAATCGCCCTGTTTGATCCGCGCCTCGATCCACTCCTTCATCGGATCGGGCAGGGAAATCGTCATGGTCGCCATGGAGACCTTACCGTCTGGTCAGAAGAATCGAGGGTCGCTGGAGCAGGGATAAGCATAGTTCACAAAAATTCTTATGGCTCCCAATGTTGGGGTTCAATTCCGCCGCTGCACGGAGCGGTTGCCGCCGTACGCGTTTCGTTCTAGCAAGGACGGCGCATGACGGGCCTGCGTCCCGCCGGCCGCATCTTGCCGTGGGCCCTTCGGGCTCGACATGAGTCGGAGCGGCGGCTGGCCCGCGCGCGCATCCGATTTGACTTCGTCGACGCCTCGAAAGACCGCCGCCCTCATGGCCAAAGCCCAAGCTGGAAGTCGTGCCGCAAGCCGCGCTGGTGCCGCGAACGCCGCGCCCAAAGCTGCCGCCGAAACGCCTTCCAGGACGGCTCCGAAGGCCCCCATCGCCGTCAAGGCCGCACAGCCCAAAGCCGCACAGGCCAAAGCTGCACAGGCCAAAGCTGCACAGGCCAAGCCGGCTCGCGCGAAACCCGAGGCCGCCACCGACGCCAAGCTCGCAGCCTTGTTCGACGCCGCCCCCGCCCCCGCCTCCGCCGAGGACCGCCGCGTCATCGCGGTCCGCGGCGCCCGGGAGCACAATCTCAAGAACGTCGATCTGACCATCCCGCGTGACAAGCTCGTGGTGTTCACCGGGCTCTCGGGCTCGGGCAAGTCGTCGCTCGCCTTCGACACGATCTACGCCGAGGGGCAGCGCCGCTACGTCGAGTCGCTCTCGGCCTATGCCCGCCAGTTCCTGGAGATGATGTCCAAGCCCGATGTCGATCAGATCGACGGGCTGTCGCCGGCCATCTCCATCGAGCAGAAGACCACGTCGAAGAACCCCCGCTCCACCGTGGGGACGGTCACCGAGATCTACGACTACATGCGCCTGCTCTGGGCGCGGGTCGGCATCCCGTACTCGCCCGCCACCGGCCTGCCGATCGAGAGCCAGACCGTCCAGCAGATGGTCGACCGGGTGCTGGAATTGCCGGAGAAGACCCGGCTCTACCTGCTCGCCCCGGTGGTCCGCGGCCGCAAGGGCGAATACCGCAAAGAAATCGCTGAATACCAAAAGAAAGGGTTTCAGCGGTTGCGCGTCAACGGCGAGTATTACGCCATCGACGACGTGCCCAAGCTCGACAAGAAGTTCAAGCACGACATCGACGTGGTCGTCGACCGGATCGTGGTCCGCGCCGATATCGGATCGCGGCTGGCCGATTCCTTCGAGACGGCGCTGGAACTCGCCGACGGTATCGCGGAGGTCGTGTTCGCGGATGCGCCCGAGGGCGAGGCGCCCCGGACCATCACCTTCTCGTCGCGCTTCGCCTGCCCCGTGTCGGGCTTCACCATCGCGGAGATCGAGCCGCGGCTGTTCTCGTTCAACAACCCGTTCGGCGCCTGCCCGACCTGCAGCGGCATCGGTCACGAGATGCGGATCGACCCCGAACTGGTGATCTCCGATCCGGCCCTGAGCCTGAAGCGCGGCGCGATCGGCCCCTGGGCGAAGTCGACCTCGCCTTATTACGGCCAGACCCTCGACGCCCTGGCCGAGCATTTCGGCTTCAAGACCAGCGTCCCCTGGCAGAGCCTGTCGGAGACGGCCCGCGCCATCGTACTCTATGGCTCCGACAAGCAGTCGATCCGCTTCGCCTACGATGACGGATTGCGCAAATACACGGTCAACAAGCCGTTCGAGGGCGTGATCCCGAATCTGGAGCGCCGCTACAAGGAGAGCGACTCGGACGCCGTCCGGGAGGAGATCGGGCGCTTCATGAGCGAGACGCCCTGCGCCACCTGCGGCGGCAAGCGGCTGAAGCCCGAGGCATTGGCCGTCAAGGTCGCCATGGCGGACATCGCCGACGTGACCGCCCTTTCGGTGAGCGAGGCGCACCGTTGGTTCTCCGAGCTGCCCGAGAAGCTGACGCCCAAGCAGAACGAGATCGCGGTCCGAATCTTAAAAGAAATCCGCGACCGGCTGAGCTTCCTGGTGGATGTCGGCCTCGAATACCTGACGCTCGCCCGCGGCTCCGGCTCGCTCTCGGGCGGCGAGAGCCAGCGCATCCGGCTGGCCTCGCAGATCGGCTCCGGGCTGACCGGCGTGCTCTACGTGCTGGACGAGCCCTCGATCGGCCTGCACCAGCGCGACAACGAGCGCCTGCTCGGCACGCTCAAGCGCCTGCGCGACCTCGGCAACTCGGTGATCGTGGTCGAGCACGACGAGGACGCGATCCGGCAGGCCGATTACGTGGTCGATGTCGGCCCGGGCGCCGGCATCCACGGCGGCGAGATCATCGCGCAGGGCACCCCCGCCGAGGTTCTGGCGAATCCCGCCTCGCTCACCGCCAAGTACCTCACGGGCCAGATGTCGGTCCGCACGCCGACCGCGCGTCGAAAAGGCCGGAAGGGCAAGCTCGGGCTGTTCGGCGCCCGGGGCAACAACCTGAAGGACGTCGACGTCGAGATCCCGCTCGGCACCTTCACCTGCATCACCGGCGTCTCGGGCGGCGGAAAGTCCACCCTGGTGATCGACACGCTCTACAAGGCGGTGGCAAAAAAGCTGAACGGCGCCCTGGAGCACCCGGCCCCCTATGGGCGGCTGGAGGGGCTGGAGCACCTCGACAAGGTCATCGACATCGACCAGTCGCCGATCGGGCGCACGCCGCGCTCGAACCCCGCCACCTATATCGGCGCGTTCACGCCGATCCGCGACTGGTTCGCCGGCCTGCCGGAGGCCAAGGCCCGGGGCTACCAGCCGGGGCGCTTCTCGTTCAACGTCAAGGGCGGGCGCTGCGAGGCCTGCTCGGGCGACGGCGTCATCAAGATCGAGATGCACTTCCTGCCGGACGTCTACGTCACCTGCGACGTCTGCAAGGGCAAGCGCTACGACCGCGAGACCCTGGAGGTGAAGTACCGGGGCAAGTCGATCGCCGAGGTGCTCGATTCCACCGTCGAGGAGGCGGCCGAGCTGTTCAAGGCGGTGCCGGCGATCCGCGACAAGCTCGAGACCCTGAAGCGGGTCGGCCTGCACTACGTCCATGTCGGTCAGCAGGCCACCACCCTGTCGGGGGGCGAGGCGCAGCGGGTGAAGCTCTCCAAGGAGCTGTCGAAGCGCGCCACCGGCCGCACCCTCTACATCCTCGACGAGCCGACCACCGGCCTGCACTTCCACGATGTCGCCAAGCTCATGGAGGTGCTCCACGAGCTGGTCGACCAGGGCAACACCGTGGTGGTGATCGAGCACAACCTCGAAGTGATCAAGACCGCCGACTGGGTGATCGACATGGGTCCCGAGGGCGGCGACGGCGGCGGCCGCGTGGTGGCGCAGGGCACGCCCGAGGAGATCGCCCGTGCGAAGGCCAGCCATACCGGCCGGTTCCTGCGCGAGGTGCTGGAGCGGCGCCCCGCCGCGCCGCCCGCCGCCCGTGCGCCCCGCCGCAGCGCTGCCGAGTAGACGGCGCTTCGGCGCCCGCCCGCGCGGCAGTTTTTGCCGGGTGCCGGCCGAGAACGGTTCCCGCGGATGGTGATTCGAGCCGTCGCCCCGCGTTTCGCGCCTGGCGCGGGCCCCTCCGGACGCCGATCGGGCGCGGATCCGGACCGAAGCGCCCGAGGCCGCCCCCTGCCCGATTGTCCGCCAGGGCTTGCCGGATTCTCCCGTGATCCGCGGCGACAACAGCTTGACCGTTCAACGATATTTTGCCGGAGACGGCGTCCCGAACCCGCCTTGTGGATAGTGTTGCGCCGCCGCAAATATGCGGCTTTTGGGCAACGGTTGGGCCGGTTTTGGCATTCGGGCGAGCATTCCACTGTCTTTCCGAGGGTCTCTGTAGAATAGTCGCAGACGTTGAGACGGGCAGGCTCCGTGGGGGCGCTCGGCAGGTCCGAAGCCGGCAGCCGCAATGAGCGAGCAGACCGGCAGGGAAGTGCCGAAAGCGGGACGGATGCCTTGGGACCTTGGGAAGGAATGAGACAATGATGAAGAACTGGCTCGCGGCCGGCACGGTCGCGCTCACGGTCGGCATGACCTCGACGATCGCGCAGGCGCAGACCACGACGGTTCCCGGTGAGCAGGTCGGCCTCGCTGTCGGCGCGCCGCTGCCGGAAGGCCTCTACGCCATCAACACGTTCACCTACCGCCGCACCGACGGCCGGAACGACGCCGACACGGCCGTCAACGTCCCGGTCCTGGTCTGGTCGACCCCGCTGGTTCCGCTCGGCGGCCGCGTCGAGCTGCTCGTCGCTCCCCCGACCGTGTTCGTCTTCACCCGCAACCCGGCGGGCCAGCGCAACAAGGACATCTCGATCAACGTCGGCACCTTCGTCGGCGGCATCTGGGCCTTCGACCTCGGCAGCAACTTCGGCGTCAGCTTGCTCGGCGGCGTGTACCTGAACGACCTCAACGGCGACCGCGGCTCGATCAACGGCGGTGTCGTCAATGGTCAGGTCGTCGGCACCCCGGTGCTGCCGCAGCTCTCCTCCAACACCTACCGCTTCGGCGTTGCCGGCAGCTACACCGGTGACGGCTGGAACATCACCGGCAACCTGACCGCCAACATCTACGATTCGCCCGGCCGCTTCCCGGGTCAGGTCGGCGCCGCCATCGGCCCGATCAACCTCTCGGACTCGCTGAACTTCGACATCACCGCGACGAAGAAGTTCGGCAACTTCGAGATCGGCCCGATCGCCTACGGCACGTATAACTTCGACATCAGCCAATACAGCGCGGCGGCCGGCAACCGCGGCCGGTTCGCAGTCGGCGGCCTCATCGGCTACGACTTCAAGATCTTCACCGTCCAGGCCTACGTCGCCCGCGACGTCGTGACCGGCGCGACCCTCACCAACGCGTTCGGCCGCACCCGCAGCGACTACTCCACGGACGGCTGGATCCGCTTCATCGTCCCGCTGTACTCGCCGGTCGCCGCCGCCACGCCGGTCCCGGCGCCGCTGGTCCGCAAGTACTGAGACGCGCCAACCCGGATCCCGCCGCGCGGCGGGACCCGGACGCTTTCGAAGGACCGCCCGGCCCCGGCCGGGCGGTCCTTTTCGTTTTCAGCCCTGCGGCAATGGTGTGCGGGGCGCCCGACATGGGTGTCGCGGGCGGCGCGGACATCCTATCTTGTCGTCTTTCGCGCACCCGGTTCCGGCCAGGGTGCGGATCTGCGAAGGACGCGCGAAGGACTCTCATGGCGACGCAGGGCGAGTGGAAGATCCCCGCGCAGGCCCAGCCGCGGCCTGCGGATTATGGCTACGACCTCGACCGGGCGCTCTCGGCGGTGCTGGCCCTGTCGACGCGGGTGCCGGAGGGCGCCTTCACGGCCGAGACGCTGGGGACCGAGCGGGCCGGCAATGGCGTGATGATCCGCGAGGACGGCCTCGTGCTGACCATCGGCTACCTCGTGACCGAGGCCGAGAGCGTCTGGCTCACCACCCGGGACGGCCGCTCGGTCCAAGGCCATGTCCTCGGCTTCGACGCCGCCACCGGCTTCGGCCTGGTCCAGGCCCTGGGCGACCTCGGCGTGCCGGCCCTGCCGCTCGGCCGCTCGGCCGGGCTGAAGACCGGCGACCGGGCGGTGCTGGCCGGGGCGGGCGGGCGCCAGCGCTGCGTCGCCGTCGAGGTGGTCGCCCGGCAGGAATTCGCCGGCTACTGGGAATACGTCCTCGACGAGGCCCTGTTCACATCCCCCGCACACCCGCATTGGGGCGGGACGGCGCTGATCGGCCCCCAGGGCGAGCTGCTCGGCATCGGCTCGCTGCAATTGCAGCAGGGCGGCTCGGGAAGCGCGCGCCCGATCAACATGGTGGTGCCCATCGACCTGCTGCCACCGATCCTCGACGACCTCGCGACGAGCGGGCGGGCGAACCGGCCACCGCGCCCGTGGCTGGGCCTCTACGCCACCGAAAGCGAGGAGGGCATCGTGGTGATGGGGCTGGCCGATGGCGGCCCGGCCGAGACCGGCGGCCTCCAGGCCGGCGACGTGATCGAGGCGGTGGCGGGCGAGCCGGTGGCGGATCTCGCCGCCCTGTTCCGCAGCGTCTGGGCCCTCGGCGAGGCGGGCGTGCGGGTGCCGCTCACCATCCGCCGCGAGGGGCGGGGCGTGAAGCTCGCCCTCGTCTCCGCCGACCGGGAGCGGTTTTTGCGCACGCCCTCGCTGCACTGACCGCGCGAAAACCTCGGCCGTGAAATCGCGGCGGCCTGTACGGCGTTGCGCCGATGCCGCCGCGAGCCTGTACCCGCTACAACCTCTGGCTCAGCGTCGGTTCAGGCGGCGGAGCCGAATCTCCCTCGACCGGCTGCCGATCCGCCGGAGGACGAGAGGAGATCCTGTCATGACGTTTCTGAGCGCACCGCGCGCGAAGGCGCTCGTTGTGGCCGCCGCGATCGCCGGCGGCCTCGGGCTTGCCGGCTCGGCCCAGGCGGCCGGGGGCTGCGGCCCCGGCTTCCATCCCAATCCCTGGGGCATCTGCCGCCCGAACTGAGGGCCCCGCCCCTACGGCTCCTGGCGTCGGCCGGTCTATTATGGCGGCTACGGCTATGGCCGGCCCCGGCCCTACGGCCGCCCCTACGGCTACTACGGCGCGCGCCCGTTCTACTGAGGCGGCCCCACGCGATTGAGCGCTCTGCGCCGAAGTGGACACCGGTTCGGCGCCGGAGAGCGCGTCACACCAAGGGTATAGAGCCGTGCGCGATCGCAACCCGCACGGTACACGACAGCGACGCCACCATCGCGGAATGAGGCGCGGGTCCCCTCTCCCGTGGGGGAGAGGTCTGCGTTCGCAGAAAGCCGGGTGAGGAATGTGCGGCTTCCGGAAGAGACGCACCCTGTCGGCGCCTTGACGGTGCGCTCGATCCTGAACCTTCTCGACCCTCACCCCAACCCTCTCCCGCACGGGAGAGGGGGCATGTCGCGCTTGCCACCCGTGTTGGCAGACAAGTGTCGTGTACCGTGCGCAACCCGATCGGGCGCACGGCTCTAGCTGCTCGATTCAACGCGAAGGGTGCCCCATCGGCCGGTGGGGCGCCCTTCGCGCGTTCGGCGGGCTCCGCATGCGCCTAAAGAATGACCATTCGGAAAGGTTGCCGAGATCTTAAGCGGGTCATGCGATAACCGCAGGGCTGATGCTTGACCTTTCGACTCCTGCTGCGCCGCAGCGGGCTTATATGTGCATTGCACCAACAAGAGGCACCGATGCGCATCGAAGCGCCATCGGATGCCCGAACAGAGGTCAAAGCATATCATGTCCGCCGCCCGTAGCGTCCTGAGCCGCGTCCGCGCCTATCTCCGGTACCGCGACACGGTCACCCAGCTCTCCCGCCTTTCGGATCGCGATCTGGCCGATCTCGGCATCAACCGCAGCGAGATCCGCGGCGTCGCCCGCGTCTGATCCCCGATACTGCGTGGGCCTATCGAAGGACCGCCGCCCGTTGATCCGGGCGGCGGTCCTTCGCTATTCTCGGGTATGACACAGACCATTCACATCGTCGGCGGCGGTCTCGCCGGGTCCGAGGCTGCCTGGCAGGTGGCGGAGGCCGGCCATCGCGCCGTCATTCACGAGATGCGCCCGGAGCGCCGCACCGAGGCCCATCAGACGGACGGGCTGGCCGAGCTCGTCTGCTCGAACTCCTTCCGGTCGGACGATCCCGAGAGCAACGCCGTCGGGCTGCTGCACCAGGAGATGCGTGCTTTGGGCTCGCTGATCATGCGGGCGGCGGATGCCAACCAAGTGCCGGCCGGCGGGGCGCTGGCGGTGGACCGCGAAGGCTTCTCCGCCGCGGTCACCCGGGCGCTGGAGCAACACCCCAACGTCGCCATCGTCCGCGGGGAAGTCGCGGGCCTCCCGCCGGAAGATTGGGGCTCCTGCATCGTCGCCACCGGCCCGCTGACCGCCCCGGCGCTGGCCGCGGGCATCCGCGGGCTCACCGGGGCCGAGTCCCTCGCCTTCTTCGACGCGATCGCGCCGATCGTCCACCGCGACTCGATCGACATGGACGTGGCGTGGTTCCAGTCGCGCTACGACAAGCCGGGCCCCGGCGGCACGGGGGCCGACTACCTCAACTGCCCGATGGACCGCGCGCAGTACGAGGCCTTCGTGGCCGCCCTCGTGGCGGGCGACAAGATCGGGTTCAAGCAGTGGGAGGGCACGCCCTATTTCGACGGCTGCCTGCCGATCGAGGTGATGGCCGAGCGCGGGCCCGAGACCCTGCGGCACGGCCCGATGAAGCCCGTGGGCCTGACCAACCCGCGCGACCCCCTGGTCAAGCCCTGCGCGATCGTTCAGCTGCGCCAGGACAACGCGCTCGGCACGCTCTACAATCTGGTGGGCTTCCAGACGAAGCTGACCTACGCCGAGCAGGTGCGGATCTTCCGCACGATCCCCGGCCTGGAGCGGGCCGAGTTCGCCCGCCTCGGGGGGCTGCACCGGAACACCTATCTCGACAGCCCGCGCCTGCTCGACGCCACGCTCCGGCTGAAGGCTCGGCCGGCCCTGCGCTTCGCCGGCCAGATCACCGGCTGCGAGGGCTACGTGGAGAGCGCCGCGGTGGGGCTGATGGCGGGCCGCTTCGCGGTGGCCGAGGCCGCAGGGCAACCCCTCGCCCCCCTGCCCCAGACCACGGCGCTGGGTGCACTGATCGCCCATATCACGGGCGGCCACGTGGAAGCGGATGGCGAGGCCAACGCGCCGCGCTCGTTCCAGCCGATGAACGTCAATTTCGGTCTGTTCCCACCCCTGGCGCAGGCGCCCCGCAACGAGACCGGCCGGCGCCTGCGTGGACCGGAGAAGGCAGCCCTCAAGAAGCGCGCGCTGACCGACCGCGCCCGGGCCGACCTCTCCGCCTGGATGACGCAGCCAGCGGACCGGACGCCCGTAGCGGCCGAGTAGCGCCAAGTCCCGGATTCAAAAGGGCGAGCCCTTTTGTGGGTGCAGGGTGAAACCCTGCTCGGCTTGGGCAAAGCCCAAGGTCGGGGCTCCGCCCCGACGCCCCGCCAAAGGGCCTCAAGCCCTTTGGAAACCGGGATGCGCGCATGGACCTTGCACGGTCGGCGCGTTCAGCCTCCGGGGATCCATGACCGAGATCGACACCCAAGCCTTCCTGGCCGACCTGCACGAACTGCGTGAGATCGGGCGGTTCCGCACCGGCGTCCACCGCCCGACCTTCTCGGCGGCCGACATGGAATCCCGCCGCTGGCTGATGGCCAAGCTGGAGGCTTGCGGGCTGGAGGCGTCCATCGACGGGATCGGTAACGTGCTCGGGCGCCATCGCGGCGCCGGCCCGCATCTGCTGGTCGGCAGCCACATCGAGACCCAGAACGAGGCTGGCTGGCTCGACGGGGCGCTCGGGGTCGTGGCCGGTGTGGCGCTGGCCCGGGTCGGGCTGCCGGTCGACGTCGTGGCTTTCGCGGACGAGGAGGGACATTTCTCCGGCGGCTTCCTGGGCAGCCGCTCGGCGATCGGCGACCTGACCGAGGCCGAGATCGACGAAGCCCGCAACCGCACCGACGGAACCCCCCTCCGCGCGGCGCTCGCGACCGCCGGCCTCGCCGGCCTGCCCCGGATGCGGCTCGACCCGGGCCGCTACCACGGCTTCCTGGAGATGCATATCGAGCAGGGCACGCAGCTCGAATCCGCCGGCCTGCATCTTGGCGTGGTGAGCGGCATCGTGGCGATCTGGCAGTTCCGGATCGTGTTCGAAGGCAACCAGGACCATGCGGGCGGCACCACCATGACGGAGCGCCGGGACGCGGGCCTCTCGGCGGTGCGGCTGCTCGCGGCGATCGACCGGGACTTCCCGACGGTCTGCGGCCCGCGCAGCACCTGGACCACGGGGCGGATCACCCTCGATCCCGGCGGCTACAGCATCATCCCGGGCCGGGCCGAGGTCTTCTTCCAGTTCCGCGACGTGTCGATGCCGGTGCTGGAGCGGATGGAGGCCTGCCTGGAGGCACTGGTGCGCGAATCGAACCGGCACGAGCGCTGCCCCGCCACGCTGACGGCTCTCTCCAAGGCGATCCCCGCCCCCTGCGACCCGGATCTGATGCGCGCCCTCTCCGAGGCCGCCGAGCAGGTCTGCCCGGGCGGCTGGCAGGTGATGCCCTCCGGCGCCGGCCACGACGCCCAGAACGTCGCCCGGATCCTGCCGGCCGCGATGCTGTTCGTCCCCTCGATCGGCGGCATCAGCCACCATTGGGCGGAGGATACCAGCGACGCGGATCTGGCGCTGGGGGTGCGGGCGCTGGGCGCGGCGGCGGCGCGGACGCTGGCGCGGGGATAACGGATGCGGCCTTAGGGACCGCCTGTCGAAGCACCGAAACATGCGCTGAGTGGGATCGCCGCGCCGTTCCGCTACGCTGCAGGACGTCACAGATCGCGGCGTGTCTCTTCGCCCGGACGGTAGGGCGGCGGAGCCCCCCCGGGGGGATCCGAGGTTCTGCCAGATTCTTCGGATTCCGTAGCGATGCAGGAAACCACTTCTGCATCTGGCTCCCGGACACAGCAGTCGGGAAACGCCTGTCTTCGGTTTCTAAATTTCATTCGATCTCCATATGCCGTAAAAATTCGTCTTTATCGAATAAATCTGATTTATATCTGCTGCGCTTTGGGCATTATAAGTTGCCGATATCTCCATAATCCCCCCAATTTCGTAAACTTGACGGCGGGTTTTTCAAAACGTAACAGGGGCATTGCGCTCGTCTTCCGATCAGAAACGCTGAGACTTGGTTTTAAAAGTTGCATGATCGAGTATTTGCCTTCATAAATAAGAAATAGACTGAAAAAAATTCGCCAATATCGAGATATATATTTGATGCCACGGTTTTCGGAGTCATACGGGAAAGTTTCGAGATGTCGCAGCCTTCGTCGGTCGGGGTGATCACGCCGTCCCGTCTTCAGCGGATCACCGTCGGGGCACACACCGACGCGTATTTCGTCGACCGGGCGATCACCGGCGCGCTCGCCCAAACCGCTGTTGCGGAAGGACGCGCCCGGCTCACCTTCATCATCGGCATCGATGCTGATGCGGCCATCCCCGCGTCTCTTGCCGAGCGGAGCGATGTCATCTGGGCGCGGAGCGAGACCCGCTCGCAGGCCGGTGCCCTGAATGCCGGGATCGATGCGGCGGCGGATCGTTTTGACTACATCGCCTTCTTGGAGGACGACGATTGGTGGGACCCGCATTACCTCACCTGGGGTCTCAATGCTTTGAAACGCTTTGATTTTGTCTCCACGACCCAGCTCGAGGTCGATGAGAACGGCACGATCATGCGCATCAACGACTTCCCGACGCCCTCAGGGTGGATGATGCCGTCCAGCACTCTGCGGCGGATCGGATTGTTCGATCCCACCTTGCGCTGGCATCTCGATAATGAATGGCTCGGTCGATTGGGCGACAGCGGCTTGAGACGCTGCCACCTCATCGACGCCTTGGCGCCGGCAACCCTTGCGATGGCGGAACAGGTCCGCCCCTGGATCGCCAATGTCGTGCACTTCGGCGGCAAGAATCTCGAGTTGCAGCGGCATACAATGCCGGCGCCGCTGATCACGCGGCTTGTGCATTCCCGCTCCGGAATGGCGCGTATTGCCGGTGACGCAGCGCTTCAGGAGCAGAGCCGGGCAGAATACCAGCACCTCATCGAGCGCTTCGGCCGCATCCCCTGGTGAGAGACAGCCCCGGGCAAGGATCGGGCTTGATGAGTCGTGCGCCGGAGAGGGCGCAGGACGACTCAAAGGACTTTGCAGTGTCAGAGCAGCTTCACGTCGCGATCGATGCGCGACCGGCCCTGGGTGCTGCTGGTGGGGTGGCCGAGGTCACACGTGGCCTGATCACCCATCTCCATTACCTTCCGGCGGACCAGTTTCGCTTCTCCCTGATCGTGGATTCGGACGCGCGCGACGATCTGCGCGCGATCATGCCGGATCATTGCAGACTGCTGCCGCTAAACACCGAAGCCCTGCCGATTCGCGAGCGCGCGTTCAGGCTGGCTGGCACGCCGCTGGCCCAGCGGATCTTCAAGTTCCGGGACAAGAGTGCGAATACCCGGATCAACCTCCACGACGCGACAGGACCCTTGCGGGATGCAGGCGTGGCAGTGGTGCACGGCCTGTCGCAATTCGCGCTCGATTCGGACCTGCCGCTCCTCTACCACCCCCACGACCTCCAGCATCTTCATCTGCCGCAGTTCTTTTCTGACGGCGATCTTGAGCAGCGTGAGGTCGTCTACCAGTATTTCTGCAGCTTGGCGGCGATCGTGCCGGTGGCTTCGCGCTGGATCGCGGAGGATCTCCAACGCCAATACCGGGTACCGACCGAGAAGCTGGCCGTCATCTCGTTCGCGCCGCCGGCAGGCGACCGCACGCTTCCGGCACCGGCAGAGGTGCGGAATCTCTGTGATCGCCTCCAGATCCAGCCGGGCGGCTTCCTGATCTACCCGGCGGCCGGTTGGGAGCACAAGAACCATGTCGGCCTGGTGGAGGCTGCCGCAATCCTGCGGGCACAGGGTATCCAGCCGCCCCTCATGGTCTTCACGGGGGCGCTCGTGCCGTTCTCGTTGCGCGTGTTGGAGCGGGCGGCCGCCCTCAACGTGACGGACTGCTTCCGATGGGCCGGCTACATAACCCAGCGCGATCTGGTTGTGCTCTACCATCTAGCCCGGGGCGCCGTCGTACCGACCAAGTTCGAGGCCGCCAGCGCGCCGGTCTGGGAAGCCTTCGCGATCGGGTGTCCCGTTGCCTGCTCCAACGTCACATCGTTGCCGTCGCAGACCGATGGCGGCGCGCTCCTGTTCGACCCCAATAACAGCGGCGACATCGCCGGTGCGATCTTCAAGCTGTGGTCGGATGCCCCGCTCCGCGACCAGTTCGCGGCGCGGGGACGAGAGGTTGTCGCCCGGCACACCTGGGAATCGGTGGTTCGCCGGTTCGGCGTCCTCTATCGCAAGGCCGCCGGCCGGCCTCTGAGCGCGGCGGATGAAGCGCTGATCGCCACCGGGCCGGCGGTTTGATCATGGCCGACCGCAATTTCATTCCCGTCGCCGCTCCGACCCTGGGTGGGAACGAGCGCGCCTACGTGCTCGAATGCCTCGACAGCACCTGGATCTCGTCCAGTGGCCGCTTCCTGGATGCCTTCGAGGTCGCCTTCGCGCGCTTCTGCGGTGTTTCCCATGCGGTGGCGGTCAACAACGGCACCACCGCGCTGCACCTCGCGCTCACGGCCCTGGGGATCGGCCCCGGCGATGAGGTGATCGTGCCGAACCTCACCTACATCGCGTCGGCGAATGCCGTGACCTATTGCGGGGCCAAGCCGGTCTTCGTCGATTGCGAGCCCCTAACCTTGAACCTCGACCCGGATTGTATCGAGGCGCGGATCACCCCGCGCACCCGGGCCATCCTACCGGTCCACCTCTACGGCCATCCTGCCGATATGGACCGGATCAGCAGGCTGGCCGCGCGCCACGACCTGCACGTGGTCGAGGACGCGGCGGAGGCGCACGGGGCTACCTATCGGGGGCGGCCGGTCGGTTCGTTCGGGGCCTGTGCGACCTTCAGCTTCTACGGTAACAAGATCATCACCACCGGCGAGGGCGGCATGGTGGTGACGGACGACGCGGCTCTCGCGGCGCGGCTGCGTCTCTACCGCGGGCAAGGCCTCGACCCGCAGCGCCGCTACATACATCCGGTGGTCGGCTTCAACTACCGGATGACGAACATCGCCGCCGCGATCGGCCTCGCTCAGCTGGAGCGGATCGACACGATCCTGGCCGCCCGCCGTCAGGTGGCCGCCTGGTATGCCGAGCGGCTCGCCGGCATTGAAGGTCTGCGCCTGCTCGGTTCCCAGCCATGGGCGGTGCCCGTGCCCTGGCTCGTCACTGTGCTGCTCACGGGAGGTGATGCCCATGAGCGGGATGCGGTCATGGCGGCGCTCCTGGCCGATGGGATCGATAGCCGTCCGCTTTTCTACCCGACACACCAGCAGGCCCCCTATCATGAGGAGACTCGCTATCCCGTCGCCGAGACATGGTCGGCCCGTGGCCTCAACCTACCCACCTTCGAGGCCATGACCGAGGCCGATGTCGCGGCGGTCTGCGCGTCCTTGAGGCGGGCCATCGCCCAGTATGCCGAGGCGTTCCCCGGCGCACCACCGAGTGAGGTCCGCGAGCCCCAGGCCAGATCTCCCCAAGCCGTTCGATGACGCAGCGGCTCGTGATATGCGGTGGCGGCGGTCTGGCGGTGGAGGTCGCCGCTCTCCTGCGCGACCTCGGCGAGCGTGGACGCGTGGACGGCGACGGCTACGTGATCACGGATGTGGTCGCCCCCGGACCAGTGCGGACCGCAGACCTGACCGCCCTATGCGGTAGTCCCTTCGCGACGCATGCGGACATCGCCTCGATCCCGGACCGGGATCAGAAGGAATTCATCGTCTGCACGGGCGACCCGACGATCCGGCACAAGATCTATCGTGAACTTGTCCGCATGAATCTGACCCTGGCGCGTATCGTCCACCCGATGGCTTACGTCGCGCCTTCAGCGGTGATCGGGGCCGGGGCGATCATCTATCCCGGCGTTTTTGTCGGTCCCTTCGTGCAACTCGGCGCCAACGTGGTGTTGCATGCACAGGTGGCGGTTCATCACGACTCACGCCTCAACGCATCTGTCGTTCTGTCACCAGGCGCGCTCCTGTGCGGTCATACCGTGTGTGGAAAGGCCGCATTCCTGGGAACCGGCGCATCAATCCTGCCGAAAATGCGCCTGGGCGCCTACAGCAAGCTCTCGGCCGGATCGGTGCTCAGGCGGGCGGCCGGTGATGGATGCCTGTTGCATGGTAACCCGGCGACGGTGCGCCGCACTTGGTCCGTCGCGTTGGAGGAAGACACGTAATCCTCACCCCCCCGGCACCAGCGACCGGAGCGGGATCATCTCCGGCCGGTATTCCTGCATCCCGCCGGCGATCCGCTCCTCCACGGCGTCCAGGAACTTCTCCGGGTCGGTGATCGAGCACTGGCGCAGGTCCCAGAAGGCGTAGCGCCACCATTGCACCTTCAGGTAGCGCTCGATCAGCGCATCGGGGAAGCGCATCTTCACGACCCGGGCGGGGCTGCCGGCCACGATCGCGTAGGGCGGCACGTCCTTGGTCACCACCGCCATGGCGCCGACCACCGCCCCGTCGCCGATCGTAATGTCGGGCATCAGGAAGGCGCCGTGGCCGATATAGACGTCGTTGCCGATGCGCACGCGCTTGGGCCACAGATAGGGGCCGCAGATCTCGTAATCCTCCGCCCGCGGATCGGCGCGGTCGAACACCGCCGAATGGTGCGTGTAGAACAGCGGTGAGGTCGAGCCGCACTGGACCGGGTGGCTGCCGCGCCCGACCTGCACGCTCTCGCCGATCGAGCAGTAGCGGGCGATGTCGGCGCCGAAATAGTAGCCGCTGACCGCGTACGAGAACGCCCCCATCGTGAGGCAGTAATCGACGCCCATCCACTTGATGCTGCACGGCGGCTCGAAGGTGCAATCCTCCGGCAGGCCGAACGGCGCCGGGTGCAACACCGAGATGCCCCGCCGCAGCATCTCCTGCTTCATGTCCTCGTTGACGGAGATCATACGGCGTCCTCGTCGATCGGGCGTCGGGCCCCGGACCTCCGCACGGACGCGTTCACCGCGTGTCGTCCCGGGGCGCTGTCGCCGTGCAGATCGCGGATCGGGTCACGGGCAATTGTCGGGCGGCGTCGGGGGGTGAAGGGCAAGGCGCAGGCCGGTGGCATCGGTGAGCCGCCGCACTAACCGAACCGGCAGGGCCCGTAAACCGCAGGCGGCCCCCATGGCGCAGAAGCCCGCCTCACCGAATCCCTTGCAGGCGATAGGGTTTCGATATATCTTAATTGGCGACATATCGGAAGTGAGTCGACTCACCATGCATCCCGACATCATGGACCCCTTCTACGGCGATCCCTTCGACGCCCACCGCGTCCGCGCTCATCGTGGCCCGATGGGGGGTGATCACAGGGGGCGGCACGGGCATCCCGGCCGCAGCCCCGGCGACCGCCGGATGTTCGGCCGCGGCGGTCGCGGCGATCTCGCCCGCTTCTTCGCCCATGGCGACCTCAGGCTCGTGATCCTCCACCTGATCGCCGAGAAGCCCCGGCACGGCTACGAGATCATCAAGGCCATCGAGGAGCGGGTCGGCGGTGCCTACAGCCCGAGCCCCGGCACGGTCTACCCGACGCTGACGCTGCTCGAGGAACTCGGCCACGTCACGGTGACCCCCGGGGAGGGCACCAAGCGGCTGCACACGATCACCCCGGAGGGCCAGGCCGTCCTCGACGGCAACCGCCCGACCCTGGAGGCCATCCTCGCCCGGATGGCCGAGGCCGAGGCCGCCCGGGGCGACGGGCCGCCGCCCTCCCTGGTGCGCGCCAAGGAGGGTCTGAAGCTTGCCCTGCAGATGCGCCTCGCCCGCGGACCGCTCAGCGCCGAGCAGACCGCCGCCATCACGGCGGCCCTGGAGGCGGCGACCGCCGCGGTGGAGCGGGCGTGACGCGCCGCGACCTGCGTCGGGGCCCGTCCGGTGCCTGATCCGCGTTCGGGCCTTCCCGCCCTCGGCATCACCCTGTTCCGGCCGGGCCCGGACCAGGTGGAGCGCGTCCTCGCCCAGGCCGCGGCCGGGGGCGCCACGGTGATCGCCTTCGACAATGGCGGTCTCGCCGCCGGTGACGCGGGACGCCTCGTCCGCGCCGGCGTGATCCTGCTGTCGGAGGGGCACAATGTCGGCATCGCGGCGGCGCTCAACCGGATCGCCGCGTCCGCCCGGGACGCGGGGGCGGAGACCCTCCTGCTCCTCGATCAGGATGCCGAGCCGCCCGGAGATCTCGCCGCTGGGTTGCTCGCCGCCCTCGGAGAGCTGCGGCGTGCCGCGATCCGGGCCGCGGTGGTGGGCCCCGCCCCGGCGCCGGCCGCCGGCCACAAGGCGCCAGCCTATCCGCGCCGACCCGGCGTTCCGGATCAGGGCGTCCTCGCCTCGGTGCAGTTCCTGGCGACCTCGGGCTCGCTGATCGACCTCGCCGCGTTCGACCGGATCGGCCCGTTCCGGGCGGACTTCTTCATCGACGGCGTCGAACTCGAATGGTGCTTCCGGGCCTGGAGCCTCGGCTATGGCTGCTATTGCGCCCGCGACGTCGGGATCCCCCACCGGGTCGGCGGCGGGGTGATCCGGGCCTTCGGGATCGCGATGCCGCGCCAGCCCCTGTTCCGCATGGCGACCTACCTGCGCAACGCGGTGTATGCGTGGCGGCTGCCGCACGTGCCGCTCCGCTGGAAGCTCGCCCAGGCCGCCTACCTGCCCCTCCAGGCCGGCCTGTACTGGGCGGATTCAGGCTGGCGGCCCTCCGTGCTGCTTCGGCTTCTCGCAGCGGCGCGCGACGGCGCCCTCGGCCGCCTCGGCGCACCCCGGGATCTGCCCCAGAATCTGCCCCAGGATCTCCCGTGACCGAGCGCCCTGCCCGTCCCCCGGTCCTCGACGTGGTGATCGTCAACTGGAACGGCGGCGCGCTTCTCCGCGCCTGTCTCGCGAGCCTCGCGGCCGCGCGGGACGCCGCGTCCGTGCAGGTGATCGTGGTCGACAATGCTTCGACCGACGGCTCCGCCGAGGATCTGCCCCCCCTGCCCCACCCGCTCCGGCTGATCCGCAATGCGCACAATCTCGGCTTCGGCCGCGCCTGCGATCAGGGCGCTGCCGCGGGCGATGCCCCCGCGATCCTGTTCCTCAATCCCGACACGCAGGTCGAACCCGACGCCCTGGGCGTGGCCCGGGCCGCCCTGCTGGCCGATCCGCGGACCGGGATCGTCGGCGCCCGGCTGGTCGATCCCGACGGACGGACTGCGCGCTCCTGCGCCCGGACGCCCTCGGCGCTCGGCCTCCTCGGACGTGCCCTGGCGCTGGACCGGCTGGGCCTCGTGCGCCCGCACTTCCTTCGCGAATGGGACCATGCGGAGGACCGCGCCGTCGATCAGGTGATGGGCGCCTTCCTGATGATCCGCCGCGACCTGTTCACGGCGCTCGGCGGGTTCGATCCGCGCTTCTTCGTCTACTGGGAGGATGCCGATCTCTGCGCCCGCGCCCGGGCGGCGGGTTATTCCGTGCGGCACGTCGCCGGGGCGGTCGCGCACCATCTCGGCCAGGGCACGACCCGGCAGGTGCGGGCGCGGCGGCTGTTCTACTTCCTGCGCAGCCAGATCCTCTACGCCGGCAAGCACCACGGCGTCGTCACGGCCCTGGCGGTGACGGCGGCGAGTTTTGGCGCGCAGGTGCCGCTCCGGCTTGCCCTGGCCCTCGTCCACCGCTCGCCCGCCGAGGCCGCCGAGGTTCTGCGCGCCGCCGCCCTCCTGGCCGCGGCGCTGCCGGAGCTCCTCATGCGGGGCGATCGAGGAAGTCCAGCAGGACCCGGTTGAACGCCTCCGGACAGGTCACGCTGTGGGCGTGGCCGCCCTCGGGGGCGAGGGCGAGCCGGGCGTTGGGCAGCGCCGCCGCGAGGCGCTCGGAGCGCGTATAGGGCACCAGCACGTCGTCCCGGGCGGCCATCACCAGGGTCTCGTGCGGGATGCGCCCGAGCCGGTCGGCGATGGCGAAGCGCTCCAGGGCGCCGATGCGCGTCAGCACGGTCTCGGCCCCGGGGAAATGCGCGAGGGCGTGAACCTCGTCGGCCGCGACTCGCGCGGCCTCGGCCGACAACCAGGGCGCCGGGTACAGGAAGATCGCCTGCGCCCGCACGAAGGCCTCCGGCCCGCCCCCGGCCAGGATCGCCCGGCGGGCCGCGAAGCACCGGCGTGTGGCCGGGTCCAGGGCGTCCCAGCCGTTGATGACCACGATCCGCCCGACGCGCCCGGGCGCGGCGAGCGCCGTCTGCAGGGCGATCAGGCCGCCCAGCGCGTGGCCGACCACGTCGGCCCGGTCGATCCCGGCGGCGTCCAGCACCGCGAGCGCGTCCCGGGCCATGGCGGGGATATCGTGGTCCGGCCCGAGCCGGTCGGGCGACCGTCCGGTCCCGCGATGGTCGTAGGTCACCACCCGGAACTGCGCCGTGAGCGCCGCCATCTGCGGCGCGAAGTATCCGGCCCCGCCGCCGAGCCCCGGCGAGAGCAGCACCGGCCGCCCGTCCTCAGGGCCCGCCACCGCGTGGTGGAGCGGGGCCGCGCCGACGCTCACCGGCTGCTCATCGGCCGACATGCGCCACGGAGGCGATCTCCACCAGCGCCTCCGGCTTCACGAGGCCGCACTGGATGCAATAGCGCGCCGGCTTCTCGCCCGGGAAATACGCCGCGTAGACGGCGTTGATCGCCGCGTAGTCCGCCCAGTCCTTCAGGAAGACGTGGTTGAAGGTGACGTCGTCCATCGTGCCGCCCGCGGCTTGGACCACGCCCTTGATGGTCTCCAGCACGTGGCGGGTCTGGGCGGCGGCGTCGCCGACATGGACGACGTTGGCCTCCGCATCCAAAGGGAGCGTGCCCGAGACGTACAGCACGCCGTCGGCCAGCGTCCCCGGCACGTAGGGGGCGAGCGGCTTGCCGGTCCCCGGCGGAATGACGACCTGCTTCGGCATGCCCGTGCGCGCTCCCATTCGACCTGTCGGCCGGGCAGGCCGCGCGGGCGGCGCCGCGTCGGGCGGCGCTCGTGCACCCTGCCGGTGACCGGCCGGGTGCGGGATGCACTTATTCGGCCATATCGAGGCCGACCGCATCAACCGCGGCGTGTGAGGCCGTCCCGAGGGCCGCCGCGAAGGCGGCGACGTCCGAGACCCAGCCGAAGAAGGTCTCGATATTGGCGAGCGCCCCGTGGTGCAGGCTTTCGGGCCCGGCCTGATGCGTCGCATCGGCCAGTACGATCCCGAAATACTCCCGGTGGAACCCGTCCCGCAGGGTCGATTCCACGCAGACGTTGGTGGCGATGCCGGTGAAGACCAACGTGTTGATTCCCCGGGCGCGGAGCATGCTGTCGAGGGGGGTGTTGTAGAAGCCGCTGTAGCGCGGCTTGCCGATCGTCAGGTCGCCGGGCTCGGGCTTCAGGGCGTCCACCAGCGCGTAGTCCCAGGAGCCCTTGGCGAGGAGCTGCGCGTTCATCTCCTGCTTCCGGCGCATGGTCTTGAGGGCGTTGGATTTGTGCCAGTTCGGCGAGCCCGGACCGCCCGCCTCGACATAGTCCGGATCCCAGCCGTTCTGGAACCACAGGATCCGGATGCCCGCCGCCCGGGCCGCCGCCACCGCCCGGACGATCTGCGCGATCACCGGGCCGGTGCCCGACACGTCGAAGCCCGCGAGGTCGAGGTAACCGCCCGCGCTCGCATAGGCGTTCTGCACGTCCACCACGATCAGCACCGTGGCGGCGGGGTCGAAGGCGATCGGCTCGGGCCGGGCCGGCAGGACGACGCTGCCGTGGCGGCCTCGGGGATCGCGATATCCGGCGGGGGCGTCCATCAGGCGACCTCAGGAAGCGGCGCCGTCGCCACGTGCCGGCGCGTGCGCATCAGCGGCTGGATCCGGGTGCCGAAGGCATCGAGACCCTTGAGGAAATCGTCGAACACCAGCAGCACGCCCTCCACCCCGTCGATGGTCATGATTGCGTCGAGCATCGCCGCCACGGTGGCGTAGCTGCCGACCAGGGTACCCATGTTGAGGTTCACCGCCGAGGCGGGGTCCGCGAGCTGGCGCACATTGGTGTCGCCGCCGGACTTGGTGTCGGCCGCGCCCTGGAGGCCGAGCCACGCGATCGCCTCGGCATCGGCTCCCGCCTTGTAGTGGGCCCAGGTGGCCATCGCGGCGGCGTCGGTCTCGTCGGCGATGATCATGAACAGGGCGTAGCAGGTGACGTGACGCCCGGTCTCGGCGCGCGCCCCCGCCAGCTTCTCCACCACGGGGGCGAAGGCGGTCGGCGTGTTGAGCCCTTTCCCTAAACAGAAATTGTAGTCGGCATAGCGGGCCGTGAAGGCAAGCCCCGCCCCGCTCTGGCCGGCGCAGATGATCTTCATCGGCGCCTGCGGCCGGGGGCTCAGCCGGCAATCGTTCATCTGGAAATACGTGCCCTTGAGATCGCTGGCGCCGGTCTCCCACAGCGCGCGGAGGATCTGAGCGTACTCCGCCAGATAGTCGTACCGACTGGCGAAATGCGCATCGCCGGGCCACAGGCCCATCTGGTCGTATTCCGGCTTCTGCCAGCCGGTGACGAGGTTCACGCCGAAGCGACCATCCGAGATCGAGTCGATGGTCGCGGCCATGCGGGCGACGATGGCCGGCGGCAGGCACAGGGTCGCCGCGGTGGCGAACAGCTTGATCCGGGTGGTCACGGCGGCGAGCCCGGCCATCAGGGTGAACGATTCGAGGTTGTGGTCCCAGAACTCGGTCTTGCCGCCGAAACCGCGCAGCTTGATCATCGAGAGGGCGAAGTCGAGCCCGTAACCCTCGGCCTTCAGGGTGATCGCCTTGTTGAGCGCGAAGCTCGGGCGGTACTGCGGGGCATTCTCCGAGATCAACCAGCCATTGTTGCCGATCGGGATGAACACCCCGACGCTCATGGCCTGCGATCCGCCCTGAACCACGCCGGCGGGATGCGCCGGGGCCGAAAGTCCCGTACCGGCCTCGCTCTGACTCATCGATCTGCGCTCCACGCGACGCGACTTCCCGGCCTCAGGGCCCCGAGTCGGCCGGAGGTTTGCAAAACCGGGTTGGAGGGTCAAACCCGTGGCGCCTGTTCGGCGGAAAAATGCTCATCTTTCCAGCGTGTTGCACAATCTGGGCGCGATTTATGCCCAGCCCATTCGCACTTGGAGCGATACCCATTCGGATGCGGCTCGGACGTCGAACCGAAGCTCGTCTCGGCTCAGAGCGGTCCAGGGACGGCGCCCAGCGCAGGCTCAAAAACAGGTCTCGCGCGGCAAATTTGGCAGCACATATACTTGGGGGCCGAGTCCCAATTGTCGCTGACGATCCGAGGACCATTTTCAGTTGGTGAAAACGAGTAACGGATCCGCTCAGCTGGAGTGACATCGATGCGCGTGTTGCCCGCCCTTCTCCTCGTCCTCGGCCTTGCGGGACCGGCAGCGGCCGATGACGCCGCCCGCGCGGCCGCTCAGGCCACGATCACCCGGCAGGTCGAGGCCTTCGGGCGCGACGACGCGCCGGTGGCCTACGCTCAGGCGGCCCCGGCGATCCGCGAGCTCTTCCCGAACGCCGACCTGTTCATCGGCATGGTCCGCACCCAGTATCGCCCGGTCTACCGGCACCGCAGCTTCGTGTTCGGCGAGGCGCGGGACACGGATACGGCGGGCGTGGTCCAGTCGGTGGCGATCCAGGACGAGTACGGCGTCGACTGGACCGCCGAGTACAGCCTGGTCCGGGACGCGGATGGGCAGTGGCGCATCACCGGCTGCCGCCTGACCAAGGCGCCGGGCACGAACGCCTGAAGGGCCCGCCGCCGCCGCCGCGGCGGGCGAGCGCTTACCGGGCGTCCGGCTTCAGCGTCGTGAGCTTGTCGAGCAATTGCAGCGTGGTGTCGGCGCAGGCCTTGGTCGTGTCGTCGTCGGCGCACTTCACGTCGAGGCGGGCATCGCCACGCTCGATGATGAAATGCGCGCCCTTCGGCGGCGGCGGCGGAGGAGGCGGTCCGCCGCCGTCGCGCTGCGGGCCTCCGGGCGGCGGCGGGGGCGGCCCGTCGGCCCCTGGGCCGCGGCGCGGTCCGCCCGGGGGCGGTGGCGGAGGCGGTGCGCCGGCTTCGGGGCCGGGCCGCGGGCCTCCGGGGGGCGGAGGCGGCGTCTGCGCGAAGGCGACGCTGCCGGACAGCAGGGCCGCGACGCCCGCGAGGGCGATGATTCGGGTCATGTCGGCTCTCTTCGAGGAGGGATCCGTCCCGCCGGCTCGATCGCCGCGGGGTGGGCCGAGTCATGGGCGGCCGCGGCCGAACCGGCCCTGAACCGGCCCGTTCAGCTTCGGTTAAACTGGCCGCCCCGCTCTGCGGGCAGACCGGCCGCGCGGCTTTAGAGCCGTGCCCGATCGCGTTGCAATTGAGCACGGCTCGAAGCCCTTGTTCTGGCGCGCTCTCTTACGCCGAACCGGGGTCCACTTCGGCGGAGGGCGCTCTCGGCTTTCGACAGGCCCGTTGGCATCGTGTAGAGGGAGCGCCTTCCCTCGGAGGACCCCGTGCTCCACGTCTCGACCCGCGGCGAGGCCGCGCCGCTCTCGTTCTCGGACGCCCTGCTGGCGGGCCTTGCCCGCGACGGCGGGCTCTACGTGCCGCAGACCTGGCCGCAGATCGGCCGTTCGGAGATCGCCGCCCTGGCGGGCCGCCCGTACGCGGAGGCCGCCAAGCGCGTCTTGCACCCGCTGATCGACGGCGACATCGCCGGCCCGGATCTCGACCGGATGATCGACGCGTCCTACGCGACCTTCCGCCATCCGGCGGTCTGCCCGCTGACCCAGCTCGACGACAACCTGTTCCTGCTGGAACTCTTCCACGGGCCGACGCTCGCCTTCAAGGACGTGGCGATGCAGCTGCTCGGGCGGCTGATGGACCACGTGCTGACCCAGCGCGGCACCCGCGCCACCATCGTGGGCGCGACCTCGGGCGATACCGGCTCGGCCGCCGTCGAGGCCTTCGGCGGGCTCGACAGGGTCGACGTGTTCATCCTCTATCCCCACGGGCGGGTCTCGGAGGTGCAGCGGCGGCAGATGACGTCTGTGCCGGCGCAGAACGTCCACGCGCTCGCGGTCGACGGCACGTTCGACGATTGCCAGAACCTCGTCAAAGCCCTGTTCCAGCATGCGGATTTCGCCGACGCGGTCCGGCTGTCGGGGGTCAACTCGATCAACTGGGCCCGGGTGGCGGCGCAGGCCGTCTACTACTTCACCAGCGCGGTGGCGCTGGGCTCGCCCCACCGGCCGGTCTCCTTCGCGGTGCCGACCGGCAATTTCGGCGACGTGCTCGCCGGCTGGGTCGCCAAGCAGATGGGCCTGCCGATCGGGCGGCTGATGATCGGCACCAACGCCAACGACATCCTGGTGCGCACCCTGGAGCACGGCGCCTACGAGCTGCGCGGCGTGGTGCCCACCACCTCGCCCTCCATGGACATCCAGATTTCTTCGAATTTCGAGCGTCTGCTGTTCGAGGCGTTGGCTCGCGATGCGTCGGCGCTGTCGCGGCTGATGGCCGGGCTGAAGCAGTCCGGCGGGTTCTCGCTGAGCCCCGAGGTTCTCGCCACGGTGCGGTCCGAGTTCGACGCCGTCGCGGTGCCGGAGCCCGACGTGATGGAAGAAATCGCCCTGACCCAGGCCGCCACCGGCGTGGTGCTCGATCCCCACAGCGCCATCGGCGTGCGGGCCGGGCGTCGCCTGTTGGAGCAGGACCCCGCGACCCCGGTCGTGGCGCTGGGCACCGCGCACCCGGCCAAATTCCCGGACGCGGTCGCCAAGGCCACCGGCGGCCTGCGCCCGCCCCTGCCGCCGCACCTCGCCGACCTGATGGATCGGCCCGAGCGCATGACCCGGGTCGGGAACGATCAGGCCGCTGTCGAGGCGCTGATCCGCGAGCGCGCCCGCATCACGAGGGGTGCGTGAGCTTGGCGCGAGTCGCGCAACGAGCCCCCTCTCCCGAGCGGGAGAGGGTTGGGGTGAGGGTCGAGAACTGTCCGGAGAGGTCGCACCCCTCACCCTGTCCCTCTCCCGCACGGGAGAGGGGACCCGCGCCGGATCCGGCCCCCTTCGCGACGAGCCGTCGATGAACCAGCATTTCTCCACCCACGCTGCCTCGCCGTCGCTGCGCACCACGCGGCTCGACAACGGCGTCACCGTGGTCACCGAGCCGATGCCGGGGGTGGCCACCGCCAGCCTCGGCGTCTGGGTCGGGGCCGGCTCGCGCAACGAGCGGGCCGACGAGGCCGGGCTGTCCCACCTCATCGAGCACATGGCGTTCAAGGGCACCCGCACCCGCTCGGCCCAGGCGATCGCCGAGGCGATCGAGAATGTCGGCGGCGAGATCAACGCCGCCACCTCCACCGAGGGCACCAGCTACACCGCGCGGGTGCTCGGCGAGGATACGGACCTCGCCCTCGACGTGATCGGCGACATCCTCACCGGTTCGGTGTTCGATGCGGGCGAGCTCGCCCGTGAGAAGGGCGTGATCCTGCAGGAATACGCCGCCGTCGAGGACACCCCCGACGACGTGGTGTACGACGCCTTCACGGAGGCCGCCTTCCCCGACCAGCCGGTCGGCCGGCCGATCCTCGGGCGCCCCGAGACGATCCGGAGCTTCGACGAGGCCGGGATCCGCGCTTATCTCGACCGGGAATACACGCCGGACCGCATCGTGGTGGCCGGCGCCGGGGCCGTGACCCACGCGGCGATCGTGGCGGCGGCCGAACGCCATTTCGGCGCCCTCCCCGCCAAGGCCGCGCCTCAGGCGGTGCCGGGGGTCTATCGCGGCGGCGAGCGGCGGATGCCGCGCAAGCTCGAACAGGCCAACGTGGTGATCGGCCTGCCGGGCCTCTCCTTCCGGGACGAGGGCTATTACGCGCTGCACATGTTCGCCCAGGTGCTCGGCGGCGGCCTGACCTCGCGGCTCTGGCAGGAGGTGCGCGAAACCCGGGGCCTCGCCTACGAGATCCAGGCCTTCCACTGGCCGTTCTCGGATTGCGGCCTGTTCGGCATCGGCGCCGGCACCGCCGGGGCGGACCTGCCCGAACTGATCGACGTGACCCTCGCCGCCACCGCCCGGGCCGCCCGGGACCTCGACACCGTCGAGATCGCCCGCGCCAAGGCGCAGCTCAAGGTGTCGCTGCTCTCCGCGCTGGAGACGCCGGGCGGGCGCATCGAGCGCAACGCCCGCCAGATCCTGGCCTGGGGCCGCGTGATCCCCGCCGGGGAGGTGATCGCCAAGGTCGACGCCGTCTCGGTCGAGGCCGTCCGCGCCGCCGCCGCCGCGATGCTGCAGGGTACGCCGACGCTGGCGGCGATCGGCCCGATCCGTAAGCTGCCGTCTCTCGACACGATCGCGGGCGCGCTCCGGGCCGCCTGAGAGCCGGTCATGGTTTCGAAAGGTCGAGACCTTTCGCGGGTCCAGGGCGGAGCCCTGGTCAAGATCTCAGGGTTCAACCCTGAGCACCCGCCAAAGGGCTGAAGCCCTTTGGAAACCCGGGATTCGTCGGTCGAAGTGGCTCTGGATCGTGCCTCGAAACGGCCGCCGCAACTTGATTTGGCCGCAAAAGGGCGCGATCCGCTCGATTGAGGCCGCCGGGGCGGCTGACGCCGCTTCTCGCACGGCCGGACATCAAGACACCCTTGCGCATCCTCGCCCTCCTCCTGACCCTGGTCGGCGGTCTCGTCGGTGCCCTCGCCCTGAGTGGCCCGGCCTGGGCCGTGGAAGCGGTGCGCGTCACCCTCGACGCGCCGGTGATCGACCTGACCTCGGCGATCGAGCGCTACCGCTCGGACGGCGACCTGATCCAGATCTCCACGGCGCCCGGCAAGGACGGGATCGTCCGCCGCATCGTCGTGAAGGCGCGCGATGCCGGCGCCCGGCCCGACTGGATCGTGTTCGCGCTCACCAACGACACCGACGAGCAGATCGACCGGATCCTGATCGCCCCGCATTTCCGGCTGGTCGATTCCGGGGTGATCTGGCCCGATCTCGGCGGTTCGCGCATCGCCGCCATCACGGCGAGCCAGGGCATCCGGCCCGAGCGGGACGAGAACCCGGAAGCCGACCAGTTCACGATCACGCTCGATCCCGGCACCACCGTCACCTACGTCGCCGAATTGCGCGGCGCCAACATTCCCCAGCTCCACCTCTGGGACCAGGATGCCTACCGCCGGAAGGCCGCCGGCCTGACCCTCTACAAGGGCATCATCATCGGGATCAGCGGGTTGCTGGCCCTGTTCCTGACCATCGTGTTCGTGGTCAAGGGCGCGATCATCTTCCCGGCCGCGGCCGCGCTCGCGTGGTCGGTGCTGGCCTATGCCTGCATCGATTTCGGCTTCCTGCAGCGGGTCTTCCCGGTCACCGAACTGGCCGAGCGGGTCTACCGGGCCTCCGCCGAGGCGGTGCTCGGGGCGACGCTGCTGGTCTTCCTGTTCGCCTATCTCAACCTCGCCCGCTGGCACGTGCGCTACAGCCACGTGGCGTTCTTCTGGCTCGCCTTCCTGGCCGGCCTCGTCGGGCTCGCGGTGTTCGACCCGCCGGTGGCGGCGGGGGTGGCGCGCATCTCCATAGCGGCGGTGGCCGGCATCGGCCTGCTGCTGATCCTCTACCTCGCGGTCCATAACGGCTACGACCGGGCGATCCTGCTGGTGCCGACCTGGCTGATGCTCGTCGTCTGGGTGGCGGCGGCGGGGTTCGCGGTCACCGGCCAGATCGGCAGCGACCTCGTGCAGCCGGCCCTGATCGGCGGCCTCGTGCTGATCGTGATGCTGATCGGCTTCACGGTGCTCCAGCACGCCTTCGCGGGCGGCGGTCTCAGCCACGCCCTGGTCTCCGACACCGAGCGCCGGGCTCTGGCGCTGACCGGCGCGGGCGACGTGGTGTTCGACTGGGACGTGCCCGCCGACCGGGTCTTCGTCGGCCCGGAGATCGAGGGCCAGCTCGGCCTCGCCCGGGGCACCCTGGAGGGGCCGGCGACCAACTGGCTCGGCGCCCTCCACCCGTTCGACGTGGAGCGCTACTCGGCGGCCCTCGACACGGTGATCGAGGAGCGGCGCGGCCGCATCGTCCACGATTTCCGCCTGCGCTCGGAGGCCGGCACGTTCTTCTGGTACCGGCTGAAGGCGCGCCCGGTGATCGGCGCCGATGGCGAGGTGATCCGCGTGGTCGGCACCATCGCGGATGTGACCGAGATCAAGACCGCCGAGGAGCGCCTGCTCCACGACGCTGTGCATGACAGCCTGACCGGCCTGCCGAACCGCGAATTGTTCGGCGACCGCCTCGACGCGGCTTTGGCCTTCGCCAGCCAGGACCCGCGCCTCAAGCCCACCGTGATCGTGCTCGACGTCGACCGGTTCAAGGGCATCAACGACGCGATCGGCCTCTCGGCGGGCGATTCGATCCTGCTGACCCTGTCGCGCCGCCTCGGCCGCCTGCTGCGCCCGCAGGATACCCTGGCGCGGGTGGCGGGCGACGAGTTCGCTGTGATCCTGCTGTCCGAGCGCGAGCCCGACCGGATCCTGGCCTTCGCCGAGATGATCCGCCGGGCGATCGCCACGCCGATCACCTACGCCGACCGCGAGATTTTTTTGACGGTCTCCATCGGGTTGGCGCTCTACGAGTCCGGCGCCAACCTCAAGCGCGACGAGGTGTTCAAGAGCGCCGAGGTCGCCATGATCCAGGCCAAGCGCAACGGCGGCGACCGGATCGAGGTGTTCCGCGCCCATATGCGCACCGATCGCACCGACCGGCTGATGCTGGAGAGTGACCTGCGCAAGGCGATCGAGCGCAACGAGATGAAGGTGCTGTTCCTGCCGGTGGTGCGGCTCGAGGACCGCACCGTGGCGGGGTTCGAGACGGTCCTGCGCTGGGACCACCCGAAGCTCGGGCGCATTCCCCCCTCGACCTTCCTGCCGCTCGCCGAGGAGAGCGGCTTCATCGTCAATCTCGGCATCTTTGCCCTGGAGCGCACCGCGCTCGAACTCGCGGCCTGGCAGCGCTCCCTGGAGGTCGAGCCGCCGATCTTCGCGGCCTGCAACCTGTCTTCGCGTCAGCTCCTGCGCCACGACCTCCTGCACGACGTGAAGACCGTGATGGCCCGCTCCGGGGCGCTCCCCGGCTCGCTCAAGCTGGAATTCAGCGAGAGCCTCGTGATGGAGAACCCGGAATACGCCGCCCAGATGCTGGCCCGCATCCACGACCTCGGCGCGGGCCTGTGCCTGTCGGATTTCGGCACCGGCTACTCGGCGCTCTCCTACCTCCAGCGGTTCCCGTTCGACACGATCAAGGTCGACGCGACCTTCGTGCGCCAGATCGGCACCGGCCAGACCGCGATCCTGCGCTCGATCGTCCGCATGGCGAGTGAATTGAACCTCGCCATCGTGGCGGAGGGCTGCGAGTCCGAGGCCGACGCCCAGGCGCTCGCCGGGCTCGGCTGCGAATACGCGCTGGGCCCCGCCTTCGGCGAGCCCATGACCCTGCTGCAGGCCCGCCAGATCGTCGGGGCGGCGCCGGAAGCGGCCTGATCTTAGCCTGGATTGGTTTCGGCGGGTTGGAACAGCCGTAAACTGCCAAGGACCGAATCCTTTGGCCGGTGATGCGATGACGCCCGAACAGATCAGGCTGGTGCAGGACAGTTTCGCCAAGGTGCGGCCGATCGCCGGGACGGCGGCCGACCTGTTCTACGGCCGCCTGTTCGAGATCGCCCCGCAGGTGCGCGACCTCTTCCCCGCCGACATGGCCGAGCAGAAGTCGAAGCTGATGGCGATGCTGGGGCTCGCGGTGGCCAACCTGAACCACCCGGACACGGTGGTGCCGGCGCTGCAGGATCTCGGGCGCAAGCACATCGCCTACGGCACGCAGGCCGCCCATTACGCGCCGGTGGGCGAGGCCCTGCTCTGGACCCTGGAACAGGGGCTGGGCCCGGATTTCACCCCGGAGGTGCGGGCGGCGTGGGTCGCGACCTATGCGCTCGTCGCCGGGGTGATGAAGGCGGCGGCGGCGTGAGTCGCCGATGGGTTTAAGCCCCCCTTAACCATGCTCGCGCAAGCTCCTGTTGATGGATGGGCGCGCCGGCGTCCGGCATGGGGATAGGCGGATGGCCGAGGCGGCACGGCGTTATCAGCAGGCGGGCAGCTCCGATCTCTTGCGTCGCCTGATGGCCCGGCCGGTCCGGCTGGACCAGCAGGCCCGGATCCGGCTGCCACTGCCCGGCCGCGACCGGCACCACGCCGACGCGCCGGTCGAGGAACACGCCGGCGGGCCCGACGCGGATCTCTTCGACGAGTCCGGCGACGCCATCACCCGTCTCGAGACCGAGCTTCAGGTGATGAAGGCGGTGCTTCGGGCCCAGCGGCAGGAGGTCGAATCCCTGCGGGCGCAGCGCCAGGTCCTCACGGAATCCGCCCCGAGCGACGATGTCCGCGCGACCCGCGAGCGCTGGGCGGCGCTGGTCGATTCGCTCCTGATCCGTGCCCCTTGAACCCGCCCTCGCCCCTGAATCCACCTTCGATGAGCCCTCTCCAGACCACGCGGGGTAAGGCCATGGGCGCGCGCTGCTCGCTCGTCGTCAACGGCCGGTCGGTGCGCGTCTCGACCGGCGACACGCCCCTGGAGGCGGCCCTCGCCGAGGGCATGATCGCGCCGGTCCAGGCGCAGGCCGGCCAGAGCGCGACGCATCACGGATCGGCGCGCCCCGTCCGCCGCCCGCCGGCTCTTCGGTCTCGTTCCGAGGCTCTCCGGCCGGGCCTGCCGGCCGCCCCGATCCAGGGGCAGGAGGAGGCGCCACCGATCCCGGTCGCGATCCGCAAGGGCACCGTCACCGAGATCCGCCGGCTCAGCCCCGGCATCGTCGAGGTCGTGGCCACCCTGACCAAGCGCCCGACCCTGGAGCCCGGCCATCAGGCGCTGGTGACCTTCGCGGGGCTGCCCGCGATGACCCTGTCCCCGACTCTGCGGGTCGATGGCGCGGCCGAGATCAACGAGGCGGTGTTCCACATCGCCCGCGATCCCGAGGGCGGCCCCATCGATACGCTCCGGCTCGACCAGCCCGTGCGCCTCAAGGGCCCCGTGGGACGGGGGCAGTACCGCCCCGGGGGCGGGCGCCTCGTCCTGGTGGCGGCCGGCGCCGGCTTCGCGGCGATCTGGGCGATCGCCCGGGCGGCCCGCTACGTCGAGCCCGCCCGCGAGATGGCGCTCGCGGTCGGGGCCCGGGACGCGCTGGACCTGTACATGCGCGAGAGTCTCGACTGGCTGCGCCGCACCGGCGTCGCCCGGATCGTGCTCTGCGCCGACCGCGGCGGTCCGCGCCCGCCGGACGTGCGCTCCGGCCCGCTCACCGCCCATCTGCCGAGCCTGCGCGCCACCGACGTGGTCCACGTGGCGGGCGACGTCTCGACGGTGGGGGCCGTGCAGGTGCTCGCCGCCTCGGTGGGCGCACGCTGCTACCCGATCGTGCTGGGCTGAGCGCGGGCGCACGGGATCGCCACCGCCGACGCATTCTCCACCGCCTCCCTGCCCTGCCGCTCCGCCCCCGCGCGGGATGTTCCATCGCCCCGGCCCGCGGCGCGGCAGCCAAGGCGTATCCTGCGCGACGATGCGATTCGAGGCTGCCGTTTCCGGTGCGCCTGGGCCTCTTCCCGACGAGATCTCGCCTAGGGCGACCGTCCGGGTCTGAAGGTCGGCCCGAAGATCCAATGTCAGGCAGAAATGAAATTCCAGGACGTGCCCGTCGTCGTCCGAAAATTCTCAGATAAGTGGCTGATATTTTTGGTACGTAGACGGGTACATATCTATATTTTCTTATAATAATGCTTATTTGATATTGTGAGACTTGATAACTGTTCTGCATTTTGTGGCACAAATCAGGGAAAATTCTGCTACGCGAGTCCGTCTAGCAAGCAGGAGTCGGATAGATGCGGCTGCTACAAGATACGAAACTCATCATTAAGATATCTGTTCCCTTCTTGATTATGATTTTGTCGAGTGTGTTTGTCGTACTATACTCAGTGCAAGCGCTTGAAAAGTTGGAAAATCGCAATAAGTATCTCGTAGACTACTACTTCTCGCGGCTGGAGATGTTTGCGCAGGTTCGGGAGCAGTTCCTCGAAGCGGGCCTGATGAACCGCAACATCATCATCGGCCGGCCGGAAAGCGAGATCCCATCCTTCCGCGATCGCTACGATCGGGCCGTCAAAGCCGTGGCCGACAATGTCGAGACGCTGGCTGCGGGGGCGCGCCGGAAGGAGATCCAGGACATCCAGCGCAACATCGGCCGTATCGCGCGTGTCTATTTCGATCTGCTCGATCGCTCCAACGCCCTCGCCCTTCGGGACGAACGGGACACCGCGATTCAGGTGGGCCTCGTAGAGAGCCGGGAGATCCGGACGCAGTTCAACACGGCGTCGCAGGCCTACGAGGTGCAGGCGGCGGCCCGTCTCAACGAGGCGAAGATCGCCTCGCAGTACGAGGCCGCGCAGGCCCGCACGATCCTGATCGGCGCCGCCCTGGCGGCCTTGCTCACCGCGCTCGGCCTCTCAATGGCGATCGTCGTGCTCGGTGTCACGCGGCCCCTTCACCGCCTCGTCGTCGGCTTGCAGCGTATGGCGGAGGGCGATGTCGCGGCCGCGATCCCGGAGGCGCGGCGCGGCGACGAGATCGGGATCGTCGGGCGCGCGGTCGAGGCGATCAAGGCCATGGTCGCCCGTAACGCCGCCGCCGAAGCCGAGCGGATGAGGCAGGCGGAGGCGGCCGCCTCCGTCGAGCGCAGGCGCAACAGGATGGAGCTGGCCCAGGTCTTCGAGCAGGCGGTGGCCACGATCGTCGATCGCGTCTCGTCGTCCGCGGGCGACCTCCAGACCACAGCCCGTCAGATGACCACGACCGCCCAGGAGGCTGCGAGCCAGTCCGGCACGGTGGCGCGCGCGGCCGAGGAGGCGACGGCCAACATCAATACCGTCGCGGCCTCGGCCGAGGAACTCGGCAGCTCGATCCAGGAGATCGGCCGCCAAGCGAGCGACTCCTCCGGATTGGCGCAACAGGCGGTCGACGAGGCCGATCAGGCCGCCGGCCTCGTATCCGAATTGCGGATGGCGGTCTCGGAAATCGACGCGGTGGTGCGGCTGATCTCGTCCATCGCCGAGCAGACCAATCTGCTCGCGCTCAACGCCACCATTGAGGCCGCACGCGCGGGCGAGGCCGGCCGCGGCTTCGCGGTCGTGGCGGGCGAGGTGAAGGCGCTCGCGGAGAAGACGGCCCAGGCTACCGACGGCATCGCCGCACAGATCGGCCGGATCCAGGGGGTCACCGGCGCGACGGTGGGTGCGATCGGCACGATCATCGACCGGATCCGCGAGATCAACGGGATGGCGGTCGCGATCGCGGCGGCCGTGGACCAGCAGGGCGCGGCGACTCAGGAGATCGTACGCAACATCACCCAGGCGACGCAGGGCGCCTCGGAGGTGACCGTCAACATCGCCGGCGTGGCCGAGGCCTCGGAGCAGACGGGACGTGCGGCCGATCAGGTGCTCACGGGGGCTACGGCCCTGGCGGTCCAGTCCGAGCGCCTCTCGGCGGAGGTCGACCGCTTCCTGGTCGGCATCCGCGCGGCCTGAGCCGATCAAGCGCGCCGCGCAGTGACGTGGGCGGCCGGCTCCGTCATGTGGAGATAGGCGGAGTCGAAATGGGCGAGCCGGGCGAGGGCGGCCGGATCGTGGATGGTCAGGCGCCGGCTGCGCAGGGTGATCAGCCCCATGCCGCGCAACTCCTGCAGCGTGCGGTTGATGTGCACGCTGGTCTGGCCCATCGCGTCGCCGAGATCGTTCTGGGTGACCGGCATCGGACAGGTGTCGGCCTCCGCAAGGCCCACCGCCGCCAGCCGCGCGTGGAGTTCGCAGAACAGATGGGCGAGCCGCTCGATGCCGGTGCGGCTGCCCAGGCTGATCGTCCACTCGCGCTGCACCGCCGCCGTGGCCAGCGCCTCCCGGTGGAAGGCGAGGTCGAGCTGCGGGCTGCGGGCCGTCATCGCCTGCAGCGTGGGGCCGGAGATCTGGCCGAGGGTGACGGGCGTGATCGCGCCGATCGTGTGATCCATCGCGTCGAGGAGGAAGACGTGCGGGTCGCACGGGTCGCCCGGCAGGAGGAACGAGACGATCTGGCGGCGCCCGCTGATGAACTGCCGGTAGCGGCAGGCCCAACCGTCGAGGATGATGCTGACGGCGCGCGGATCGTCGCCCTCGTGGATGATGTCCGTCCGCGCGGCGACCATGCGCCCCGGGCCGTTGGCATCGAACAAGCACATTCGATCCGCCTCCGAGAGCGGGACGTAGCATTTCAGCTTGCGCACGAGCGGATTTGACATGGTGTTCCTCCGCACCGGCTTGTGTCCACAAGCCTACTGAGGTTTCGTCGAATAAATACTTATGCAGATTAGTTTGCCGAGCCGTATCGACGATTGACGAACCTTGGCGGGCGCTGCCATGCCGACAGGGCCACGATCCGCGCCCGCATCCGCTCAAGTCGCACGGTTGCTAGATCTCGATGCAGATCTTGCCGAAGTGGCGGTTGCTCTCCTGGTGGCGGAAGGCCGCCACGAGGTCGTCGAGCGGGAAGCGGCGATCGACCACCGGCTGCAGACCGCAGGCCTCGATGCCGCGGATCATCGCGATCTGGTGGCGCCGGCTACCGACCAGCACGCCCTGCAGGCGGATCTGTTTCAGGAGCGCCGGGACCAGCGGCAGCTCCCCCGCCACGCCCGACAGGATGCCGATCACCGAGATATGGCCGGCCACCCGCACGGCGGCCATCGACTGCTCCAGCGTCCCCGGCCCGCCGACATCGAGGACGTGATCGACGCCGCACCCGCCGGTCAGCCGCCGTGCGGTCTCGCCCCAGGCCGGATCGGCGCGGTAGTTGAGGACGTGGTCGGCGCCGAGCGCGCGCAGGCGCTCGAGCTTCGCGTCGCTGGACGAGGTGGCGATCACCGTAGCGCCCGCGGCCTTCGCGAATTGCAGGGCGAACAGCGAGACGCCGCCGGTGCCCTGGACGAGGACGACGTCACCGCTCTTGAGGCCGGCATCGGCGTGGAGCGCGCGCCAGGCGGTCAAGCCGGCGGTGGTCAGCGTCGCCGCCTCGGCGTGGTCCCAGCCCGCGGGCGCACGGGTGAAGGCCACGGACGGCGCCGTGACCCGCTCGCGGGCGTAGCCGTCGACCCCGTCGCCCGGCACGGTGGCAAAACCCTCGACCTGGGGCGTGCCCTCCAGCCAGGTCGGGAAGAACGTGCTGACCACGGAATCGCCCACGGCGAACTCGGCCGGGCCGGGCCCGACGGCCTCGACCGCGCCGGCCCCGTCGGACATCGGGATGCGGGGCTCGCTCGGTCCCCACATTCCGCTGACCACCGCGTAATCGTGGTAGTTGAGGGAGCTGGCCCGCAGGCGGACGGTGATCTCCCCGGGGCCGGGCTCCGGAACCGGCCGCACGCCGAACCCGACCTTGTCGAAGCCGCCCCCCGGCTGGACGATCACGGCCCGCGAGAGTGATCCGGTCATGGCGCACCTGTCCCTGTCACGGGCTCGGTCGCCCGTGGCATGAGGGTGGCAGGCCGCGCAGCCGGCGTCGAGACGCGAGGCGGACTGCCGACTCCGCATCTTCTGCTCCCGAAAGCCGGTTCGGCGCATAGGCTCCGCTTCGAAGCGGCCGCAAATTGGCAGCCTTTTTCCGGCTCCGGCGGCTAGATTGACCGTGTCGATGCGACCGTCGATGCAGAGCCGAATGGAGGTTTGCCGTGATCGCCAGCGTGGATCGGATCGCCCCGACGATGATGTCGCCCTGTCCGTGGTGTTGCCGCATCCGAACCGAGGAGAGCGCACCCCACCCGACATGGAAGACGAACAGCGATGCTGACTTATAACGTTGCCCCGACCCCCCATCCCGACCTGAGTGCCGCGGCGCTTGCCGACCTTCGTGCCGCGGCGCTTGCCGACCTGAGTGCCGCGGCGTTCGGCAATCCCCTGGACCGGGGCGTCCGGTCCCATCCCTCGCACGAACGCGCCGCCCTCGCGAACGCCCTCGACGACGGGCTGATGCCCGACGAGGTGGCCCGGATCCTCGCCGGCCGCCGGATGGCGGAGGCCTTCCCGATCCGCTGGGGCGAGAGCCCCCAGGCCTACGCATCGCGGGCCGTGGCCGAGATGTTCGTCGCCTACCTCCAGTAGGCGTCCGCGTCCGGCCCCGTCGGTCGCCCCGATCCCGCCACGCCGATCCCACCCATTTGGAATGCCGCCATGACGGCCGCCACGCCGCACCTCACCCGCCGGTGGGGGCGCCGGACGGGGATGCGCGCGCGCATCCTCGCCCTGGCGCTCGCCACCTGTCCGATTCCCGCCTCGGCCGGCCCCGCCGGGCCGGGCCTCGGGGCTGCCTCCGGGGCGGACGACCCGGAGGTGTCGGCCCGGCTCACGGTCGGGCCGGGCGGCCGGGACCTGCACCTCGTGGGCGACCTCACCGAAGGCGTGGCCGCGCGGGTGTCCGGCCTCCTCGGCACCCATCCGGGGATCGTACGCCTGCACCTGACCAGCGACGGCGGCCTGGTCGAGGAGGGGGCGGCGATCGGGGCCCTCGTGGCCGCCCGCGGGCTGGAGACCCGGGTGTCCGACGCCTGCGCGTCGGCCTGCACGCTGATCTTCGTCCGCGGGCGGCGGCGCGTCCTGGCGGAGGGCGGACGGCTCGGCTTCCACGCCCCCTATGAGGTCGGGGCGCGGGGGCGGATGCGTCCGGTGGATTCCAAGCCTGAGCGGGCCGCCTATCGGGCGGCCGGCCTGCCCTCGGCCTTCGTGACGCGCGCCCTGGCGGTGTCCCCGGCCGCCATCTGGATCCCCGACGCGGCGCAACTCTGCGCGGCCGGCATCGTGACCGGGCTCGTCGGACCGGACCCGGGCTCCGGTGAACACGAGCCGCGGCCGTGTGGCGGACGGCAGCCGTGAGGGCTCATCCTGTGCGGTCCCTGAGCGGAGGGGGGCCGGCTCTTGCGGGTGCAGGGCAGTGCCCTGCTGTCGGGCGCTGCCCGAAAGTCGGGCTTCGCCCGATGCGCCGAGGCTTCGCCCTGGTAACCGACCAAAGGGCACGGCCCTTTGGAAACCGGTCTCGAAGTTCTAAACCCCGTCGACCGCCGTGCTGACCGCCTGGGCGTTCGGATCCTGCGGCCCGGTCACCGCCCTGCGATGGGCTGCGTCCTGCTCCACGGGCGTGGGGGCCGGCTGTGGCCGCCCGTTCTCGCCGAGGCGCTTCCGGCCGGCCCGCTCGGCCGCCGCCCGCTCCCGCGCCGGGTCGCCCGCTCCGCTGCTCTGATCTCGGGCCATGGTGTCTCCCGCTGGTGGCAAGATCGCGCGATCACGAATCGAAAAGGCAGGCCGCCCTGTCGGCGGGGTCGCCCCACCGGACCGGCAGCCTGCCCTCGTTTCAACCCCTGGATCGCATCACGGTTCGGCGGGGCCGGGTCCCCCGCGACCGCCTCAATCGCGGCAGACCCGCCGCGGCCCGTAGGGCGTGGGGCGGACGAAGCAGCGCGGGCCGTAGAAGCGTGGCCGACGATAGATCGGACGGCAGCGGCCGTACGGGCCGGGCGCCCAGCCGGGGCCGCAGCCGAAGGCCACGGTGGTCGCGGCAGCGGGGCCGGCGAGAGCGGCCGGCGTCAGGGGCGCCGCAAGGGCGGAGGCGGAGCCGAGGCCGCCGATGATGGCCGCGGCGGCCGCGAGCCTCTTCACGTGCATCATGATCAACCCTTCTGTTCGATCTCGTGCCGGGCTGGCCGGGCACGAGATCCGGGCAGATTGGTCATCATGCCTGAATGGGCGCTGACCTCAGCCGAAATTGTCTGGAAACAAACATTTCGACGCCCTCGGTCGCGACGCGCTGGCTCGCACCGGTCCCACGCCCGCTTCAGCGCCGGTTGGAGGGGGCGAGCAGCGAGGCCGCCGCCGCCGTGGCGCCCGCCAGCAGGATCCCGGTCAGGACCGGGGTGACCGAGGCCTGCGTGTAGACGCTGCGCATGACGTGATGCGGCGAGGCTCCCCGCACGGACCCATCCCGGCCGGCCGCGTAGAGGGCGCCGTCCCGGTCCCTGCCGGCCGCGCCGGCCTTCTGGGTCCGGGACATGACCCGGGCTCCCACCCAGTCCGTGACCGACGGCGCGCGGTTGCCCAGGGAACTCATCATCTTGCCGCCGCCGCCGACATAGAGGTCCCGCGGGCCGTGCTCGGCGGCGTACAGGATCGCCTTGGCCACGTCCGCCGGGTCGTAGACCGGCGGCGGCAGCTTCGGGGCCTGCGCCATGTCGTTCCCGGCGTGTTCCGGGAAGGGCGTGTCGATCGAGGCCGGCTTGATCAGCGTCACCGAGACCGGGACGCCCTCGCCTGCAATTCCATGCGCAGGGCGTCGGTGAAGCCTTTGATCGCGTGCTTGGAGGCGCAGTCCATGCCCTGGATCGGGAAGGCGAGGTCGGAGGCGATCGAGCCCAGGTTGACCAGCGCGCCGCCGGTCTTCCGCAGATGCTGCAGCGCCACCGTCGAGCCGTAGACGATCCCCCAGAAGTTCACGTCGAACAGCCGCCGATGGTCTTCGTCCGAGACCTCTTCGAGGCGGCCGAAGATCGAGAGGCCGGCGTTGTTGACCCAGGTGTCGAAGCCGCCATAGGCGCGGATCGCCTCGGCGGCGAGCGCCTCGACATCCGCGCGGCTGGACACGTCGGTCACGATTGCCCGCGCCTCGCCGCCGCGCTCCCGGATGTCGTGGGCGATGTCGTCGAGGGCGGCACCGTTGCGCGCCGCCAGGACCACGCGGGCCCCGCGGGCTCGGCCTCCCGCGCCGTGGCGAGGCCGATGCCGCTGGAGGCGCCGGTAATGACGATCACCTGCGCGCGCAGGGGCCTGTGCCGGATCTGCATGCTGCGTGTTCCTCTGTCTGCTGTCCGTTGCGCCGACGGGATGAGGCCGCCGGACGGGCTCATCGACCGCCGGGCCGGTCCCGCTCGGCCCCGAGGCTTGTCCCGCCGCGGCGCGCCTCGTCCTTCTCGGTGCCGGCCCGCTCCATCGGTCCGTCCTGCGGCTTGACCGTACCGGTGGCGGTGTCGAGGGGCGTGTTGGCGAGGCCCGCGCTCTCGGGTTTGCCGGCGGGCCTCCGCTGGGCCTGCGTGTCGTCCGGTGCGTCTGCCAGGCCGTGTCCCGTCGTGCCGTACCCCTGGAGGCCAACCCATCGGCGTCGCCGACGTATCCGGGATTCATCCCACGCGATTATCGCCCGGGGCGGCGCGTCGTCGGAACGGAGCTGGACGCGTGGTGTTGACTGCGAAATCTTGATTCGGAGACAGGACGATGGCTGGAACCGCGAAGAAGACTGATCCCAAGCTGTGGGAGAAGGTCAAGAAACAGGTCACGAAGTCGGAGAAGGGCGGCAAGCCGGGTCAGTGGTCGGCGCGCAAGGCCCAGATGGCCACCGCCGAATACAAGAAGGAGGGCGGCGGCTACGCCGGCAAGAAAGCGGACGACAATCACCTCAAGCAGTGGACCGACGAGGAGTGGGGCACGAAGTCGGGCCAGGAGAGCGGCAAGACCGGCGAGCGCTACCTGCCCAAGAAGGCCCGCGAAAAGCTGAGCGACACGGAATACGCCGCCAGCACGGCCAAGAAGCGGGCCGATACCGCCAAGGGCAAGCAGTTCTCGAAGCAGCCGAAGGCGGCCGCCGACAAATCCGCTGCCGCGCGCAAGACCGGCAAGGCCGCCAGCAGGAGCACCGGCAAGGCCGCCAGCAAGGCGAGCGGCAAGACGGAGAGCAAGTCCGGGACGACCAAGGCCGCGCTGATGCGCAAGGCCCAGGCGCAGAACGTGCCCGGTCGGTCGAAGATGTCGAAGGCGCAGCTGGAGCACGCCGTCCACGCCTGAGGCAGGCGGCTCCAAGCCACTGTTTTGACGTGCTCCCGCGCGCCGAACCGGGGTCGACTTCGGCGCAGAGCGCTCGAACGACGAGAAACGCCCCGGGACAGGATCCCGGGGCGTTTCTCGGCCCGATACGGCGGGGCCGCATCGGGCATGGCCCAGGCATGGCCGATGACCGGGAGAACGCTCGCCGGGCCGTCAGGCCCGACGGGCGTTTCCGCGGATGGGTCTTAGTACGAGCCGAACTTGTAGTTCAGGCCGGCGCGGATGACGGCGAACTCGTCGGAGCGACGGCCGACGGGGTTGTAGGCCACCGGGAAGTTGTTGGCGGCGTTGATGACCAGAGCACCCTGGTTGCGGGTGTTGCGGTCGAGGTTGACGTACAGGCCTTCGACCTTGAGCGTCACCGCCGAGGAGCGGAAGAAGTTCAGGAACGAGTCGACGGGGAGCGCGTACTCCATGCCGCCGCCGACCGCGTAGCCGGTGCGGAAGCTGTCGTTGCCGGCGTAGCCGCCGAACGAACGGTCAGCGCTGCCCGAGCCGTAGGCGAAGCCGCCGGTGCCGTACACGAGGACGCGGTCGAAGGCGTAGCCGAGGCGGCCGCGCACGGTGCCGAAGAAGTCGAGGCTCGACAGGCCACGCGGGTCGGTGACGTAGTACCCGGCGGCCAGCGGGCCGGTGACGATGGAGCGGTTCCGGTTGCGACCGAAGTCGAGGTACTGGGCGTCGGCCTCGATGCCGAACACCACGCCGTTGCCCGGGGTCAGCTGGAAGTTGTAGCCGATCTGGGCGCCGCCGGAGAAGCCTTCCTGATTGTTCTGGCCGAAATAGGCCGTCGTGCCGTTGCCGTACGGAGCCGGGACGGCGAAGCTCGAGGTGTTGTTGCTGCTGGCGTCGAACGCGTAGCCGGCGTTGATACCGAAGTAGGCGCCCGACCAGGTGAACACCGGCACGGGGGTGAAGATCGGCGGCGGGGCGGCCCGACGCGGCAGGTCGGCGGCCGAAGCGGCGCCGGTCAGGAGGGCCGTAGCGGCGCTCGCGAGAAGAAGCTTCTTGATCATCTGGTCCTCTGTCTCCCGTTGGGCGGGATGTGTACCGGACCACAGAACGACAGGTTGATGCCGCGCGATAGTGCAACGCTGCAACAGCCGAGCTTGATGTTTTGGGGTGGCCAATAATCAAGTGCGCCGGAGCACATCCCCCATGAGATTGCTGTTGCGCGGAGGAAGACCCGTATCCGGGGGGCTTCCGCCAGCGTATCCGTCGGGCGGCCGGAGCCGGGCCGATGCCCTAAGTCATTGCGCGCGCATCGTTTCGTCCTGACGCGTAAGGGCTCGCCGTTGAGACCGGCGCGGGAACAAAAAGCCCCGCCGCGCGAGGGCGGACAGGGCTTGAGTGCGATCGTGAATGTTCCCAGGACCAACCGGGAAGCTTCGCGATCCGTTAGAGCCTACCGGACGCCGGCTCGCAAGGCTGCCGCCGGGGCAGCCCGCAGGTAACATTAATTAACGATTCGCCCCCGCGGCGCGTCGATATCGGCTGGACTCAGTCTCCACCGGTCTCCCGCCGCGCTCCGGCTGGGCGTCACCGCCCGTCGCCAGATCATCGCGGCGCCTGGGCCGGTTCTGCGCGCCGCCGCCGTCATAGGTTCAGTGATCGCCGCCGGACGACGAGGGCCGAAATCTGAGGATTGACTGATCTGCACTTGGCAAGCTTGTATTCCGCATCGTAACATCGCTGCGATCTCATGAGTTTCTGGCTGAAAGGTCGCGCCTCATGCGATCTGCCGCCGGGTGCGGATCGCGTTCGGGCGGCGGACCGGCTTGTGGAGAAGCGGCGGATGTCCAGCGTGAGCGAGCGGACCGCGCGGCAGCAGCGGATCATGGCGCCGCTCCTCGTCGCGGCCATCCTCCTCGGCCTCGCCGGCCTGCCGCTCGCGGTCTGGCTCGACCTGCGCGGCCTGTCCGAGCGGATGCTCCAGACGCAGGCGGTGGAGACCGGCCGGATCATCGACCAGATGCGCAGCTTCTACGCCAGCGATGTCGTCCAGGCGGTCAACGGCGCGACGGGGCGGGTGATCACGACCCACGACTACAAGGGCGTGCCGAACGCCATCCCGATCCCCGCGACGCTCTCCCTGGAACTCGGCGAGCGGATCAGCGGTGCGGATGGGGCGGTGAAGTACCGCTTCATCTCGGACCTGCCGTTCAAGGACCGCAAGCCCCACGAGCTCGACGCGTTCGAGGCCCGCACCCTGGCAGAGCTGCGCGCCCACCCCCAATCGGGCTTTGCCAGCGAGACCACCGGTTCGTTCTTCGACCGTCAGGTCCGGATCGCCGCCCCGATCCGGATGGAATCGGCCTGCGTCCGTTGCCACAACGCGCACCCCTTGAGCCCGAAGACCGACTGGAAGGTCGGCGACGTGCGCGGCATCCAGGAGATCGTCCTGCACCAGTCGATCGCCGCCAACGTCCTCGCCTTCAAGTATCTGCTGGGCTACTTCATCCTGGCCGCGCTCGCCGGCAGCACAATCCTGCTCCTGCAGGCGCGCCAGTCCCGCCTGATCGACCGGATGAACCGGGAACTGACGGACTCGAACGGCTTCCTGGCCGCGGTCTCGGTGCAGATCGCGAAATACATCTCGCCCCAGGTCTACAAGAGCATCTTCAGCGGCGAGCGGGACGTGTCGGTGACGACCGCGCGCAAGAAGCTGACGATCTTCTTCTCGGACATCAAGGATTTCACCGCCACCACCGAGCGGCTCCAGCCCGAGGAGCTGACCGCGCTGCTGAACGAGTATTTCACCGAGATGACCGCCATCGCGCTGAGGCATGGCGGCACGGTCGACAAGTACATCGGCGACGCGATGCTGGTTTTCTTCGGCGATCCCGAGACGAGGGGCGTGCGCGAGGACGCGCAGGCCTGCGTCCGGATGGCCATCGCGATGCAGCAGCGCCTCGGCCAGTTGAGCGTCCGCTGGCGCCGGGCCGGCATCGAGCGCCCGTTCCAGGCCCGGATGGGCATCAACACCGGCTATTGCAACGTCGGCAATTTCGGCTCGGACGAGCGGATGGACTACACGATCATCGGCGCCGAGGCGAACCTCGCGGCCCGGCTTCAGGCGGCTGCGGCACCGGGCGGCATCACCCTGAGCTACGAAACCTACGCCTTGGTCAGCGATGGCGTCCGGGCGAGCCCGCAGGAACCGATCCGCATGAAGGGCATCAGCCGCGACGTCGTCCCCTACGCGGTCGCGGACGATTCGACCGCCGGGGATCGGGGCGAGGCCCAGGATACGGTGTTCTCCGAGCACGCGCGGGGCATCGACTTCTACGTCGACGTCGACGCGCTGGAGGCGGATGGCGCGGCCCGGCTCCGGAAACGCCTGCTCGACACGCTGGCGGCCGTCGAGCGCCGCATGACCGGTGCGGAACGGCTGGCCAGGGATCTGGAGCCGGAGCCGCATCCGGGGACGCTGCAGCGCGCGGCGCGCTGAGCCGGCGCGCCGATTGGCTTGCACCGGCGGGGCATCCTGTGGTGACCCTGCCGGCATGGTGCCGTCGCGATTCCCCCTCCGAGCCGGCCCCGGGTGCGACCCGGGCGCGATCGACGTGCGGGCGTAGCGTCGGATGTTCGGATTCTCGCTCAGCTCCACCGAGCCCGACAGCATCGCGCACATCATCCAAGTCGCGCTCGCGCCCGCCTTCCTGCTCTCGGCACTCGCGACGCTGCTCAACGTGTTCTCGACCCGCCTCGGCCGGATCGCCGACAAGGTCGACGCCCTCTCGGCGGAGGCCGCCAGGATGGAGCGGGCGACGGATGCCGAGGCGCGGCGCCTGACGCGCCGGCTGACGTTCCTGCGGCGGCGCTCCTTCATGCTCGACGTGGCGGTCGCCCTCGCCTCGCTCGGGGGCTGCCTGATCGGATTGGCCGTGCTGACCCTGTTCGTCGGGGCACTGCGCGACGGCGCCGCCGCGTCGGTCCTGTTCGCCTGCTTCGGGGCGGCCCTGGTCTGCATCGTCGCGGCGATCGCCGCCTTCATGACCGAGATCCTGATGGCCGGCCGCGGCGTGCGCGACGAGGTCGACCGCCAGCAGGATGGGGTGCCCGAGCGGCGGTGAGGCCGACCGGCCTCCGAGGCGGGGTGCGCATTGATTCCCGCCGCGACACGGCGGATCGCATCACGCTTGCATCGCCACGGGAACCGGGCCTTAATCCGGCCGGTGCTTGATGCCGCTGCACGCCGCACCCCGGGAGTTCGTCATGACGGTTGCGATCCTGGTTGCCCTCCTGGCCGGCGCTCTCTCGCTCGGCGTCCTGTCGGCGGTCTCGTTCGGGCGCCGGGAGGAGATCGAGCTCGGGGACGGGTGTCCGTCCGACGAGGAGATCTTCGATCTGGGCGGTCGGGTGATCGACTTGGAACCGCAGCGCTGAGGCAAGGCGCCCCGCGCCGGAAACCAGGCTCCGTTCGACACCGCTACGCCTCGGTTTCGGGCGCCCCTGCCCCGGAGGGGGTGTTCTGCCGCCTGGACCAGACGACCCGGCCGGCCGGATCCTTCAGGGCCGCCGAGCCCGAGCGGCCGGCGAGCAGCTTTGCGAACCGGGCCGCCGCGTCGGCCTTGGCGGCGTCCTCCGAGGGCGCGAGGATCTGCTCGTCGTGGATGATGATGCCGCTCGCGCTCTCCCGATGCACGACGCATTGCAGGCGATAGGGAACCGGCGGTGGGTTCGCGGCCATGGCGTTCTCCAGCCCGGGATGGCGTCAACGTGACCCGGGAGCCGGCGCCTTGAGCCCGGCTTCCGGGGATTCGCCGTCCCGGACAGCGAAGACACCGCCGAACACGCATGCCTCCCTGGCACCATCCATCGAGACTGAGCCATACCAGACATACGCGGCCCAAGAACCGTCGATCCGGTGTCCTGACCATCAGGTGTCCTGACCAGCAGGTGTCTTGCCTAGGAAGTGTCCCCACCGGGATCGGTCCGGCCTTCGCCGAAGCGGCCTGCCCCGGGGCATCGGCTGGTCGGCGGCTTCCGTCCCGGATCGGCCCCTCCCCGGACGGGGCGACCCGGACATCGGGATGCCTCGACGGCAACGGCCTCCGATCGTGCCACGATCGGAGGCCGCTCCTGGTTCGGGTTCTAGCGCCTGTCAGTCCGGCCGAACGGCTTCGGCCCGGTCCGGAATCAGGCCGCCTCGCCCTCCGCGTCGTCGGCATCCAGGATGGTCTCCAGATCGCCCACCAGGGCATCCAGCTGGTCGGCGGTCGCCTTGAGCTTCAGCTTGGTGCCGTCCTGCGCCTCGATCGCGATCTCGATGTGATCCGCGACCTTGGCGGCCAGCGCCTGCTTCACCGTGTAGGTCGTCACGTCAGCCTTGTCCGCCATGCTGTCTCCTGGGTTGGCTCCCGGCAACGCGGGGCGGCCCGCATCGATACTGCGGCAGAAGCTCGCGAGGGACTGGAGCCGGTCTGCGCTACCTGCGCCGGCGCGCGACCGCCCGCGGCCGCTGCATCGGCACATCGAGCAGGCGGGGGGCGGGCACCGGAACGGCAGGACGTGGGGCGGGCAGCAACGCCAGCGGCGCCCGGGGCGTCTCGACGATGACGGCTTCCAGCATCATCGGCCGCGCCGGCCTCGGGAGCCGCCTGGGCCGTGCCGCGAGGGTTCCGAGGGCCCAGAGGCCGAGACACAGCAGGCCGATCAGGATCCCGTCCCAGGACGGCTCCGTGCGGCACATCAGGATCCCGGTGCCGGTCAGGGCAGCCAGGGCCGCCAGGAGCCTTGGTGTCGGATCGCCGGACGTCATGCCGCAGAATCCGCGCTCCGCGCTGAAAACCCCTGAACGAAACCGCGACACTTGTCGGCAACCGGGCCTTTCGGGTCGGTCAATCGGCCAGACTGGAGGGCATCTGCCACGCGACGCCCGGATGCTCGCGGATGTCGCCGGCCCGGGATCCGGTATCGGCATCGCTCGTCCAGTCGCTGGGCTCCGCGATGGCGGCGATCTCCGCGTCCGGATAGGCGGCCGTCAGGAACAGGCGCGCCTCCCCCTCGGCCTCCGCCCGGACGGTGACCAGGGGTTTCTCCCCTTGTGCGTCGCGCACCTGGGCGATGAACAGCTTGGTCATGATCAGGCCTCCCCTTCCGCGACGCGAGGACCGCGACGGGCGGACCGCCGGCCCGGCGCCCTGTCGGACAAGCTTGAAAGCCGCGCCGCTGTTCCCGGTCGAACAGGGCGCGGCGGGCGGATTCCGTCGGGACGCCCCGGATCGGGACGGGTCGGAACAGGCTCCGGGGCCGGTGGTTATCCCGCACGGGCCGGCACCGCGCCGGTACGTCGAAGACTCGTAGAATTCGGGAGCGTCATGACCAGCCGCACCATCCAGTCCGCCCTGCTCGCCCTCGCCCTGGCCGCCGGCACCGCCGGAATGGCCGCCGCGCAGAGCACGCCCAACGGCAACACCTCCTCCGCCGGCGCCCCGGCGGGCGACAACAACACCGGCAACGGTGCCACGGGCAGCGGCGCGGCGCCGAGCGGAAAGTGACGCAACGTTAACCATAGGCGACATCGCCGGTCCCACGATCGAGCACCGTCCCGTCCCGCGGCCACCCGGCGCGCGGGACGTTTCGTATCGGGCACGCGCTCCTGAACGCGGCCGGGCAGTGCGGAATCCGTCATCCGGCGGACCGGCCCAGGGTGGCGCGTCCCCGGGGCGGGCGATGGTCGATCGGGGCGGCGCGGTGCGCCTTTTCTTGGGAGCCCGATATCCTGTAAGAGGATCGCCCGGGCGACTACTCCGGCGGGGAGCTGAATAGTACGGGTGATGCGGCCGAACTCAGTACTGCAACTTCAAGACGAGCGCCCAGGTCTTCATCAGGCCACGGCCTGGCGCGATGCCGTCGCACCGTTCTGGAACTTCGCGGTCCGCAAGGAGGATCTGGCGGAATTCCGCGGGCGCTCGCAGGTCCAGCATCTCGGGAACGCGATCCTCTGCCGGGCCAGCGCCTCGGGCCTGCAGTTCACCCGCGACCGCGCCCTCGTGGCCCGCATGGGCATCGATCACATCCTGGCGCATGTGCGCCTGGCCGGCCGGTCCCAGGTCGCGGCCGGGGGCAGCGAGCAGGATTGCGATCCGGGCGACATCTGCCTGCTCGACCTGTCGCGGCCCCTCTCCGCCCGGTCCACGGACTATCAGGCCCTAACGGTGGTGCTGCCGCGCGGGCTCTTCGGCGCGAATCAGGGCGTGCTCGACGCGCTCCACGGCCGAATCATCCGCGGCGCGACCCCGTTCGGCCGGATGCTGAACGATCATCTGCGGGCCCTCGGCGCGCACGCCCCCGGCTTCTCGGAGCGGGAGGCCGCGGCGGCCGCGCAGGCGACGGCCATGCTCCTCGGCGCGGCGGTCTCCAGCCTGCCCGCGGAGGAGCGGCCCGGTCGCGCCCCGGACGGCACCCCGATCCTGCTCGCCCTGCGCCGGTTCATCGAGGCCGAACTGGCCTCCCCCGACCTGAACGCCGAGGCGCTCGGCCAATCCTTCGGGATCTCGCGCAGCGCCCTGTACCGCCTGTTCGTCCCGCTCGGGGGCGTATCCGGCTACATCCGTCAGCGCCGGCTCGCCCGCGCCTATCAGGATCTCGCCGGCGACGGGCGCGGCGCCCGCGTCTCGGAAGTGGCGTATCGCTGGGGCTTCGAGAGCCCCGCGCATTTCGCCCAGGCCTTCCGCGCCGCCTTCGGCCACGCGCCCCGGGATGTCCGGACCCAGGGTCCGGCCCGGAGCGCGACGCCGACCCCGGCGGAGGCCGCCGCGGCTTCGGATCGCGCGGAGAACTGGCCCGACTTCTACGACTGGGTCCTCCGGCTGGCCGCCTGAGTCGGGGCCATCGGCGCGCGTATGGCTTCGGCTCCTTGTGTTCCTGACCCCCCATCGACCATAAGACCCGCGATGGGCTTCGGGGTTCGGCATAGGCGCTCCGTGCGGGCGCGGGGCTGGTGGACGATCGCCGTCCGCATGCTTGCGCTCGTCCTGACGCTGTCGGTCGCCGGACTGGGCGTCGGCCACGCGGCGGATCTCGCCTTCCATGCGGGCAGCCACCATGCCCGGAGCGAGGGCGCCGTCCTCGACGCGCCGGCCTCTTCCGCCGCTGTCGATCCCGGCCTTGCCGCGCATGTTCATTGTGGCTGTCATCTGGCGGCCCGCTTGGAGGGCGGGGTGATGGTGCCGCCGCCCGTGCCGGGCCGGCCCCTGCGCGCTCGCCTCGTCCAGGGCCGCCCCTCCGTCGATCCCGACCGGCTGCCGCGGCCCCCACGCGCGTGAACTGACGCCGCCCACCGGCGCGCGTCTCGTCCGGAGGCCTGAACCGGCCCCGGGCCCACCCTCACGCGAAACCTGAACGGGACATTCCGGGACCGCCACGCGGCATCCCGCCGTCCCGGCCGCTTCCATGGCCGATCCATGCGCATCCTCCTGTCCGCCGCTGTCTGCGCGGTCTTTCTGGCCGCCGGCATCGCCCTCGGCGCCGCCGTTCCCGCCTTCCCCGCCCTCCTCCGGCAGGCCCTCGACGGCGCCGGGCTCGGCCCGGACGGCCGCGATCGCGCCGCGGCAACGGACCGGCCAAGGGCCGGCGCCGACAGCCGACCGCACGACGACCAGCCACACGGTGCGGATCACGGGGCGGATCACGCGCAGGACGTGATCCGGATGCGGGCCGATCAGATCACCGGCCAGGACATCGCGACACAGCGGGTCGGCGGCGGCACGCTGGCGCGCCACCTGCTGGTCCCCGGCACCATCACCCCCGACACCGACCGGATCGCCCGCGTCCCCGCGCGGGTGGTCGGCACCGTGGCGGAGATGCGCAAGCGCCTCGGCGACGCCGTGCAGGCGAACGAGGTCGTGGCGATCCTCGACAGCCGGGAGGTCGCCGACGCCAAGAGCGAATTCCTGACCGCCCAGGTCCAGGCCGAATTGCAGACGATCAACTTCGAGCGCCAGCAGAAGCTGCTCGCCTCGCGCAGTGCCTCGGAGGCCGCCTTCGAGACCGCCCGGGCCGCCTATCTGGAGACCCGGCTGCGGGTCGATCTCGCCCGCCAGAAGCTGTCGGCCTTGGGCCTCGATGCCGCCGAGGTGGCGGCCGCCCAGAAGCGCGACGAGGCCACGCCCAACCAGTCGAGCCTGCGCCGCTATCCCCTGCGGGCGCCGCTCGCCGGCCGGATCGTCGAGCGCAAGGTCGATGTCGGCACCGCGGTCGGCAAGGAGGGCGACCCGGCCGACCTCTACACGGTGGCGGACCTCTCGACGGTCTGGATCGAGCTGTCGGTGCCTACCCTCGATCTCGCCCAGGTGCGGGAGGGCGCCCGCGTCGCCGTCACCCCCGGCCGGGCCGGCGAGGCGGAGCGCCAGGCCGAGGGCCGCGTGATCTTCGTGAGCCCCTTCCTCAACGCCGATACCCGCTCGGCCCGGGTGGTGGTGACCCTGCCGAACCCCGATGGCGCGTGGCGGCCCGGCACCTTCGTCACCGCCGAGGTGGAGATCGCCCGGGACACGGTCCCGGTCCGGATCCCCAAGGCGTCCGTCCAGACGATCGCCGGCAAGAGCGTGGTGTTCGTGCGCAATGCCGACGGCTTCGAGAAGCGGCCGGTCGAACTCGGGCCCTCCGACGACGAGGCCTACGCGGTCACCGGCGGGCTCGAGCCCGGTGCCGAGATCGCGACCGGCAACACCTTCCTGCTGAAGGCCGAGCTCGGCAAGGCCGATGCCGACCACGACCATTGAGGACCGCGCCATGATCAGCCGCATCCTCGCCGTCTCGGTCCGCCAGCGCTGGCTGGTGCTGCTCCTCGTGCTGCTGGCATCGGGCTTCGGCGCCGTCGCACTGTCGGAGCTGCCGATCGACGCGGTGCCCGACATCACCAACAACCAGGTGCAGATCAACACCCTGGCGCCCTCGCTCTCGCCGGTCGATGTCGAGCGGCAGGTCACCTACCCGGTCGAGACCGCGCTCGCCGGCATCAAGGGTCTCGACTACACCCGCTCGCTCTCGCGCAACGGCTTCTCGCAGGTCACCGCGGTCTTCGCCGAGAGCCTCGACATCTACTTCGCCCGCCAGCAGGTCGCCGAGCGCCTCGCCCAGGTGCGGGAGGATCTGCCCTCCGGGGTCGAGCCGCGGATGGGGCCGATCTCCACCGGCCTCGGGGAGGTCACCATGTGGTCGGTCCGCTACGCGCCGCCGGGCGCGCGGGTGATCGTGCCGGCGGGCAAGCCCGGCTGGCAGCCCGACGGCAGCTACCGGACCCCGGAGGGCCAGGATCTCAAGACGGAGCTGGAGCAGGTCGCCTACCTGCGCACGGTCGAGGACTGGATCATCCGGCCCCAGATCAAGGCGGTGCCCGGCGTCGCCGGCGTCGATGGGATCGGCGGCTTCGAGAAGCAGTACCACGTCCAGCCGGACCCGACGAAGCTCACCGCCCTCGACCTGTCCTTCGCGGACGTCGCCCGGGCGCTCCAGGCCAACAATGCCAACCAGGGTGCCCGCTACCTGGAGGACAATGGCGAGAGCTACGTGGTGCGCGCGGCCGGGCGCCTGGAAAGCCCGGAGGCGATCGCCGACGTGGTGGTGGCCAGCCGCGGCGGCGTCCCGGTGCGGATCCGCGATGTCGCCACGGTGCGGATCGGGCGCGACCTGCGCACCGGCTCGGCCAGCGAGAACGGGCAGGAGACCGTGATCGGCACCGCCCTGATGCGGATCGGCGAGAACAGCCGCACGGTGGCGGCCGCCGTCGGCACCCGCCTGGACCAGATCCGGCGCGCCCTGCCCGCCGGCATCGTGGTCGAGACTGTGCTCGACCGGACGCAGCTCGTCGAGGCCACGATCCGCACGGTGGCAAAAAACCTCGCGGAGGGCGCGGCCCTCGTGATCGTCGTGCTGTTCCTGCTGCTCGGCAACATCCGGGCGGCGCTGATCGCGGCCCTCGTGATTCCGGTCGCCATGCTGATGACCGTGACCGGCATGGTCGAGGGAAAGATCTCGGCCAACCTGATGAGCCTCGGGGCGCTCGATTTCGGGCTCATCGTCGACGGGGCGGTGATCATCACCGAGAACGCGCTGCGCCACCTCGCCGAGCGGCAGCACGCCATCGGGCGTGCCCTCACCCTGGAGGAGCGCCTGGAGACCGTGCGGGACTCCGCCGAGGAGATGATCAAGCCGTCCCTCTACGGGCAGGCGATCGTCATCCTGGTCTACCTGCCGCTCCTGACCTTCTCGGGGGTCGAGGGCAAGATGTTCCAGCCGATGGCGCTCACCGTCATCCTGGCGCTGGCTTCGGCCTTCGTGCTGTCGCTGACCTTCGTGCCGGCCCTGATCGCCATCGCGCTCACCGGCCGGGTCACCGAGGCGGAGAGCCCGATCCTCCGGGGCCTGAAGGCGCTCTACCGGCCGGTGCTCGCCGCGGCGATCCGGGCGCCCGCGCCGTTCGTCGGGGCGGCCTTGCTGCTGCTCGTCGGCGCCGGGTTGCTGGCCGCCCGGCTCGGCACCGAGTTCATCCCGCTGCTCGACGAGAAGAGCATCGCGCTCAACGCCACCCGGATCCCCTCGACATCGCTGACGCAGTCGCAGGCGATGCAGCTCAAGGTCGAGCGGGCCATCGCCAAATTCCCCCAGGTCGCCACGGTGTTCTCCAAGACCGGCACCGCCGAGGTCGCCACCGACCCGATGCCGCCGAATTCCTCCGACACCTTCGTGATGCTCAAGCCGCAGGCGGAGTGGCCCGACCCGGGCCTGTCGAAGGCGGCGTTGCAGGCGCAGATCGAGGCGGCCGTGACTGAGCTCGCCGGCAACGTCTATGAATTCTCCCAGCCGATCCAGCTGCGCTTCAACGAGCTGCTCGCCGGCACGCGCGGCGACCTCGCCGTCAAGGTGTTCGGCGAGGATTTCGCGCCGATGCTGGAGACCGCCAACCGGATCGCCGCGATCCTGCGCGGGATCCCGGGCGCCGACGACGTGAAGGTCGAGCAGATCGCCGGCCTGCCGGTATTCGAGATCACGATCGACCGGGAGGCGGCGGCGCGGCTGGGTCTCAGCACCGGGGCGATCCAGGAGGTGATCGGCGCCGCCATGGGCGGGCGGGAGGCCGGAATCGTGTTCGAGGGCGACCGGCGCGTGCCGATCGTGGTGCGCCTGACCGATCAGGTCCGCGAGGACCGGGAGGCCCTGGAGAACCTGCCGATCCCGCTTCCCGTTTCCTCGCCCCCGGGCGCGAACGGCCGGGCCGCCTCCGTGCTGCTGCGGCAGGTGGCGCGCTTCTCGGTGAGCGAGGGGCCGAACCAGATCAGCCGCGAGAACGGCCGTCGCCGGGTCGTGGTGACCGCCAATGTCCGCGGGCGCGACATCGGCTCCCTGGTGGCGGAGGCACAGGACAAGGTCGCCGCGCAGGTGATCCTGCCGGCGGGCTCCTTCGTGACCTGGGGCGGGCAGTTCGAGAACCTCGCCTCGGCGCGGGCGCGCCTCGCCGTGGTGGTGCCGGTCTGCTTCGGGCTGATTTTCCTGCTGCTCACCGCGGCGCTCGGCCGGGCGCGCGACGCGCTCCTGGTATTCAGCGCCGTGCCGCTGGCGCTGACCGGCGGGATCGCGGCCCTGTGGCTGCGGGGGATGCCGCTCTCGGTGCCGGCGGCGGTGGGCTTCATCGCGCTCTCGGGCGTGGCGGTGCTGAACGGCCTCGTGATGCTGACCTTCATCAAGCAGCTGGTCACCGAAGGACGCCCGCTGCCGGTGGCGATCCGCGAGGGCGCCCTCACCCGGCTGCGGCCGGTGGCGATGACGGGGCTGGTCGCCTCCCTGGGCTTCGTGCCGATGGCGCTGGCCACCGGCACCGGCGCGGAGGTGCAGCGCCCGCTCGCCACCGTGGTGATCGGCGGCCTGATCAGCGCGACCCTGCTGACCCTGGTGGTGCTGCCGGCGCTCTACGCGCGGTTCGGCCGATCTTGAGGCGCGGTCGATCTTCGCCATCAACAATCTCGCCGCGCGGTTGGTCGGTCAGTCCGAGCTGTACCGGCTCGCCCCCGCACCCGAGCGGATCGCCGCCTTGGAACAGGCGCGACGCAAGCTCTACGAACAGATCCGCGACCATGCCCGAGCGTTGAAGGCCGAACTCGATCGGCTCTCGCGGCGTCGGGCACCACGGTGGCCGAGGCCAAGGGGCGCCTGTTCACGGGCGGCGACGCCCTGACCGCCGCCACCAACACCCTGGAGAGCGCCGTGCTGCTGGTCCGCGTCGCCAACTGGCGTTTCCTGGCGACGTTCGACCCGAACGGCCCGGCCACCTTCGCGAAGAACGTCGAGAAGGCCGAAGCCGGCCTGAAGGTCTTCCAGGAGGCCGAGGGCGATGCCGCCTTCACGCCCCGGATCCAGGCCGTCGCCGACACTCTGGGCGCCTATGGCCGCGACTTCCGGGCGACCGCCAGCGCCCTGGATCTCCTGAAGACGGTGTTCGAGACCGGCATCAAGCCCCTGACGAGCCAGATCGAGGAGGCAAGCACCGCCGCGCGCGACCTGATCAAGGCCGCCCTTGAGGAGAACGCTCAGGCCGTGGAAAAGGCGCGGTGGAGAGCGCGTGCAACGTCCAGATCACCCTGCTCGTGCTGGCGCTGGTCCTGGGTGGAGCCCTGGCCAACCTGCTGGCACTGAATGCCACGATCGCGGCGGCGCGCGCCGGCGAGGCGGGCCGGGGCTTCGCGGTGGTCGCCGCAGAGGTGAAGGAACTGGCCGGCCAGACCGCGAAGGCGACCGACGAGATCGGTGGCCAGATCGCCGCCATCCAGGCGGCCACGGCTCAGGCCGCGGAGGGGACGCAGGGCGTCTCGGCCAACGTGGCGCGGCTCTGACGGCCTCCGGCGAGACCGGCGGCGGCGCCACGCAGGTCTTGAGCGCGGCGGTCGAGCTCGCCAAGCAGTCGCTCGCCGTCAAGCAGGAGGTCGACGGCTTCCTGCGCGACATCCGGGCCGCCTGAACGGGGCCCGGCGCCCGACTCCGCTGCGGCCTCGCACAGCGCCGGAGCCGGGGCCGCGCGGAGCCTGACGGCCTGTCACCGTCAGGCCGGGAGGAGATGCAGCACCCCGCCGAGCACCCCGACGCCGAGCAGCCCGGCGATGATGTACAGCCGCATGCGGCTCGCGTCGGGCTCGGCCGGCAGGTGGGCGTCCTCGGGCAGGTCAAACCAGTCCATCGGATGATCGCGTCGGGGTGGAACAGCGGGGAGAGCCCCCTTAACCCCGCCCGATGACGCTTGAACGACCCGTCCGGCCCCGCGCCGTCACGGTTTCACGAGCAGCACGTTCACCGCCTTCGCGAGCACGGGCACGGTGTCGCCCTCCTTGAGGCCGAGTTCCTCCGGCGAATCGACGGTCATCACCGAGGCCATGCGGTAGGCTGTACCGACGAGCGCCACCTCGACCTGAGCCATCACGCCCCCGCGCTTGATCGCCGTCACCGTGGCGGGGATGTCGTTGCGCGCGCCGTGCGTCATGGACCGTTCTCGTGTCGCTGCCGTCATGTCGGCTGCGGCCCGGCACGTGAGCGAGGGCGGGGGTTCGACGGGTGAGGCCGGGATCCGCCGCAGCCGGTGCCGCTCCGCCGGCCGGACCGGGATGGCCCGCGGAAAGCCGGCCGCATCGGTCGCCGCCTGGCGGTCGCGCAGCGCGTCCGGGCGACACGCCACGGCTAGGCGCGCTGCGCTGCAGTATCCACTATCCGGATCTACGTGCGCGGCGGCGGCATTGACGACGTGTGCTGTTGTCGGTCCGGCTCCGTTGAAATTCACGATTGCCATTTTGGCGCAAATATGATCGAATACTTATAATTGTGATATCATCGCGTTGACTGAAACTGCTTGCGGAGCCTGAAGCCCCGCGGGGAGGTTGCCCATGTACGCAGTGACCAAAATCGGCAAGACAGCGAATTGGGAGCTGATTGCTGTATTCGGCGGATGGATCGCGTTCGAAATTCTGATCCTTCTCGTCTGCACGATATCGATGTCATAGGGCCATCGTCATCGTGGATAGGGGGTCGATCGGTTCTTCTGTCGCATGCTTGGATGGGCGGCGATCGTTGCGATCCGCGGCATCGGGCCGATCCAAGACACCCGGCGGATACGAGCAAGCTGGGCTGGCGCGTGGGCTAAGCTGGTGGGCCCGGCAGGACTCGAACCTGCAACCAGACCGTTATGAGCGGTCGGCTCTAACCATTGAGCTACAGGCCCGGCGGAGGAAGTCCCCCCGCAAACCGATACCCGAACGGCCCGGCTTCGTCACCCCGTCCGACTCCGGAAGAGCGCACCAAGCCTGCGGACACCACGTCAGCAGACAAAATCCGTCCTCGACTTTCGGCGGCCCGTCAATCCTGCAGAGTGGCGCAACCGGCGCGGGTCGTGAGCTTGCGCACATCGCCGTCTACTGAAGGTCTCGCCGCCGAGTCCGGCCCAGCTATCTGTAACAGTTCCAGCCTTCGCAAAGCCGGGATCCCCATGACCATTCCCCTCAGGCTCACCCTGAACGGGCAGCCGCGCGAGATCGCCCTCGACGATCCGCGGGTGACCCTCCTCGACCTCCTGCGCGAGCGCCTCGGCCTGACCGGCGCCAAGAAGGGCTGCGACCGCGGCCAGTGCGGCGCCTGCACGGTGCTGGTGGACGGGCGGCGGATCAACAGCTGCCTGACCCTCGCCGCGAGCCTCGACGGGGCCGAGATCCTGACCATCGAGGGGCTCGCCGAAGGCGACACGCTTCATCCGGTCCAGGCCGCCTTCATCGCCCATGACGGCTTCCAGTGCGGCTTCTGCACCCCCGGCCAGATCATGAGCGCGGTCGGGCTGATCCGCGAAGGCCAGGCCGGCACCGATCCCGAGCGCATCCGCGAGGGCATGAGCGGCAATCTCTGCCGCTGCGGTGCCTATGCCGGCATCCTCGATGCGGTTCAGGACGCGGCGGCCCGGACGACCGAGCAGCGGGAGGACGCGGCATGAAAACCTTCGACTACATCCGCCCCGCGAGCGTGCCCGAGGCCGTGGCGGCCGGGCAGGTACCGGGCACCGCCTTCCTGGCCGCCGGCACCAACTTGGTCGACCTGATGAAGGGCGGCGTCGCGACCCCCGAGCGGATCGTCGACATCACCCGCCTGCCCGGCCTGTCGTCGATCGAGCGTCTGCCGGACGGCGGCACCCGGGTCGGCGCGCTGGTCCGCAACAGCGACCTCGCCTACGACGCGATGTTCGAAAAAACCTACCCGATGGTGGCCGAGGCCCTGCTGGCCGGCGCCTCGGCGCAGCTGCGCAACGCCGCGACCGTCGGCGGCAACCTGATGCAGCGCACCCGCTGCCCATACTTCACCGACGCGGTCTCGCCCTGCAACAAGCGCGCGCCCGGTTCCGGCTGCGCGGCGCTCGGGCATGCCACCCGGATCCACGCGGTCCAGGGCTGGAGCGAGCACTGCATCGCCACCCACCCGTCCGATTTCTGCGTGCCGCTCGCCGCCCTCGACGCGGTGGTGGAGATCGCCGGGCCGGACGGCGCCCGCGCGGTGCCGCTCACCGCCTTCCACCTGCTGCCCGGCGACCATCCGGAGCGGGAGACCGAGCTGCGGCCCGGCGAGTTGATCACCGCCCTGCGCCTGCCGCCCGAGGCGGCGTCCTTCCGGGGCCACGCCCGCTATCTCAAGGTCCGCGACCGCACCTCCTACGCCTTCGCGGTGGTCTCGGCGGCCGCCGCCTTGACGCTGGAGGCCGGCGGCCGGATCGGACAGGCCCGGCTGGCGCTCGGCGGGCTGGCGCTGAAGCCCTGGCGGGTGGCGGAAGCCGAAGCCGCGCTCGTCGGACAGGTGCCCTCCCCCGACGCCTACGCCAAGGCTGCCGATGCGGCGCTCGCCGGGGCCAAGCCCACCGGCGAAGCCAACGCCTTCAAGATCGAACTCGCCCGCCGGGTGGCGATCCGCGCCCTCACCCAGGCCGCCGCGGGCACGCCCGCCCGCATCCCGGCACTCCCCGCCTCCCCGTTCGGCATCGTCTGAGGAGACCCGCATGACCGCGACCGCCTCGCCTTCGACCCTCCCCGCCGGCGGTGTCCGCCACGGCTCCAGCATCGGCCAGCCGCTCACCCGGCGCGACGGCCCGCTCAAGGTGACGGGCCAGGCCCGCTTCTCCGCCGACAACCTGCCCCCCGGTACGCTCCACGCGGCGCTCTGCGTCGCCCGGATCGCGAAGGGCCGCGTCACCGGCCTCGACGTGGCCGCCGCCGCGGCGCATCCCGGCGTCGTGGCGGTGATGACGCCGGAGAACGCGCCGACGCTCGCCAAGGACCCGGACGCCAAGGACGGCCCGTTCACCTTCCGCCTCGATCTGCTCCAGAACGACCGCGTCCGCTACGCCAACCAGCCGATCGCCGTGGTGATCGCCGAGACCCTGGAGGCGGCCACCGAGGGCGCGCGGCTGCTCGCCCCGACCTACGCGGCCGAGACGCCGCGGATCGGGCTCGATGCCGGCGAGGTCTTCACCCCGCCCTCCGTGGGCGTCGGCGCGCCCGCGGCCGAGTCCGACGGCGACGTCGAGGCCGGGCTTGCCGCCGCGTCCAAGACCATCGCGGCGACCTACGAGACGCCGGCCCAGTATCACAACGCCATGGAGCCGCACGCGGCCGTGGCCAGCTGGGAGGGGAATCGGCTGACGCTCCTGATGCCGACCCAGGCGCTGGCCATGTCGCAGGGCCGCCTCGCCGGGCTGTTCGGCATCAGCCCCGACGACATCCATATCGACAGCCCCTATCTCGGCGGCGGCTTCGGCTCGAAGGGCGTGCCCGCCGGGCCGCAGGTGCTGGCCTGCATGGCGGCGAAGCTCGTGGGCAAGCCGGTGAAGCTCGTGCCGACCCGGACCCAGATGTACGGCCCGATGGGCCATCGCGGCCCGACCCGGCAGACCCTGCGCCTCGGCACCGATGCGGCCGGCAAGCTCACGGCGCTCGACCACCACATCCTCACCGCCTCGTCGAGCTTCGACGACTTCTTCGAGCCGGCGGGCCGGGCGACCAGCACCCTCTACGCGAGCCCGGCCCTCGCGATCCGGCACGAAGCCGTGCGCCTCGATACCGGCACGCCCTTGTTCATGCGCGCCCCCGGCGAGGCCACCGGCAGCGTCGCCTTGGAGAGCGCGCTGGACGAGATGGCGCACGAACTCGGCATGGACCCGCTGGACTTCCGCCTCGCCAACTACGCCGAGGTCGAGCCGATCACCGGCAAGCCGTTCTCCTCGAAAGCCCTGCGCGAATGTTATCGGCGCGGCGCCGAGGCGTTCGGCTGGGCCGGGCGCCCGCTCCAGCCCCGCCAGACGCGCGACAAGGACGGCTTCCTGGTCGGCACCGGCATGGGCACCGCCACCTTCCCGTCCCTGATCTTCGAAGGCATGGCCCGGGCCGAGATCCGCGCCGACGGCACCGGCACGGTGGAACTCGGGGCGATCGACATGGGCCAGGGGTCCTGGACGGCGCTCGCCCAGATCGCCGCCGACGGGCTCGGGATCGGCATGGACGCCCTCACCTTCCGGATGGGGTCTTCCGATCTGCCGAATGCCGGCATCGCGGGCGGCTCGGGTCATACCGCGACAGCCGGCGGTGCGATCCATGCGGCGGCGGCCGACGTGATCCGCCAGCTTGCGGATCTCGCCACCAACGATCCCGCCTCCCCGCTCTACGGCGCGGGCAATGCCGGCGTGACCGCCGCCGACGGGCGCCTGACCCGGCGCGACGACCCGAGCCGGGGCGAATCCGTCACCGACATCCTCGCGCGGGCCGGCCGGGCCAGCATCGAGGGCCAGGGCAAGGCCGGGGCCGATCCGGCCGCGCAGGCCTCCTACGCCATGCACGCCCACGGGGCGGTCTTCGCCGAGGTGAAGGTCGATCCCGATCTCGGCCAGATCCGGGTGAGCCGCCTCGTCGGCGCCTTCGCGGCGGGCCGGGTGATCAACCCGCGGCTGGTCCAGAGCCAGTATTACGGCGGGATGATCTGGGGCCTGTCCTTCGCCCTGCACGAGCGGGCCGAGATGGACCCGCGCACCGGCCGCTTCCTCAACGACAACCTCGCCGAATACCACGTGCCGGTGAACGCCGACGTGCCCGCCATGGAGGCGATCCTGGTCCACGAGGACGACGCGGTGGTGAACAACCTCGGCGTGAAGGGCGTCGGCGAGATCGGCATCACCGGCACGGTGGGCGCCATCGCCAACGCGATCTGGCACGCCACCGGCGTGCGGGTGCGCGAGATGCCGATCACGCTGGACAAGCTGCTGGTCTGACCGGGTGGGACGGCGCCTCGCGGGCGCCTCCCGCAGCGGCTATGACGTTCGTCCGTCCCCATTCCTTGCTCTGCCACCATTAAGGTGGCATTTCGAGGTCATGGAGAAGCGTGGCCCGACCTACGACCTCCAAGCCATCAAGGCCGCGCTAGGCGCAACAGATACGCTTGCGATCACGACGACGGCGCTCCGCGATGCGCTCGCATTGGGGTTCGATCGGGCAGGTGTCGCTGAAACGATCGCCGGGATCGAAAGGGACATGTTCTTCGAGTCGATGACGACCCATGCTGATCATCGTGTCTGGCAGGATGTCTATCATGTGCCCGCTCGAGGCCTGACGCTCTACGTGAAGTTCCAGGCCGATGCGGTGACCGCGTTCACCGTCATGTCGTTCAAGGAGAAATGAGCATGGCGATCGAGAGCGCTCTACCGGAAACGATGGTGTCGCCCGAAACCGCAGAGATCCTTCGTCGGGATGTACGACCCTTCACGGTTGCCTACGGGGGGCGGACGCGAATTGTCGACCTGCCGGGCTATTATCCGGAGGGCGAGGGCGAGGGTATCCATGTCGGCCAAGACATGGCGGTGACGGATGCAGCTTTGCGCGCGCTCAAGGAGGAGGTGGAAGGTCTTCCCTCCCCCGCGACAATCCGGCGAGTGCGCGAGAAGTTACGCCTCTCTCAGCGCGAGGCGGGCGGCCTTCTCAAAGTCGGGGAATCGGCCTTCGACAAGTATGAGCGCGGCTTGGTCGAACCGAGCGGCCCGACCAGCCAGCTGTTGCGCCTCCTCGACCGGCATCCCGAGCTTGTCGAGGAACTCCGTCAGGACGCCGTCTGAGCCGGCATAGCCCGATCGCGCCGCGGTTTGCGGCTTGCTGGCCGTGGGGTCATCATCGGATGCTTCCACCTGTGCCGAAGGCGGAGAGAATCATCTGCGCGGCGCCGGACGGAGGGCAATCTGCCTTTGGGAAGCGCGAACGAACCCGGCATGCCGGGCCCAGGTCGGGATGAATGATCCGCCTGAAGCAGCCGCGCCGGCAACGCGCGAAAAATCGGACAAATCATTCGTTCTGACAGGGTTCATCGGCGATCGGCTGCGCCTTCAGCAGTGACAGGAAGAGCGCGTCCGGCTATCCAGTCCCCGCGCATATGTCATACATATGCGGGTCGATCGCTCCGAAGAGGCGGCGGCCGCAATCCAGGGGGGACGTGTCATGAGGGAATCGGTTTCCATCAAGCCATTGCTCGTGGGCGCGATGCTCGCGTGGGGCGGTGCGGCCCAGGCGGCCTCGTTGACCGTCGGCTTCTCGCAGATCGGCTCGGAATCCGGCTGGCGCGCCGCCGAGACCACGGTGACCAAGGCCGAGGCCAAGACGCGCGGCATCACCGTCAAGATCGCCGACGCGCAGCAGAAGCAAGAGAACCAGATCAAGGCGATCCGCTCCTTCGTGGCGCAGGGGGTGGACGCGATCCTGCTCGCCCCCGTGGTCGCCACCGGCTGGGACGCGGTGCTGAAGGAAGCCCGGGACGCCAAGATCCCGGTGATCCTGCTCGACCGCGACATCGACCCGTCCGGCAAGGACCTCACCCTCACCGCCGTCACCTCCGACAGCGTCGAGGAGGGCCGCGTCGCCGGCAACTGGCTGGCCAAGACGGTCGGCGAAAAACCCTGCAACGTGGTCGAGCTTCAGGGCACGGTCGGGGCGAGCGTCGCCACCAACCGCAAGAAGGGCTTTGACGCCGCCCTCGCGTCCCACGCCAACCTCAAGCTCGTGCGCAGCCAGACCGGCGACTTCACCCGCGCCAAGGGCAAGGAGGTGATGGAGAGCTTCATCAAGGCCGAGGGCGGGCGCGCGATCTGCGCCGTCTACGCCCACAACGACGACATGATGGTCGGCGCCATCCAGGCGATGAAGGAGGCCGGCCTGAAGCCCGGCCGGGAGATCCTGACGGTCTCGATCGACGCGGTGCCCGACATCTTCAAGGCGATCGCGGCGGGCGAGGCCAACGCCACCGTCGAGCTCACGCCCGACATGGCCGGCCCCGCCTTCGACGTGCTCACGGCCTTCAAGGAGAAGGGCACCGTCCCGCCCAAGTGGATCCAGACCGAATCGAAGCTCTACACGGCGGCCGACGATCCGCTGAAGGTCTACGAGAGCAAGAAGGGCCTCGGCTACTGACGCGCCCCGCGCCGCGACCCCTGCGAGCGGTCCCGTGTCCGACACGCCCCTGCTCAGCGTCCGCGGGCTCTCCAAGAGCTTCGCCGGGCACCACGCCCTCGCGGGGGTCGACTTCACCCTGCGCCGGGGGGAGATCCACGCCCTGCTGGGCGAGAACGGCGCCGGCAAATCGACCTTCATCAAGACGCTGACCGGAATCGTCCGGCGCGATGCGGGCGACGTGTGGCTCGACGGCGTGCCGATCGCGCCGCGCTCGGCCGAGGAGGCCGGCCGGGCCGGCATCGCCACGGTCTACCAGGAGGTCGGGCTGCTGCCGAACCTCACCGTGGCGCAGAACCTGTTCCTCGGCCGTGAGCCGACCCGGTTGGGCCTCGTGCGCGGCCGGACGATGCGGCGGCGCGCGTCGGAACGCCTGGCGGAGTTCGGCCTCGCGATCGATGTCGGGGCGCCGCTCGGACGCTTCCCGGTGGCGGTGCAGCACCTCGTGGCGATCGCCCGGGCGGTGGACCTCTCGGCCCGGGCGCTGATCCTCGACGAGCCGACCGCGAGCCTCGACACCCACGAGGTGACGGTGCTGTTCGGCGTGATGCGCCGGCTGGCCGCGCGGGGCATCGGCATCGTGTTCGTCACCCACTTCCTGGAGCAGGTCTACGCGATCACCGACCGGATCACCGTCCTGCGCAACGGCCGGCTGGTGACCGAGCGCGAGACCGCGCAGTTTCCCCGCCTCGACCTCGTGCGCACCATGCTGGGCCACGACCTCGCCGAGGACGAGGCGCGGTCGGAGACGGGGCCGCGGGCCCAGCGGATTGAGGCCGGGGCCCCGGTCCTGCGCGCGGAAAAACTCGGCAAGGCCGGCTATCTCCAACCCGTCGACCTGTCGGTGGCGGGCGGCGAGGTGGTGGGTCTCGCGGGCCTCCTCGGCTCCGAGCGGACCGAGACCGCCCGCCTGCTGTTCGGGGCCGAGCGGCCGGACCAGGGCCGCATCCTGCTCGACGGGAAGCCCACCCGGATCGCCGGCCCCCGGGACGCGCTGCGCCATCGCCTCGGCTACTGCCCGGAGGAGCGCAAGACCGACGGCATCGTCGCCGATCTGACCGTCCGGGAGAACATCGTGCTGGCGCTCCAGGCCCGACAGGGCCCGTTCCGGCCGCTGGGCCGGGCGGCGCAGGACCGGATCGCCCGCGACTTCATCGCCAAGCTCGACATCCGGCCGCCCGATCCGGAGCGACCGCTCGGGCTGCTGTCCGGGGGCAACCAGCAGAAGACGCTTCTGGCCCGCTGGCTCGCCACCGAGCCGCGCCTGCTGATCCTCGACGAGCCGACACGGGGCATCGACGTCGGGGCTCACGCCGAGATCATCCGGCTGATCCGGAGCCTGTGCGATGCGGGCCTCGCCCTCTTGGTGATCTCGTCCGAGCTGGAGGAGATCGTGACCTATTCCGACCGGGTGATCGTGATGCGCGACCGTGCCCAGGTGGCCGAACTCGCCGACGGGGCGATCGACGTCACCGCCATCCTCCGGGCGATCGCGGCGGAAACGCCTGCTCCCGTGCCGGAGCCCGCCTGATGCGCGCGCTGCGTGCCGGAGCGCCCCAGCTCCTCGCCTTCCTGGCCGTACTGCTGGCCGACCGGCTGGTCGCGCCGCAATTCCTCGACGTGCATCTGCAGGACGGGCGCCTGTTCGGCAGCCTCGTCGACGTGTTCAACCGCGGCGCCCCGGTGGCGCTGCTGTCGCTCGGCATGGTGCTGGTGGTGGCCACCGGCGGCATCGACCTGTCGGTGGGCGCCGTGATGGCGATCGCGGGCGCGGTGGCGGCGAGCCTCGCCGACACCCAGCCCCTGCCGGTGGTGCTCGCGGCGGCTTTGGCCACCGGGCTCCTGTGCGGGCTGTGGAACGGCCTGCTGGTGGCGGGGCTCCGGATCCAGCCGATCGTCGCCACCCTGATCCTGATGGTCGCCGGCCGCGGCATCGCCCAGCTGATCACCGAGGGGCGGATCATCACCTTCGTCTCCCCCGACCTCGCGTTCCTCGGCGGCGGCGCGCTCGTCGGCGTGCCGATGCCGGTGGTGCTGGTCCTCGGCATGCTGTGCCTCACCCTCGCGCTGGTGCGCGGCACGGCGCTCGGCCTGATGATCGAGGCGACCGGCGGCAACGCCCGCGCGAGCGCGCTGGCCGGCATCGACACCCGCGCGGTGACGCTGGCGGTCTATGCCTGGAGCGGCGTCTGCGCGGCTCTGGCCGGCGTGGTCGCGGCGGCCGACATCCTGGGGGCCGACGCCAACAATGCCGGGCTGTGGCTCGAACTCGACGCGATCCTGGCCGTGGTGGTGGCGGGCTCGTCCCTGCTCGGCGGCCGGTTCAGCCTGTGGCTGGCGGTGCTCGGGGCCTTCCTGATCCAGGCGATGAACACCGGGATCCTGCTCTCCGGCCTGCCGCCGGAACTCAACCTCGTGGTCAAGGCCGCGGTGGTGCTGGCGGTGCTCCTGCTGCAAGCGCCGCGCCTCGCTGGCCTGTCCCTGCTGCTGCGGAGCCCGCGATGAGCCGCAACCTCCCGGTCCTCGTCGCCGCGCTGCTGTTCGCGGCCGGCTACGGCCTCTGCGCCACGCAGTACCCCGCCTTCCTGACCACGCGGGTCGTCGGCAACCTGCTCACCGACAGCGCCTTCCTGGGCATCGTGGCGGTGGGCACGACCTTCGTGATCGTTGCGGGCGGCATCGACCTGTCGGTCGGCTCGGTGGTGGGGTTCACCACGGTGTTCCTGGCGCTGGCGATCGAGCGCTGGGGGATCCCGCCGCTCGCAGCCTTCGGGATCGTGCTCGCCGCCGCCGGCCTGTTCGGCGCCGCCATGGGCGCGCTGATCCATGTCTTCGACATGCCGCCCTTCATCGTGACGCTGGCCGGCATGTTCCTGGCCCGGGGCGCGGGCTTCCTGCTCTCCACCGAATCGGTGCCGATCAACGCCCCCCTGTACGGCGCGGTCTCCGACCTGTCGCTGAGCCTGCCCGGCGGCGGGCGGCTGACCCTGACCGCGGGTGTGATGCTCGCCGTGTTCCTGGTGGGCGGGGTGGTGCTCCGCGCCACGCGCTTCGGCGCCACGGTCTACGCGCTCGGCGGCAGCCGCCAGACCACGGCGCTCATGGGCGTGCGGGTCGGGCACAACATCGTGGCGGTCTACGCCCTGTCGAGCCTGCTCGCCGCCCTCGCCGGGATCGTGTTCTCCCTCGACACCGCCTCCGGCACGCCGCTCTCGGCGGTGGGCGTGGAACTCGATGCCATCGCGGCCGTGGTGATCGGCGGCACGCTGCTCTCCGGCGGCCAGGGCGGCCTGCTGGGCACGTTCCTGGGGGTGATGATCGGCGGCCTGATCCAGACGGCCATCACCTTCGACGGTACCCTGTCGAGCTGGTGGACCAAGATCGCGACGGGCCTGCTGCTGTTCGCCTTCATCGCCCTGCAGCAGGGCTCGGTGGCGCTGGCGGGGCGCTCGGGACGGCCGGTCCGGGCCTCCGCCGGCGCGCCGGTTGTCCGTTCTGCGGAAGTCCGGGCCTGATATGTTGTAAGCGCGCATGGTCTGAAAGCCGTGCACTGACGCGCTCCGAGAGCCTGTTCGACCCGTATCCCGGGTTTCCGAAGGGCTGTGCCCTTTGGCGGGTTGTCAGGGCAGAGCCCTGACCGTCTCGGGCGCAGCCCGACACCAGACAATGTTCGGCACCAGGGCTCTGCCTTGGACCCGCGAAAGGTCTCGCCCTTTCGAAACCACGACCTGATCCGACCGCCATCGGCTAAAGATTTTCCGGCTAACCGGGCCTATGGTCCCCGCCCGCATCGTTCCGCGACGGAGGATCAGACCGGTATGCCCCTCACCAGCGACATTCGCGGCGTCGTGCCGATCGCCCCGACGCCGTTCCACCCGGATGGCCGGATCGACGAGACCTCCCTCGACCGGATGACCGACTTCTTCGGCGCGGCCGGCGTCGACGGCCTGACGATCCTCGGCCAGCTCGGCGAGGCCGGCAAGCTCGACCACGCGGAGGGGATCGCAGTGGCCAAGCGCGTCCTCGGGCGGACGCGGCTGCCGGTGATCGTCGGTGTCACGGCGCCGGGCTTCGCGGCCATGCGGTCCCTCGCCCGGGAGGTGATGGAGATGGGCGCGTCCGGCGTGATGATCGCCCCGCCCAACACGCTCCGCACCGACGATCAGGTGGCGGGCTACTACCGCAATGCCGCCGAGGCGATCGGTTCGGATGTGCCCTTCGTGCTGCAGGACTACCCCCTCACCTTCTCGGTGCAGATGACCCCCGGCGTGATCCGCCGGATCGTCACCGAAAACCCCTCCTGCGTGATGCTCAAGCACGAGGACTGGCCGGGCCTGGAGAAGATTTCCACGCTGCGCGGCTTCGAGGCGGATGGCTCGATGCGCCACATCTCCATCCTCGTGGGCAATGGCGGCCTGTTCCTCGACTTCGAGACCGAGCGCGGGGCCGACGGCGCCAATACCGGTTACGCCTTCCCGGAGATGCTGGTCGACGTCGTCCGCCTCGGCCGGGCGGGCGAGCGCGACGCCGCCCATGACCTGTTCGACGCCCACCTGCCCTATCTGCGCTACGAGCAGCAGCAGGGCCCGCTGGGGCTCGCGGTGCGCAAATACGTGTTCCAGCGCCGGGGGATTTTTTCCTCCGATGCGCAGCGCAAGCCCTCACAGGCGCTGACCGCGCCGGCCAAGGCCGAGATCGCGTACCTGCTGGCCCGCCTCGCCCGAACCGATGTCCGAGCGCGGCTGGATCCCGTCCGCTAAGATCTTTGTTACAGCGCAGGTTTTTATCGCAAAACCGGTGGCCACTTTTGCGAAACCTGCTCAGGGCGTCGCGTTGCGCCCCTGAAACGGGTTTCCAAAGGGCTCCGGCTCAACCCCTTCGAGGTGTTTGAGCGGGGTGCACAGACAGCAATCCGTGTCTCTAACAGACCGAAAGAGCACTGCGTTTTCCCCTCCCCCTTGCGGGGAGGGGTCAGGGGTGGGGGTGGTTCAGGATCAAGCGTACCGGTGCCTCTTGCACCACCTCCAACGCCTCCCCACAAGGGGGAGGAGAGCGCGTCCGGCCAATGTCCCGGTGCTTATGCGAACACCTCAAACGGCTGGGCTTGCAGCCCTTTGGCGGGTGATCAGGGCAGAGCCCTGATGAACACCCGGCCGCTCACGCCCCCGCCTTGCCCTCGGGCTGCGGCGTGACCCGGTCGCCGTCGCGCAGGGAGGCCGGTGGGCCGACGATCACCCGCTCGTCGCCGGTCAGGCCCGAGCGCAGCTCCAGGGCCGTCCGGGTCTGGCGGAAGATCGTCACCGGGCGCATTCGCGCCACCGCGTGCCCGTCGGCCTCCGTTTCGACCACGGCCACGCGGGTCCCGTGCTGGTCGAAGATCAGGGCGTCGCTCGGCACCGTCACGGCCGGCGCGACCCGCGGAATCTCCAGCGTCAGGGTGATGTAGAGGCCCGGCCGGAGCACGGCGTCGGGGTTGGGGATGTCGACCTGGGTGACCAGGATGCGCGAGGCGTAGAGCAGAGCCGCCGACGAGCGCGAGACCGTGCCGGGAAACACCTTGCCGGGGATCTGCGCCACCTCGACCCGGGCGGCGAGCCCGTCGCGCACGCCGTCGGCAGCGTAGAGCGGCACGTTCACCGCCATGCGCAGCACGTCGTCCCGGTTCAGCGTCAGGAGCGGCAGGCCCGTATTGGTGTCCGCCGTGACCGCGTCGCCGACATCGTTGTTCCGGGCCGTCACCACACCGTCGAAGGGCGCGCGGATTTCCTCGAAACCGGTCAGGACCTTGAGCCGGGCGGCCTGCGCCTCCTGGGCCGCGATGTTGGCCTCGGCGACCTTCACGGCGGCCTTGACGGCGTCGACATTGGCGGTCTGCGACAGCACCCCGGCCTGCGACGTGTCGGCGTTCTGCCGGGTCTCGGCCCCGGTGCCGGCGAGCGTCGAGGTCCGGCGGTTGGTCACGTCCGCGAGGTGGCGGTTGGCGTCTGCCTGATCGACCATCGCGTGGGCCTGGATCAGCGCCGCCTGCAGCTGCACGACCTGCGCCTGGGCCTGGACGAGCTGCTGGTCGAGGTCGGGGGCGCTGATCCGGAACAGCAGGTCGCCCGCCTTCACGTGCGAGCCGATGTCGACCTTGCGCTCGACGATGTAGCCGGTCGCCCGCGGGTAGAGATTCGCCGTGTCGAAGGCCTGGGTGGTGCCGGTCTGGGTGAGGGTCAGGGGGCCGGAGGCCTGGGCGGCCTGGGCCACCCGCACAGGCGGCGGTTGCGTCGCGGCGGATTGCGGCGGGCTCGCCGCCCGGGATGCGTCCGGCCAGGAGCGGTATCCGAGCAGGCCGGCGCCCGCCAGCATCAGGAGGACGAGCCAGGCGCGGCCGCGGCGTGCGGGCGGGCGGTCCTGATCTGTCGCCGAACTGTCCCGGTCCGCCATCCTGTCCTCGGGTCGCGCCCAGCACTGCCTTCAACACATAGTCCGCGAACCGGGTCCGGGCGAGATGCCGCACTGCACGATCAGACCCGGATCCTTGGATCCCGCGTTCGGTTTCCCTCCCAGACACTAGGGACCGATCCACGATGACCGAGATTTCCAGGCGCGCCATCATCGCCGCAGCCGGCGGCGCGATGATGGCGTCGCCCGCGGCCGCGCAATCCTCCGGCCCATCGGGTCCCGTGCCCGCGCGCGGCACGAAGGGCGCCGACATCCTGGGACCGCGCAACCTGCCGCGGGCCGCCGAGGAGCCCTTCACGCTCGCCCCGCCCGGCACCGACCACGGCACGATGCCGAACCTGAAATGGTCCTTCGCCGACAGCCACATGCGGCTGGAGGAGGGCGGCTGGGCGCGCCAGACCACGATCCGCGAATTGCCGATCTCGAAGGCCATGGCCGGGGTCAACATGCGGCTCAAGGCCGGCGTGGTCCGCGAGATGCACTGGCACAAGGAAGCCGAGTGGTCCTACATGATCAAGGGCAAGGCCCGGATCACCGCGGTCGATCAGGACGGGCGCACCTTCGCGGACGATGTCGGCCCGGGCGACCTGTGGTACTTCCCCGGCGGCATCCCGCATTCGATCCAGGGGCTTTCCGCCGACGGGGTCGACGGCTGCGAGTTCCTGCTCGTGTTCGACGACGGCGCCTTCTCGGAGGATTCCACCTTCCTGCTGACCGATTGGCTGGCGCATACGCCCACCGATATCCTGGCCAAGAATTTCGGCTTGCCGGAGAGCGCCTTCGCCAAGATCCCCCAGAAAGAGCTTTACATCTTTCCCGGCCCGAATCCGGGGCCGCTCTCGGCCGACAAGATGGGCGGTGCCGGCGAGATCCCCAAGACATTCAGCCATCGGATGCTGGCGCAGGAGCCTGTCCGCACCAAGGGCGGCAGCGTGCGCATCACCGACTCCACGGTGTTCCCGGCCTCCGTCACCATCGCGGCGGCCCTGGTCGAGGTCGAGCCCGGGGGGCTGCGCGAGCTGCACTGGCACCCCAACAGCGACGAGTGGCAGTACTACCTGTCGGGCAAGGGCCGGATGACCGTGTTCGGCTCGGAATCGAAGGCCCGCACCTTCGACTATCAGGCCGGCGACGTCGGCTACGTGCCCTTCGCCATGGGCCACTACATCGAGAACACCGGCGACACGGTGCTGACCTTCCTGGAGATGTTCAAGAGCCCGCGCTACGCCGACATCTCGCTGACCCAGTGGCTGGCGCTGACGCCCCATCCCCTGGTGCAGGCCCATACCGGCCTGGATCCCAAGCAGGTCGATGCCCTGCCCGAGACTAAATCACCGGTTGTGCCGGGTTGACGCGTCCCGGAACTTGGCGCGACCTCAACACGTCGACCCTATAGACAGATCGGTCCCTCTCACGGAGAGCCCCATGCGCGCCGCATCCCGCGCGCTCCTCGTCCTGGCGCTCGCCCTCCCGGCGGGCACCGCCTGGGCCCAGGTGCAGCAGAACGATCCGAACGCGGCCAACGCCTCGTTCGCCCTGCAGAGTCAGATCCGCACGCTCAACCAGCAACGGGTCACGGATTTCAACACGTTGAATCAGTCGATCCAACGCAACGTCCAGTTCGAGTCCTTCGGGCCGGTCCTGCCCTACCGGGGCGTCTATGGCGGGCGCCCCGGTGCGCGCCAACCCGGCACCCACGGCTTCGTCCGGCGGGGCGGCGGCATCAACACGAGCGTGTGCACCGGCTGCTGAGCGGCCGGGATACCGGCGCAGAGCGGGGAAAGCCCAAAAAAACCTTTCCCCGCCCGCCGGCTTCGCCCAGAACCTGGGCCCATGGTGGCGTACGCATGAATATCCTGCTGATCGGCTCCGGCGGTCGCGAGCACGCCCTGGCCTGGCGACTGGTCCAGAGCCCGCTCTGCACCCGGCTGTTCACCGCACCGGGCAATCCCGGCACGGCCCGGCACGGTACCAACCGGCCGGACCTGACGATCTCGGATCACGCCGCGATCGCCGCCTTCTGTGCTTCGGAATCGATCGGCCTCGTGGTGGTCGGCCCCGAGGCGCCCCTGGTCGCCGGGCTGGTCGATGATCTGAAGGCCGCCGGGATCCGCGCCTTCGGCCCGACCCGCGATGCCGCCCGGCTCGAGGGCTCGAAGGGCTTCACCAAGGATCTCTGCGCCGCCTGCGGCATCCCGACCGCCGCCTTCGCGCGCTTTACCGAACTGCAGCCGGCCCTGGCCTATGTCCGGCAGCAGGGCGCCCCGATCGTCGTGAAGGCCGACGGGCTCGCCGCCGGCAAGGGCGTCACCGTTGCCGAGACCCTGGATCAGGCCGAGGACGCCCTGGCGTCGCTGTTCGAAGATCCGGGCGCCGAGGTGGTGGTCGAGGAATGCCTGTTCGGCGAGGAGGCCAGCTTCTTCGCCCTGTGCGACGGCATGCGGGCGATCCCGCTCGGCACCGCCCAGGACCACAAGCGCGTGTTCGACGGCGACCGCGGCCCGAATACCGGCGGCATGGGCGCCTATTCCCCGGCCCGGGTCGTCACACCGGAGATCGAGGCCCGGGTCATGGCCGAGATCATCGCCCCGACGCTCGCCGGGATGCGGGCGCGCGGCTGCCCGTTCACCGGCATCCTCTATGCCGGCCTGATGCTCACCGCGGACGGCCCCAAGCTCATCGAGTACAACACCCGCTTCGGCGATCCCGAGGCGCAGGTGCTGATGCCGCGCCTCGCCTCCGACCTCGTGCCGGCGCTGCTCTCGGCCTGCGACGGCGACCTCTCCGGGGTGGGCCTGGAATTCGACGCCCACCGGGCCGCCCTCACCGTGGTGATGGCGGCCGCCGGCTATCCGGGTGCCGTGGTGCGCGGCTCCGTGATCCGGGGCATCGACGAGGCCGAGGGCGACGGCGTGTTCGTCTTCCAGGCCGGCACCCGCGCCGAGAACGGCCAGCTGCTGGCCGATGGCGGCCGGGTGCTGGCGATCACGGCGCTGGGCGACAGCGTCACCGATGCCAAGGACCGCGCCTACGCGGCGGTCGCCCGGATCGACTGGCCGCAGGGGTTTTGTAGACGCGACATCGGCTATCGGGCTGTGGCGCGGGAGGCCGGACAGGGCTGAAAAGTCCCGGTTTCAAAAGGTCTGCGACCTTTTGCGGATGCAGGGTGGAACTCTGCTGGGCCCGGGCGAAGCCCGACTTCGGGGCTCCGCCCCAAACCCCGCCGAAGGGCTTAGCCCTTTGGGAACCCGTTACTCCCCCACCGCCGCCCCGGCCGGCCTCCGGTTGTCGTTGGCGCCGTAGAGCAGCCCTGGGCGCATCCGCCCGGTGCGCGAGGCGTCGTTGCCCGAGGAGGCCGCCTCCGGGGCGTCGGGCGCGGCGGCGCGCACCGCGATCAGTTCCTCCGCCCCCCAGGGCTTCTGCTCGACGATCGTGTGGCCCATGCCGCGCAGGATGCTTTTCGTGTCCGCCGAGAGCGCGAAGGGCTCGGCGTAGACCGTATCGGGCAGCCATTGGTGGTGGATGCGCGGGGCATCCACCGCCGCCTGCGGCGCCATGCCGAAATCGAGCATGTTGATCAGCGTCTGCGCGTTGATCGTGATGATCCGCGAGCCCCCCGGCGAGCCCGCCACCAGCGCGACCTTGCCGTCGCGCAGCACGATCGTGGGCGCCATGGAGGAGAGCGGGCGCTTGCCCGGCTGGATCGCGTTCTTCGTGCCCTGCACGAGGCCAAACAGGTTCGGCACCCCGGTCTTGACCGTGAAGTCGTCCATCTCGTCGTTGAGGAAGAACCCTGTGTCGCCCGCGATCACTCCGGCGCCGAAATAGCCGTTGATCGTGTAGGTCAGCGAGACCGCGTTGCCGGCCCGGTCCATGACCGAGATGTGGGTGGTCTCGGCCCGCTCATGCGTTTCCAGGCCCGGATCCGGTCGGATCTCGGCCGATGGAGTCGCCCGGTCCGGCGGGATCGAGGCCCGGAGTTTGTCCAAGTAGGCCGGCGACAGGAGCTGAGCGACCGGATTCGCCACGAAGGCCGGGTCGCCGAGCAGCAGATTGCGGTCGGCATATGCGCGCCGCATCGCCTCGACCATCAGGTGCACGCTCCGGGCGGAGTTGAACCCGGCCGCCGGCAGGTCGTAGCCATCGAGGATGCCGAGAATCTCGCAGAGCGTGACGCCGCCGGACGAGGGCGGGGGGGCCGACAGGACGGTCGTGCCTCGGTAGCGGCAGGTCAGCGGCTCGGACTCCGTCACCGTGTAGGCAGCGAAGTCTCCTGCCGTCAGCAGGCCGCCACCGGCCCGCGAGGCCGCTTCCATGGCCTCCGGGATCGCGCCCTTGTAGAAGGCGTCCGCGCCGCGCTCGGCGATGGCCTGGAGGGTGCGGGCGAGGTCGGCCTGGACCAGGCGGTCGCCGGGCCGCCAGGGGCTGCCGTCCGGGCGCAGGAAGATGCGGGCGACGTTTGCTTGCGCGGCGAACAGCTTCGTACCGGATTCGAGGATGTCGGTGTCGCCCCGGGTCAGCACGAACCCGTCCCGGGCCAGCGCGATCGCCGGTGCCATCACCTGCGCGAGCGGCAGGGTCCCGTACTGGGCGAGCGCGGTGTTGAGGCCGAGCACGGTCCCCGGCACACCCGCCGCCTTCCAGCCGCGCAGGCTCGCACCCGTCACGACGTTGCCGGCGGCGTCGAGATACATGTCGCGCGTGGCGGCCGCCGGGGCGGTCTCGCGGAAATTGACGAAGCGGCTCCGGCCGTCGGCCGCGTGCAGCACCAGGAAGCCGCCGCCGCCGAGATTGCCGCAGCACGGGTTCACCACCGCTTCCGCGTAGGCCACCGCCACCGCGGCGTCGACGGCGTTGCCGCCGGCCCTCAGGATATCGGTGCCCACCTGCGAGGCGAGGCGCTGGGACGAGACCACCATCCCGTTCTCACCCTCTACGGCCGGGCCCGAGGCGGCCCGGGCCGGGGGGCTGCCAAAAGGGCTGCCGAAGGCGAGCAGCGTAGCCAGGAGCAGCGCGCGTGCCGGTGCCGGTGCGATCATCCCTGCTGTCTCCGGTGCGGGTCCCGCGCCGCCATATAGGGGACCACACGCCAGAGTCGCTGCTCCCACCCTCCCTCCCGATCCTGCGGTGTCGAAGTGCGGCGCAGACGGATGGATGGGAGCCGGCCGATCCGCCTCAGCCGTTGCGGAAGGTGTAGCTGTAGCCGTTCAACGCCGGCGCGCCGCCGAGATGGGCGTAGAGCACCTTCGAGCCCTTCGGGAAGAAGCCCTTCTTCACGAGGTCGATCATGCCCTGCATCGACTTCCCCTCGTAGACCGGGTCGGTGATCATCCCCTCGAGCCGGGCCGAGAGCCGGATCGCCTCCACGGTCTCCTGCGAGGGCACGCCGTAGACCGGGTAGGCGTAATCCTCGTTGAGCACCACGTCGTCGGCCACGATGTCGCCCGCGCCGACCAGGGCGGCGGTGTTCTGGGCGATGTCGAGGACCTGGGCCTTGGTCTGGGCCGGGGTGCAGGAGGCGTCGATGCCGATGACGTTGCGGGCGCGCCCGTCCGTCGAGAAGCCCACCAGCATGCCGGCATGGGTCGAGCCGGTGACGGTGCAGACCACCACGTAATCGAAGCGCAGACCCATCTCGGCCTCCTGCTTCCGGACTTCCTCGGCGAAGCCGACATAGCCGAGGCCGCCGAACTTGTGCACCGAGGCGCCCGCCGGGATCGCGTAGGGCTTGCCGCCCTTGGCCTCGACCTCGGCGAGCGCGCGCTTCCACGAATCGCGGATGCCGATGTCGAACCCGTCATCCACGAGCTGCGTCTGCGCGCCCATGATCCGCGACAGCAGGATGTTGCCGACACGGTCGTAGACCGCGTCCTCGTGGGGCACCCAGGCCTCCTGGATAAGCCGGCACTTCATCCCGATCTTGGCGGCGACCGCGGCGACCATGCGGGTATGGTTCGATTGCACGCCGCCGATCGACACCAGCGTGTCGGCGCCGCTCGCGATGGCATCCGGCACGATGTATTCGAGCTTGCGCAGCTTGTTGCCGCCATAGGCCAAGCCCGAATTGCAATCCTCGCGCTTGGCGTAGAGTTCGACCTCGCCACCGAGATGGGCGGTCAGACGCTTGAGCGGCTCGATCGGCGTCGGGCCGAAGGTCAGGGGATAGCGCTCGAATGTGTCCAGCATCGGGTCTCTCCGGGTCTCGGGACGCGCCCGGGGGCTCGTCCCCGGATGCGTCGAAGCGAGGCCCCGAGGGAGCGGGCGGGAAGGCCCGGCTCCGTCTTCGAGGCGCAGGAAGAATCTACCCGATCCTTGATGAAAGGTGCTCTCGATCTTTGGGAGCGATATGCCTGCTGCTTGCGCCGTCGCAGCAATTTACGGCAGATAGCTCCGCATCGACGGACTAATCTGAAAGAATTCGTCATGTCCCTAGGGCTCGACCGGATCGACCACAAGATCCTGCGGCTGCTGCAGGTCGATGGGCGCATGGCCAATGCCGAGATCGCCGAGCGGGTCGGCACCAGCGCGGCCACCTGCCACCGCCGGATCCAGCGCCTGTTTACCGAGGGGTTCGTGCGGGCGGTGCGGGCCTTGATCGATCCGGCCCGGGTCGGCCGCGGCACCCTCGTCTTTGTCGGCGTCGTGCTCGACCGCTCCACACCCGAGAGCTTTTCGGAGTTCGAGACCGCCGTGCGGTCGATTCCTGTGCTCCTCGACTGTCACCTCGTGGCCGGCGACTTCGACTACATGCTGAAGATCCGGGTCTCCGACATGGCCGACTTCAACCGCCTCCACAGCGCCACGCTGATCGGCCTGCCGGGGGTGCGCCAGACCCGGACCTTCTTCGTCATGAAGGAGGTGATCGACAACGCGCCCCTCGATCTGTGACCGAGGAACCCAGTTTCAGACCGTATCGGCGGCCACCGCTGGGCTTATCGCAACGGACGACGCGCATCCCTTTCCTGGACAGGTGCAGCGAAGCGGAACCTGATCCGGATCCAGCACACAGAGCGCCGCGCAGCGGCACATGATGGCATCGCGGCGGCGCATACGGACGCTGCGCGTGGTCTTGTGCTGGATCCGGGTCGCGTTCCGCTGACGCTCCCCGCGCCCGGGAAAGAGACGGCGCGCAGGCCATATCCCTCGCGGTTCCGTTCTACCCCGCCCCGCGCCGCTGCTTGCGCAACGCCTCCCACCGGTCGAGCCGCTCGGCGATTCGGGTCTCGTAGCCGCGCTCGGTCGGCTGGTAGAAGTGCTGGCGCCCCAGCGCGTCGGGCCAGTAATCCTGGCCCGAGAAGGCGTCGGGCTCGTCGTGGTCGTAGCGGTAGCCCTCGCCGTAGCCGATCCGCTTCATCAGCTTGGTCGGCGCGTTGAGGATGGTGCGGGGCGGCGGCAGGGAGCCCGCCTCCTTGGCGAGCCGGGTCGCCGCCTTGTAGGCCTCGTAGACCGCGTTCGATTTCGGCGCGCAGGCGAGGTAGATCGCCGCCTGCGCGAGGGCCAGCTCGCCCTCCGGGCTGCCGAGGAAGTCGAACGCGTCCTTGGCGGCGTTGGCCACCACCAGGGCCTGCGGGTCGGCGAGGCCGATATCCTCCACCGCCATGCGCACCAGCCGGCGGGCGATGAACAGCCGGTCCTCGCCGGCATCGAGCATCCGGCAGAGATAGTAAAGCGCCGCGTCCGGATCGGAACCGCGCACGGTCTTATGCAGCGCCGAGATCAGGTTGTAATGGCCCTCCTGGGCCTTGTCGTAGATCGGCGCCCGCCGCTGCACGATCTCTTGCAACGCTTCCGCGTCGAGAGTCTCGTCCGGACCAGCCGAGCGCCAGACCTCCTCGGCCAGGGTCAGGGCCGCGCGGCCGTCGCCGTCGGCCATGCGGACCAGCACGCCGCGGGCCTCCTCGGTGAGCGGCAGGGCTTGCCCGGTCAGCGCCTCGGCCCGGACCAGCAGCCGCGCGAGGGCGCCCGGATCGAGGGCCCGGAACAGCAGAACCCGCGCCCGGGACAGGAGCGCGGCGTTCAGCTCGAAGGACGGATTCTCGGTGGTGGCGCCCACCAGCGTGACGGTGCCGTCCTCCATCACCGGCAGGAAGGCATCGAGCTGTGCCCGGTTGAACCGATGGATCTCGTCCACGAACAGCAGAGTCGCCTGCCCGGCCACCCGGCGCTTGCGCGCCGCCTCGAACACCTTGCGCAGGTCGGGCACGCCGGAAAAGATCGCCGAGATCTGCTCGAAATGCAGGTCGGTGCCCTGGGCGAGCAGCCGCGCCACCGTGGTCTTGCCGGTGCCGGGCGGTCCCCAGAAGATCAGCGAGCCGAGGGTCCGTCCCCGCAGCAGCCGGGTGAGCGCGCCGCCCTCCCCGGTCAGGTGCTCCTGGCCGACCACCTCGGCGAGGGTTTGCGGGCGCAGCCGGTCCGCCAGGGGCCGGGCGGTCTCGGGGCCGGGCGGGCGGTCGGGATCCGGCGCGGAGGGCGGCTCCGCGGAGGCGAAGAGGTCGGACATCCGCGCATCAACACCGGGCCTGGGCGGGGGCGCAAGCCGGGTGCCCGCGACGGCAGGGGATCAGCCGCCGAACACCGAGGTGATGACCTCGCCGTTGCGGTTGATCGTGACCTCCCAGGCGTTGAGGCTGTTGCGGGTGACCCGGTCGAGATCCTTGGTGGCCGCCATCGGCACGCCGTTGACCGCCACGATCAAGTCGCCCTTCTGCAACCCGACCCGGGCCGCGACGGAATTCTCGTCCACCGCCATCACGGCCACGCCGTCGGCCGGGAAATCGACCTGCATCTCCTCGGCCACCGCCGGCGAGGTGTTGACCAGCGTGGCGCCCAGGAACGGCGAGCGGGTCTTCACCTTGAGCGCGTCCCGCGGGCGCGTCTCCGGCGCGGGCGCCAGCTTGACGGTGACGGTCTGGCGGTTCGTGCCGCGCAGGATCCCGAACCGGGTCTGGCCCTGGACGCCCTTGAGCGCGAAGCGGTAGCCGAACGCCTCCGGGTCGGCCACCTCCTGCCCGTCCACGGTCAGGATCAGGTCGCCGCGCTTCAGGCCCGCCTCGTCGGCCGGGCTCTTGGCTTGCAGGCTCGCCACCAGCACGCCGGTCGGGTGGTCGAGGCCCATGCTGTCGGCGATGTCGGGGGTGACGCTCTGGATACGGGCCCCGAGCCAGGGCCGGCGCACGATGCTGGCCCCGTCGCGGGCGGCGTCGACCACAGCCTTGACCATGCCCACCGGGATCGCGAAGCCGATGCCGTGGCTGCCGCCGGATTGCGAGTAGATCGCAGTGTTGATGCCGACCAATTGGCCGCGCAGGTCGACCAGCGCGCCGCCGGAATTGCCCGGGTTGATCGCCGCGTCGGTCTGGATGAAGTACTGGTAGTCCGCCGAGCCGACCTGGGTGCGGGCGAGCGCCGACACGATGCCCTGGGTCACGGTCTGGCCGACCCCGAACGGGTTGCCGATCGCCATCACGAAGTCACCGACCTCCAGGGCGTCGGCATCGCCGAACGGCATCGGCACCAGGCCCTTCGGCACATCCTTGAGCTTCAGCACCGCGAGGTCGGTGCGTGTGTCGCGCATCACGATCGTCGCCTCGAACTCCCGGCGGTCGGCCAGCGCGATCCGCACCTCATTCATGTTGTCGATGACGTGGTTGTTGGTGATCACAAGCCCGTCGGCATCGACCAGAACGCCGGAGCCCAGGGACTTCTGCGCCCGCTCGCCCCGGGGGCCGCGCCCGCCCTCCGGCTCGCCGAAGAAGCGGCGCATGAACTCCTCCATGGCGCTGGAGCGCGCGCTGGAGCGCTTGTCCACGTGCGAGGCGTAGACGTTCACCACCGAGGGCGCGGCGCGCTTCACCACGGGGGCGAAGGACAACTGTACGTCGGCCTTGCTGAGGGGCACGGCCTTGCCGGGACTCCCCTCCTTCGCGCTCTCCGTGCGCGCCATCTGAGCCGTGGCCGGGCCGGCGGCCAGCAGGGCTGCGACGAGGGCGGGCAGGGCGAGGCGAGTCAGCATACAGAGGGCTCCGACGTCAGGGCGCGCGCCGTCCTGGACACGAAGCGGAGGCGCACGCTGCAGCCCTACGCTATCGAGGCCGATTGCGGCAGGTCCACGACACCGTCGCCGCAAGCCGCGCGAGCGATGAACCGAAGTGCAGCCAAGCTGATCCTGTCGGCACGTCCAGGCGCCGAACGGCACAAAGCCCCCGTTCTGGTGAACGGGGGCTTTGCTGGTCGTGTGGTGAGTTGGTTGCGGGGACAGGATTTGAACCTGTGACCTTCAGGTTATGAGCCTGACGAGCTACCGGGCTGCTCCACCCCGCGC
>NZ_JAKSYH010000174.1 GCF_022829295.1 Methylobacterium sp. J-088
GCCGCGGATGGGCGGGATCGCGCGCGCACTTGGCCACGGCGCGCAGGCCCTCCGCGTCGAAGTCCGATCGCAGTGGCACCGGTGCAGCCATGCCATCCTCCTCGGGCTCCAAACCCGAAGACAGAATCACCCTTCAGCCGCCAAGGCTACCCCGTGAGTCCCACTCAACGAGAGCTGGTCTGAGCGCCCATTCCAGTCATTTCGCTCGTGATGGCCGCCCTGCGCGGCGTCCAAAAAACTCGGCGGGACGGCTTCCGCTAATCAAAGGCCGGCGTGGTCACGACTGACCTCCTGCCGCTCCGCCCCTCTCAGCGGGCGATGCCCGGGCTCGACCTGATCGATCGCAAGCAGGGTGCGGCGCTGAACGCGGGGAACCGCCGCTTCGGGCGCGGGGCGGTGGTGCCGGCGGCCGCCGGGTTCGCGCCGGCGCGTAGATGGCTGACCAGGTTCAAGATGCGCTCGCCGCGTCATACGACCCGGGCGGAGAAAATCCCGGTCGTCGCGGCCTGAGGAGGATACCGTCGCGTGGAGCGCAAAGAGTGTCAGCCGTCGAGGACCGTCCGAACCTTCTCGGCGAGCTGGTCGATGCCGTAGGGCTTGGGCAGCAGGTGGGTACCAGGGTCGATCACGCTGTTATGGACCACCGCGTTGCGGGTGTAGCCGGTCGTGTAGAGCACCCGCATGCTGGGCACCTGGGCGAGCGCTAGGTCGGCCAGCTGCCGCCCGGTCATCCCGGGCATAACGATGTCCGTGAACAGCAGGTCGAAGGTCCGTCCCGCCTCGAACATGCGCAGGGCGTCCGCGCCGCCCGGGGCGTGTGAGACGTCGTAGCCGAGCTCCCGCAGGGACTCTACCGAGCAGGCGCGCATGCGTTCGTCGTCCTCCACCACGAGGATGGTCTCGGTGCCGTGCGAGCCGCGTCCGGCCCGGCGCGGGGCTTCGGGCGGCGCCTCCTCCGGTCCGTGGAAGCGCGGGAGGTAGATCTTGAGCGTCGTGCCGTGGCCGGCCTCGGAGTAGATCTTCACGTGGCCGCCTGATTGCCGCACGAACCCGAACACCTGGCTGAGGCCGAGCCCGGTGCCCTTGCCCGGCGCCTTGGTGGTGAAGAACGGGTCGAACGCCTTGGCGACCACGTCGGCGGCCATGCCGGTGCCAGTGTCCGACACCGCCACGAGCACGTACTGCCCGGACGCGATGTCGTGCTCGCGCCCGTAATCGTCATCAACGTGGGCGTTGTTGGTCTCGATGGTAAGCCGGCCGCCGAGCGGCATCGCGTCCCGGGCGTTGACGCAAAGGTTCAGGATCACGTTCTCCAACTGGCTCGGATCGGCGTGGGCCTTCCACAGTCCGGCCGACAGCACGGTCTCGACCCGAATCTCCTCCCCGAGCGTGCGAACCAGCAGGTCGTGCATCCCGGCCACCATGCGGTTCGCATCGATGGCCTCAGGCGCCAGGGGCTGCTGCCGCGAGAAGGCGAGCAGCCGGTGGGTCAGGGCGGCGGCCCTGCCCGCTCCGTCCAGGGCGGCGTCGACATAGCGCCCGACATCGGTCTCGCCCTTGGCCAGCCGCCGCTCCAACAGGTTCAGGCTGCCGACGATGACCGCGAGCATATTGTTGAAATCGTGTGCGATTCCGCCAGTCAACTGTCCCACCGCCTCCATTTTCTGGGACTGCCGCAGCTGCCCCTCGGCGGCGCGACGCTCGGTCAGGTCGACGGCCTCGACCACCACGAGGGTGGTGGCGCCGTCGGGTCCCGGCACCGGGAGGAGCGCGAGCTCGAAGGTCCGCATCCCGTCCGGCAGCCGTGCCTCGATCTCCTCGCGGACGGTGGAACCGGCGGCCGCAGCCGCCACCGAGGCCCGTAGCCTGTCGGGCAATCCCGGCGTCGCCGCGAACCACGGCCCTTCCCAGAACGGCTTGCCGACGACCTCGTCGAGCCGCCGTTCCACCGCTCTCAGGGCCGTCTCGTTGACGTCGAGGACGGTGCCCTCGGGGCTCAGGAGTCCTTGCAGCTGGTAGATGGTCTGGAAAACGGTGCGCAGGCGGCTCTCGCTCTCGCGCAGTCTCGCGGTCCTGACGGCGAGGTCGGCGACCGAGCGGCGCAGTTCGAGTTGCGCCATGACCTGCCGGCCAAGCATCGCCAGCCCGGAGGCTTGGTCCGGCGTCAGGCCGTCGGGTCGCGGGACGGTGTCGAGCACGCACAGGGTGCCGATGGCCACGCCCTCCGCGGTCGCGAGGGGCGCGCCCGCGTAGAAGCGCAGGCCGCCCGGATCGGTCACGACCGGGGTGGCCCGGGTGCGGGGATCGCTGGCGAGGTCCGGGATGACCGTGAGGCCAGTCTCGGCGATGGCGTGGACACACACCGACCGGGCCAGGTCAGTCTCGCATGCCGCGAAGCCGATACGCGCCTTGAACCACTGGCGGTCCTCGTCGACGAGCGAGACCAACGCCATCGTCGTCCCGCACACCTGGGAGGCGAGCAGGGCGATGTCGTCGAAGGCAGGCTCCGGCGGCGTATCGAGGATCGCGTAGCCGGCAAGAGCCTCCGCGCGGATGCGGTCGTCTGTACCCGGTGGCATGGCGGGAGCGTGTCGATGACGGGTCGAACGGTCAAGCCGAGACCGGGGAAGACCGGCGCGCGACAGATTGAACCGGGACCCAAGCGCCAGGGACAAGTTCCGTATCGGTGCTTTGTGACTATATGGAGCCTGGAAGCGCGCTGGTGAAAGGAGCCCGAGGGTCCGCATCCGGCCCACACCGGGATGCGATCTCCTTGAGCCAGCCGAGCGAACAGGTCCAGCAGCGGGTCGACCTCACGGCATGCGACCGCGAGCCGATCCACGTCGTCGGCAGCGTCCAGCCGCACGGCTTCCTTCTCGTCCTCGACCCGCCGTCCCTGACCGTCGTGCAGGCCAGCGCCAACGCCCCGGCCGAGGCGGTCGTCGGCATAGCCCTCGACGCGGTGTTCCCGCACCTCGCGGCCATCGTCCGTCGCCATCTCGACGATGCCGGCCAGCAAACGGGCGCAGCTTACCTCCGCACCGTGACGCTCACGTCCGACGCCGCGCGCCTGACCTACGAGGTCGCGGCGCACCGCGTCGATGGTCTGGTGGTGCTGGAACTGGAGGAGGTCGACGCCGCGGCAACGGACCTTGGACTCGATGTGCTCACGCCGCGGCTGCGCACCTTCGTCGAGCGGCTGCACGCAGCTCGGGGCGTCGAGGAACTCTGCCAGCTCGTCGCCGAGGATATCCGCGCCGTCACCGGCCTCGACCGGGCGCTGGTCTACCGGTTCGACCGGGACTGGCACGGCACCGTGCTGGCCGAGGATGGCAACGGTGCGCTGCCGAGCTACCTCGACCTGCGCTTCCCGGCCTCGGACATCCCGGCCCAGGCGCGCGAGCTCTACCGCCGCAACCGCATGCGCATCATCCCGGACGCGGGCTACGCGCCCGTGCCGATTCGGCCAGCGGCGACGCCCTCGGGTAAGCCGCTCGACCTCAGCCAGTCCGTCCTGCGCTCCGTCTCGCCGGTCCACGTCGAGTACATGCGCAACATGGGCACGATGGCCTCCATGTCGGTGTCCATCCTGATCGATGGCGCCCTGTGGGGCTTGATCTCCTGCCACAACGCCGAGCCCAAGCGCGTGCCGCTGCACGCCCGCAACGCCTGCGACGTGCTCACCCAGATTTTTGCCCTGCAACTCTCGGCGCGCGAGCGCGGCGCCCAGGCCGAGCAGCGGTTGGCCCTCGGGCAGGTGCAGGCGCGACTCCTCGGGTTCATGGCGGAGGAGGACAGCTTCGTCGACGGCCTCCTCAACCATCCTGACGACGTCATCGCCCTGGTGAACGCCGCCGGCGCGGCCGTCGTGACCGCGGACCGCTGCCGGCTCATGGGCACGACGCCGGACGAGCGAGATGTACGGGCCATGTACGATTGGCTGTCGGCGCGCGGCGACACCGACGAGGTCTACGGGTCCGAGGCCCTGTCGGAGGCCATCCCCGGGGCGGAAGCCTACGCGGACCGGGCCAGCGGGCTCCTCGCGATTTCTATCTCGAAGAAGTACGCGAGCTACATCCTGTGGTTCAGGCCCGAGGTGGTCCGGACGGTCAAGTGGGGCGGCAATCCGGTCAAGCCGGCGGTGCCGGACCCGCAAGGCGGGCCGGACCGCCTGCACCCGCGCAAGTCCTTCGAGATCTGGAAGGAGACGGTGCAGGGCCGGTCGCTGCCATGGTCCGTCCCGGAGGTCGAGGCGGCCAAGGACCTGCGCGCCTCGGTGCTCGGCATCGTGCTGCGCCGGGCCGAGGAGCTCGCCGCGATGAGCGAGGAGCTCCAGCGCTCGAACAAGGAGCTGGAGGCCTTTTCGTACTCGGTGAGCCACGACTTGCGGGCGCCGTTCCGGCACATCGTCGGTTACTCGAACCTGCTCAAAACCCGCGAGGGTCAGAACCTCTCCGAGAAGGGCCGGCACTACGTCGACACCATCATCGAGGCCGCCCTCTCGGCCGGGACGCTGGTCGACAACCTGCTGACCTTCTCGCAGATGGGCCGGCATGCCCTGAATAAGAACTCGGGCGAGATGAACCCCCTGGTGGACGAGGTGCGCCGCAAGGTCGAGCGCGACGTCGCCCCAGGGCGGGCCGTCCGCTGGGAAGTCGGCGCGCTCGGGCGTGTCTACGCCGACCCGTTCATGCTGCGGCTCGTCATCGAGAACCTGCTCTCGAACGCTGTGAAGTACACCCGCGACCGGCCCGAGGCGGTCATCGAGATCGGGCGCCTGCCGCCGCAGGATGGCGAGGCGGTATTCTTCGTGCGCGACAACGGCGTCGGCTTCGACATGGCCTACGTCGACAAGCTGTTCGGAGTATTCCAGCGCCTGCACCGGGTCGAGGAGTTCGAGGGCACCGGCATCGGGCTCGCCAACGTGCGCCGCATTGTCGAGCGCCACGGCGGCAGGGCCTGGGCCGACGGCAGGCTCGGCGAGGGAGCGACCTTCACCTTCACCCTACCGCTCCGAGAGGAGGCACGCTGACATGGCCGGCCTGAAGCCGATCCTCCTCGTCGAGGACAACCCCAACGACATCGAGCTGACCCTAGCGGCGCTGGAATCGAGCCAGCTCGCGAATCAGATCGTCATCTGCCGCGACGGGGCGGAGGCGCTCGACTTCATCTACCGCCGCGGGCCACACGAGAACCGGCAGGTCCAGGACCCGGCGGTGGTGCTGCTCGACCTCAAGCTGCCCAAGGTCGACGGTCTTGAGGTGCTCGCGAAGGTGAAGGGCGATCCTGTAACCCGCGGCATCCCGGTGGTGATGCTGACCTCCTCCCGCGAGGAAACCGACGTCGTCCGTTCCTACGACCTCGGGGTGAACGCCTTCGTGGTGAAGCCGGTCGCCTTCGACGAGTTCTTCGCCGCCATCAAGGAGCTCGGCGTCTTCTGGGCGCTGCTCAACGAGGCGCCACCGCACAAGGGAGGCTGGCCATCGAACGGGTGATCGGACCCTCCGCCGGTCCGCTGCGAATCCTGCACTTGGAGGACAGCGACCTCGACGCGGAGCTCATCGAGGCCGAGCTGGACAACCTCGGCCACCCGTTCGTGATCGAGCGGGTGATGACGCGCGACGCGTTCGCCGCGACGGCGCTGCCCGGCCGGCACGACCTCATCCTGGCGGACTACGTCCTGCCGACCTTCGACGGCGTCAGCGCCCTCGGCATCGCCCGCGAGCAGTGCCCGGACATCCCGTTCATCTTCTGCTCGGGGACGCTCGGCGAGGAAGTAGCGGTCGAGGCGCTGAAGAACGGCGCCACCGACTACGTCACCAAGCAGCGCCTCGATCGCATGGCCCGCACCGTCGTGCGCGCCTTGACTGAAGCGCGCGGTCGCACCGACAGACGCGCGGCCGAGACCGCCCTTCAAGCCCTCAACGAGACGCTGGAGGCGCGCATCGCCGAGCGGACCCGCGAGCTCGCCGAGGCCAACGCCGAACTGAAGCGCGAGATCGGCGAGCGCGAGCGGGTCGAGGACGCCCTGCGGCTGAACCAGCGGCTTGAGGCGGTCGGGCAATTGACCTCCGGAGTCGCGCACGACTTCAACAACCTGCTCACCGTCATCTCCGGCAACATTGAGTTCCTGGAGCGTGCGGTCGCGGACGACCGCTCGAAGCGCCGGCTCGCGATGATGAAGGGGGCGGCCGACCGCGGCGCCCGCCTCACGGCACAACTTCTCGCCTTCTCGCGCCGCCAGCGGCTGGAGCCGACGCCCGTCGGCCTGAACGACACCGTCGCCTCGATGCGCGACCTTCTGCAGAGCTCCATCGGCGGGGCGGTGCAGATCGAGACCACGTTGCAGGCCGACCTGTGGCCAGCGCTGGTCGACGCGACGCAGATCGAGCTCGTCATCCTGAACCTGGCCATCAACGCCCGCGACGCGATGGCGGTGGGCGGGCGCCTCACAATCGAGACCGCCAACGTCATCGTCACCGGCGCCCCAAGCCGGCCGGAGCAGCCCCAGCCGGGCGAGTACGTCATGGTGGCCGTAAGCGACACAGGGACCGGCATGCGGCCAGAGGTGCTCGCCCGAGTGTTCGAGCCGTTCTTCACGACCAAGGAGGTCGGTAAGGGCTCCGGCCTCGGGCTGGCGCAGGTCTTCGGGTTCGTGAAGCAGTCGGGCGGCGGCATCCGCATCGACACGACGCTCGGCGAGGGCACCTCGATCAAAGTCTACCTGCCCCGGATCGAGGGGGAGCCGGCCGCTACGGCAAAGGCCGCGCCGATCGATTGCACGCGGACGCATCCGCCGGGTGGCCGCCCGACGCTCCTTGTCGTGGACGACGACGCCGAGGTCCGGGAGGTCACCGTGACCAGGCTCTCGGAGGCCGGGCACGAGGTGCGCGAGGCGGCCTCGGGCCTGCAGGCGCTGGCCTCCCTGGAGGCGGACCCGTGCGTCGACCTCGTCGTGCTCGACTTCGCCATGCCGGGCATGAACGGCGCCGAGGCGGCCCTTGAGATTCGCAAGCGCTGGCCAGCGATGCCGGTGCTGTTCGTCACGGGATTCGCCGACACCACGGCCCTGACGCAGGCCGGCGCCCATGGGGCGGATGCGGTCGTCCTCAAGCCGTACCGGGACGGCGAGCTCGAACGCAAGGTCGCCTTCGCCCTCACGGAGCGCCCGGCCCTGGGCCTGCGGCTGGTATCGGACCGCGGCGGCATGCCGTAACCCGACCGAGTGCCCTTGATCCGTCCCGTGCCGAGGTTCGGGACGTTTGACGCGTCGCCCGCACCCTGAATTGTTGTGCCATGTCGCTCACGCCGCCTCGTAGCCCGCTTCCGATTCACCCCTGGGGCCGTGCTTCCGGGCCCTGGCCGCCCAAGTGCACGGCGTGAACACCCGCGGGTGTTCATGACGCCGGCTCAACTTTCCGTCGCCGGCGAGGACCGGCTGAACGAGATGGCCGAACTTCGCTTCGCCCTCGACGCGGGGAGCATCGGCGTCTGGCGCCTCGACCTTGCGAGCGGCGAGATGACCACCTCCGCGGCGTGCCGCAGGACCTTCGGCCGCTATCCCGACGAACCGTTCCCCTACGAGGCGCTTCGCGCCGCCGTCCATCCGGATGACCGGGATCGGATGGGCGCCGCCGTCGCGCGCACCATCCAAACAGGATGCGATTACGACATCGAGTACCGGGCGCTGACCCCTTCCGGCGACGTCCGCTGGGTGCATATCCGCGCCCAGTTGACCCGCGCCCCCGATGGCGCGCCGATGCGCATGATCGACGTCGGGACATTCGCGCCCCAAACCCTGTCCGAGCTCGGCTACCGGACCGTCTGGGCCACGAACGCGGAGCAGGCGTTGGCCGAGCTGGAGCGAGATGCCGAACGCTTCGACGTCGTGTTCTCGGACGTGGTGATGCCGGGCATGAACGGCATCGACCTCGCTCACGAGATTCGACGCCGCCATCACGACCTGCCCGTCCTGCTGGCCTCGGGTTACAGCCACGTCCTTGCCCGGAACGGCACGTACGGCTTCGAGCTTCTTCACAAGGCCTACTCGGTCGAGGACCTGTCGCGCCTGCTGCGCAAGGTCGCCAACCTGGCAAAGCCAGAAACGGCTGATGGGACGACGGCTGTCGCCGTGAGCTCGGTTGGCGGCTCCATCGTCCGCGACCTTCTCAGGTCGAGGACGCCGGAACAATGCCGACCTCAGGCCGCCGCCTCGTCGCCGCCCGCCTCCTGCATCGAGGCCAGGGGCGCTTCCAGGCGGCAGGCGAGCCCGGTTTGGGCGTAGGTCAGCCTTACGTCGCCGCCGACCTCGGCCGCGAAGCTGCGCTCGATCAGGCGCGAGCCGAACCCGCGACGCGTCGGTTGCGCCAGGATCGGAGGGCCGCCCTGCTCGGACCAGGTCAGGCAGAAGCGGGGCGCCCCGCCCTCGTGCACGACGTGCCAACGCAGGTCGACCGTGCCGGCCTCGTTCGACAGCGCCCCGTACTTGGCCGCGTTGGTGGCGAGCTCGTGCAGGGCCAGCGCCAGGGCAAGGGCCGGCTTGGCGGCAAGGGGCACGTTCGGGCCGCTGGCGCGGATGCGGGACGCCGCCCCGCCGCGGTGAACCGAGAGCGCGCCCTCCACGACCTCGGCGATGGGCGCCTCCGTCCAACTCGCCTGGGTCAGGATGTCGTGCGCCCGCCCGAGCGAGATCAGGCGGGCGGAGAAAGCCTCGCGCGCGGCTTCTGTGTCGGTGACGTTGCGGAAGGTCTGGGCGGCGATGGCCTGGACCAACGCCAGCGTATTCTTCACCCGGTGCTGCAGCTCGCCCGTCAGTAGCCGCTGGTACTCCTCGGCCCGCTTGCCCTCGCTGATGTCGAACATGGCGCCGATCATCCGCAAGGCCCGGCCGGCCGCGTCACGCAGCACGTAGCCGCGGTCGAGAATGTCGGCGTAGGTGCCGTCCGCGCGCCGGAAGCGGTACTCGTCGCTCCATGCCGTCCCGTCACCGTCGATGATCGCGTGGATCGAGCGGTCGACGCGTTCGCGGTCGTCGGTGTGGATGTGACCGATCCACCAGTCCCCGGTCGGCTCGACCGCGTCGGGCGCATGCCCGTGGGCGGTGTGGAGCGCCTCGTTCCAGCTCACGTGGTTCGTGGCGAGGTCCCAATCCCAGATAGCGTCGTTGGTGGCCCGGGCGGCCAGCCTGTAGCGCTCCTCGGCCTGGCGGAGGGCCTGCTCGGCCCGGCGGCTCGCTGTCACGTCGCGCGTCGTGCCGATGAACCGGACGGTCCGCCCCCCCTCGACGAAGGCCTGCCCCTTGGCCGCCACCCAGCGCTCGACCCTATCCGACAAGCCGATCACCCGGAAGGCGATGTCGTAGGTCCCGGGTCCGGCCGGGTCGATAGCCACCTTCACCGCCGCGTCGACCCAGTCGCGGTCGTCGGGATGGAGGCCGACGAGGAAGGTGTCGTAGCTCACTGCCGCCTCGGGCGGCAGTCCGAACAGGGCAAGGGTTCGGGCGTCCCAGACAAGGCTGTCGGCGACGAGGTCGTAGTCGAAGATGCCGGTCCCGGTCGACTCGACCGCAAGGCGCAGTTGTTCGCGCGCCCGGTGGAGGTCGTCCTCGGCCTGACGGCGGTCGTGGATGTCACTGTCGCTGCCGAGCCAGCCGACGACCTTGCCGGTGCCGTCGCGCATCGGCTCCGCCCTAATCAGGAACCAGCGATACTCGCCGTCGTGGCGGCGCAGCCGCGCCTCGGTGTCATAGACGACCTCGTTCGTCCGTGCGTGCTCCCAGGCCTGCAGCAGCCCGGGCAGGTCGTCCGGGTGGATCACGGCGCCCCAGCCGAGCGGCAGCGCTTCCTCCGGGGTCTGGCCCGTATAGGCGTACCAGCGGTCGTTCAGGTAGCTGAGGCTGCCATCCGGGTTCCCGAACCAGATGATGGCCGGGGCGAGCTCGGTGAGGGTCTTGAAGCGCTCCTCGGCGACCTTGCGCTCGTGGATGTCGATGGAGGTGCCGATCCAACTCGCCGGCCCGCCGGCCGCGTGCGGCACTGGGTGCGCCCGCGACAGGAACCAGCGGTACTGCCCGTCGGCCCGGCGCAGGAGGAACTCGACCTCGTAGGGGCGCCCCGACCCAGCGGCGGCGAGCCACGCCGCGCGGGTCGCCTCCCGGTGGTCGGGATGGATCACCCCCATCCAACTCGCCTCGCCAGTCTCGCCCTGGAGCAAGCCCGTGTAGTCATACCAGTACGCGTTGCAGTAGGTGACCTCGCCTGCGGCATTCCCGAACCAGACCACCTGCGGGCTGACCTCGACGAGGGACCGGTAGCGCATCTCGCTGGCATGGAGGGCGGCGCCGGCCTCGCGCTGGTCGGTCCGGTCGCGCAGGATCTTGAGGAAGCCGACAGTCTCGCCACCGTCGGTCCGGAGCGGCATCATCTCGCCCGACGCCCAGAACCGGGTTCCATCCTTGCGTAGGTGCCAGCGCTCGTCGGCGGCGCTGCCGTCCTCCAGGGCGAGGCGCATCTCGGTCCCGGGCCTGTCGACGTCGCGGTCCTCCGGCGTGAAGAACGCGTCGACCGGGCGCCCGAGCATCTCGGCCTCGGTCCAGCCCAGGATGCGCTCCGCGCCGGCATTCCATCGTGTGATCCGCCCCTCGGGGTCGGTGGCGACGAAGGCGTAGTCGGTGGCGCTGTCGAGGATGCGCTCGTGCAGCATGCGCTGCTCGGCCTGCTCCCGGAGCGAGCGGCGAAGCTCCATCTGCGCCATGGCTTGGCGGGCGAGGCGCATCAGGCCCTTGCGCTGCCGCTCGGCAAGCGCGTGCGGCTTGGTGTCGAGAACGCAGACCGTGCCGACCGGGTGCCCCTCCGCCGTCCTCAGCAGGGCGCCGGCGTAGAAGCGCAGGCCGGGCTCGCCGTGGACCAGGGGATTGCCCGCGAAGCGCGGGTCGCGGGCCGCGTCGGGCACGTATAGGAAATCGTCGTGCAGGAGCGCCTGCCGACAGAACGAGCTCTCCAGCGGCGTCTCACGGACGCCGAGCCCAACCTCGGCCTTGAAGAACTGGCGCCCGTCGCCGACCAGATTGACCACGGCGATGGGCGTCTCGCACAGTTCCGCCGCGGCTTCCGCGATCTCGTCGAAGTCCTGCTCCCGCGGGGTGTCGAGTAGGCGATAGCGGTCCAGCGCCCGGAGGCGCGCCGCTTCCGTCCCGTCTTGGCGACTAGGGTCCATCACACGGGCACGCTGCGGGAATCGGCATAGGTTCGCACGGGTCGAGGTCCTTCCGGAGCGCCGTGCCGTCGAGCCTGTCCTCCGGTCGAGCATGGGGCATCCCGTCGGAATGTCCAAGCGTTTCGACGGCATCGCGCGAACGGCGACGCACGGCGGCTCGCAAGTGTCGGTGGCGACCGCACGGAGACTACCGGCGCCCCAGCGGGAGGCGAACGGCTATCCGCAAGCCGTCGGCGTCGTAGGCGATGTCGACCTCGGCCGCGACCTGCGCCGTCAGGATCTTGTTGAGGAGCCGCGTCCCGAAACCCTCTCGCGTCGGCAGCGTCGGGGGTGGACCGTCGTGCTCGTTCCAGATCCACGCGAGCCACGGCCCCTCTGGGGTATCCTCCACCTTCCAGGTGACCACGACCCTTCCTCCGGGATGGGCCAGCGCGCCGTGGCGCAGCGCGTTGGTCGTCAGCTCGTGCAGGGCCATGCTCACGGGCACGGCGATCTCGGAGGGCAACTTGAGCCGCGCTCCTTCGAGGGTGATCCGGCCACCCTCGTCGTAGGGGTCCAGTTCGGCACGGAGCAGACCCTCGAACGAGGCGACCTGCGCCTCGTCCTCGGTGATCAGCGCGTGTGTCCGGGCCAGCGACACGATGCGGCCGCCGAACGCGCGCGAGAATTCCGCCATGGTAACCGATGAGCGCATCGTCGCGTTCAGGACGGCCTGGACGGTCGCCAGGGTGTTCTTCACTCGGTGGTGGAGTTCGCGCACCATCAGCGCCTGGCGGTCCTCGAAGGCACGGCGCCCGGTGACGTCGCGCTGCGCCGAGACCCAGTGCGTGATGCGGCTGTCCCCGTCGCGAACCGGCGTGACCAGCCACTCGACCGTGTAGGTCGAGCCGTCCTTGCGGTAGTTCAGCGCCTCGCCCTGGAACGCCTCGCCCACCGCCAGCGCCGCGCGCATCGGGGCCAGAGCGGCGCGGTCCGTGGCCTCTCCCTGCAGGAACCGAGGGCTGCGGCCGACGACTTCCGACGCATCGTATCCCGACAGCCTCGTGAAAGCCGGGTTGGCGTAGACGATGACCGGCCCGGGTTCGTCGAGTTCGGCGGTGGTGATAAGGATGGCCTCGCCGGTGGCATCGACCGCCGCGCGGAGCAGCCTGAGGTCGATGCCGACCGACCCGTCATCTTTCGCGAGCGACACTCGATACGGCTCCTGGACGCGTGCTCGTCCCGGGATGCCCGCGCCGCGCGACCGGGCCTTCGGGTATCCGTCGGGGATACAATCGGTCGAACGCCCCGCGGTTCGCGTGCCCGGCCCTCCACGGTGACGCGCCCGATCCGTCACGCCTGATTATACGTCTTAGCGTGACGGCGATGTCCGCTTCCAAACCTTGCCGCTCCTCAGCGGACAGACGCCAAACGACCCGATAAGACCGTGGGTTCTTACCCTCATCATCCCCGGTAGTGGGCCTCGCGGGGAACCGCCAAGGGTGGTTTTACGACGGTCCGCTCCTGGGCGAGGGTTGGCAGAAGCAGGCGCTGTATCAGGTCGGATATAACAGCCTGTCGGATCTTGTGCGTTCGGTTCAGAGATGGTTGTCGGCGGCACGGCGTCTTTGCCTTGGGCAGGCGCGGCGATCCGATCGAGAAATGGCGTCGCAGCCTTGTTGGCGGCTCGCTCGATAGCGCGGTGTTGGGCAATGAGATCTGCGCCAAAGGACGACAGGCGCGCACCTCCGCCGGCCTTGCCGATGATCTGCGCCTCTACCACAGGTCGCCTGAAGCCACCGTTCATCGACTCTATCAACAGCTCCTCCCGACGATACGACATCCCGAGTGCCCATCCCGCCGCGGAAATTGAGCCATGCTCGGCGATCATCTTCAGAAGCTGCAGCTTGCCCGGACCTATGCGATAACTGGGTCCGAGATCGATCCGGATACTCAGAATTGCCACCCAGCCCTCGCCTCTGCTCCACTAGTTCATCGATCCAGACGGAGGCGTCAGCCGAGTCTGGAAAAATTGATGCAAAACCAAAGAACTAGTGCTCACTCGCATGAACGAAGTGAATGCGTCAGAGCACTAGTGTGGGCTGCCGCACGGTACAGGATGCATCCGCATGGGTCGACGATCCGCCGG
>NZ_JAKSYH010000209.1 GCF_022829295.1 Methylobacterium sp. J-088
CGGTCAGCTCGACCACGCCCAGCCCCGAGCCGAGATGGCCGCCGGTGATCGAGACGGCGTCGATCATCTCGGCGCGCACCGCATCCGCCACCGTCTGCAGCTCCGATTCCGGAAGACGCCGCAACGCTGCCGGGTTCGGGATACGGTCGAGAAGCGCGCTCAGCTCGGGGGTAATCGCCACGGCATCAACCTCTATCGGACGGGATCGGTTCTACGCCCGAGCCTCAGGACATATCGAGTGGGGCCACGCCCTCGGGCCGCCCATCGGAGCCGAGGGTGATCCGCTGGATCCGGGCCTCGGCGCGCTTGAGAAGCGCTTCGCAGTGCTTCTTCAGCACCTCGCCGCGCTCGTAGATCGCCACCGACTCGTCGAGCGGCACGTCACCCCGTTCGAGCCGCCGCACGATTTCCTCGAGCTGCTCCAAGGCCTTCTCGAAGGGCAGGTCGCCGGCGGCCTGGGCCACCTCGGGTCTGCTCGCACTCATCCCAGATACTTCCTCTGAACCGAATTCTACGGCGCCAGCCCCCAGGGCCACAACCCAGGGGACCAGTACACCGGGCTGCCCCGGACCGTTTTGGAGCGGGGCGGCGGCCTTTACGCCACACCCGGACGTCATTCATGTCAGCGCCAGGCAGAACGGCACACCCTCGAAGGCGTCGGCACCGCGGCCGATCCGCGCGACGGCCGCCACCATGCGGCCGTTCCTGCCCAGCATCCGGTCGGCGATGGCCACGAACAGGGGATTGGGCGTCGCGGACGGAGAGGCCGCCCGCAGGGCATCGGCGATCGCGCCCTCGTCGCGCTCCGGCGCCAGGGCGCACGTCGCGATATAGGCCGCCGCCGTCGAGCGGCTGATTCCGGCATAGCAATGGATCACCAGCGGCTTCTCCCGGGGCCAGGCCCGGGCGAAGGCCAGAATGCCGGCGACATGCTCCTCAGCCGGCAAAACGTGTCCGTCCCGCGGCTCCGCAATGTCGCTGACCCCGATGACGGCGTGGTTGTCGGCGGCGATCAAAGCGGGCCGCTCGAGCGGCGTCCCGACATTGATCAGCGTGAGCACATGGCTCGCGCCGGTGGCGGCGACGGTCTCGGACAGGCGCGAGAGCGGACAGACGTAGATCTTCGGCATCGGGGACGCGCAGTGCTTCGCGATCGTGACGGATCGAAGGCGGGCTCGTCCGTCACTGCGGGCGCAGCGCCAGGAACCGCGCCAGGAACCGCGTCTCGGCGTCGGCGGTGGGCCAGGGCACGGCAAGGGCGACCACGCCTCCGGGCAGATCCGCCGGTCCGCCGAAATAAAGCTCGGCTTCCTCCGGCGCGAATCCGGCCAGCCGCACGGCCTCCAGATGGGCGGCGGCCCGGTCGGCCCGCTTCACGAGGCGGGTGAGGGCAGGGGAAGGGGCGGGCAGGTCGAAGCGGCGGCGCATGGCGTCGAGCAGGCGCAGCTCGACGCCGCGATAGGCATCGCCGATCACGGCCTTCAGGGGCGAGATGATGTCGCCGACGACGTATTCCGGCGCATCGTGGAGCAGCAGCTCCAGACACTCGGTCTCGGTGCAGCCAGGGGCGAGGTGGCGGCCGGCGGCCTCAACCAGCAGGCTGTGCTGGGCCACCGAGAAGACGTGCGGTCCCCGGGTCTGGCCGTTCCAGCGGGCGACCCGGGCGAGCCCATGGGCGATGTCGGCGATCTCGATGTCCCGGGGTGCCGGATCGAGGAGGTCGAGGCGGCGGCCGGAGAGCATCCGCTGCCACGCGCGAGGGGCCGGAGCGGTCAAGGCGCCCCCCCCCGGTTCGGCGCAGGGCCCGTGCCGGTGGCAGCCGACGAGGTGGTCGTTGACCATGCCCACCGCCTGCATGAAGGCATGCACGATGGTCGGCCCGCAGAACGAGAAACCCTCTGCCTTGAGGGCTTTTCCGATCGCCCGGGAGACCGGCGTCTCGGTCTGGATCTCTGCGCGGCTCCGGGCGCTGCCCTGGATCGGTTGCCCGTCCACGAAGTCCCAGAGGAAGCGCGAGAAGCCCGGACCGCATTCCTCGATCCGAAGCCAGGCCCGGGCGCCCGCGATGGTCCCGACGATCTTGGCACGGTTGCGGATGATGCGCGTGTCCTGCATCAGCCGCGCCACGTCGTCCTCCGTGAAGCGGGCGATCCGCTCCGGGTCGAAACCCGCGAAGGCGTCGCGAAACCCGTCGCGGCGGCGCAGGATCGTGATCCACGAGAGCCCGGCCTGGAAGCCGTCGAGGATCAGCTTCTCGTAGAGCGCCCGGCCGTCATGCTCGGGCACGCCCCATTCGGTGTCGTGATAGGCGACGTAGAGCGGGTCGAGGCCCGCCCACCAGCAGCGGGCGCAGCCATCGGGATGGTCGATCAGGCCGGTCTCGGACATCGGACCGGTTTAACGAGAACAGGAGCAGAACGCCACCGGCTGAATCGGGCCGCCTCAGCTTATCCGGCCTGGCTCGCCGCCGCCTCGGGCATCGCGAAGGTCGCGTAACCCGGCCGTTCCAGCCGCACCGGCTGCGCGTCGGCCCGCGGCGTCTCCCCGGCGGCCAGCGCATCGCCGAGACGGTCGAGCCGCACCAGGGCGAGGCCGCGCTGATCCGCGACGCTGCCCGTGGTGCCCAGTACCTTGCCGGCTGCCGTGATCGCGGTGCCCGGCGCGGGAGCGCCGTCCGGGTAGGTGGCCGCCAGGATACGGGTCCGGGCCGTGCCCCGGTGCTGCATCCGCGACACCACCTCCTGGCCGACGTAGCAGCCCTTCCGGAAGTCGACGCCGCCGAGCTGGTCCATCAGCGCCTCGTGCGGGAAGGCGTCGCCGAATGCATAGTCGCGCCCGCCCTCGGGGATGCCCAGCGCGATCCGGTGCGCATGGTAATCGGCTTCCGCGGCGTCGGCCGAAAAGGCGCCCTCGGCGGCGTACAGCCGGGCGCCGAGATCGGCGTGGCGGGAATCGGCCACCGCCTCGGCGGCGGCCGGGACGGCGCCATCCCAGACGGCCGCGACCGCCACGGTCGGGTCGGCGGCGATCGTCGCCTGCGCGCGCAGGCGATACAGCGTCAGGCGCTTGGCCAGATCCGCGGCACGGTCCACCTGCACGTCGAACCGGAAGCCGTCCGGCACGCGTGACACCAGAAAGTCGAACAGGATCTTGCCCTGCGGCGCCAGCAGGGCCCCGAGGCGCGCTTCTGAATCCTGGAGCGTCTCGACATTGCAGGTCAGCACGCCCTGGAGCAGCGCGGCGGCGTCCGGCCCGGTGACGGTGACGAGGGCGCGGTCCGGTAGCAGGGCGACGGGCATGGCAGGCAATTCCTTCCGCGACGGCGCGGCTCCGGCGAGTTCTGGACCGCGCAGCCGGGAGGTAGTCGCTGCCTGTCCGCGCCTCAACCGTCCGGGAACGCGGCCCGGGATCCAGTCCAGGGATCATCGCCCGGAGCCGCGCCCGATCGCGTTGCAATCGTTCACGGCTTCAGGCCTCTGACCGTAGGCGCTCTCCTGCGCCGAACCGACGTTCCGTCCGCGGGTTGACGCTCTAGTGCTGCAGGGTCGTGGTGAAGGCACCGCCGCGGATGCGCTCGGGGAAGCCCTCCGCGTAGCGGGCCGTGGCTTCCTCGCCGTAGGTCATCACCAGTTCCTGAAAGGCCGCGAACAGGGCGGCCTGGGCCATGCAGTCTCCGTCGAGCCCGTCCAGACAGCCTTCCGCGAAGGCCTCCGAGACATAACTCAGCGCGACGCGCTTCTCCTCGACATCGACCTCGAGAGGAGCGGTGTGAGAGATGTGCTGCATGACCCGATACTTCCGTTGCGCCGGGTGCGGGACCCGGTAGACCAACGGATGATAGGCGGGTCCCGGCGGCTCGGCCAGCCGGGAATTTCGGATCGGTTAACGCGAGGACTCAAATCCGATGCTTCGCCGGCATCACGGTGGGGTGTGTCGCGCATACATCACCCCTCTGTGTCAGCCCCCGAAACGCCCGGCCAGGGCATGCGACAGCCTGTCGCCCTCGGCGACGTAGCGGGCGGCTGCTTCGTGGGCGGCCGGGGTGCAGACCCGGTAGGTCAGCGCATAGCCGCGGTAGCCCCGATTGTAGGCGCCGGCCAGCCGGTCGCGGCGGGCGGGCGTCACACCCTCGGACTCGATCAGCGCCTTCATGCGGGCCGGCCAGTCCGCGGCGTCCGGCGCCGCGCACAGGCCGCGCAGGAAGGCGAGCGCCCCGATGATCTCGGACATGCGCATCAGGTCGCGGTCGTAAGGGGCGGGACTGTCGGCGGGGGCGTTTGAGTCCTTGGGCGCCTCCTTCGCGGCTTCCTTTGCCGGCGCCGTCGTCCGCCCGGAGCGCTGCTGAGCCCGCACCGGTGTGATGGCCGTCCCCGCGAGCAGTGCGAGCAGGCACAGGAGCGTGACCGGTCGCCTCACGCCGTCGCCTCCCCGTTCCGGGCCGCGACGCGCGCGAAGGCCTCGCGCAGGGTGTCGATCAGGCCCGGCGTGGTCTCCAGGGTGGCGACCTCCCCGAGCGTCGCCCAGCGGGTGCCGAGCGCCTCGGGGCCCGCCACGGGTTCGCCGCCGTGCCAGAGGGCGGCGTGCGGATGGACGACGTAATGATGCCGGGCACGACCGGCCTCGTCCCGCACGATGATCTCGGTGGGCGAGAGCACGCCGACCACCTCCGCACCCAAGCCGACCTCCTCGGACAGCTCGCGCAACGCCGCCTCGGCCAGGGATTCGCCGGCCTCCACAAGGCCGCCCGGCAGCGTCCAGACGCCCCGCATCGGCTCGTTGGCCCGCGCTGCCAGCAGGACCCGGTCGTCCCGGATCACCGCGATCGAGGCGCCCACGAAGGGTCGCGCGGGAAACAAGCGGCTCTCGGGGTCTGCGCTCACGGTGTCCCCCCGTCGGGTGCGATGACCGCCACCCGCCCATCGGCGAGGCCGACCAGCAGCCGCGCCGCCGGGCCTTCGCCGAGGATCACGATCCCGTTCGTGGCGGGCGCGGGCAGCGTCACGCGCAGGCGCTCGTGCAGGGCGCCCTTCGCGGATACGAGGGCGATCTCGGGACGCCCCGCCACCGGCAGCACCAGCTCGGGTGAGGCGCCTCCGGCCGGTGCGGTGACCGCGAGATCGGAATCGCCGTCACCGGCCGCGTAGCCCGTGGCCTCGGCGCCGGCCTCGATCCGGTCGGGTTGCAGCGTCCAGAGCTGAAGCCGGCCGCTCGCGCTGACCGTCGCGGCCTGAAGCATCCCGGATCCGGCGAACTCGGCGATGCCGGCGATCTTCAGCGGCGGCCCCGGCTGCGGCGGCGTGCGCGCAGCGACGGTCCAGCTCGCCTCCGCAGTCGGATGCGTGATCAGCGCGAGGCCGCTGGAACCGGCACCCGATAGGGTCGCGGCCAGGAATGCCGGGCGGCCGGCGAGGCGCAGCAGGCGCGGACGGAGCGGTGCGAACACCGCATCGCCCCCCGCCGGTACCGTGCTGGTGGCGACCGGGACGGGCTTCGGATCGGTGCTCACCGCCATCGGCTGGCGTTCGCGGATCGTCAGGACGGCGGCGGCCTCGCTGCCGTCGGGGGCGCGGGTACGCCCGGTGAGATAGGCGCTCAAGGGCCCTGAGAGGGCCCGCCGCGTCCCCGGCCGGGCGCCGCGCGGCGTCTCGGCGGCGCTCAAGCCATCCACGGCCTCGCGCCCGATCGGCTTGACCGTGACTGTGCCGTTCGCGAGCGTGAGCACGGCGCCGCCCTCGTCGCCCCAGACCACGGCGACCGGTGCGCTCTCCTCGTCGCCCGCGTCATGGCCGACCTTCGCGCCGGCGATCGGCAGCAGCCCCGAGGTCGCGACCGAAACCGCAATCTCGCTGCGGGGCCCGCGCAGCACCCGCACCGTAAAGGGCAGGTCGAGGACCCGAATGACCGGCTCCGCCCGCGCCTCGGCGATGGAGCCCGCGCACAGGATCAGGGCCAGGAGGAGCGACCGGCTCTGCCGTCCCGGTCGCGCGGCGTGACCCGCGGCCACGCTCCAGGGGACACAGGCTCCGGTCAAACGTGCTGGCCGCCGTTGATGTGGAGTTCGGCCCCGTTCACGTAGGAGGAGGCCTCGGTGCACAGGAAGTAGATCGCCTTGGCGACCTCGTCGGGCGTGCCGAGCCGACGCTGCGGGATCTGCTCGACCAGCTTCTCGGTCCCGGGCGACAGGATCGAGGTGTCGATCTCGCCCGGCGAAATGGCGTTCACCCGCACCCCCAGCGGCCCGAAATCGGCGGCCATCTCGCGGGTGAGGCCGGCGAGCGCGGCCTTGGAGGTGCCGTAGGCCGCCCCCGCGAAGGGATGGACCCGCGAGCCGGCGATCGACGTCACGTTGACGACCGAGCCCCTGGCCCGGGCGAGCTCGTCGCGCAGGCCACGGGCCAGCAGGATCGTGGCGAACAGGTTGACCTGAAAGACCCGCTGCCACGTGTCGAAATCGCTGGCCAGCGCGCCGAGGCGCGCGCCGTCGGGACCCTTCGGCGAGATGCCGGCATTGTTGACGAGCGCGTGCAGCACACCGCCCTCGGCGCCGAGCCGGCCCCGGACCTCCTCGACGGCACGCATCGTGTCCTGCGCGCTCGCGAGGTCCACCTGGAGATGATCCTCGGGGCCCATCTCCCAGGGGCAGTTCTCCGGGAAGGGGTGGCGCGAGCAGGTGATCACCCGCCAGCCCGCGGCAGAGAAGCGCTTGACGGTGGCGTGACCGATGCCCCGGCTTGCGCCCGTGAGCAGCATGATGCGCCGGCGATCGTTGACGGGGAGGGCCAAAGCCGTAAGCCTCGCTGGCTATGAGTCTTTGTGTTTGACGCGCTCACTTGCGCCGAACCGGCATCCACTTCGGCAGAGAGCGCTCTGGGGAGCGCAATCCGGTCCGGGCGCAGGTCGTGCCGGCGAGCCTGAATGGTCTAGGCGCAGTGGGGCCGGAAATCCAGAGCATGCTGCGGCGCGGGACGTGGGGGACGGTCATGGCCGGGGAGCAGGACAGCGCGGATCGCATGCCGGCGATCCCGACCGACGGGCTGACGCCGGCGCAGGCCGAGGCCGCGGCAGCCTTCGAGGCCGAGCGCGGCGTACCGGTCTTCGGTCCGTTCGTGCCGCTCCTGCGCAGCCCCGAACTGATGCTGTGCGCGAGCCGGATGGGGCTGTACCTGCGCTACGGCAGCGCCCTGCCGCTGCGCATCAGCGAGTTCACGATCCTGATCGTCGCCCGGGCCTGGAGCCAGCCGGTCGAGTGGGCGATCCATCGGCCGATCGCCCTGAAGGCCGGGGTCGCCCCCGAGACCACGCAGGCGCTCGCCGAAGGACGCCGTCCCGACACGATGAGCGCCGACGAGGCGCTGGCCTATGATTTCTCGACCGAGCTCACGCACAACCGTGCGGTGAGCGATGCCAGCTACGCGGGTGCGCTGGCGCGCTTCGGCGAGCAGGGCGTGATCGATCTCACCGGCATCAACGGCTACTACGCGCTGCTGGCCATGACGATGAACGTCGCCCGCACCGCGGTGCCGGACGGGGCATCCGCGCTGCCGCCGCTGGTCGGGTAGTCCTCGACGGCGTTGCGCTTGTCCGCGCTCACCGGACCTCTCCTCCGACGGCTTGAATGGTCAAATATTTCAGGCCTGAGCGAAGGTTCCCCCTCACCCCCGGCTGCCGCCTCGCCGCGCTCCCCGACAAGGGGAAGGCGCGGCCCTCTCCCCGCAAGCGGGGCGAGGGGTTCACAGTCCCCGCGCCGGCGCTTGAGCTGCCCGGCGTTGTGTGGATCTGCAAGCCTCCAACGGAGCGTGCAAAAAACTCAATCGTCGTCGTCGTCGTCGTCGTGACCGTTCGCGCCGTTCAGGCCGTTGATCTTGGCCTTGAGCACGTTCGAGGGCTTGAACACCATCACCTGACGCGGCTCGATCGCCACTTCGACCCCGGTCTTGGGGTTGCGGCCGACGCGCTTGCCCTTGCTGCGCACCACGAAGGAGCCGAACGAGGACAGCTTCACCGTCTCGCCGCCAGCCAGGCAGCTGCAGATCTCCGAGAGGACGGTCTCGACGAGGGCGGCCGACTCGGTCCGCGACAGGCCCACCTGATGGTAGACGGCCTCGCTCAAGTCGGCGCGCGTCACCGTCTTGCCTGCCATGCCGTGTCCCCTCGCCCGCGTCTTTCGTCCCACGGCGTCGGGCGCAGCAAACTGAGCCGCACTCGACGCTGAAGACGTATCCCTATGATCCGGCACGCTAATCGGCGCTCCGCCCCCGGTCAACCGCGCGGGCGCATCGAATTGTTTCGGGCTGACACCGAAAGCGTCACCAGCGGATCAGCCCCGCCCCCCAGCTGAAGCCGCCGCCGATCGCCTCGATCATCACCAGATCGCCCGTCTGGATGCGCCCGTCGCGCCGGGCCACGTCGAGGGCGAGTGGGATCGAGGCCGCCGAGGTGTTGCCGTGCCGATCCACCGTCAGCACGATCTTCTCACGGGCGATCCCGAGCTTGTCGGCCGAGGCCTCGATAATCCGCCGGTTGGCCTGATGGGGCACGAACCACGTGAGGTCGTCGGCCGTGAGGCCGGCCTGCGCGAACGCCGCGACGATCACGTCGGTGACTTGGCCCACGGCGAAGCGGAACACGTCGCGCCCCTCCATGCGCAAGTGGCCGACGGTGCCGGTGGAGCCCGGTCCGCCGTTGACGTAGAGCTTTTCGCGGTGCCGCCCGTCCGAGCGCAGACTCGTGCTGAGCACGCCGCGGCCCTCCGCGTCCGCGCGGGCCTCCAGCACGATCGCGCCGGCCCCGTCGCCGAACAGCACACAGGTGGTGCGGTCCTCCCAATCGAGGATCCGCGAGAACGTCTCCGCGCCGATCACCAGCGCCCGGCGGGCCGCCCCGGTGGTCAGGAACTTGTCGGCGGTGGAGACCCCGAACACGAAGCCGGCGCAGACCGCCTGGAGATCGAAGGCCGCGCCCTGGTGGATGCCCAGCGCCGCCTGGATCTGCGTGGCGGTCGCGGGGAACGTATGGTCCGGCGTCGAGGTCGCGCAGATCACGAGGTCGATGTCGTCGCCCGTCAGCCCGGCATCGTCGAGCGCGGCCTGGGCGGCCCGGGTCCCGAGCACCGAGGTGGTCTCGCCGGGCCCGGCGATGTGGCGCTGGCGGATCCCGGTGCGCTGGACGATCCATTCGTCGGAGGTGTCGACCCGCTCGGCGAGGGCGGCGTTCGTCACCACCGTCTCGGGCAGACACGAGCCGGTCCCGACCACCACCGAGCGCAGCGGGGGCGTGCGCCGGCTCTGTTCGGGGTCAGTGCGGAGGGTTGCCATCTCTGTCCTTCCCGGACGGCTCCGACATCACGACCGTTGCGTGTGATGCCGGAGCAATCCGTTTTCCATCCTGCACGGCGTTACGCCGGCGCCAGGGCCGCCGTCTGGTCGAGCATCTCGCGGATCGTGCGGATCATGTCGTGGCGGGCCATGTCGTGCGCCAGATCGACGGCGGCGGCGAACCCTTGCGCATTTTCCGAACCGTGGCTCTTGATGACGATGCCTTCGAGTCCGAGGAACACGCCGCCATTGGCCCGGCTCGGGTTCATCTTGTCCTTCAGCGCCCGGAACGCCTGCCGGGCGAACAGCGCACCGATCTTGGCGGCGAGCGTCCGGGTCATGGCGGCGCGGAGATACGTGCCGATCTGCTTGGCGGTGCCCTCGGCGGTCTTGAGGGCGATGTTTCCCGTGAAACCTTCGGTCACCACCACGTCGACCGTGCCGCGGCCGAGATCCGTGCCTTCCACGAAGCCGTGGTAGGTCAGCCCCGGATTCTCTAACTCGCGCAGGATCCGTGCGGCCTCCTTGACCGCCTCGTTGCCCTTCATCTCCTCGGTGCCGACGTTGAGCAGGCCGACGGTGGGCCGTTCGAGGTCGAACACGATCCGCGCCATGGCCGAGCCCATCACGGCCATCTCGACGAGGTGCTCGGCATCCGTCCCGATGGTGGCGCCGACATCGAGCACGACGCTCTCGCCGCGCACGGTCGGCCACAGGCAGGCGATGGCCGGACGCTCGATGCCCGACATGGTCTTCAGGCAGATCTTCGACATCGCCATCAGGGCGCCGGTGTTGCCGGCCGACACGCAAGCCTGGGCCTGACCGTCGCGCACCGCCTGGATCGCCTGCCACATGGAGGACTTGCCCCGGCCCTGGCGCACCGCCTGGCTTGGCTTGTCGTCCATCGCGACCGCCACGCTGGTGTGGCGGATCTCGACGCAGTCCCTGAGCCGGGGTTCCTTGGCGACGAGCGGGGCGATCACCGCCTCGTCGCCGAACATCAGGAAGGTGGTCTCGGGATGGCGCTCACGGGCCAGCGCCGCACCGGGCACGACCGTGGAGGGCCCGTGGTCGCCGCCCATGGCGTCGAGCGAGATGCACACGCGTTGGGACATGTCGGTAGCGGGTCGCAGGTCTCGGCGGGGGATCCGGCGGGAGGGGTCCCACCGGGCGCGGCGGACCATAGCGATACCGGCCCGGCGGGCAAATGAAATCGGGCGCCGGACGGTTCCGTTCTTCGCCGGAGGGGGCGAAGGCAGCGTTTTCGGGGTGTTCGCCTGCGGGCGTCACGCCCGCTCGCCGCCCGAGTCCCTCAAGCACACCTTTTTTCCCGGACGGGTGGAGCGTCAGCGGAACCTGATCCGGCACACGGAGCGTCGCGCAAGCGGCACAGCGTGTTGCATAAGAGCGCTTCGCGTCCTTGCGCGCGGGGGATCCCGGGCCGCTTCCGCTGGCGCTGCATGCGCCCGGGGGAGGGCCGGCGCGGCGCGGCGCGAAAAGTCAGCCCTCGCCGTCCCGCAGCTTGCCCAGGGCGGCGAGCGGCCCCGCATCGTCGCCGGCCACCACCGGCTCGAAGGCGGTGCCGGGCTTGCGCGGATAGGGGTCGAGCCCCAGCGCCAGGAACTCGGCGGTGAGCGCACCGAAATCGAGGCGTCCGCCCACCAGGGGATCGGGGATGTCGACATCCTCGGCATCGGTGCCGGCGAGTTGGTCGGTGTCGGTGAACACGACCTCCACCAGCTCGTGGACCGGCCCCTCGAACGGTTCGAGGCTGACGGTGCAGACCTGCGTTACCAGAGCGTCCACGGTGCCGGTCACGATGAGGCGGCTGGTGGCGCCCGAAATCGCGAACCGCCCGACCAGATCGCGGAGTCCCGGAATCTTGAAGTCCGCTGCGAGCGCCGCGCACTCGGCCGGGCTCGCCTCGACCGTGACGGCGCCCCGTCCCTGGGGCAGGCGCTCGACATTGACCCAGCGCACGAGCGGGCCGCTCTCGTGCGGATTCTCCCGGCGGCTGTCCCGGCTCATGCGATGGCTCCTCTTGCTTCGTCAGCCTGCGCGAAGCCCTCCGGTTCCGGGAAGGGCGGCCCGGACCCGAGCAGGGTGTCGAGATCGGCGCCGGCGAGGGCTTCGTCGGCCGCCTGCACATAGGTGGCAAGCCCAGCCCCGTCGCCCTCGCCGCCCAGTACGTTGCGGATGAGGACCGCGCGCAGGGCCGCCGTGTCGCCCGCGTCCAGGGCGGTGTCGTAGCCGGTGGCCCGGCCGTAGAAGGCCGCGCCGAGCTTCTTCATCCGCTTGCCCACGCCCATGTCGCCGACACCCAGCTCGCGCAAGGAGGCGTCGAGCTGGGTGAAGACGGAATTCACGAGATCCTGCGCCACCTCGGCAGACGGGGCCGGCAGCCGGTTCAGCTGGCGCAGGACCAGGATGGCGTGCAGGCACAGGGCCTCGAACCGGCCCTCCACGGTGTCGGGCACGCCGAGGCGGAGGTAGAGACCCGGGTGGCGGGCCGCCATGCTGAGCGCCACGTGCAGGCCTTCGACGGCCTGCCGCCGCGCATTCGCCCGTCGGAACAGCCGCGCGATCATCGATGCCACACCCCGGTGTTCTGTGGCCAAGCTTGCCTTGTCAAAGCCATAACCCCGCGGTACGGCAACCCACGCCCAGGGCGCAAGCGTCGTCGGAATTCCGTGTCCGCGGCATCGTTTGCATCCTGTCCGTCCACACGTTTTCTGGGGGCCCGATGCGGCGCCGTCTCGTCCAGTCCTTCGCGCGTCTCGCCCTGGTCGGGCTCGCGGGAGCCGGCCTGTCCGGCTGCATCGGCGAGGAGCTGCGCCACGGCTATCAGGTCGACCAGGCGGCGCTCGCCACGGTCAAGCCCGGCATGAGCCCCGAGCAGGTGCTGCAGATCCTCGGAACGCCCTCGACCGTGTCCACGGTGGGCAACAAGTCCTGGTACTACATCTCCCAGAACACCCGCCGCACGATCATGTTCATGGGCGAGCAGGTCGAGGATCAGAAGGTCACGGCCGTCTATTTCAGCCCCGCCTTCAAGGTCGAGCGCGTGGCGCTCTACGGCCTGCAGGACGGGCGGGTGTTCGACTTCATCGAGCGCACCACGCCGACGAGCGGCGCCGACCGGGCCTTCATCAGCCAGCTGTTCCGCGGCCTGACCCGCTACGAGCCGTTCGGCAGCGGCAACGGCGCCAGCGTCGTTCCGGGCGCCAACCGCGGCCAGTGAGCCGGAGCGCCCGCCAGCAGGCGGGCGATCTCCCCGGGATTCGAGAACAGGTATTCGGGCCCCTGCGCCGCCAGCGCCTGGGGGTCCGTGTAACCCCACGCCACAGCACCGAACGGGCAGCCAAGGGCGCGCGCCGCCTCCAGGTCGCGGATCTCGTCGCCGATGCACAGCGCCTGCGCCGGCACCACGCCCCGGCGCGCGAGGAGCCGCCGCAGGCGCCGCGCCTTTCCGAACAGTGAAGCCCCGCAGGCATAGGCGTCGATCTGCGCGGCGTTGTCCGGTCCGAGCACCCGCCGCACCGTGTCGGCCCGGTTCGACGACAGGATCGCCATCGGCACGCCGGCCTGCGCGAGTCCCGCCAGCATCTCCGGCACGCCCGGGAACAACGCGATCTGCGCCGCGTCCCGGGCCGCGAGCGCGTGCATGTGGCGGGCGATGAGCGGCAGCTTCCAGCGCGGGATGCCGAGATGCGCCACGATCGCGCGGGCCCCCTGAAGGCGCAGGCCCTCGACCTCGTGCGCCTCGACCTGGCGGAAGCGGTAGCGCTCGGCGACGCCGTTCATGACCGAGCAGAACCAGTCGAAGCTGTCGGCCAGGGTCCCGTCGAAGTCGAGCACGACGAGGCGCAGCGAAGCGGCGAAGGTTCTGGCGAGCGCGCCAGGCTCCCTCTCCCGTGCGGGAGAGGGTTGGGGTGAGGGACGAGACGTCTCAGGATCGAGCACGCCAGTGCCGCCCGTGCCGGTTGCGCCCCTTTCGGAAGCCGCAAATCCCTCACCCGGCTTTCTGCGAAAGCAGACCTCTCCCGCACGGGAGAGGGGACCCGCGCCTCGCTCGGCGAAGACGGCATCGCTGTCGTGTCCGGTGCGCGTTGCCATCGGGAAAAAGCTTAACTCCTACGCCTTGTGATGACGCACTCTCGCGGGCCGAGAAGGCGGCCCCGACCGACCAGGGCGCCCACTGCGATGCACCGATAGGACGGAATCACAGTCTCAGGCCCGGAGGTTCTCGATCGGCACGCTGAGCCGCATCAACAGGCCCCCGGGCGCCCAATCGTGTTCCAGCACGCCGTCGAGCTGGCCGACGACGCTGCGCTCGGCCAGCACCGTGCCGAATCCCTTCCGGGACGGGGTTCCGGTGACCGGCGGGCCGCCGGCCTCCTGCCATGTCAGGGTATAGCGCCCCGCCTCCCGCAGCCCGCTCAAGGAGACGCCGCCCTCCTTGGTGGAGAGGCCGCCATACTTCATGGCGTTGGTGGCCTGCTCGTGCATGATCAGCGCCAGCGCGGTCGCGGTGCGCTCGCCGATCTCCACATCGTCCCCCGCGATGGCGACGCGCGCCTGCCCGCCCTCCTCGTAGGCGGCCATGATCAGGCGCATCAGGCCCAGCACCGTCTGCCCCGCCACCGCGGGCGCGCTGTCGGGGGAGTGCGGCCGGACATATTCGTGCGCCCGCGCCAGGGCACCGAGGCGCTCGCGGAACGCCTTGGCGAAGGGCTGGGCCGCGGGATCGCTGCGGGCGGTGAGCGCGGCCAAACCGCCGACCACCGCGAAGATGTTCTTGATCCGGTGCGACAGCTCGCGGATCAGCAGGTCGCGGGCCTCCTCGGCGCGCTTGGCCTCGCGCAGGTCTCGGGTCACGGTGGCGTAGCCGATCTCGGCCCCGGTCGGGTCCTGCACCGGGAAGATGTTGTAGAGCACCGCCACCGGCTCGCCCGTGACGAAGTGCCGGAACGCCAGTTCGCCCTCCCAGAACCCGTTCCGGCGCACCGCCGGCATCGCGGTCTCCTCCAGGATGCGGCGGCTGTCCGCGGTGAAGAAATCGGGGATCCGGTGCTGGCGGGCGGTGGCGAGATCGGGCAGGCCGATCAGCGCCAGGGCGGCCTCGTTGAGATGGGTGACCGCGCCGTCCAGGGTGCAGAGACCGATGAAGTCCTTGGAGGTCTCGACGATGGCGGCGAGCTTGCGCGCCTCGGCCTCGGCCCGCTTGAGGTCGTCGATGTCGGTGCAGGTGCCGAACCAGCGCTCGATCCGCCCGTCGGCATCGCGGATCGGCATGGCGCGGCCCAGCGTCCAGCGATAGGCGCCGTCGCGATGGCGCAGGCGGTACTCGATCTCGTAGGGATCGCCGGTGGCCAGCGAGTGGCGCCAGCGCGCCCAGGCCCGCTCCTGGTCGGCGGGGTGGAACACATCGTTCCAGCCCTCGCCATCGGTGGAGCCGGAGGGCACGCCGGTGAACTCGTACCAGCGGTCGTTGTAGTAATCGTGGAACCCGTCGGGCCGGGTGGTCCAGACCATCTGGGGCATCGCCGCGGTCATCACCCGGAAGCGGCGCTCGCTCGCGGCGATCTCGGCCTCGCGGCTCGCCACCTGCGCCAGGGTCCGCCGGTGCTCGAGCAGGCTGGAGATCTGACGGGCGAGCGCGGTGAGCGTGGCCGTCTGTTCCGTGTCGAGCCCATCCGGCCGCGGCGCCCGGTCGAGCACGCAGAGCGCGCCGAGCGGGATGCCCTGGGCACCCCGGATCGTGGCGCCGGCATAGAAGCGGAACCCCTCCGGGCCAGTTACCAGAGGATTCTCGATGGTCCTCGGATCGGCTGTCAGATCGGGGATGACGAGCAGGCCGTCGGACTCGATCGTGTAGGCGCAGACCGAGCAATTGATCGGCAGCTCCCGTTCACCGAGCCCGACCTCCGACTTGAACCATTGCCTCTCGGCATCGACCAGACTGACCAGGGCGACCGGCGCGCGACAGACATAGGCGGCGACCCGCACGAGATCGTCGTAAAGCGGCTCGGGCTCCGTATCGAGGATCGCGAGGTCGCGTAGCTCCGCGAGCCGTTCCGCGGTGCGCCAGGCGCCGCCGGCCGGTGGGGAAGCTGGGAGCGCGTGAGGTGCCGGCACATCCATGGTTCGGCCGTCACATAGGCCTGTTGAGCTTCCCTGCCTAGGTGGCTGCGTAGACGATCGCCGCGCCCGCAACGGGCGCGGCGGCCGATCGGGCCCGTGATGCCTTAGGCGGCGCGGGCCGCACCCAGGGTTGGGTAGTCGATGTACCCTTGCGGACCCTGGCTGTACCACGTGGCAGCCTCGTCCTTGTTGAGCGGCGCACCCTTGGCGATCCGCTCGACGAGATCGGGATTGGCGATGAAGGTCCGCCCGAACGCGATCGCGTCCGCCTCTCCGGCATCCAGCACCTTCTGGCCGCTGACGCCGTCATAATCGGCGTTGAGGATCATCGGGTTGCGGAACACCCGGCGCATCGCAGGGGCGATCGGCGGATGGTCGGCCTTGCCGAAGGTCCCATCCGGGCCGGGCTCGCGCATCTCCAGGAAGGCGACATCGAGATCGGCGAGCGCCTGGGCGGCGGCCACGAACAGCGGCTCGGGGTTCGAATCGTTGCAGCCCTGGATCGCGCCGTTCGGCGAGAGGCGCACGCCGGTACGCTCGGGTCCCGCGACCTTGGCCACCGCCGCGGTGACCTCGCGCAGCAGCCGCACGCGGTTCTCGATCGCGCCGCCGTACTGGTCGGTGCGGTGATTGGTGCCGTCGCGCAGGAACTCGTCGATCAGGTAGCCATTCGCCGCGTGGATCTGCACGCCGTCGAACCCGGCCGCCAGCGCGTTGGCGGTGGCGCGCTCGTAGTCACCGAGCAGGCGCGGGATTTCGGCGATCTCCAGGGGGCGGGCCTCGGCGTAGGGCTTCTTGCCCTCATAGGTGTGGGCCTGATCCGGCGCCGTCGTGGCCGAGGCCGCGACCGGCTGGGCGCCGCCGAGGAAGTCCGGGTGGACCAGCTGGCCCATATGCCAGATCTGGCAGACGATCTTGCCACCCTTGTCGTGGACCGCCTTCACGATCGGCCGCCACGCATCGACCTGGGCGTCGGACCAGATACCCGGCGCGAACGGCCAGCCCAGCCCCTCCTGAGAGATGCCGGTGGCCTCGCTGATGATGAGGCCGGCGCCGGCGCGCTGGGCGTAGTATTCGGCCATGATCGGGGTCGGCACGTGCGCGCGGGTGCCGCGGCCGCGGGTGAGCGGGGCCATGAAGATCCGGTTCTTCGCTTCGATGGCGCCAATGCGGATCGGGTCGAGCAGGGACGGCATGGGGTACCTCGTGCTGCTGCGGTCGCGCCGCAGCCGGTTTAAAGCCGTGGTCGAGGTGGCGCTGCGGCGCGGCGATGCCAAGGTGCAGCGCAGCGGGGCGTGCGGCGGCGTGCGGGGGCGCACATGGCGCGGCGGGTGCGCCTTCGGTCACGGAGGGGGAACGAAGACCAGCTCGCATTCGGATGCCAGCCAGACGAGGTGGCGTTTCATCTCTCCACCGGACGGTGCCGCAGCCGGCATGCCGGGAAGCCGTCCGGCCATCGCGTCGATCGAGAGGAGCCGGGATCGCAGGCCCGACGTGAGCCAATCCTTGTCCTTCTCCCGCCACGCGACGGCTTTGGCCAAAGCCACATCGTCGGGGTCCGGAACGATGACCGTGATGCCGGGACAGCCGGCACTCGCATACAGCGTGGTGCGCGCCGACCAGTCGCTCGGCATCAATGACGTTTCAGGCGATACGCCGTCGCAATAATAGCCGTACTGCAGATGGAAGCTCGACCCCTGGCCGATATTGGCATCGATCGCGTCGGACAGATCGTCGGAATTCGGCATGTCCGGAACGTAGAGGTCCGCCTCCGGAGTCAGCAGCATGTCGCCGGGAATGTTGCGGCACCGGATCAGGACGACGGCGGAGCCGACCAGGACGAAGCGCCGATGTCCCGTCACCTCCCCGGCTGCCCCGAAGAGATGATCGAGCTTGTCCTTCCGCATCATCCGGTGAGGTCCGGAACTCGCCGGCCCAGGCTCTCGGCGGAGCGTTCCCGGGACGGGATCACGACGAAGACGGGCTGCGTGTCGCGCAGAAGTTCGCCCTGCGGGCTGTCCTCCAGCAACTGCCGGACGATCTGCCGGACATTCTGGCCCAGAAGATCCGCCCACAGCGCGTAATATCGGGCCTGCGCGAAATCCGGGCGCACGCACCGTTCCAGGTAGGCCTGGCCGTTGGCGAGGAGACCTGGATCGTCGATGAGATGCACGGCGACACGCCGCGTCAGGTCATACGAGCGCCGCTTGCTGCGATCGTGAAAATCGGTCTTCACGGGCAGACTGCCGACGAAGCGTTCCCCCTCAGTCATCAGACGCATCCAGACGCATCGGCTCGGCGGTGCCGGAGCATACCGCGATTCCGCACGCACTCGAAGTCCGCAGGACAAATCGCGTCGCCCCGGGAATCCGCTCCGGGGCGACGCGGGGACGGGATCCCTCAGCTATGCGCCAGCACCGCCAGCAGCAGCAGGGCGATGATGTTGGTGATCTTGATCGCCGGGTTCACGGCGGGGCCGGCGGTGTCCTTGTAGGGGTCGCCCACCGTGTCGCCGGTCACCGCCGCCTTGTGGGCGTCCGAGCCCTTGCCGCCGTGGTGGCCGTCCTCGATGTACTTCTTCGCGTTGTCCCAGGCGCCGCCGCCCGAGGTCATCGAGATCGCCACGTAGAGGCCGGTCAGGATCACGCCGAGCAGGCTCGCGCCCACCGTGGCGAAGGCCTGGCTCTTGCCGGCGATCAGCTGGATCACGAAGAACAGCACGATCGGCGACAGCACCGGCAGCAGCGAGGGGACGATCATCTCCTTGATCGCCGCCCGGGTCAGCATGTCGACCGCTCGGCCGTAATCCGGCCGGTCGGTGCCCTGCATGATTCCGGGCTTCTCCCGGAATTGGCGCCGAACCTCCTCGACCACCGCGCTGGCGGCCCGCCCCACCGCCGTCATGGCGATGCCGGCGAACAGGAACGGGATCAGGCCGCCGAGCAGCAGCCCGACCACCACGTAGGGGTTCGACAGAGAGAAATCGACGCTGACGCCCTGGAAGAAGCGGTACTGGGTCGGGCTGGCATTGGCGATGAAGTAGTTCAGGTCCGACGTGTAGGCGGCAAACAGAACCAGCGCGCCGAGGCCGGCCGAGCCGATCGCGTAGCCCTTGGTCACCGCCTTGGTGGTGTTGCCGACCGCGTCGAGGGCATCGGTCGACTTGCGCACGTCCGGGGGCAGGCCCGCCATCTCGGCGATGCCGCCGGCATTGTCGGTGACCGGCCCGAAGGCGTCGAGCGCCACGATGAAGCCCGCCAGCGCCAGCATGGCGGTGACCGCGATGGCGATGCCGAACAGGCCGGCCAGCGCGTAGGTGCTGATGATGCCGGCCACGATCACGATGGCGGGCAGAGCGGTCGATTCCAGCGAGATCGCCAGCCCCTGGATCACGTTGGTGCCGTGGCCGGTCACCGAGGCGTCCGCGATCGACTTCACCGGGCGGAAGTTGGTGCCGGTGTAGTACTCGGTGATCACCACGATCAGCGCCGTGATGGCGAGCCCGATCACCGCGCAGCCGAACAGGCCGGCCGACGTGAAGGTGACGCCGGTCGACGTGGTGAAGGTGGTCGAGAAGCCGCCGAGCAGGGTCATGTTGACGGCCGCGATCGCCACCACCGAGAGCACCCCCGCGGTGATCAGGCCCTTATAGAGGGCGCCCATGATCGACTGGTTGGCCCCGAGCCGCACCGCGTAGGTGCCGGCGATCGAGGTGAGGATGCAGGCCGAGCCGATGGCCAGCGGGTAGAGCATCATCGGCTCCAGCACGTCGCGGCCGCTGCCGGTGGGGCCGGAGAAGAAGATCGCGGCCAGCACCATCGTGGCCACCACGGTGACCGCGTAGGTCTCGAACAGGTCGGCCGCCATGCCGGCGCAATCGCCGACATTGTCGCCGACGTTGTCGGCGATGGTCGCGGGATTGCGTGGATCGTCCTCCGGGATCCCGGCCTCGACCTTGCCGACGAGGTCGCCGCCGACATCGGCGCCCTTGGTGAAGATGCCGCCGCCGAGGCGCGCGAAGATCGAGATCAGCGAGGCGCCGAAGCCGAGCGCCACCAGCGCGTCGATCACCTCGCGGCTCGACGGATCGAGATGGGCTCCGCGGGTCAGGAACAGGTAGTAGAAGGCGACCCCGAGGAGGGCGAGGCCCGCCACCAGCATGCCGGTCACCGCCCCGGACTTGAAAGCGACATCGAGGCCGCCGCCCAGCGAGGTCGAGGCGGCCTGCGCGGTGCGCACATTGGCCCGCACCGAGACGTTCATGCCGATGAAGCCGGCCGCGCCGGAGAGCATGGCGCCGATCAGGAAGCCGACCGCGACCTTGATCCCGAGGAACACGGCCAGCAGCACGAACAGCACCACGCCGACGAGACCGATCGTGAGGTATTGGCGCTTCAGATAGGCTTGCGCGCCTTCCGCGATGGCGGAGGCGATCTCCTGCATGCGCTGCGTGCCGGCATCGCGCCGCATCACGTCGAGGATCGTGACGATGCCGTAGGCGATGGCGCAGAGCCCGCCCACGATGATCAGAATCAAGGGAATCATGCGACCGTCCTTGTCATTATCGTGCCTGGCTGGGGCTTATGCTTGTCGAGCTTGACCGCCGGAGGACGGCCATGGGACGCGGTGCTCGGATCCGGGGCTTTCCTTCCCAGAACAAGGCCTTGATTGCCAAACTTCGCCGGGGAGCGCAAACGCTGTGTTTGACGGCCTCGCAGCTCAGCGCGCGAACGCTGCATCGCACAACGAGATCGAGCTAGAATTATTATACATAAAGCCGAATGGCTGCGATGGGATCTGTTTCAGACAGGTCCACCAGTAGAGACTGTCCGCGTGGTCTGCGCTTGGCACGATCGCCTATGCGGTCTCAGGCCCACCGGGTCGGTGGGTTCCGACACAACGTCGCGTCCCGAACATCAGGGCTGGGTAAGGCGCGCGTCATTCGATTCGCATCACCAGGGTGGAGGTCCCAACGGACGTCACACCGGCATGGACACCCTATGCGTCCTCGGGCACGGAAGCCGCTTCCGGACGATGCCGAGTCGCAGATCGGCCTTCACCGCGGCCGTTCCTGGGCTTCCTGGAACGAGGGGCCTCAGAAGTGGCTGAAGGCCCCGGCGGCGAAGACATGGACCCCGCCGTCTCCCGTCTCGAAGCGCGGCGGCCCCTCGCCCGCGGTGACGGTGCCGATGACAGTCAGCTTTATCCCGGCCGCCTCCACCTCGGCCTGGAGAGCCGCCAACGCCTCCGGAGCCACCGTGCAGAGGATCTCGTAATCGTCGCCGCCGGTCAGAGCCGTCGCGATCAGGCCCGGCTCCGCCGCGCAGGCATGCCGGGCCGCCTCCGAGAGCGGCACCGCGGGCAGAGCGATCCGGGCCGTGCGGCCCGCGCCCAGCATCTTGGCGAGATCCCCCGCAAGCCCGTCGGAGACGTCCATGGACGCGGTGGCGTGGCGGCGGATCGCCGGCGCGGCGGCGAGGCGTGGGCGGGGGTGCAGGTAGCGGTCGGCCAGCACCGCCCGCAGCGCCGGATCGAGGGCGGTCGCCCAGGGCGCTTCCGGCTCCAGCCGCAGCCGCAGGCCCAGCGCCGCGTCGCCGATCGTGCCGGTGACGCAGATCCGGTCGCCGATCCGCGCCGTATGGCGCCGGACGATCGTGCCGGCCGGGACCTCGCCGATGAGGCTGATGTTGATCAGCGCCGGTCCGCCGGAGCGCACCGTATCGCCGCCGAGAAGCGGGCAGCCCGCCTCCGCGGCGGCCACGCCGAGTTCCGCCGAGAAGGCAGCGAGCCAGTCCTCGGTCCAGTCGTCGGGCAGCGCCAACGTTAAAAGAAAACCCCGCGGCACCGCGCCCTTGGCGGCGATGTCGGAGAGGTTCACCCCGAGGGCCTTGCGGGCAATGGAGGCCGGCGGATCGTCGGGGAAGTAGTGGATCCCCGCCACAACGGCGTCGGCGGTGAGGACGAGGTCGTGGCCGGGCGCGGGGGTCAGGGTCGCGGCATCGTCCCGGAGCCCGTCGGCACCCGGCCCGGCCAGCGGCGCGAAGTAACGCGCGATCAGCCCCTCCTCGGAGGCGCGGACCGGGCCGGCCACGGGTCAGGCCTTCCCGGGCGCCGTCTTCGTGGGCAGCGGCTTGGACGAGCCGGGCTTGTTCGAGCCCTTGGCGGGGCCGACCTCGCCGGGCCGGACCTCCCGGGCGAGCCGGTCGAGCACCGCGTTGACGAGACCCGGCTCGTCACCCGGATAGAAGCTGTGGGCCACGTCGACATATTCGGAGATCGCCGCCGCCGCCGGTACGTCGAGGCGGAACATCAACTCGTAGGCGCCGGCCCGCAGGATCGCCCGGAGCACGATCTCGATCCGCCGGAGCGGCCAGCCTTGCGCCAGCGCCTGATCGAGCTTCGGGTCGATCGCCCGTTGCTCCTCGACGGCACCGCGCAGCAGATCGCGGAAGAAGGCGGTCTCGGCCTGGGGATGTTCGATCCCGTCGATCTCCTGGCCGATCCAGAACGCCTCGAACTCGGCGAGCGCTTCGAGGACGCCCTTGCCGGACACATCCATCTCGTAGAGCGCCTGCACGACGGCGAGGCGTGCTCCGGTGCGCAGGCTGATCGTCTTGCCGCCCATCTCCGGCTTCGTGTCGGTCATCTGAGTATCCGTCATCGCGAGCGCGTAGCTTCCGCGGCGCGCTTGAGGGCGAGGACGCCGAGCGCTGCCTCGGCCGCGCCGCCACCCTTGTTCATCTCGGCCACCCGGGCGCGGGCCAGCGCCTGCGCCTCGGTCTCGACGGTGAGAATGCCGTTGCCGAGGGGAATCCGGCGGTCGACTGAGAGATCCATCAGCGCCCGGGCGCTCTCGCCGGCCACGATGTCGTAATGGCCGGTCTCGCCGCGGATCACGCAGCCCAGCGCCACCACGGCGTCGTAGGCCTCCGCGTCGAGTAGGATCGCCACGGTGGCGGGGATCTCCAGGGCGCCCGCCACCGTCACCACGGTCGCGTGCGCGCCGGCCGCTTCGATCGCCGCGCGGGCGCCGGCCAGGAGTTCGTCCGCGAGGGCATCGTAGTAGCGCGCCTCGACCACGAGGATGCGGGCCCCGGCGAGCGCCGGGTCCTGGGGCTTCGGCGCCGCGTCGGCGCGGGTATGGGCGACCATGGCTCTCGTCCAGCCGGTTTTTTGGGGGTTGGCGGGCGGCACGGGGCGCCCGCGAGGGGAGGACGGTTAGACCGAAGCGGCCGGCGCCACAAGCGGTACGATCCGCTCCGGGGCCGAACAGGCTTGAGCTTGGCCCCATGACCCGTCAAGATTGCACCGGACCGCCGCTGAACCGCCGTCGAACCGCCATGCCGCCAGCCCTCGCCGCCGAACACCTCCCCGAAGCCGGCGAGAAGAGCGCGTATGCCTTCCGCACGATCAGCGAGGTCTCCGAGGAGCTCGACGTGCCCCAGCACGTGCTGCGCTTCTGGGAGACCCGCTTCGGCCAGATCCGCCCCGTCAAGCGCGCGGGTGGGCGGCGCTACTACCGGCCCCACGATGTCGAACTCGTCGCCGGCATCCGCCAGCTCCTGCATGTTCAGCGCTACACCATCGCGGGCGCGCAGCGAGTGCTCAAGGAGAACGGCGTCCGCTTCGTCCAGGCGGTGGGCCGTGGCGAGGCCGTTGCGGCCGAGCCGCTGGTCCAGGATGCCGAGGCGGAAACCGGCGCCTTCGCGGATCCGGACCGCGCGGCCCTCGCGGCAGCCCTCGACGAGCTGCGCGCCTGCCGCGCCCTGCTGGACGGCCTGCGCACGCCCCCGGACGCCTGACGACCCGGTCCCGGGGCGCGCGGCCAAGCCACGGCCAAGCTCACGGCAAAGCTCACGGCAAAGCTCTTGCAGGGGCTGGGCGAACTTTCGCCAGGACCCCGCGTTGTCGCCCGCATGGCCTCGCCCCGATCCAAGCTGTCGCCCAGCCAGGAACTGATGGCCCGTATTATGCGGATCGTCCGCACCTGCCCGGAGGCGGCCGGGGAGATGCTGGAACTGATGTTCCTCGTCAGCCAGATCGAAGCTGCCACCAGCGTCGACCGGGAATACCGTGATGCGAAGCGCGTGATCAGCCGTCTGCGCAACCCGCTCTGGGAGATGGGCCCGGCCGACCGGGAGAAGCTGCTCTCGGCCGCGGAGGCGATCCGCCGCGTCTGCCGCCTCGCCGAGGACGAGATACCCTCCATGCCGATCGCCGACGCCGGCGAGCGCGCCCGCGTCGAGGCACGCCTCAACGCCGCCCTGGCAGGCGAGCTTGACGCCGCGCAGATCGCCCGCGTCACCGGGATCGTGGCGGCAGTGCTTCAAAATTAAGCAGCATCCCGATGAACCGGTGCTGGGCGCACTCGACGCCCGTGCCGGCCGTCCCCACATGCTCGTCACCGATGGAAGGGGCGCCCGGAGCGGCCTCCGGAGAGCGCGCCCGCATCGGCACCGGAGAGACGCTTTCATGATCGCCCTTCGTCCGCTCGCCGTGCTGCTCGCAGGGAGTCTGGCGCTAGCCGGGCCGGCCCTGGCCCAATCCCCGACGAGCCGATCGAAGACCGTCGCCCCCGGCAAGACGGTGCGGCTCGAGATCGCCCCCAATCTCAAGAAGGACTGCTCGACCGGCCCGATGCCGGAGTTCAAGGTCTCCGGCCCGCCGAAGAACGGCTCGGTGATCACCAAGGTCGGCAAGCTGAAGACCCCGGCGAGCTACCGCTGCCCCAACAAGGAGGCCGCGGTCCAAGCGTTGTTCTATCAGCCCAATGCCGGCTTCACGGGTGCCGACGAAGTCACCTTCGAGGTGAGAGCCTCCGACGGGCAAGTCCAGACGCAGACCGTGAAAATCACGGTCGGTGGAAGCGGTGCCAAATCCGGAGACGATGCCAAGAAAGAGGGCACCGATTTGTGAGCTGCGGCGAACAACTGCGGCACCTGCGCAGTTTTTCAGCTCTCGACACATGCTCAAAGGCGGCACAGACTCTCGTTTGCGCCGCCTTCACGGCCGGAGAGTGTTGCATGCAATCGACATGCCCGGCGACATGCTCGCCGCACTGCGACAAAAGCGGGCCTGTCGGTTGCATCCGAGCCGAGACAGGATGAAGCTGTCACGGTCTGAGAGGGTTATCGAATGCCGATGCATGCGACGAACGACCTTTTCCAGAGCTTCGCCCGAGGCTACGAGGCCCGCCGCGACACGGAGATGACGCTCTCCGAGTATCTCGAAGCCTGTCGCGACGAGCCCCTGATGTACGCCTCGGCCGCCGAGCGGATCCTGGCGGCGATCGGCGAGCCCGAATTCGTTGATACCTCGAAGGATTCGCGCCTCGGCCGGATCTTCATGAACCGGACAATCCGGACGTATCCGGCTTTCCGGGAGTTCTACGGGATGGAGGAGACGATCGAGCGGATCGTCTCGTTCTTCCGCCACGCTGCGCAGGGTTTGGAGGAGCGCAAGCAGATCCTGTACCTGCTCGGCCCCGTGGGCGGCGGCAAGTCGTCGCTCGCCGAACGGCTGAAGCTGTTGATGGAGGTCCACCCCGTCTACGTGCTCAAGGCCGGGGACGAGGTCTCGCCGGTCTTCGAGAGCCCGCTGGGCCTGTTCGACCCCGACACGATGGGCGAGGAGATCCAGAAGCGCTACGGCATCCCGCGCCGGCGGCTCACCGGCCTGATGAGCCCCTGGGCACTCAAGCGCCTCGACGAGTTCAACGGCGACATCTCCCGCTTCAAGGTGATCAAGGTCCGGCCGTCGCGCCTGCGCCAGATCGCCATCGCCAAGACCGAGCCGGGCGACGAGAACAACCAGGACATCTCCTCGCTGGTCGGCAAGGTCGACATCCGCCGGCTGGAGACCCTGTCGCAGGCGGATCCCGACGCCTACTCGTATTCGGGCGGCCTGAACCGCGCGAACCAGGGCGTTCTCGAATTCGTCGAGATGTTCAAGGCGCCGATCAAGATGCTGCACCCGCTGCTCACGGCGACGCAGGAGGGCAACTATGTCGGCACCGAGAATATCGGCGCGATCCCGTTCACCGGCGTGATCCTGGCCCACTCGAACGAGTCCGAGTGGCAGACCTTCAAGACCAATAAGAACAACGAGGCGTTCATCGACCGGATCTACGTGATCAAGGTCCCGTACTGCCTGCGCGTCACCGAAGAGCAGCACATCTACGAAAAGCTGATCTCCGGCTCGGAACTGTCGGATGCGGCCTGCGCACCCGGCACGCTGGAGATGCTGGCGCGGTTCTCGGTCCTGTCGCGCCTGCGCGAGCACGCCAATTCCAACGCCTTCTCGAAGATGCGGGTCTATGACGGCGAGTCCCTGCGGGAGGTCGATCCCCGCGCCCGCTCGATGCAGGAATACAAGGACACGGCGGGCGTCGACGAGGGCATGGACGGGATCTCGACCCGCTTCGCTTTCAAGGTTCTGGCCGCGACCTTCAACCACGACACCACCGAGGTCTCGGCCGACCCGGTGCACCTGATGTACGTGCTGGAGCAGGCGCTCAAGCGCGAGCAGCTCCCGCCCGAGACCGAGAAGAAGTATCTGGAATTCATCAAGACCGAATTGGCCCCGCGCTACGCGGAGTTCATCGGCCACGAGATCCAGAAGGCCTATCTCGAATCGTACCACGATTACGGCCAGAACCTGTTCGACCGCTACATCGACTACGCCGACGCCTGGATCGAGGACCAGGATTTCAAGGATGCCGAGACCGGCCAGCTCATGAATCGCGAGCTGCTGAACCAGGAGCTCACCAAGATCGAGAAGCCTGCGGGCATCGCCAACCCGAAGGATTTCCGCAACGAGGTGGTGAAGTTCGCCCTGCGCTCCCGGGCGCAGCATGGCGGCCGCAACCCGAGCTGGACCTCCTACGAAAAGCTGCGCGAGGTGATCGAGCGGCGGATGTTCTCCCAGGTGGAGGAATTGCTGCCGGTGATCTCCTTCGGCTCCAAAAAGGACGGCGACACCGAGAAGAAGCACGGCGAGTTCGTCGAGCGGATGGTGTCGCGCGGCTACACCGAGCGGCAGGTCCGCCGTCTGGTGGAATGGTACATGCGGGTCAAGCAGGCCGGCTGAGGGACGACGGGGCCCAGTCAGTCGGGCCCCGTTCCGACCCTCCGCCGCCACAGTTTCGGACGACCGGCCGGTGACGATGTCGGCCCTGCTGCGAACCCGGGATCCTTTCCTTCGGCCGCAGCATGGTACGACAAGGGTCGGAACCCGGCCGGCACACGCGGACGAGGGTTTTCGCAGCGGATGCACATCGTCGACCGACGTTTGAACCCGGGCGGCAAGAGCCTCCCCAACCGCCAGCGCTTCCTGCGCCGCGTCAAGGACGTGGCCCAGCGCGCCGTGCGCGAATCCGCCCGCGAGAAGGACATCAAGGAGCTGGGCAAGGACGGCCGGGTCTCGGTGCCGGCCGATGGCGTGCGCGAGCCGCGCTTCTCCCGCCAGCCCGGCACCGGGCTTCAGGACCACATCCTGCCGGGCAACAAGACCTACGTGGAGGGCGATACGATCGAGCGGCCGCCGGGCGGCGGTGGCGGGCGCGGCTCCGGCGAGGGCGGGGATGGCGGCGAGAACAGCGAGGATGCGTTCCGCTTCGTGCTCACCCGCGAGGAGTTTCTGGAGCTGTTCCTCGAGGACCTGGAACTGCCGGACCTCGCCAAGCGGCGGCTGGCAGTGGTCGAGACCGAGGGCCTGCGCCGGGCCGGCTACACCGTGACGGGCTCGCCCGCCAACCTCGCGCTGACCCGCACCCTTCGCAATTCGATGTCCCGGCGGATCGCCCTCAAGCGACCGAAGCCCGAGGAGGTCGCGGCCCTGCAGGCGAAACTCGACGCGCTGTCGGAGGGTGACCCCGAGCGCGCGGAACTGGAGCAGGCGCTGCTGAAGCTGCGTGAGCGGGCCAAGCGCATCCCGTATGTCGACCCGCTCGACCTGCGCTTCCGCCGGTTCGAGCCCTATCCGCGGCCGATCGCGCAGGCGGTGATGTTCTGCCTGATGGACGTGTCCGGCTCGATGACCGAGCACATGAAGGACCTCGCCAAGCGGTTCTACATCCTGCTCCACATCTTCCTGACGCGCCGCTACCGGCACGTGGAGATCGTGTTCATCCGCCACACCGACCGGGCGACCGAGGTGGACGAGGAGACCTTCTTCGGCTCCCGGGAGACCGGCGGCACGCTGGTCTCGTCGGCGCTGGTCGAGATGAAGCGCATCATCGCCGAGCGCTACGACCCCAACGACTGGAACATCTACGCCGCGCAGGCCTCGGACGGCGATAACGTCTCCTCGGATGGGCCGACTTCCACGGAGCTCTTGCGAGCGCACATCCTGCCGGCCTGCCAGCACTTCGCCTACTTGGAGGTGGGCGACGAGAACGGTCCGCGCGCCGGCTTCGTGGAGCACCGCACCACCCTCTGGCGGACCTACGAGGCGATCGCCAAGGCGGGCGGCCCGATCGCCATGCGCAAGGTCAACCACCGGCGCGAGATCTACCCGGTCTTCCGCGAGCTGTTCGGCCGCCAGGATGCGCGGGCGGAGGCGGAGGCCTGATGGCGGCGCGCGCATCAATCGATCGGGAGGCCGCATGACGCTCGTGAAGGCACGCACGCCCCAGATCATCTCCGGCAACCAGAAACCCCTGTTCATCGGCAACGACTGGGATTTCGACACGATCCGACGCATCCACGACGCCTGCGAGGCCATCGCCGGGCCGCAGCTCGGCCTGTCGTGGTATCCGAACCAGATCGAGATCATCACGGCCGAGCAGATGCTTGACGCCTACGCGTCGATCGGCATGCCGCTGTTCTACAAGCACTGGTCGTTCGGCAAGCACTTCGCCCAGCACGAGGCCGGCTATCGCCGCGGCCTGATGGGGCTCGCCTACGAGATCGTCATCAACTCCGACCCGTGCATCTCCTACGTGATGGAGGAGAACACGGCGACGATGCAGACGCTGGTCATCGCGCACGCCGCCTTCGGTCATAACTACTTCTTCAAGAACAATTATCTGTTTCGGCAGTGGACCGACGCCGAAGGTATTCTGGACTATCTGGATTTCGCCAAGGGCTTCATCACCCGCTGCGAGGAGCGCTACGGTCATCAGGCGGTGGAGCAGGTGCTCGACGCTGCGCATGCGCTGATGAGCCAGGGCGTCCACCGCTACCCACGCAAGAAGCGGCCCGACCTCGCCTCCGAGCAACGGCGCGAGCGCGAGCGGATCGAGCACGGCGAGCAGATCTACAACGATCTTTGGCGCACCCTGCCGCAGAAGATCGGCACCGTGCGGCCGGACGTGGCGGCGGAACGGCGCAAGGCGCTCCTCGAATTACCGCAGGAGAACATACTTTACTTCCTGGAGAAGGTCGCGCCGCGCCTGCGGCCATGGCAGCGCGAGATCCTGCGCATCGTCCGCTTGGTCGCCCAGTATTTCTATCCGCAGCGCCAGACCAAGGTGATGAACGAGGGCTGCGCCACCTACAGCCACTACCGGATCATGAACGCCCTGTCGGAATCGGGACAGATCACCGAGGCGGCCTACCTCGAATTCCTGCAATCCCACACCAACGTCATCCGGCAGCCGAACTACGACGACCGCTCCTACGGCGGTCACAACCCTTACGCGATCGGCTTCGCGATGATGCAGGACATCGCCCGCATCGTGGAGCAGCCGAGCGACGAGGACCGGGCTTGGTTCCCGGAGATCGCCGGCACCGGCGACGCCATGGCGGTGTTGCGCGATTGCTGGGAGAATTACCGGGACGAGAGCTTCATCCAGCAATTCCTGTCGCCCAAGCTGATGCGCGACCTGCGCCTGTTCCACGTGGTCGACGACCCCGACGAGCCGGAATTGCGCGTGGAGGCGATCCACGACGAGCGCGGCTACCGCAAGATGCGACGCTCCTTCGCGCGTCAGTACGACGTGGCGTGGCTCGATCCGGATATCGAGGTGGTGGATGTGGATCTCGAAGGGGACCGCCGCCTGATCCTGCACCACAAGGCGATCAACAAGATCACCCTGCAGAAGGACGACGCCAAGCGGGTGCTGCAGCACCTCGCCGACCTCTGGGGCTACGACGTGGTGCTCAAGGAGGTCGAACCGGCCACCGGCACGGTGCTGGGCGAGATCACAGCCAGCGCGCGGCCGATTTTTTTCTGACTTGGATGACGACAACCTGGCGTTTCCCTCCCCCCTCGACGGGGGAGGGTGCGTGCGGGAGGCGGCGTGTTCTGAACAACTAACCCGTACTGCATGACACAATGGCCGCCACGACCCTCACCCTCGAAGAGACCAGCGATTTCCTCGACCGTGAATTCCCGCAGATGCAGGCGGGCGGCCGGGCCTATCACCTTGAGGCTGTGGGATCGCTCTCGGCCCGGATGCGGCTGGAGGCGCACGAGCGGTTCCTGCGCCCCGGCGCGACCGTCTCGGGGCCGGCCATGATGGCGCTGGCCGATTACGCCCTCTACGCGGCGATCCTCGCCAATATCGGCCCTGTCGCTCTCGCGGTGACCACGAGCCTGAACTTCAACTTCCTGCGCAAGCCCGCCTCGGGGGATCTCCTGGCCGAATGCCGGCTGCTCAAGCTCGGCCGGCGGCTCGCGGTGGGCGAGGTTCTGATCACCGCGGACGGCAACCCCGACCTCGTCTGCCACGCCACCGGGACCTACTCGATCCCACCGCGCTGAGCGCGCGCGGCGTTCCGCATTTCAAGTCATGGTTTCGAAAGGTCGAGACCTTTCGCGGGTCCAGGGCGGAGCCTTGGAGACCATCTCGGGGCGAACAAGCTGTCAGCCCCGTGCCTCGGCGAGCCGGGCTGCGTAGCGGGCGATCAGATCGACCTCCAGGTTCAGCCTGTCCCCGGCGCGCCGCTCGCCCCAGGTGGTGACCTGCAGCGTGTGCGGGATCAGCAGCACCGAGAATTGGTCGTCCTGGACCGAATTCACGGTGAGCGAGGTGCCGTCGAGGCAGACCGAGCCCTTCTCGGCGATGAAGTGTTTCACGGCGGCCGGCGCCCGCAAAGTGAAGCGTTCGCTGGCCCCCCAGGCATCCGCTGTGACGCTTGTGCGCTCCACGATCTCGGCGAGGCCATCGACATGGCCCGTGACCAGGTGGCCGCCGAGTTCGTCGCCAACCTTGAGCGAGCGTTCGAGGTTGATCCGCGTGCCCGGCGCCCAGGAGCCGACCGTGGTGCGCATCAAGGTCTCGGCGGCGGCGTCCACCGCGAAGACACAGCCGCCCTCGGCCGGCTCCACCGAGACCGCCGTGAGGCACGGGCCCGCGCAGGCGATCGAGGCGCCGAGCGTGATCGTGGTGGGGTCGTAGGAGGCCTGGATCACAATCCGGCGCAGGTCGCCTTCGCCCGAGACCGAGACCACCGTGCCGACGGCGCTGACCAACCCGGTGAACATCGCTTACGTCCTGTTGCGTTCGTAGGTCACGGCCGCGTCGGGTCCGAGCTGGAGCCGCTCGGCCTCGCGGAACCGGTCACTTGCCAGAGCTTTCGCCAGGGCGGGTCCCAGCGCCGGAAGGCCCCCGGCCGGCCCCAGCTCCACCGGCCCGGTGACCAGCGTGCAGGTATCGATCAGATCGGCGCGCGCCAGCGCCTCTGCAAGGCGGGGCCCGCCCTCGCTGCACAGGCGGGTCAGGCCGCGCTCGCCCAGATGCGCCAGGGCGGCCGGAAGGTCGATCCCGCCGGCCGCGTCCGCCGGCACGGTGGCGACCTCGACGCCCAGCGCCTCCAGGGCGCGCTTGGCATGGGCCGGGGCGGAGCGGGTGGTCAGCACCAGCGTCGGCGTGTCGCGGGCGGTCCGGGCGAGCACGCTCGCCGGCGAGAGCCGCAGATGCGTGTCGAGCACGATCCGCAGAGGCGAGCGCCCGGTGAGTCCCGGCAGCCGTACGGTGAGCGACGGATCGTCGGCCCGGGCGGTGCCGATGCCGATCAGGATCGCGTCGGCATGGCCCCGCCAGAGATGGACCGCCCCATCGGCCACCGGCCCGGTGATCCGCAGGCGCTCGGGACCGGCCGACGCGCAGAAGCCGTCGCGGGTGCGGGCGAGCTTGAGGTGCAGGGCCGGCCGGCCCCGCGTCACCCGGGTGATGTGGCCGAGATGGTCGCGGGCCGCCTCTGCCCGCATCAACCCGGTCTCGACCGTTACCCCCGCCTGCCGCAGGAGATCGTGGCCGCGCCCCGCCACCCGCGGGTCGGGATCCTCCAGAGCGCTGACCACCCGGGCGATCCCGGCGGCCAGGATCGCGTTCGTGCAGGGCGGCGTGCGGCCGTGATGCGAGCAGGGTTCCAGGGTGACGTAGAGGGTCGCGCCCCGGGCGGCATCCCCCGCGGCGGCGAGCGCCAGGGGCTCCCCGTGCGGGCGGCCGCCCGGCGCCGTGGCCGCCGTCCCGAGGATGCGGCCTGTGGCGGGCTCGACCACGACGGCACCGACCGACGGGTTCGGCCAGGTGCTGCCGAGGCCCCGCCGGCCCAGGGCGAGGGCGAGGCGCATGAAGGTCGAATCGTCGCTCATGTGCGACCGGAGCGGCGGCGTCCCGGGGCCTCGGGCTCCGGCTCCACCTCCAAGGCGGTCTCGGACCCCGGCAGCGGCGTGCCGTCGCCGAGTGTGCCGAGCAGATCCTCGAAATCCTTGGCCTCGCGGAAGTTCTTGTAGACCGAGGCGAAGCGCACGTAGGCCACGTCGTCGAGACCCTTGAGCCCCGCCATCACCAGCTCGCCGATCGCCTCGGAGGTCACCTCGGGCTCGCCGGCGCTCTCGAGCTGCCGGGTGATGCCGCTGACCAGCCGCTCGATCCGCTCCGGCTCGACGCTGCGCTTGCGCAGGGCCACGTCGATGGAGCGCTGGAGCTTGTCCCGGTCGAAGGGCACGCGCTTGCCCGAGCGCTTGAGGACCACGACCTCGCGCAGCTGCACCCGCTCGAAGGTGGTGAAGCGGCCCGCGCAATCCGGGCAGACCCGGCGGCGGCGGATCGCGGCGCCGTCCTCGGAGGGTCGCGAATCCTTCACCTGGGTCTCGGAGCCGCCGCAATAGGGACACCGCATGGATTTCGATACTCAGGCATGGAAACGGCCGCGGATCGGTGGGATCCGCGGCCGTTTCCTAATCCACCGAAGGCCAGCCTGAAAGACCGGCCCCGTTCACGCCTCAGCCGTAGATCGGGAACCGGTCCGTCAGCGCATGGACGCGGGTCTTGACGTCGGCCTCGACCGCGCTGTCACCCGCCTCGCCCTTTGCGACGAGACCGTCCAGCACCTCGACGATGAAGCCGCCGATCTGCTTGAACTCGGCAACGCCGAAGCCGCGCGAGGTACCGGCCGGGGTGCCGAGCCGGATGCCCGAGGTGATGGTCGGCTTCTGCGTGTCGAAGGGCACGCCGTTCTTGTTGCAGGTGATGTCCGCCCGCGACAGCGCGGCTTCCGCGGCCTTGCCGGTCAGGCCCTTCCGCTGCAGATCGACCAGCATCAGGTGGTTGTCGGTACCGCCCGAGGTGATGTCGTAGCCGCCGGACATCAGCGTGTCGGCGAGCGCCTTGGCGTTCTCCACCACCTGACGGGCGTAGATCTTGAACTCGGGCTTCAGCGCCTCGCCGAAGGCCACCGCCTTGCCGGCGATGACGTGCATCAGCGGGCCGCCCTGAATGCCGGGGAAGATCGCCGAATTGAACTTCTTGGCGAGGGCCTCGTCGTTCGTCAGGATCATGCCGCCGCGCGGGCCGCGTAGCGTCTTATGGGTCGTCGTGGTGGCGACGTGGGCGTGCGGGAACGGCGACGGATGGACGCCGGCCGCCACGAGGCCCGCGAAGTGGGCCATGTCGACCATGAAGTAGGCGCCGACCGAATCCGCGATCTCGCGGAACTTGGCGAAATCCCAATGGCGCGGGTAGCCCGAGCCGCCGGCGATGATCACCTTCGGCTTATGCTCCTGCGCGAGCTGGGCGACCTGCTCCATGTCGATGCGCTGGTCGTCCCGGCGCACCGTGTAGGAAACCGGCTTGAACCACTTGCCCGAGACGTTCGGCGGGGCGCCGTGGGTCAGGTGGCCGCCGGCCGCGAGGTCGAGGCCGAGGAAGGTGTCGCCGGGCTGCAGCAGCGCCAGGAACACGCCCTGGTTGGCCTGGGAGCCGGAATTCGGCTGCACGTTGGCGAAGCCGCAATCGAACAGGCGCTTGGCGCGCTCGATGGCGAGATCCTCGGCGATGTCGACGAACTGGCAGCCGCCATAGTAGCGCCGGCCCGGATAGCCCTCCGCGTACTTGTTGGTCAGCACGGAGCCCTGCGCTTCCAGCACGGCGCGGGAGACGATGTTCTCCGAGGCGATCAGCTCGATCTCATGCTGCTGACGGCCGAGTTCCTTGGCCACCGCCTCGGCAATCTCGGGATCGGCCTCGGTCAGCGGGGCGGCGAAGAAGCTGTTGGAGAAGTGCTTGTCGGCGGCGGTACCGGCGCTCATGGTCTGCCTCTGTTCTGGTAGGGGCGATGCCCGGCCTTTCGTCGGCGTGCACGGGCGGGCGTTGAAGGCCCGATTTCTACACGGGCCGAACCCTCAGGCCAAGCACAGGCCTTTTTTCGGCCAGGATGAAAGAAATTGAAGGCGGCGCTCTTCAAAGCGCCATGTTGGTCTCGATCAACACCGTCTCAGTCTCGAATGCGGCGGCATGCCACGCCCCGGCGGGAAAGTGGAACACGCTGCCGGCGGCGAACGGTTTGCGGCCCTGCTCGGTCTCCAGGATCCCGGAGCCCGAGACAACCTGTACGAACTGCTCGTGATCGTGGCTGTGGCGCGCAGCGGAGACGCCCGCCGGCACCACCACGCGCACGAGGCTCGCCCCCGCGCCCGGAATAGTGCGCTTGGCGACGCCGTTGGCCGCGATGCTTTCCGCCCGGTCGTCCCAGGCGGTCAGGTGGTCGGTTGTCACTGGGCTTCCCTGGCAGCCGGATAGGATCGAACGGGTACCGGCAGGAGATGCGGCTTGGATCCGCCGAGGCAACGGCCGCGGGGGCTGCGTCCCTGCGTCACCCGGTCCCGCCCTGGGGCGGGCGCCCACGCTTGGGCTTCGCGGCCTGCAGCTCGTGTGATCCGCCAGCCTGCGCGTCCCGGTGGCCGTCGGCCGGCGTCCCCGTCGAGGGCCAGAAGGTCTCGAACAGGTCCTGCATCGCCCGGATGTTGTTGCCCTGCACCTCGGCTCCGGTGCGCAGCATCTGCTGGAGCATGTCCGAGCCGCCCTCGCCGGGCTTCGTCCCCGGCGGCTTGGGCGCCGGCTTGGGGGCCAGGGGCTCGGCGACAGGCATGAACGCCTTGGCCATCTCGGCCCAGGCCGGTCCGAAGGGGAACGGCACCGGCGGGGGCGGCGCGCTCGCCCGTGTCTGGGCTGGCGCGGGCTGCGGCTGGTTCATCAGCACGTGGACGATGCTGGCTACCACGGCACCCGCCATCATCGGCAGCATCTGGCGCAGCACCTGCGCGCCGACGCCGCTCGTGGCCGAGGCCTGCTGCAACACCCCCTGCAGCAACTGGGCCGAACCAAACATCTGGCTGAGGGGATCGAGCCCCTGACGCCCCGCGGGGCGTGCCGCATCGGGCAAGCCGAACATCCGCGCGAGGTTGCCCGGATCCATGCCGACGCCGCGCTGGAGGCCGAGGGTCAGGGCGGGCATCAGGGCCTCGAAGGCGCGGGCCGTTTGTTCGGTCGTCAGGCCGAACTGCTGACCCAGGGCCTGGAAGCCGGCTTCGCCCTGGGCCTGGAACATCTCGAGCGGGTTGAACATGACGCCTTGATCCTGGCCCGGTCGGACCAGCCGGGATGGAGCATCGTGACCCGTCGCGCGGGGAAATACCAGTTCCCGCCCGCGGAACTTGTGCTCAGTGCGGCTCGACCGTCGTGTTCAGCTTGCCGGACCGGGATGGGCCTGGCCGACCGGCAAAAGCGCGACCCGGTGGGGCGCCTCCGAGGCGCCCGTGGGCAGCAGCAGGTTCGGCCCGGCGCCCTCCAGCCGGTCGACGGTGCGACGCGCGAGCAGAAATCCCAGCACCCCGAAGACCAGCGAGCCGAGCCCCATGCCGGCCACCACCCCCCGGGGGCCGTAGAGCGCGGCACCGAGCAGGCCAGGCGGGATCGTGCCCAGCGTCGCCCGGCCCCAGTTCAGCAGCGTGGAGCGTAAGGGAAAGCCGAGATTATTGAAGGCGGCGTTGCCCAGGAACAGGAGCCCGTTGAAGAACCAGATCGCGCCGCCGACCTGGCAGAAGAAGCCGAACAGATCGGCCGCGACCCCATGGAGGCCGAACAGGGCGGCGATCGGGCCGCGGGCGAGCGCCAGGGCGAGCCAGACCGTGCTCACGTAGGCGAGCGTCACCCCGGCGGCGGCGCGCAGGACGCCGCGCATCCGGTCGAACCGGCCCGCGCCCCAGTTCTGCGCGAGGATCGGCCCGATCGCCCCCGACAGGGCGAACAGGCCGCAGAAGGCCACCGGCGTCAGGCGGTCGATCACCGAGGCGGCCGCGACCGCCTCGGCGCCGTAGTCGGCATAAAGGCGCGCCAGGAACGCGCTCGCCGCCGACGGCGCGAGGTTGGTGAGGATGGCGGGCCCCGCGACGACCGCCAGGGCGACCGTGTCGGCCCGAAGGTCGGCGCCGCGGGGCCAACCCAGCAGGCCATGTCGGGCGACGCCGCGCAGACCCACCGCCACGAACGTCACCCGCGCCACGCAGACGGTGATCGCCGCGCCCTCCACGCCGAGGCCGGCGGCGAAGATCAGCACCGGGTCGAGGAGTGCGGTGATCACGGCGCCGGCGAGCGTCACCATCATCGCCTGCCCGGCCGCGCCGACCGCCCGGAGCAGGCCGGTGAACAACATGCCGGCGGCCAGCAGGGGGTTCGACACCAGGGTGATGTGCAGGAACAGCGTGGCCACCCGCAGGGCCTCGCCGCGTGCGCCGATCAGGGTCAGAAGCGGCTCGGCGTAGAATGCGATCAGCCCCGCGATCAAGGCGGAGACGAGGGTTCCGAGCGTCAGCGCCGAGGTCGAGAGGCGGCGTGCCGCGGCTAGATCGTGCGCACCCACGGCCTTCCCCACCAGGGCACCCGCGGCAATCATCAGGCCGATATTCACCGCGGTGGCGGAGAACTGCACGATGCCGGCGAATCCGACCGCCGCGGTGAGGTTCGGGTCGCCCAGCGTCGAGACGTAGAGCAGCGACAGCAGGTCGACGGCGAAGATCGCCAGCAGACCCACAGAGCCGGTGGCGCCCATCACCACGACGTGCCGGAGGATCGAGCCCGTGACGAAGCGGCCGGTCTCCGGTGGGCTTGCGGGGTTACGCATCTCGGTCGGGGAATACTCGCGCGAACCGTTCCGCGTCTCCCCCTTCCCCCTTTGCGGGGGAGGGTGGCCCCTGCGTGAGCAGGGGTCGGGTCGGGACGAAGTCCCGCAAGGGGGGAACCCGGCTTCCGGAAGAAGAGCGACCGGCGGGACGGGCTACGCGCAATTCTGCACCGTCGCTCCCCTCTACCGACCCCCTTCGGGGGCCTCCCTCACCCGCAAAGGGGGGAGGGAGGACGTGGCCGTCACGCATCCCGGATGCCGCCTTCCGTCTCCAGCTCCGCCTCCGGATCGGCCTCGGCGGTCTCCACCTCCTGCGGGGCGAGCGCGGGCTTGTCGAGCAGGCGCTCGGCCGCCTCGCGCAGGTCGCTGCCCACGAGGTCGCGGGTTTCGGTGCTCAGCGCCCGGGCGGGCCGGATGGGCACGGTCAGCGGCTCGGGCTTCAGGCCCGCCGCGGCCCCGCGCATCCAGCTGGAGCCGTCCGGCAGGGCGCCCGCCTGCTGCAGGACGAGGCGGGCGATGTCGCGCTTGCGCACGTCCTCGGTCCGGGCCGCCGCCGCCTCCGGCGACAGGCCGAGCGCCTCCAGCGCCGCGCGCCCGAAGGCAAGGGCGGATTCCGCGGTCTCGCGGATCTGGTAATCGACGTCCCGGTTCATCAGCTCGACCGCGTGCAGGCGGTCGTAAGCCCGCACGTAGGTGCGCACCTCCGAGAATTCCTCGTGCACGATGTCGACAATCTTGAGGGCACCCTCCCGGTCGTCGACGCAGATGCAGACCAGCTCGACCCGGCCGATGCCCGCGGCGCGCAGCACGTCGAGCCGGGTGCCGTCGCCGTAATAGATGCGGAATCCGAAGCGCGAGGCCGCGCGCAGTTGCTCCACATCCTTGTCGATGACGGTGGCGGTGATGCCCTCGGCGAGCAGGACTTGCGTCAGCAGCTGCCCGAACCGCCCGAAGCCGATCACCAGGACGCGGGCGTCGCCGCTCTCGGCGAGTTCGGTCGACGGCTCCTCGATGTCGTGCGTGGTCCGTGCATTGCGCCGCTCGATCAGCTTGTCGAGCCCCTTGGCGGCGATCGGCCCGATCAGCATGGTCAGCGCGGCGAGCGCCACCGCGAAGCGCGTCGCGGTGGCACCGGTGAGGCCGAGATCCGCGGCCTGCGGCAGCAGCACGAAGGCGAACTCGCCCGCCGGCGCCAGGACGGCGGCGCCGCGCAGCGCCCCGAGCGTATCCGAGCCGAACAGCCGGAACAGGCCGGCCACCAGGGCGACCTTCACCAGGATCGCGGCGAGCGTCGCCCCGAACAAAGCCGGCCAGACCTCGCGCACGAGGGTGCCGTCGATCGACATGCCGACGCTCATGAAGAACAGGCCGAGCAGCATGCCGCGGAACGGCTCGATATCGGCCTCCAGCTGGTGGCGGAAATTCGACTCGGCGAGCAGGATCCCGGCGAGGAACGCACCCATCGCCATCGAGAGGCCGACCTGCTCCATCAGCAAGGCGGTGCCGAGCACCACCAGCAGGGCGGCGGCCGTCATCACCTCGCGGGCGCCGCTGGCCGCGAGCAGCCGGAAGAACGGGTTCAGGCCGTAGCGGCCGACCAGCACCACCGTCAGGATCGCGGCGACCGCCTTGCCGGTGGAGAGCGCGGCATCCCCCAGCCAAGCCGGGTCGGTCGCCCCACCCGCCGAGGCCAGCAGCGGCATCAGCGCCAGGATGCCGACCACCGAGAGGTCCTGGAACAGCAGCACCGCGAAGGCGCGGGCGCCGTAGGCGCTGTTCAGGTCGCCCCGCTCCTCCAGGAGTTGCAGCGCCACCGCGGTCGCCGACAGGGCCAGCGCGAGGCCGATCACCGCGGCCGCGCCGAAATTCAGGCCCGCCAGCAGGCCGGCCCCGCCCAGCACCAGGGCGCAGACGACCAGCTGCGCGGCGCCCAGGCCGAAGATGTCGCGCCGCATCGAGACCAGCTGCGACAGGTGCAGTTCCAGCCCGACGATGAACAGGAGGAGCACCACGCCGATCTCGGCGACGCTCGCGGCGGTCTCGGGCTCGGCGATCAGCGACAGCCCGGAGGGCCCGATCAGCACGCCGGCCACGAGGTAGCCGAGCACGGCGCTCTGGCCGATCAGCCGGAAGATCGGCACGCCGATCACCGCCGCCGACAGGAAGGTCAGGACCGGCGGCAGGAAGCTCGCATGTTCGACGGGGCTCGCCATGAAGATCGTCCCGGCGGTTCTTCTACGGTTCGCGCGTGAGCCATCCGATTAGCGCGGCCGGCGCCGGGATGCGAGCCGCAAGCGCGTGCCGTTCGGCACCGGAGGGGATCGTGCGGGCCGGATCAGCGCAGCAGACGCGGCCGGGCCGGGCGCGAGCCGTCGATGAATTCGAGGCCCCCGGCCGCGCTCAGCATGTGCAGGCGCGAGCCCGGCCAGGCCGCTCCCGGCCCGAGCCGGGTCTCGACCCGCTGGGCGTAGCCCTCCTCGTCGAGGCGCAGGATCCGGGCGAGGCCGAGCGCCGCGCCGTAGCCGCCGCGGCAATCCTGCACCGGCCGGATCAGCGCGCCGCCCCGCGCCACGACCGGCCCGGCGGCCCGGGCCGAGCCGACATCGATCAGGACCGGATTGCGCCGGTGCGGCGTCCAGGGGCCGCGGAAATGCGGCGCGTGCCAAAGGTGCAGCGTATCGGAATAGCTGCCCCCGCCGGCCCGAACGGTGGCGAACAGCCACCAGCGTCCGCCGTGGTGCAGCAGGGTCGCGTCGCTGGCCACGACCCCGTCCACCAGCACCGCCTCGTGGACCCAGCCCCGCGGGAAAGCGGTGGCCCGGTAAAGGTCGATCGTCCCGGAGGCATGCGATTCCGGGATCATCCAGACTTGCCCATCCGCTTCGAAGACGAACGGGTAGGAGAGGTGTGTTTCGAGTTCGAGCACCGGCTCCGGGCGGCCCCGGGGGCCGTCCACTTCGAAATCGACTGCCGAGATCACGCCCTTGCCCCGGCGATAGTCGAACTCCTCGACGAACAGGGTCACGGCCCCGTTCCGGGCGATGGCGAAGGGGTCGGCGTAGAAGCGGCGCCCGTCGTCCGGCAGGTCGTTCCAGCCGCCCTCCGGGTGGCGGCGCAGGTCGATCAGGTCGGGACCGACGACCTGTCGCCAGCCCACCCGCCATTGCGGACCCTGGAAGCAGAGGGCGTAGAGCCGGCGGGCGATCTGCCGGGCGAGCCCCCCGGCGGCGCGCCGCCCGGCCCCGAAACCGTCGAGGTCGAAGGCCCGGCCCGGCTGCAGCGGTGCCTCTGCGCCGTCCGGCAGATTCAGCGATCCGGCCCCGTCGAGGGCGGCGGCGATCAGCGTGATCGTCCGCGCGAGGTAATCCTCGAAGGCGGCGAGCATCACGGTGTGGGATTCCGCCCCGAGGCGGCCCACCGCCACCGGGGCGCCGTCCGGACCGCGCAGGGCCGCCACCGGCGCCCGGCGGGCGAACAGGGCGGCGAGCAGGCCCGCCTCCCCGGGCAGGCCGTCGAAATCGAGCCGCCAGACCGGCGCGGTGGTCGAGGAATCGGTCGGGGCGGCGGGGGCACCCGAGAGGTCGAGAACAATGTCGTCCCCGGTCGTCACAGTCTCGTCCGGGCGGGCTTCGTAGGGCGCGAGGGCGACCGGCTCGGCCGCAGTGGCGAGGCCGGGTCGGGGCAGCCCGTGAATCGCCGCCTCCAGGCGGAACAGCAGCTCGGCATTCGCCGGCAGGCCACCGCCCTGCGTGACCCAGGCGATCCGGACGCGCCGGTCCGGACGCTGCCCGAGCTGGTCGAGGAGGCGGATATGCCAGCCGCGCAGGGACCGGCGGTCGAGACGCACGGTGACGGACCGCGCGGCGGCGCCTGAACGCAGCGGCTGGAGGTCGGGACAGGCCGGAGCCCGAAGGCCGGCCATCGGTCGGTCCGAGCCGCCGATCACACGCTCCATCAGCCGAACGGCCTTGCGCTCGGCCTATCGTATTGCGTCACGACGCGCACGGTGAAGGGCCCTGGAAAACGCCCTCATACGGCCGCCAATACGGTCGATGCGGGCTCGGAAACTGTTGCTTGGCGTTACGATCCAGCAAGACCGATCGGTTGTCCACCACAGCAGGCCGGTCATGCCGGGCGATTCCTGCCGGCGTCATGAAAAATTGATCTGTTTCGTCCGGCATCGTAAATCTCTGTTGCGCGGGCGAGATACCATGTCACGCGGTTGATCCGGGCCGCTCGGGAACTCCCCGTTCGGCTGCGCCGTTCGCCGAGTCAGAGGTTTTGGAGACAGGACATGACGCGCAAGACGCTGACGCTTACGGCAATGCTTCTCGTCGCCCTGCCGGGTACGGCCTTCGCGTTCGGTGGCGGTGGTGGCGGTGACAGCGGCAGCGGGCTCTCGCCCTATGCGGCGCTCAGCGGCAACGACCGCTCGGCGGGCGTGAACAACGGCAATTATCGCGACCCCGCGCTCGATCCCTACATTCGGACCTACGATCCGGAGGCGGCCGCCCGCTATGCCGCACCGCCGGCTGCCCAGCCGCGTCTGCGCATGCGGCCCTATTATGGCTACCCCTACTGAGCCGTGCCGCCTGCGCCGGCCTCCTTATGGGACCGGCCGTCATCAGACGCATTCGGACCCTTCGCTGTCCGGATGCGCGTGAGCGTCCAAGCGCCGCCCGACGGCTTGCAGCCGGTGCCGCGCACGAAGCGGCTGCGCTTCGGCCCGACGATGGACGCCAGGAAGTCACGGCAGATCAGATCGTCGGCCACGTAGGGTAGGCCGGTCGGATTCACGGTGCCGTGCAGGCTCGTCTCGGGGTTGTCCCACTTGACGGGGCGTCCGTTGCCCTGCGGATCCAGCGCGACCGTCAGGGCTGCCCGAGCCCGGCGCCAGTCCTCCTCGGCGAGTTCGTTCCCGAAGCTCAGAGGCCGCTTCTCGATGCTGCCGGTGACGGTGGGCTCCGCGACCACGTGCGGCGCCTCGTCTTCTCCACGGAAGACCAGCAGCGGCTGGCTGCAGCCGCCCAGGACCAGCATCATCGCCAGCGACAGTGTGGTCGCACCGAAGCGTGACCGCAGCCGTGGCCCTTTACACGCGCATCGCCGCATTACACCTGACTCACGACGGGCTTTCCGCTCGACCGAACATGCCGATGTCGGTGCCCCCTCAGGCCCCTGGACGCGGCAAGCAGGAGTCTTGGCGTGGATCAGTTAAGGACCGATGACCCGCGAGGAGCGGACTTCACCCAGAGCGACGACCCGGTCGCCTTGTTCTCCGCCTGGATGAAGGAGGCGGAGGCCGCCGAGCCCGAGGATCCGAACGCAATGGCGCTCGCCACCGCCGGCTCAGACGGGCTGCCCGATGTCCGCGTGGTGCTCCTGAAGGGCTTCGATGCCCGCGGCTTCGTGTTCTACACCAACGCCCAGTCCGCCAAGGGCGAGGAGCTGGCGCAGAATCCGCAGGCGGCCCTGGTGCTGCACTGGAAGAGCCTGCGGCGGCAGGTGCGCGCCCGGGGCCAAGTCTCACCGGTGAGCCCGGAGGACGCGGATGCGTATTTCGCGAGCCGTCACCCGGAAAGCCGCCTTGGCGCGATCGCCAGCCAGCAATCCCGCCCACTCGCCGACCGCGCCACATTGATGGGTGCGGTGGCGGAGCTTGCCGCACGCTACAGCGACGGGCCGATTCCCCGGCCCGGTCACTGGACCGGCTTCCGCATCGCGCCGACGAGCATCGAGTTCTGGCAGAACGGCGATTTCCGCCTGCACGACCGGGTCCGCTTCACCCGGACCGGCGACGGCTGGAGCCGGGCGCGGCTCTACCCCTGAGGCCGGCGTCCTGAAACGAAGAGAGCCCCGGCCAGGCCGGGGCTCTCGCGTGTGCGGTTACGACGAGGCTCAGGCCTCCTCGCCGTCCTTCTTCTCGTCCTCGGCCTCGGCCTCGGCCTCAGCTTCGGCCTTCTCCTCAGCGGCCTCGGCCGACTGCGCCTCGGCGATGGCGGCTTCTTCGGCTTCCACCTCGGCGCCGAGCACGGTCGGCGGCACGATGTTGGCGACCGGATCGGTCTGCTCGCCGGTGTAGGTGCCGGCTGGGATCTTGACGTCGGAGACGTGGATCACGTCGCCGATCTGACGACCGGTCAGGTCGACCTCGATCGCGTCGGGGATCTGGTCGGGGGCGACGTCCAGGGCGAGCGTGTGGGCCACGATGTTGAGGGTGCCGCCGAGCTTCTTGATGCCGGGGGCCTCGTCCTCGTTGATGAAGTGCACCGGCACCTCAACCGTGACGGTCTGGCCCGAGACGACGCGCAGGAAGTCAACGTGCAGCGGGACACCGCTCACCGGGTCGAGCTGGAAGTCGCGCGGGATCGCGCGGATCTTCTTGCCGCCGGCATTGATCTCGAACAGCGTGGTCTTGAAGCCGCCGGCGTAAATCAGCGTGCGGGCGCGGACGAGATCGACCGCGATGGATTGCGGCGGCTGGCCGCCCCCGTAAATGACGGCGGGAACTTGGCCCTGGCGACGAACGGCCCGGGCGGCCCCCTTGCCGACCCGGTCGCGTGCCACGGCCTCAAGCGTCTTTACTGCGCTCATGGCGTGATCCTTAGTGATGGCTGGAGCCGGAACGCGAAAAGCCGCCCGATGCGGACGGCTCAACCCCTTCCCGGCGCGCCCCTGCCTCCAAGGGTGTCTCGGGGGCGCCGGGTGCGCTTACACGGATGGGGGTGGATTGGCAATGTCGGGGTCCATCGCGGACCGGCGCCGAACCCGTGATTCTCGACAGACCGGCAGCTGGTAGACGTTCGAGGGGCGTGTATGACATTGTCATACGCGATGTGCTCGGGATGGGAGGGCTCCTCATGCGAGCTAGCAGGCCCGTCACCGTGACCCTCGGAGATTTGCAGGACCGTGTCGATGCGCGCGTCCAGTCCGGCAGCTACACCAGCGTGAGTGAAGTTGTCCGTGCTGGGCTGCGAGCCCTCGATCGCGAGGAAGCGGCCTTGGATGCCGTCCTCCGCCAGCGGGTCCAGGAAGCGCTCGACGATCCGCGCCCGGCGATCCCGGCCGATCAGGTCTTCGCCGAACTGCAGGCCCACCATGCTGCGCGTGTGACAGCGGCCAAGCGTGGTGCGTAGCGTCTTCTTTCATCCGCTGGCGCGCGCAGACCTTTTCAGCCTCTACGATTTCATCGAGCAGCAATCCGGCCCGGAGCGGGCCGGGGCCTATCTGGATCGTATCCGGCGGCTCTGCATGAGCTTGGCTGACCTGCCCGAGCGGACCGTGCCGCGCGACGATCTGGTGCCCGGGCTGCGCACGGTGGCTCTGGAGCGGCGCCTGCTGGTCGCGCTCACCGTCACCGACACCGTCGTGACGATCCTGCGGGTGCTTTACGCAGGTTGCGATCTGTCGGCGCAGGACGTGCCTCTTTAAGGCTGGCCGAACCCACCCGCATTATGGACGCAACCCCGCCAGCGCCCGCCGCGCCCGGCGCTTCTGCAACCACAGGGTCAGGCCGAGCGCCGCACCGATCACCAGGGCCGAGACCGTGGTGGTCACCGTGCCGAGCGCGTAGATCTCGGGCGTCGTTACGGTGGTGGTCAGTCCCTGCAGCTCCAACGGAAGCGTGTTGCGGCCGCCGATCGCCTGGCTGGTGCGGGCGAGCTCGTCGAACGACAGGGTGAAGCCGAACAGCGCGACGCCGACGAGCGCGGGCGCAAGAATCGGCACCACCACGTGGCGGAGCGTCTGTGGGCCGCTGGCACCGAGATCGCGGGCGGCCTCCTCGTAGGCCGGGTCGAACCGGTTGAACACCGCGAACATGATCAGCAGGCCGAAGGGCAGCGTCCAGGTGAGGTGTGCGCCGAGCGCCGAGCTGTAGAGGCCCATCAGGGTGCCGTGGTCCTGCAGGAATCCCCAGTCGGTGGCGGCGGCGAGCGCCTTGATGGCGTCGTCGAGGAGCCGGAACTCCAGCCCGATGCCCAGGGAGACCACGATGGAGGGTACGATCAGGCTCGACACCGCCAGGGCGAAGACGAGGCCAGCGCCGCGAAAGCCCTTGCGGAAGGCGAGGCCGGCGTAGAACGCGATTCCCACGGTGAGCGCCATCACCACGAGGCCGAGCGCCAGGGAGCGCCGCAGCGCCGCCCAGATGTCGACCACGCCGACGCCTGCCCACAGCTTGGCGAACCAGTGGGTCGAGACCCCGTTCATCGGGAAGGTCAGGCCGCCGGACGGGCCCTGGAAGCTCAGCGCCAGGATCGTCAGCGTCGGCCCGTAGAGGAACAGGACGTAGAGGGTGAAGAGTCCGGCAAGCCCGTAGAAGGCAAGGCCGCGGGGCTGGTCCATCGCTACAGCTCCCGCCGGAGGTCGATCATCCGGGTCAGCCCCAGGATCATCAGCAGCACCGCGGCGAGCAGCACCATGGCGTTGGCGGCGGCGGCCGGGAATTGCAGATAGGCCATCTGCACCTGGATCACCTTGCCGACGCTGGCGATCTGCTGGCCACCCATGACGCCCACGGTGACGAAGTCGCCCATCACCAGTGTCGTCACGAAGATCGTCCCGATGGCGATGCCGGGCTTGGCGAGCGGCAGGATCACGTTCCAGAGGATCTGTGCGCCGGACGCACCACCGTCGCGCGCCGCCTCGATCAGCCGCCGGTCGATGCGGGCAAGGCTGTTGAAGATCGGCACGATCATGAACACCGTGTCGAGGTGCACGAAGGCCAGCACCACCGCGAAGTCGGAGTAGAGCAGGCCCTCGATCGGCTCGCGGATCAGCCCGAGGGTGCGAAGCGTGTCGTTGATGAGGCCGTTGCGGCCGAGCAGCGGGATCCACGAGATCATGCGGATCACGTTCGAGGTCCAGAACGGGATCGTGCAAAGCAGGAACAGGCCCATCCGCACCGTGCCGGAGCGGATGTGGAAGGCGAGGAAGTACGCGATGGCGAAGCCCAGCGGCAGGGTGATGGCCAGCGTCAGCACGACGAACTTCACCGTCGAGAGGTAGGTCCGCACGGTGGTGCAAAGGTCGGCCGACAGGCAGCCGTCGAACACGTCGAGGTAGTTCTGCAGGGTCAGCGCCGGGATGATCTCGTACTCGTTGTACTCCCAGAGCGAGACGATCCCGGTGAGCACCAGCGGCACCACCAAAAAGATCAGGAAGACGAGCGTCAGCGGCGCAGCCTGGAGATAGGCGCGGGTGCGGCGGCGGGGTCGGGCTGGGGCGGCCGGTTTAACGATCCGATCGGTTGGCGCGGAGGCGGGCAGGGCGAGATCGGTCACTGGATTCGCCCCACGCGTGCGGATGCATCCGTTCCCCTCCGCGGATCACGATGCTCACACATCGACCCCTGCGCGGTACGACGCGCCTCCTTTCCCAGGCGGACTTGCGGATTCACACACCGGGTCCGGCCATACCGGCTCAGGATCGAGCGCGGGTCCCCTCTCCCGGGCGGAAGAGGGACAGGGTGAGGGATCAGGTCTGTCCGGAGGAGTCGCACCCTGTCGGCGCATCGATCACGTGCCCCGTCCTGAGAGTTCTCGCCCCTCACCCCAACCCTCTCCCGCTCGGGAGAGGGGGACCGTCCCGCTCCGTCATCGGCGCCGGTGTCCACCAGAAATCCGTGAACATCGTAGCCCGTGCGGGAGAGGGGACCCGCGTTCCATCCGGCGGCCGCGTGGTCGCGCAGGAGGGGCGTTTCCAAGTACCCGAACTGGAGGACGTGCGGGGTGACGGTGCCCAGCCCGCTCACGCCGCGATGAACTCGTTCCACTTGCGAACCATGTAGGTGTTCTCGTCCATCACGGCGTTCCAGCAGGCCACCGAACCCATCCGCTGCTCGAAGGAGCCGCCGTCGCGGGTCGCGCCGGCCTTCTCGATCAACGTGCCGTCGGGGCCGAGGATGTCCTTCTCGGCGGGCTTGCCCTCCATCCAGAAGGCCCATTCGTAGGGCTGCATGTTCGCCTGGGCGGTCTCCAGCACCGCGGAATAGTAGCCCTGCCGGTTGAGGTAGGCCCCGGCCCAGCCGGACAGGAACCAGTTGATGAAGTCGTAGGCGGCGTCGAGCTTCCGGCCGGTGAGCGTCTTCGGCACGCCGAAGCCCTGCGCCCAGGCGCGATAGCCTTCCTTGAGGGGCTGGTAGACGCACGGCACACCCTGGGCCCGCACCTTCGTGACGGCGGGCGACCACATCGACTGGATCACCGTCTCGCCCGAGGCCATCAGGTTCACGGATTCGTTGAAGTCCTGCCAGAAGGCGCGGAACTGGCCGGCGCGCTTGGCCTCGATCAGCACCTTGATGGTGCGGTCGATCTCGAACTTCGTCATGTTGCCCTTGTCGCCGTAGGTGTAGTCGCCGGTCGCCTCCACCACCATGGCGGCGTCCATGATCCCGATGGACGGGATGTTGAGGATCGACGCCTTGCCCTTGAAGTCCGGGCTGAGCAGGTCCTTCCAGCTCTCCACCGGCCGCTTGATCAGGTCGGGCCGGATGCCCAGCGTGTCGGCGTTGTAAGTGGTGGGGATCAGGGTCAGCCATTCGGTTGGGGCGGACGCGAAGGTCTTGGCATTCTGGCCTTCGAGGTAGAACACCTTCCGGGGCGCGGTGCCCTGGTCGCCGATCCGCTTCCCGTTCACCTCGCCCTTGGTGAACACGCCGGTGATCTTGTCGGCGAGCTTGATCCGCTTGGCATCCAAGCCGCTGAGGTTGCCCGAGGGGATGATCTTCTTGAGGCTGAAATACTCGGTGTCGATCAGGTCGAAGGAGTTCGGCTGGGTCACCGCCCGCTTCGTCACCTCGTCGGTCACGACGGGAATGTACTCCAGGATGATGCCGAGATCTTCCTTCACCTTCCGGGCGATGTCGGACGATTGGCTCACCGCGGTGCCGAGGTAGCGCAGGGTCACGGGCTCGGCGGCATGGACCGCCGGGAAGCCGGTCACCGGCGTGGCGGCCAGCGCGGCGGCGCCCTTCAGCAGCGTGCGCCGGCTCGGCTTCGAGGGCAGGTCCATGGTCGTCTCCGTGACTGTTACGCGTCGAGGCGGTGGGCAGTGGCGGCATCCCAGCCGACCGGGATCGTGTCGCCGGGGCGGAGCGGGCGGGCGGCGAAATCCGCATCGCTGAGGATTGCGGTCAGCGCGGCCGGGCTCTCGGGCGCGCGTTCCAGCCCGTCGGCGTCGAGGCCGACATGGACGCTGGTGCCCTGGTACTCCACCGCCACCACCCGGGCCGGCAGCGCGGCGGGGCCGGCCTCGGCGCCGAGCCGCATCCGGTCGGCGCGCACGGCGACGAGCCCGTCGGGCAGCCGGATCACGTTGTGGCCGCCGATGAACCGGGCCACGAAGGCGGTGGCGGGGCGCTCGAACACGGTGCGCGGGTCGGCGGCCTGCTCGATCCGGCCGGCATTCATCACCACCACGAGGTCGGAGAGCGCCATCGCCTCCTCCTGACTGTGGGTGACGTGGATGAAGGTGAGCCCCAGCTCGGTCTGGATCCGCTTCAGCTCGACCCGCATCCGCACCCGCAGGAACGGGTCGAGCGCCGAGAGCGGCTCGTCGAGCAGCAGCACCTTCGGGCCGGTGACGAGGGCGCGGGCCAAGGCGACACGCTGCTGCTGGCCGCCCGAGAGCTGAGCCGGCAGGCGGCTGGCGAGGTGGCCCATCTGCACGAGGTCGAGCATCGCCATCGCCTTGGCGCGGCGCTCGGTCTTGCCGATGCCCCGCATCTTCAGGCTGAAGGCGACGTTGTCGCGCGCGTCGAGATGCGGGAACAGCGCGTAGCTCTGGAACATCATGGCGGTGCCACGCTCGGCCGGGAGCGCATCGCCCACCGCCTTCGGGCCGATCACCACGTCGCCGGCGCTCGCCCGCTCGTGGCCGCCGATCATCCGTAACGTCGTGGTCTTGCCGCAGCCCGAGGGGCCGAGCAGGCAGCAATAGGCGCCGGACGGCACCTTCAGGTCGATGCCATCGACCGCAATCGCCGCGCCGTAGCGCTTGGTCAGGCCGATCAGCTCGACGTTCATACGGTGCTCCCCCCGGAGATCACGCAAGCGACGGGCCAGCGCGGCCGTCAGGCGTCCCGCCGCTCGGCCGGATCGACCGCCCGGTCGAGCACCCGCCCGCGACCCGGCGCGGACAGGACCCTCCCGTCCTCAGCGATCACCTCACCGCCCGCGATCGTCATGACCGGCCAGCCGGTGACCTCGAACCCCTCCCAGGGCGTGTAGTCCGAGCCATGGTGCAGGTTCGCCTGGCGGATGGTCTCGCGTCGGTTCGGATCCCACAGGGTGAGGTCTGCGTCGAAGCCCGGGGCGATCGAGCCCTTGCGCGGATAGAGACCGTACAGCTTGGCGTGGTTCGTGGCGGTCAGCGCCGCGAACTGGTTGAGGCTGATCCGCCCCTTGGAGACCCCCTCCGAGAACAATACCGGCAGCCGCGTCTCGATGCCGGGGATGCCGTTCGGGATCCAGCGGAAGGAGGTTTTTCCGCGCGGGTTCAGTTTGCCCTGCGGGTCGTCGTAGCGGAACGGGCAATGGTCGGAGGAGACCACGTCGAAGATCCCGCGCCGGATCCCCGACCACACTGCCTCCTGGCTCTCGACGTCTCGCGTCGGCGGCGAGCAGACGTATTTCGACCCCGCCATGGGATCGTCCTGGCCGAGCCCCTTCATGTCCTCGGCCGTCAGCGTCAGGTATTGCGGGCAGGTCTCGGCGCGGATCTTCAGGCCCCGCGCTTGCGCCCAGGCAATCTGCTCGGTGGCCTCGCGGCCCGAGACGTGGACGATCACGATCGGCAGGTCGATCAGCTCGGCATGGCTGATCGCCCGGTGGGCCGCCTCCCGCTCGACCACCTCGGGGCGGGACAGGGCGTGGCCGTAGGGCTTGGTCTCGCCCGCGCGCTCCAGTCGCTCGCTGAGGTAGCGGATCGCGTCGTAGCCCTCGGCGTGGACCATCACCCGGGCGCCCTGCCGCCGCGCGACGTGGAACACATCCAGCAGCTGGCGGTCGTTCAGGACGAGATCGTCGTAGGTCATGAAGACCTTGAACGAGGTGTAGCCGTCGGCCACCAGTGCCGGCAACTCCTGGCCGAGCACGGCCTCGCTCGGGTCCGAGATGATCATGTGGATCGCCACGTCGACGTGGCACTGGCCCTCGGCCTTGGCTCGGTAGGCGTCGACCGCGCCGCGCAGCGAGGCGCCCCGGGGCTGGAGCGCGAAGGGCATCACGCAGGTATTGCCGCCGGCCGCCGCGGCCCGGGTGGCACTCGCGAAGTCGTCGGCCATGACGATGCCGGGACCGGAATCCTGGGCGATGTGGACGTGGCTGTCGATGCCGCCGGGCAGGACCAGCAGGCCGGCGGCGTCGATCACCCGGGCGGCGTCGGCGATGGCCTCCGCCACCGCGACGATCCGGCCGCCGCGCACGCCGATATCCGCCCGCACCGTATCGCTCGCCGTGACGACGGTGCCGCCGCGGATCGCCAGATCGAATTCGGGCATGCCGCTCACTCCTCTGCGCCGAGGGGCCGATGCATGGTCCGCGCCGATTCGGGCGACCGTCATCGCGGCGGCAGGAGGTCACAGCCCGCCGTCGGGGTCCAGCGGCTCCCCGTCATGGGTTTCCAAAGGGCTCAGCCCTTTGGCGGGGGATCGGGCAGAGACCCAAGTACTTTGGCCCCGATGTCGGGCTTTGCCCGAACCCATCAGGGCTCCGCCCTGAACCCGCGAAAGGTCCCGACCTTTCGAAACCGGGCTCTTGGAGCGGAGCGTGGAGGGCGCCGTCGCGTGGAACTGCCCCCATACCCGCCGCATGTGCCGGGCCGAGGCGAAGCCCGCCCGTTCGGCCACCTGTTCGAGGCCGAGATCGGTCTGCGCGATCAGGTCCCCGGCCCGCGCGATCCGGACGCGGTTGACCGCCTCCGTCACGGTCATCCCGGCATGGAGCCGGAACAGCCGCGCGAGGTTGCGCGGGCTCGCCCCCGCCAGCTTGCCGAGCGTGGCGGGCGACCAGTCCCGCACCGGGTCGGCGCCGATCGCGTCCTGCGCCCGGTGGACCACCAGATGCAGGTGGCTGCGGCCCTCCAGCCAGGGCGAGAGCTGCGGATCGTCCGGCCCGCGCCGCATGTACACGACCAGGGTGCGGGCCACCGCGACGGCCGTCGCTGGGCCGGCCCATTCGGCCACGAGGTGCAGCATCAGGTCGATGCCGGCGGTGACGCCGGCGCTGCTGAACCGGTCGCGATCCTGCACGAACAGCCTGTTCTCCAGCACGTTCGCGTGGGGCGCCGCCGCCCGGAGGCGGGCGCAGCTGCCGTGATGGGTGGTGCAGGCGTAGCCGTCGAGCAGGCCGGCCCGGGCTGCCAGCAGCGCGCCCTCGCAGACCGTCACGACCGTGTGGCCCGGCCGGATCGACGCGCGTAGCCAGGCAACGATCTCGGCCTCCGCGGCGGCCTCTGCGGCCGGGTCCCGCTTGGGGCCGAGCGGGTGCTCGGTCGCGCCGGGCAGAAGCACCACCGTCCCGGGCGCGATCTCCAGCGGCAGCGGGCCGGCCCCGCCGAGATCGAGCCCGATCGAGCTGCGGATCGATCCTTGCGGCGCCGCGTAGCGCAGGTCGAAGGTGATCCGGTCCTGCACCGCCCCGGCGATCCGCAGCACTTCCACCGGGCCGGCCAGATCGAGCAGCAGCGCGCGGGGCGGTAGCAGCACCAAGACCGGAATGCGGCGCCCCGGCTCGGTCATGCGGCGGCGGGCAGCGCCCGGCCGGCCAGCGCCTCCTCCACCGTGGCGATGCGGGCGAAGCGCTCGGTGAGCACCAGCTCGGTGCGGGCCTTGATGTCGTCGGCCTCGAAGCGGCGGCCGTCCGGATGGATCATGGCGAAGGTCAGGGTCGCCTCCGTGACGAAATCCACCTGCCAGCCGCTGTCGGAGGCGTGGCGGGTGGTGGTCTCGCAGCACTGCTCGGTCCGGATCCCCGATACGATCAGGCGGCGGATGCCGTGCTGCGTCAGCCAGCCCGCCAAGCCGGTATCGACCAGGGCGCTGTGCCGGCGCTTGTGAAAGATAGCCGACGGCGCGATCGCGATGGGATCGAGGGTGCGGATATGGCCCGAATCCAGGGAAAACGGGCCGGTCTCGGCGACGTGGAACACCTGCAGCACCGGGATGCCGTGCGCTACGGCGCCATCGATGAGCGCCTGCAGGCGCTCGGTAAAGCGCCGGACATCGGCGTCATTCCAGAACGGCCGATGCCGGAAGGAATCCTGGACATCGATAACCAGCAGCGCAACATCGGACATTTCGTGCCTCCCGAGGGGTGAATGCCGTGTGAGCATCCGTCTCGCGGGTTCGGCGCGAAAGCAACCGTGCCGCCAACGAGCGGACATTTCCGGCCATCCCACGCAGCCGCCCGGAGCACGCGCATGACCGGACACCCCAAAAGACTCTTCGTGCTGACCGGGGCCGGCGTCTCGGCCGAGAGCGGGCTCGGCACATTCCGGGACCGCGGCGGGATCTGGGCCCGGTTCGATCCCATGAAGCTTGCCACCCCGGAGGCCTATGCGGCCGATCCCGACACGGTGCTCGACTTCTACGACCATCGCCGCCGGGGCGTGATCGCGGCCGAGCCGAACGCCGCGCACGTCGCCCTGGCGCAGGCGGAAGCCCGGCTCACGGCGCGGGGCGGGCGGCTGTTCCTCTGCACGCAGAACGTCGACGACCTGCACGAGCGGGCGGGCTCCCGGGCGGTCACCCACATGCATGGCGAATTGCTCAAGGCGCGCTGCTGCGCCTGCGGGACGGTCGCGCCCTGGCGTGCCGACCTCACGCGTGCGGATGCCTGCCCGGCCTGCCGCGTCGCGGGCCGGATGCGGCCCGACGTGGTCTGGTTCGGCGAGATGCCGATGCACCTCGACGCGATCGAGGCGGCACTGGCAGAGGCCGATCTGTTCGTGGCGGTGGGCACGTCGGGGGCGGTCTACCCGGCGGCCGGCTACGTGCGGCAGGCCCGGGCGCTCGGAATTCCGACCTGCGAGATCAACCTCGAACCCTCCGACAACGCCGATGCGTTCGACGCAGCCCGGTATGGGCCGGCCAGCGAGGCGCTGCCGCGCTACTTGGCCGATCTGGGCCTGTGACCGAATCTGAGCTGGCAAAGCCCTGTAAAGGCTGTGCATTTCGGCCTAAAGGGCCTTGCCATCGCCGAGGATCGATATCCTAAATCACTCGAATCACGTCGTTGCGCGCTGTCAAGAACTGTTCGGATAGTTGCCTAGCGGTTACAACGGTCAAGCTTGGGCTCGGCGTCGCGGCCCTCCCGAGCGTTCGTTGAAGCCACAAGGGGAAGCCACGACCCATGCAGCACTTCACCGTAACCGACCGCGAGCGTGACACCGTTCTGGCGGCATTGCGCTATTATCAATTCTACCGGATGCAGGGACATCCCTTCGACCCACGTCAGGACCACCTGATCGACACGATCGCAGTCCATTCCGGCGAGGCCCTGAACCTGACGGAGATCGACGATCTCTGCGCCGGCCTCAGCGGCCACCGCCACGCCCTGGCGGCCAAAGCGGCCTGAGGCTGCTGGGAGCGGTGCGGCCGCTCCCGTATCCCGCACGCGGGATACACACGGGACGATCCCTCCGAGATGAGCGGGCGCGCCGCCGGAGCTGGATCCGTCCCGATCCCGGGAGTACCGGTACCCCACGTTTCTCAAAGACCGGATTCAAACTCCGGAAAAACATGCCCTGACGATTCCACGGGACCGTCCGGTCCCGTGAGGGCCGGCGGCACGGGGTTTCCGAAGGGCTAGCCCTTTGGCGGGTTGCCGAGGCAGAACCCCGGCGTATCGGGCGAAGCTCCATCGCAGGACTCTGCTCTGCACCCGCAAAAGGTCCCGGGCCTTTTGAAACCCTGATTTTGGGTCAGGGCGCCTTCTTGAGCTGCTGCTCGGCCCGCGAAACGGCCGCATCGCAGCCCGCCGCGTCGCCCTTCGAATCCGCCGTGCGGGCCTCCTCGAGGGCAACCTTCGCCTGCTGGGCGGCATCTGCCCCCTGGCCGGCCTGGGCCGACTTCTCCGGCGGGGCCTCGGGGGATTCGTTCGCCCGCTGACCCTCCGTGCCGGTCACGCCCTCGCCGCCGCGCTTGGCGGCGTTGCCCTGGCCGCTGGTCGAGGCGGAGATCGACTGGGTCAGCTCGGCCTGCACCCGCTTGGAGACGCCCTCGATCCGGTCGCCGCAGGGCGAGGCCAGGGCTGGGGCCGTGAGGAACAGGGTCAGGCAGGCCGTAATGGCGGCGGGACGCATCATCGAGTCGGGTGCTTTCCAAAAAAGAAGGGGCCGCGGGTTCCCCCACGGCCCCAACGTCTCGCGACCTGCGAGGGTTCAGGCGCTCAGCTGATCGCGGATCGGCAATTGCCGGACCCGCCGGCCGGTGGCCGCGAAGATCGCATTGGCGATGGCCGGTGCGACCGGCGGCACGCCGGGCTCGCCGACACCGCCGAGCGGACCGTCATAGGCGCCGGTCGACACGAGGTGCACGCGGATCACCTTCGGTGCGGCGTCGATCCGGGTGATCTCGTAGCCGTCGAAGTTGTTCTGCACCGCCCGGCCCTGCTTGAAGGTGATCTCGGAGGTGAGGGCGAGCCCCATCCCCATGACCACCGCGCCCTCCATCTGCGAACGGATGCGCTCCGGGTTGACCTGCGGCCCGCAATCGACCGCGATGTCGATCGCGTGCACCTTCAACTGGCCCTTGTCGTCGACCTCCACCTCGGCCGCCACCGCCGTGTAGGTGACGAAGCTGTAATGGCCGGCGATGCCGAGGCCACGGCCCTTGGGCATCTCACGCCCCCAGCCCGCACCCTTGGCGGCCGCCTCGATCACGCCGCGCAGGCGGCCGGTGTCGATCGGGTAGCGCTTCGGGTCCTCGCCGTAGTTCCAGACATCGCCGATCTCGGTCGGGTCGATCTTCCGATCGGGGCCGAGGAGTTCGAGCAGGTACGCCTTCGGCTCGCGGCCGGCGGCATGCGCCAGCTCCGACACGAAGGACTGGATCGCGAAGGCGTGCGGGATGTTCGACACCGAGCGGAACCAGCCGACCCGGACATGGGCGGCGGCCTCGGGGTTCTCCAGCCGCATGTTCGGGATGTTCAGCGGGGTGTTGACCAGCCCCATCCCGAGTTCGAACGGCAGTTCGTGCTTCGGATCGGGCGCGAAGATCGAGCCGATCGTCGGCGCCACCGAGCGGTGCAGCCACGCCACCGGCATGCCCTTGTCGTCGAGGCCGGCCTCCAGATGCTCCACCGAGATCGTGTGGTAGAAGCCGTGGTGGAGGTCGTCCTCGCGGGTCCAGGCGAGCTTCACCGGCGCGCCGCCGACCGCCTGCGAGCAGAGCGCCGCCTCGACCACGTAGTCGGGCTTGGACTTGCGCCCGAACCCGCCGCCGAGCAGCGTGACGTTCACCTTGACCTTGTCGTCGGGCAGCTTAAGCGCCTTCATCAGGCGGTCGTTGGCCGCCTGCGGGCCCTGGACGCAGGCCCAGGCCTCGCAGAACCCGTCCTTCACCCGGGCGACCGCCGCCGGGGGCTCCATCGGCGCCTGAGCGAGATGGGGCACGAAGTACTCGGCCTGGACCTTCGTCTTGGCCTTCGCCATCGCGCCCTCGACGTCGCCCTGCGTGCGCACGACCTTGCCGGGCTTGCGCGCGGCGGCTTCCAGCTCCTTGCGGAACACGTCGGTGTCGTAGCCCGCGTTCGGGCCGTCGTCCCAGGTGATCTTGAGGGCGTCGCGCGCCTTCATGGCAGACCACGTGTTCTTGGCCACCACGGCGACGCCGCCGAGCGGCATGAACTCCGTGGGAATCGGGGTGGCGTCGATCTTGAAGATCTTCACGACGCCCGGGACCTTCTTGGCCTCGGAATCATCGAAGGACTTCACCGTCCCGCCGTAGACGGCCGGGCGCGCGACGACCGCGTACAGCATCCCGTCGAGCTTGGTGTCGAGGCCGTAGATCGCCTTGCCGGTGGTGATGTCGAAGTTGTCGATCAGCCCGACCTTGCCGGTGCCGATATAGCGGAAGTCCTTGGGGTCCTTCAGCGTCACGTCGGTCGGAACCGGAAGCTCGGCGGCTGCCTGCGCCACCGCGCCGTAGCCGAGGGTGCGACCCGACTTGGCGTGGGTCAGGGTGTGGTTGACCGCCGTCACCTCGGAGGCCGGCACGCCCCATTGCTTGGCCGCGGCCTGGATCAGCATCAGCCGCGCGGCGGCGCCGGCGTGGCGGAAATGCTGGAAGAAGTGGCGGGTCGAGCGCGAGCCGTCGGTGTCCTGGTTGCCGAAGCGGGTCTCGTCGCCCCAGGCCTGGACCACCTTCACCTTCGCCCAGTCGGCCTCCAGCTCGTCGGCGACCGTGAAGGCCACCGAGGTACGGATGCCCTGGCCCATATCGGAGCGGTGGTTGGTCACCGTGACGGTGCCGTCCGGCGCGATCGCGACGAAGACTTTCGGATCGTCGCGCCAACCATGCGGCATGCCGTCGGCGCCGAACTTTTGGGCCTTCTGCTCCTCGGTCTGGGTCTCGTCGGCCCGGGCGGGGCGCAGCGACAGGGCCAGCACGAGGGCGCCGGCGCCGCCGAGGATGCCGCGGCGACTGACGTTGTCGAGGGCCGGCTTGGTGCCGGCGGCGAGTTCGGCGCTCAGCTTCGCGTCGTGAATCACAGGCGCTCTCCCTTGGTGGCGGGCGCCGTCTGGCCGGCGGCCTGGTGGATCGCGGCGCGGATGCGCGGGTAGGTGCCGCAGCGGCAGATGTTGCCGCTCATCGTATCGTCGATGTCCTGATCGGAGGGCTTCGGCGTATCCTTCAGGAGGGCGGCGGCCTGCATGATCTGGCCGCACTGGCAGAAGCCGCACTGCGCGACGTTCAGGTCGCGCCACGCCGCCTGCACCGGGTGGTTGCCGTCCGGCGACAGTCCCTCGATGGTCACGATCTCCTGGCCCTCGGCCGCCGAGACCGGTGTGATGCAGGCGCGGGTCGCCGCGCCGCCGAGATGGATCGTGCAGGCCCCGCAGAGCGAGACGCCGCAGCCGAACTTGGTGCCGGTGAGCTGGAGCTCGTCCCGCAGGTACCACAGCAGCGGCATGTCGGGGTCGCCGTCGAAGCTGCGCGCAGCCCCGTTCACGGTGAGTTTGATCATCGTTGCGTCCTGTCTGGCGGCGCCGGAGCGGCGTTCAGTCGAGTCCGAGCCGGGCCTGGGGCCGATACCGGTTTTGCCGGCTAACGCTGACCGATGCGGGGTCGCCGCCGGGTCCGCGCTCAAGCTCAGAATAATAAATATTCTAAAGCAGGCCCTTGGTCGGGCGCAACGTAGAGGGCGGCCGCCTCATCCCCGGGGGGCTGCACTCAGGGTATGTCGCGTGCGGCGACGCACATCGTTGGATCACGCGGAGACGATCGCCACGGCGCAAGGCGGGCGTTCGGATCGCAGATCCACCCCTCTGGTGATCAACGCCGCTCTCGAAAGCTGACGTCTTTACGGGACGGTCTCCAGATCCGTCCTGCGAAATTCGTCGGCCGTGGCGAGGATCGGCACGCCAAGGAACCGCGCCGCAGCATAGTGGAGGCAATCGCCGAGATTGAGTCCGTGGCGGCCGGCCCGGTATCGGTGCGCGGCCGATAAGGCGAGCGCCGTCGTCTCGCTGGCGGGCGGGAGATCACAGATCTCGATGCCCCTGGCGTCTAGAAATTCGAGGACGATCGGTCCGACTGCCTCGACCGTCATGTCGAATTTGTCGGGCCGCGCGAGCGCCAGCACCGTTTCGAGAACCGCAACAGGCGAGGTTCTGCAATGGCTGGCCGAAGCGAGCGCTGCGGAAATCCGGTCGGCCTCCGGCTCGTCCCCCAGTAGGGCGACGATCGCGGACGCATCCACGAACATCAGCGGCTTTCCCACATGGCGTCGTAGACCTCCCGCGGCAGAGGTTTCCGGGCGGTCTCGCCGAGCGTGATCCCATGCTGCGCGCGCAACCGGGCCGCGGTCTCCCGCGGCGTCTCCGCCCGGTGCCTGCGCTCGATCGCCTCCCGCATGGCGATGACGATCGCCTCGGTGATACCGACTCCCGCAATGGCGGCGAACCGACGCGTCAGCGCGTCGGCTTCGGGATTGTTGACGTTGATTGGCATGTGGGTACGCCCTCGATGCCTGGTGTAGATAACTGCTCGCGCGGATCTACACCAGCTGCTGGCCCCACCCCCACCTGCATCAGCCCTCGAAGATCTTGTCCATGCCGATCAGCAGATCGCGGCCGTTCTTCGGGATGGGAAAGCTGTATCCGTCGCCAAACTTATCCCACATTAGAGTTCCGGCCTTGTGGGCCGCGCTGCTGTAGAGGTCGATGCCGATCTTCTGCATCGTCAGATGAAGCGCCTGCAACGCATCGACGCCGGCTCCGAAGCTGTCCCGCGGATGCTCGGGCCAAGCGATCGTGTAGCGGCGGATCCAGTGCTCATCCGCATATTCCGGCGCGCAAAGCTGGACCGGAACCGGAATATCCGCATCCGGGCTCCGGATCGTCAGGACGCGGGTGCCGATGACCATAGCGGCGCGAGCCTCACACCGTCACCTGCGTCCCAACCTCGACCACCCGCCCCGTGGGGATCTGGAAGAAGTCCGTGGCGTCGTTGGCGTTCTTGGCGAGGGTAATGAAAATCCGGTCCTGCCAGAGCGGCATGCCGGAATGCGCCGCCGGCCGGATCGAGCGGCGGGACAGGAAGAACGAGGTCGCCATGATGTCGAACTTGAAGCCCTGGCGGCGCAGCAGCACCAGCGTCTTCGGGATGTTCGGCGTCTCCATGTAGCCGAACTTCATCACGACCTTATAGAAATGCGGCCCCACCGGCTCGATCCGCACCTTGTCAGCCTGGTTGGAGCGGGGCGTGTCCACCGTCTCGACGGTGAGGATCACGTTCTTCTCGTGCAGCACCTTGTTGTGCTTGAGGTTGTGCAGGAGCGCGGCCGGGGCGATCTCGGGATCGCTGGTCAGGAACACCGCGGTGCCGCGCACGTGGTGGGGCGGGCTCTTCTCCAGCATGCCGACCAGTTCCACCAGCGGCACGTCGGTCTTTCGGGTCTTGTTGAACAGGATCGTGACCCCGCGCACCCAGGTCCACATCAGGATGACGAGGCCGCCGGCCAGCAGCAGCGGCACGTAGCCCCCCTCCACCACCTTGATCAGGTTGGAGAGCAGGAACAGGAATTCGAGGATGATGAAGGGCAGCATCACGGCGGCGGCCGCCACCGGCGACCAGCCCCACATCCGCCAGATCACCAGGAAGGTCATGGAGGCGGTGAGCAGCATCGTGCCGGTCACCGCGATGCCGTAAGCCGAGGCCAGCGACGAGGAGGTCTTGAACAGAACCGCCAGCAGCACGACTCCGACCATCAGCAGCCCGTTGATCTGCGGCAGGTAGATCTGGCCGGCATGCGATTCGGAGGTGTGGCGGATCTCAAGCCGCGGCAGCAGGCCGAGCTGGATCGCCTGCCGGGACAGCGAGAAGGCCCCGGTGATGACCGCTTGGCTTGCCACGACTGTGGCCAGCGTCGCCAGTACCACCATCGGCAGCAGGCCCCAGGCCGGGACGAGCTGGAAGAACGGATCGGCGGTGTCGGGTTTTTCCAGCACCAGGGCCGCCTGCCCGAGATAGTTCAGGGCGAGCGCCGGAAAGACGAGGCAGACCCAGGCCACTTGGATCGGCTTGCGACCGAAATGCCCAAGATCGGCGAACAGCGCCTCGGCGCCGGTGACCGCCAGGAACACTGCTCCGAGCGCCACCAGCGCCCCGCTGCCGTGGCCGAGCAGGTAATGCACCGCGTACCAGGGGTTGACCGCCCGGAACACCTCCGGGTGCAGGCCGATATGCGGCAGGGCCGCGAGCGCCATGGCGACGAACCACACCACGGTCATCGGTCCGAAGAAGGCCGCGACCTTGGCGGTACCGCGATTCTGCACGAGGAACAGGATGACGATGATCGTCACCGTAATCGGCAGCACGTAGTCGTTCAGGGCCGGGGTGACGAGCTTCAGCCCCTCCACGGCCGAGAGCACCGAGATCGCCGGGGTGATCACCGCGTCGCCGTAGAACAGCGAGGCGCCGAGCAGCCCCAGCATGAACACGATGCGCGAGCCGCCGAGCGCCTTGCGGGCCAGCGCCATCAGCGAGAGGATGCCGCCCTCGCCGTTGTTGTCCATGCGCAGCAGGATCGCGACGTATTTCACGGTCACGATCATGAACAGCGCCCAGAGGATCAGCGAGACGGTGCCGATCACCTCCTCGGGCAGCAGGATGCCGTCGGTCCGGGCCGGGACCAGCGCCTCGCGGAACGCGTAGAGCGGGCTGGTGCCGATATCGCCGTAGACGACGCCGACCGAGCCGACCAGCAGGGTCCAGAACCCGGCATGGCCGTGGCGAGTCTCGGCCTTCTCGGGGGAATCGAGGGAGCCGGCGGGGGCCGGTCCCTGCCCGCCATCAGGACCGCCGGATGCCGCGGTGTCCGCGGCCGCGGGCTGGGCGTCTACGCCGGGTGCGAAGGTCTGGCTCATGCGGATTGTCGGAGGCTCGGGCGTGGCCGGCGTTTCGCGATTCGGCTCAGGGGGCCCGTCGGGGCCATGCGGCGAACGCGAAGACTCCGCCGAACCGCGCGGGCCGGCCACCGGGCCGACCGCTCACGGGATCGTGGCGCGTTGCTACCACGGCCGCGTGCGGGCGGAAACCGTGTTGCGTTGCGAAGGGTGGGGGGCAGGGTCTCGGCAGGGTAAGGCCGTGATGGGCGGTTTCCCGCCCCCACAGAGGGGGGAGGGGGTGCGCGGGTCTCTGCCGACCGCTCTCACTCGGCCGCGGTGCGTGTCCCGCCGCCTTGCTGGCCGAATCGGCGCTGGATGTAGTCGATCACCACCGTCTCGAAATCCTTGGCCAGCGTCGCGCCGCGCAGAGTCATCGCCTTCTTGCCATCGATGAAGACCGGCGCGGTCGGGGTCTCGCCGGTGCCGGGGAGCGAGATGCCGATATCGGCGTGCTTCGATTCGCCCGGGCCGTTGACGATGCAGCCCATCACGGCGACGTTCAGCCCCTCGACGCCCGGATAGGTCTTCTTCCATTCCGGCATGGAGGTGATCAGCCAGTTCTGGATATCGCGGGCCAGCTCCTGGAAGGTGGTCGACGTCGTGCGGCCGCAGCCCGGGCAGGCCGCCACCATCGGCACGAAGGTGCGGAACCCCATGGTCTGCAGGAGTTCCTGGCTGGCCTTCACCTCGACGCTCCGGTCGCCGCCGGGCTCGGGCGTCAGCGAGTAGCGGATCGTGTCGCCGATCCCCTCCTGCAGGAGAACGCCGATGGCGGCCGAGGCGGCGACCAAGCCCTTCGAGCCCATGCCGGCCTCGGTCAGGCCGAGATGGATCGCGTAGTCCGAGCGGCGCGCCACCTCGCGGTAGACGGCGATCAGATCCTGCACCGCAGAAACTTTGGCCGAGAGGATGATCTTGTTCTGCGGCAGGCCGAGTTCCACGGCCCGGTCGGCCGAGCCGATTGCCGAGCGCACCATCGCTTCGCGCATCACCGCGCGGGCATCGATCGGTCGCGGCAGCTTGGCGTTCTCGTCCATCAGGTGGGTGAGCAATTCGCCGTCGAGGGAGCCCCAGTTGGCGCCGATCCGCACGGTCTTGTTGTGCTTGATCGCCTGCTCAATGATCGACGAGAACTGCGTGTCCTTCTTGTCCTTGAAGCCGACGTTGCCGGGATTGATCCGGTACTTGGCCAATGCCTCGGCGCAGGCCGGATGGTCGGCGAGCAGCTTGTGCCCAATATAGTGGAAGTCGCCGACCAGCGGCACGTGGACGCCGATCCGGTCGAGGCGCTCGCGGATCTTCGGCACCGCGGCGGCGGCCTCGTCGCGATCGACCGTGATGCGGACCAGCTCCGAGCCGACCCGGGCGAGCTGGGCGACCTGCGCCACCGTGGCGTCGATGTCGGCCGTGTCGGTGTTGGTCATCGACTGAACGACGATCGGCGCCCCGCCGCCGACCGTGACTGCCCCTTCGCCATCGCCGACCGTGACGCCGACCGTGCGGTGCCGTGGCGTGGGGCCGGCGATCTCCGGGCCGCCATAGGACAGCGGGGCCTCGGCAAGGTTCTCGGCAGGGTTCTTGGAACGGGTGGCTTCCATGACTTCCATCGCGGACCTTCGCGTGCGCGCCTCGCGGGGTGCCGGAGCCTTGATGGCTGCCGGGCCGGTCCCCGGGGACACGCCTCGCCGGAACTTCGGGGCTGCCGCGGGTTAGCTGCGGATGACCCGGTGCCGCGTCAAGCCGGCGCCGCGCAGGACAGCATCGCGCAAGACAGCATCGCCGCTGTCATGTCGTATCCGGGCGCGGATGTCGAGTTTCCTGCGCCCGCTCAAGGGCCCACCACGGCCGCAAACGCGTTTTCGTCCGGCGCTGTTGCCGATTCGCTCACGGCCGCGCGCCGGCTCCCTGCGGCGCGCAACCCTGGCGCATCGTTGATGTTGCAGCGCAGCATCCCATCTCTCATGGCACGTCAGGAGGCCGACATGAGCGAGCAACACGGCGGCGCCGAGCCGCACAACCCCGTCACCGCGGTGCCCGAGACCCCCGTCTCGGACGCGATCGACGCGCTGCCCGCTCAGAGCCCGAACCACATGCTGGCCGGGCCGAACGCCGAGAAGCCGGTGGCCCTGGCCCTCCAGGGCGGCGGCGCGCACGGGGCCTTCACCTGGGGTGTGCTCGACGCGCTGATCGAGGATGGACGTCTCGGCTTCGAGGCGGTGACCGGGGCGAGCGCGGGCGCGATGAACGCCGTCGTGCTGGTCGATGGCTGGCTCAAAGGCGGCCCGGACGGCGCCCGCGAGGGGCTGGAGCGGTTCTGGCGGGAGGTCAGCCTCGATGGTGACCTCGGCCCGGCCCAGCGCAACTTCGTCAGCGGGCTGTTCAGCCTGTGGAAGGGCAATCCGGTCGCCGAGTTCTGGGCCAAGGCGTTCTCGCCCAGCCCCTACGTGTCGAACCCACTCAACATCAACCCGCTGCGCAAGGCGCTCGCCGATCAGGTGGATTTCGAGCGCCTGCGGGAGGCCGACACGGCCGGCCTGTTCGTCTCGGCCACCAATGTCTGGACCGGCAAGCTGGCCGTGTTCGAGCGCGAGCGCCTGACCGTCGATCACCTGATGGCCTCGGCCTGCCTGCCCACCGTCTTCCAGGCAGTGGAGATCGACGGCGTGCCGTATTGGGATGGCGGCTATCTCGGAAACCCGCCGCTCTACCCGCTCCACCGCGGGGCCCAGACGCGCGATATCCTCCTCGTACAGATCAACCCCGTGGAGCGGCGCGAGACCCCGCGGACGGAGAGCGAAATCCGCGACCGGCTGAACGAGATCACCTTCAACGCCAACCTGATGCGGGAATTGCGGGCGATCGACTTCCTCGACGGGCTGATCGAGGAGGGGACCCTCGGCCAGGGGCAGTACCGCCGGGTCCTGGTGCACCGGATCGACGGCACCGACGCCCTGGAGGATTACAACGCCGCCTCCAAGCTCGACGCCCGCTGGACCGTGTTCAAGCGCCTGCGCGACAAGGGCCGCGCCGCCGCGCAGGCGTGGCTGACGGAGAATTACGAGGCGGTCGGCCGGGATTGCACGATCGATCTGCAAGAGGCGTATCAGTAGGGCGCTCCGGCGGCGCAGTTGAGGCGATGGGCCGAAATCCGGTCATGATCTTCGATGACAATCTTACCTGTAACCGAGAATTACTGCTTAAGCGGGATTGAACGACGATTGCAGGTCTAATAAAGACGTTCTGCATCACAACGAACAATAAATAATACATTCATGTACGATTCGTATGCTTCATAAGTCCGATTATTTGCCCGGACGATCATAGAGACCCGTGGCTGGGAGGCTGAGGCATGCCATTTCGTATGATAAAGGTCAGAATCAGCCTCAAGATTGCGTTCGTCATGGGAGCAATTCTTGCTGTCATGGTCGCCGTTACGACGATCTCGCTCACGAATATCGGCCGCATCGAGGAGGCCGAGCGGTGGAATGCGCACACGCACGCGCTGCTCGTCGAGGTCGAGCAAATGAATACGGCGATGGTCGATCGCGAAGCCGGCCTGCGCGGCTACGTGATTTCCGGGAACAAGCGGTTCCTCGAACCCGAGACGGCCGGACGGCAGACGTTCTTACGCGCGTGGACGGAGGTTCGGCGGCTGACCATCGACAATCCCATGCAGCAGGAGCGGGTCTCGGAGCTGAAGAGCTTGGCCGAGCGCTGGGGCCGTGAGATCGCGGACCGCGAGATCGCGCTCATGGGCGATGCCGCGACCCGGGATGAGGCCCGGCAGATTGCCAGCGCGGGGACCGGCATGGCGATCATGGACCGCATCCGCGCCAAGATCGCCGAGATCGCGCAGACCGAGCGGGCCCTGATGCAGGAACGCGAGGCCGCGTCGGGCGCGGCAATTGCCGCATCGCGCGTCGCCAGCCTTGGGGGTCTCGGGCTGGCGGCGACCATCGCGCTGATCGGACTGGTGCTCCTCCAACTCGGCATCGCGAGGCCGATCCGCGCCATCACGGTAACCATGCGCAAGCTCGCCGCGGACGATCTCGCGGTCGCGGTGCCCGGGGTGGGCCGGGGCGACGAGATCGGACCCATGGCCGAGGCCGTGCAGGTCTTCCGGGATGGCCTCGTGCGCGCCAAGACCCTGGAGGCGGAGGCGATCCAGGCGCGGGCGGCGCTGGATGCGCAGCGCAGGGCCGCGATGCACGGGATGGCCGAGAGCTTCGAGGCGGCGGTCGGCGGCGTGGTGCGCGCCGTCGCCGCCGCGGCAACCGAGCTGCAGGGCACCGCCGAGAGCATGAGCACGGCCGCGGCCGAGACGGCGGACCAGTCGAACGCGGTGACCACCGAGGCCGAGCAGGCCGCCGCGAATGTCGGCACGGTGGCGGCGGCCGCCGAGGAACTGGGCGCGACGATCGGCGAGATCGGCCGTCAGGTGCAGACATCGACGGATGTCGCCAACACAGCCGTCACCGAGGCCGGGCGATCGTCGGAGCTGATGCAGAACCTGCAGGCCAGCGCGGTGCGGATCGGCGACGTGGTCGGCCTCATCGCGGGCATCGCCGGCCAGACCAACCTGCTGGCGCTCAACGCCACGATCGAGGCGGCCCGCGCGGGCGAAGCGGGGCGCGGCTTCGCCGTGGTGGCCTCCGAGGTGAAGGAACTCGCGGCCCAGACCGCCAAGGCCACCGAGGAGGTGGCCCGGCAGATCGCGGAGATCCGGTCTTGGACCGGGGACGCCTCCGGGGCGATCACCGTCATCGTCACGCGGATCAGCGAGATCAACGGACTGGCCAGCGGTATCGCCGCCGCGATCGAGCAGCAGGGGGCGGCGACCCAGGAGATCGTCCGGAATGTCGGGCATGCGGCGACAGGCACCGGCGCGGTGACCCGCACCATCGCGCGCGTCGCCCGGGCGGCGAACAGGGCGGGGGAGGCTGCCGCGCACGTGCGCGACTCGGCTTCGGACCTCTCGGTTCAGGCGCGACAGCTCGACACGGAAGTCCGTACCTTCCTCGATACGGTCCGGGCGGCCTGACCGATCCACGCAGTCTGTCGGGATGGCCGCCGTCATGCCTGCGACGACGCTGCCGTTCCGGCGCTCGAAACGCGGACCGGAATCGCGTATCATACGTTCGCTCGGGGAGCACTGGGGAGCCCCCCCCGAGCGGAGCGAGGTTGCCGCCATGACGCTGCTGCGCCGCGAGGCCCTGATCCTGATCGGCGCCGGCTTGGCCGGCGGTGCCCGCGCCGCCGAGGCGACACGGGCCACCGACTTCGCCTTCGAGACGCCGGAGGGCGGCCCGATGCCGCTGTCGGCCTACGCGGGAAAACCGATCCTCGTGGTCAACACCGCGACGGCCTGCGGCTATGCCGGGCAGCTCGCCGGGCTTCAAACGCTATGGACGCGGTTCGGCGACCGGGGTCTCACGGTTCTCGGTGTGCCCTCGCCGGATTTCGGCAATCAGGAGCCGCTGGACGGTCCGGCCATCGCGGAGGCCGCCCGGAAGAATCACGGCGTCACCTTCCCGCTCACGGCCAAGACTCACGTGAAGATGCCGGCGGCGCATCCGTTCTACCGGTGGGCGGCCGCCGAGCGCCCGGCCGAGACGCCGCGCTGGAACTTCCACAAGTACTTGATCGCCCGGGACGGCACGCTCGCGGCGGCTTTCGCCACGCAGGTCGAACCCACCGACCCGCGGGTGATTTCGCGAATCGCGGCCACCCTCGACTAGGCCTGAACACCGCAACACAGGCCCTCGGGATTAAAGCGCCGGGCCCCCGCGTTGACGCTCCATGGCCTCAGACAAGCAGAAGCGCGCTGACCTCCTCGACCTGCTGGTGCCCCTGCGGCGCTACGCCCGGTCCCTCACCCGCGACGCGTTGCGGGCCGACGACCTCGTGCACGACACGCTGGTGCGCGCCCTGGAGATGCAGGGCGCGCTCCGGCCGAACACCAATCTGCGCACCTGGATGATGACGGTGCTGCACAACGCCTTCATCGACGAGCAGCGCCGCCGGCAGGTGGAGGCGCGCCACGCCGACACGCTGGTGCGGATGGCCGAGGACATGGCGCCCCCCGCCCAGGAGGGGCAGGTCCGTCTCGCCCAGATCCGGAAGGCGTTCCTCACGCTGCCCGAGGAGCAGCGCGCCGCCCTGCACCTCGTGACCCTGGAGGGCATGGCCTACGCCGATGCGGCGACGGTCCTCGGCATTCCGATCGGGACGCTGATGTCCCGCCTTGGCCGCGGCCGGGCTGCCCTGCGGGCCTTCGAGGAGGGCGCGCGGACGGACCGGACCTCCGGGGCGGAGGCCGAGAGCAGGGCCGCCGACCGGACACCCGACAAGGGGCGCGGGGCGCCCTCGACCCTCCGGCTCGTCGTGTCCGACACGCCGCCGGGCCGGTCCGCCTGGCCTTTCCGGCGTGCGGCCGGAGAGAACTAGGAACCGGGTCAGAATATCGGTCAGTCCCCGGCGCCGGCGCGGACTGACGACAGCGACCGGCGGATCGCGCTGCGGCATGGTGCGGGAACGCTTCATCCGGTTTTCCCACTCCGCCATGCGGTAACACAGGCCCGGGGCCACCGCCGTTGAACGGCGGCGCGATCCGGGGCACGCTGGCACCGAGGACTTCACGATGATTGATCCGATCACAGACGACGATCTCATCGCCTTCGTCGACGGGCAGATCGAGCCGATGCGCCGTCTGGATGTCGAGGCCCATCTGGCGGCCGATCCCGCGGCCGCCGCCCGGGTGATGGCCGAGATGCACGATCGCGATGCCCTGCGGGCTTGTTTCGAGCGAGTTTCAGGCCCCGGGCCCGACCGCACCGTCGCGCTCGCCCGCCGCTTCGACCGGAACATGCGCTGGCGCCGCGTCGCCTCCCGCCTTAAGCGGGCCGCCGCTATCGCGGTGCTGGTCGGCGCGGGTTGGCTCGCCCATGACGAGATCGGCCGCTTCGGCGTGCCCGACACCCTGGCGGCGACGCCGGATCCGGCGCTGATCGCCGATGCCCGGCAGGCCCGGGCCGTGGCGCAGCTGCGCAAGAGCGTCAGCGGTCAGGCTGATGGGCCGGTCTACGACCGGGCGCGCCTGCGCTCGGTGACGGGCATCGACCTGCCGGCGCTGCCGGACGGCTGGCGGGTGCGCGACATCCAGATCTTCCCGGCCCGGCACGGCACCGGCATCGAGCTCGCGCTGGAGGCTGGGGACTATGGCGAGGCATCGCTGTTCGCCACTCGCGGCATTCGCGGCGGCCCCGCAACGCTCACCGGCTCCGAGGACGGCGATATCGTTTCCTGGAACGCAGGCGAGACCGCCTACGCGCTGATCGGCCCACGGGACGACGCTGCGCTCCGGCGGGTGGCGGGGCTCCTCGGCGCGGGGCCGGCGGCGCGCTGAAAAGGCCGCCTCAGCTGTCGACGGGCCAGCGACCCGGGGCGATCTCGAGGATCTGGTCGTCCCCGACGCCCGTCACGCCGTAGACGAGCCGGTGGTCCCGCGTGATCCAGCGCGACCACCACCCTTCGAGATCGCCTCTCGGAGGCTCGATCATCCCGATGCCCGCGTACGACGTGCGCATGCTGGCCTTGATCAGGTCAGTGATGCGGACGGGACGAGCGTGTCCCGGTCGGTCGCGTGCCAGTGCCGGTAGTCCTGCCAAGCGTCCGCCGACCAGACGAGCTTCACGGCTCGATGAGGTCATGCGCGGTACCGGCCTCGGCATCAAGTTGGGCGACACTGTCGCGGAGACGCTTGGCGTTCGCTGGGGTCGAAAGCAGGTGCGACGTCTCGTGGATGCTGTTCAGCTCGGCCCGCGGCCGAACCACAATGTCTGGTCGGTTCTGCCGGGTCACGACAAGCTCCGCCCGATCCTCCTCGACACGATCGAGATACGTGGCGAGGTGGGCCCGGAACTCGGTGTAACCGACCTGACTCTTCCGCCTGCCCGCGTCCGTACAGGATACTGCACGTATCGTGGATCCATGGCCCCCCACAGTCTGGGACAAGCACCCACCGCGATCCCGGATCCCCACCCGCCATGACCCTCGACATTCCGCCCCGGCCGGTGCCAAAGATCGGCCATGCAGGCTGCGGATTCGGTACGGGCAGTGGACGACGGGGCGGCCCTGCTGGCGGCCGCCCGGGCGGTCCGTGAGCGGGCGCATGCGCCCTATTCCCGCTTCCGCGTCGGGGCTGCGCTTCGGGACGAGCACGGCACCATCCATGCCGGCTGCAACGTCGAGAACGCCGCCTATCCGGTCGGCACCTGCGCGGAGGCCGGCGCGATCGCCGCCATGGTGGCCAGCGGCGGGCTGCGCATCGCGGAGATCCTCGTCTGTGGGGACGGCGCGGGGTTGGTGACGCCCTGCGGCGCCTGCCGCCAGCGCATCCGTGAATTCGCCAGGCCGGACACGCCGATCCACGCCGCCACGCCGGGCGGCATCGCCAGAACCTTCACGCTCGCCGAGCTGCTGCCGGAAGCCTTCGGACCAGAGACGCTCGGTGAGTGAGGCCGCCGCCCTCGACGCGCTGCACGCTGCCGGCTTCGTGGGGGACTACGCCTGTGCCCTCGTGACCGGCACCGGCCTCGGCGGGATTGCGGGGAGCCTGGAGGATGCCGTCTCCCTTGCCTACGCGGCGATTCCCGGCTTCCCGGGAGCGGGAGTCAGCGGCCATGCCGGGCGATTGCACCGCGGATCCCTGGCGGGGCGGCCCGTCCTGGTCTTCGAGGGACGGGCGCATGCCTACGAGCGGGGCGACCCGGCGGTGATGCGCCTGCCGCTCGCTTGCGCCCGGCAACTCGGGGCCCGGCGGCTGCTGCTCACCAACGCCTCCGGGTCGCTGCGGCCGGCGGTCGGCCCCGGCAGCCTCGTCCTGCTTGCCGACCACATCAACCTGTCCGGCCTCAACCCCCTGATCGGCGAGACGACCGACGCCCGCTTCGTGCCGATGACCGACGCCTACGATCCCGACCTGCGCGCGCGGCTTCACGCGGCGGCCAGCGCCTGCGGCGTCCCGCTGGGGGAGGGGGTCTATGCGTGGTTCTCCGGCCCGAGCTTCGAGACGCCCGCCGAGGTCCGGATGGCCGGCATCCTGGGGGCCGACCTTGTCGGCATGTCGACGGTGCCCGAGGTCATCCTGGCCCGGTTCCTCGGCCTGCCGGTGGCGGCGGTCTCCGTGGTGACCAACCTCGCCGCCGGGATCGCCGGGGGGGCACCGCACCATGCGGAGACGAAGGCGGTGGCGGCCCGGGCCGCAGAGGCGCTCGGTCGCCTGATCCGGGCCTTCGTGGCCGGCCTGCCCGTAGGAGACACGCCATGACCGATCCCGAGACCGGTGTGGTCGCCCGCCGGGCGCTGCCGCTCCTCGATCTCACCGATCTTGGTGAGACCTGCACCGAAACGAAGATCGACGTCCTATGCCGGGACGCGAAGGCCGGCCCCGTGGCGGCGATCTGCGTCTGGCCGCGCTTCGTCACGCAGGGCGCGCGGGCGCTCGCCGGCACCGGGATCCGGATCGCCACAGTGATCAACTTCCCCGAAGGCGGTGACGATTGCGCCCGGGCCACCGACGACACCGCCGAGGCCCTGCGCGACGGCGCGGACGAGATCGACCTCGTCCTGCCCTACCGCGCCCTGATGCGGGGCGATGCGGCTTTGGCCCGCGACATGGTCGAGGCGGTGCGCGATATCTGCGGCACCGCCACCCTCAAGGTGATCCTAGAGACGGGCGAACTCGGCGATCCGGAGACGATCCGGGCGGCGAGCCGGCTCGCCCTGGAGGGGGGCGCCGATTTCCTGAAGACCTCCACGGGCAAGAGCGCGGTCTCGGCCACCCCGGAGGCCGCCGAACTGATGCTGACCGAGATTCGTGCGAGCGGCCGCCCCGCCGGCTTGAAGGTGTCGGGCGGCCTGCGCAGCGTCGCCGACGCAGCGGCCTATCTCGCGCTCGTCGACCGGATCATGGGATCCGGCTGGGTGACTCCGAAAACCTTCCGGGTCGGGGCGAGCAGCTTGTACGGCACCCTGGTTCAAGCTCGGGACCTCTGACATGCGGCTTCCGCAGGAGATCATCCGGGCCAAGCGCGACGGCCTGCCGCTCGATCCGGACGCGATCGGGGCCTTCATCCAGGGCCTCACGGACGGCACCGTGGGGGAGGGGCAGGCGGCGGCTTTCGCCATGGCGGTGTTCTTCCGCGGCCTCGCGCTGCCCGAGCGGGTGGCGCTCACCCGATCCATGGCGGATTCGGGCACGGTGCTGAGCTGGGCGCTGCCGGGCCCGGTGCTCGACAAGCACTCCACCGGCGGCATCGGCGACACGGTGAGCCTGGTGCTGGCCCCGATGGTGGCGGCCTGCGGCGGCTACGTGCCGATGATCTCGGGACGCGGCCTCGGCCATACCGGCGGGACGCTCGACAAGCTCGGCAGCATCCCGAGCTACGACGCGACCCCGGGGCTCGACACGTTCCGGCAGGTCGTCCGCCGCGTCGGCTGCGCGATCATCGGCCAGACCGCGGATCTCGCCCCGGCCGACCGGCGCCTCTACGCGATCCGCGACGTCACCGGCACGGTCGAGTCGCTCGACCTCATCACCGCGTCGATCCTGTCGAAAAAACTCGCCGCCGGGCTCGATGGGCTGGTGATGGACGTCAAGCAGGGCTCTGGTGCCTTCATGGCGACGCTGCCCGAGGCCGAGGCGCTGGCCGGGAGCATCGTCACGGTGGCGGAGGGGGCGGGCCTGCGCACGGTGGCGCTCATCACCGACATGGATGCGCCGCTCGCCAGCGCCGCCGGCAACGCCGTCGAGGTCGCGTACGCGATCGACTACCTGAAGGGTCTGCGCCGGGAGCCACGCTTCCATGCGGTCACGCTGGCGCTGGCCTCCGAGATGCTGGTGGCCGGGGGCCTCGCACGGCACGCCGCCGGCGCCGCGGAGCGGCTCGAAGTCGTCCTGGCCTCAGGCCGGGCGGCCGAGATCTTTGCCGAGATGGTCACGGCGCTGGGCGGCCCGGCGGACCTGCTCGACGAGCCTGAACGACACCTGCCCGCCGCGCCGGTGCGGCGGCCGATCCACGAGGCGGGGACGGTGGCGGCTATTGCCACGCGGGATATCGGCTTGGCGGTGATCGGGCTCGGCGGCGGACGCACCCGCCCCGAGGATACCATTGACCCCCGGGTCGGCTTCACGGATCTCGCCGAACCGGGATCCTCCGAGGGGCTGCTCGGGATCGTCCACGCGGCCGACGAGGCCGCCGCCGATCGGGCGGAGGCGGCCCTTCGCGCGGCCTACCGGATGGGCGAGGCACCCACCGAACGGCCGGCGATCCTCGGATCCGTGCGGAGTACGGGGACGGCCACGCCCTGAAGCAGCAGCCTATGCGAGCGTGTGCGCTGCCGGTCTCACGATTGCCGCGAAGCTTTGCGACGTCCGGCGGCAAGTCGCACGCGTCGCGCAGAGCCCGCGCCGCGGACGCGGCGGCACTGCCCGTTGGGCGGAGGATGTGATGGCCCGACCGTTCCGCCGTGTCGCGGACCTTGCTCGCGCGCTGACGCGATCAAATCGAGATTCCGGACGGGATCCTAACGCGTCGCCCCCGCCAGCCCCCTTCGTGGTCGATGCCGACGTCCCGGTCGATATCGGGTGCATCAAGGTGTTCCGGGCCGAGAACTTTCCGGAATCCGGGCCCAGCCCGTGGCTCGACCAGCCGGACGCGCAGGAGATCATCACGCGGCGCGTCGCGCGGCGGGAGATCACCCCCCGGCAGGCCGAGATCTGCCGGTCCTGGGAGGAGCACGGCTACTACGTCCTGCGCGGCGCCATCGATGCCGAGACGATCGACGAGGCCTGGGCGCCTACGAGGCGGCGATCGCCCGGGGCGATGTGACCCTCGCCCCCGAGAAGGCCGCCGAGGACGATCCGCATCCCGGCCGCTACCTCAATCCGCACCTGAAGGTCGAAGAGATCGGCCAACTCCTGAATCATCCGGTGCTGGTCAACTTCAGCAGCATGGTGCTGGGCCGCCCCGCGATCCCGTTCCAGACCATCGCGTCCCACAAGGGCAGCCAGCAGGCCGAGCACTCGGACTCGATCCACATGACGACCTACCCGGTCGGCTATCTCGCCGCCTGCTGGATCGCCATGGAGGACATCCACGCTGAGTCGGGGCCGCTCGTCTACTATCCCGGTACCCACCGCTTGCCGTACCTGTTCAGCCACGATGTCGGCATCTCGCCGGAGGATTTTCAGCAGCGCGGCTACGGCGCCTATGTCGAGCATTACGAGCCGGCGATCCAGCGCGAGATCCGGGACCACGGGGCCAGGCCGGAATACTTCACGGCCCACAAGGGCGACGTGCTGTTCTGGCACGCGAACCTGCTGCACGGCGGCTCGGCCCGAGCCGATATCCGGCGGACGCGCAGGGCGCTCGTACACCACTACTTCGCCGAGGGCTGCGTCTGCTACCACGACCTGTCGGCGACGACCTCGGCGGTCCATGGCCCGGTCGAGAGCCTGCCGACCTGCGGAGCATCGAACCCGGACGTGGCGGTCCGGCAGCAGATCGCGCTGTAGGGCCTGCTGTCGAAGGCCGGCGGTCGAGTTTCAGGATAGGACGGCGCGTCGAGCAGCCCTTGGGTTCCTCCCTCCCCCGCAAAAGGGGAGGGAAAGTCCCCGTGCCGCGAAGGGCACGATTTTTACGAGAGGGCGCAGCGCTGACTTACCAACGGCCGTAGCCGTGGCGGTTGCCCCAGCCGCCGTGGTGATGGTGGCGCGGACCGAAGCCGCGCGGATCTCCCCAGCCGTCATGACGACCGCGGCCCCAGCCGCCGTGATGGTGATGGCGCGGACCGAAGCCGCCATGATCGCGCCAGCCATGATGACGCGACCCGTAGCCGTACTGAACGGTCACGACACCTTTGGCGCCTTCGCGCAATCCGGAATCGATCCCGAGGGGCGCGGCCATGGCGGGGGTTGCGATGGCCAGTCCCCCGACTGTCAGGGCGGCGGCCAAGCGGATGCGTGCGGTCTTGGTGAACATCAGTGTTCTCCTGCTCCACGCTGGTCGCGGTACCGCGACCGGCTATGGCTCAGGTCTGACACCCGGCAGTTGACGTGAAAGTGAGCTGCTCGCTCAGGCCGTGTTCAGCTCAGGGCCGGCGGTAGACCCAGACGCGGGCCGGCGGCAGATTCAACCAAACCCTGTTCGAACGGTCGGCCGTATAGCTGCCGGCCTCGCAGCGGGCCGGGATCGGCGGAACCACCGCGTAGGTGAACTGCACGAACGGTGCCCCGGGCTGCATCAGGTCGTGGGCCGTGTTGAGCAAGTCGAGCCGCTGCTCCAGGGGCTTGGTGAACAGCGGCAGGCTTGAGATCGTGGCCGCAGCGGGCTGCGTCAGCACGTCTCGCAGGCTCGCCCGCATGTCGTAGGCGTCGCCTCGGATCACCGTTACGCCGGGGAAGCGGCGGCTCAGGAGCTTGCAGAAATCGGGGTTGAACTCGACCAGGATCAGCCGCTCAGGAGCGATGCCCCGCCGGATCAGCGCCTCGGTTACCGGACCGGTGCCGGGGCCGAGCTCAACCACCGGACCCTCGCGACGCGGATCGACGTAGGCCGCCATGGTGCGGGCCAGCATCTTGCCGGACGGCGTCACCGCGCCGGTGACGAGCGGGCGTTCCAGCCAGGAGCGGAGGAACCGCGCCTCGTCCTCCAGGGGGTCGCGCCGCGGCCCGAAAATCGCGCTCCGGGAGACGGGAGCCTTCGCGGTAGGACGGCGGAGCGGCGGCAAGTCCTGGATTCCTTGATGCCGAATGAGAATGAAAGGCTATCGACGCCGCTGTCTTACAGTCAAGCTGTAACGGCGCCTAGGGTACGCAAGCCACGCCGGCCGGTTGCATAACAGGCCGTCGGGCCGTTCGGATCCGCCCTCACGGACGGACCGCGCCGCCGAAGAAGTCTCGAACCTTCGAGAAGAAGCCCGCGGATTCCGGATGATTCTCCGGCGAGGCCGATTGATCGAATTCCTGAAGGAGTTCGCGTTGGCGCTTGGTCAGGTTCTGCGGGGTTTCGACGAAGACCTGGATGTAGAGGTCGCCAACCTCCCGTGACCGGAGCACCGGCATGCCCCTACCCTTGATCCGGAACTGCTTGGCGGTCTGCGTGCCGGCGGGAATCCGCACCTGGGTCTGCGTGCCGTCGATCACCGGCACGGTTATCTCGCCCGCGAGTGCGGCCGTGACCATTGAGATCGGCACTCGGCAGAACAGATCGGCCCCGTCGCGCTGGAAGAACTCGTGCTGCTTGATCGACAGGAAGACGTAGAGGTCCCCAGGCGGTCCACCGCGCAACCCGCTCTCGCCCTCGCCGGAGAGCCGGATGCGCAACCCGTCATCGACACCGGCCGGCACGTTGATGGAGAGCGTGCGCTCGCGGTTGACCCGGCCCGCGCCTTGGCAAGAGGTGCAGGGATCGTCGACGATCTCGCCGCGGCCGTGGCAGTTCGGGCAGGTCCGCTCGATGGCGAAGAAGCCCTGGGCGGCCCGCACCCGGCCGTAGCCCGCACAGGTCTGGCAGGTCCGGGGCTTCGAGCCGGGCTTGGCGCCAGAGCCGTCGCAGGCCTCGCAGGTTACCGAGGTCGGGATCTTGATGGTCTCCGCCTTGCCCGCGTAGGCCTCCTCCAGCGTGATTTCCAGATTGTAGCGTAGGTCGGCTCCGCGCTCGCGGCCCGGCGCTCCGCCCCGGCCCCGGGCTGGGCCACCGCCGCCGCCGCCACGGCCGTCGCCGAAGAAATTGTCGAAGATGTCCGACATGAAGTCGCCGAACTCGTTGCCGAATCCGGGGCCGCCTGCACCGCCCTGGCTGAAGGCCGCGTGGCCGAACCGGTCGTAGGCGGCGCGCTTCTGGCCGTCGGAGAGGCACTGATAGGCCTCGTTGATTTCCTTGAACTTGATCTCGGCGTCCTTGTCGCCGGGATTGCGGTCGGGATGATAGGTCATCGCGAGCTTGCGGAAGGCGACCTTCATCTCGCTTTCCGTGGCGGTCTTGGTGACCCCCAGGATCTCGTAATAGTCCCGCTTCGACATCCCGCCCTCAGGTGCCTTCCCGTCCCGTCCCGAATCCCGGGCCGCGACGCTTTTACCATCGTCCCATCATACCGGGGCGCTGCTGCCGAACCCGGAAACCAGAAACACCGAAGCGACAGATCCAAGATCTGCCGGTGGGTCTGGATTCCGGGCTCCGTATCCCCGGTATGACGGAGCGTCTGACTAGACTGATCACGCAAAGGCGGGGCCGGATCGCTCCGGCCCCGCGCGGTCGTATCAGATCCGCGCCTCAGGCGCGCTTCTTCTGGTCCTTCTCGTCGACCTCCTGGAAGTCGGCGTCGATGACGTCGTCCTTTTTCTCGGAGGAGGCCGCCGCCTCGGCACCAGCATCCGGACCCGCAGCCTGGTTGGCCGCGTACATGGCCTCGCCGAGCTTCATCGAAGCCTGCATCAGGTCCGTGGTGCGGGCCTTGATGGCCTCCACGTCCTCACCCTCGAGCGCGGTCTTGAGCGCGGCCATCGCGGTCTCGATCGCGCCCTTGTCGGCGGCCGGAACCTTGTCGCCGTACTCGGTCACTGACTTCTCGGTGGCGTGGATCAGGCTCTCGCCCTGGTTCTTCACCTCGACCAGCTCGCGACGCTTCTTGTCGGCCTCGGCATTGGCCTCGGCGTCCTTCACCATCCGGTCGATATCCGCGTCCGAGAGGCCGCCCGAGGCCTGGATGCGAATCTGGTGCTCCTTGTTGGTCGCCTTGTCCTTGGCGGTCACATTGACGATGCCGTTGGCGTCGATGTCGAAGGTCACCTCGATCTGCGGCATGCCGCGGGGCGCCGGCGGGATGCCGACGAGATCGAACTGGCCGAGCAGCTTGTTGTCGGCCGCCATCTCGCGCTCGCCCTGGAAAACCCGGATCGTGACCGCGTTCTGGTTGTCTTCGGCAGTCGAGAAGGTCTGGGACTTCTTGGTCGGGATCGTGGTGTTGCGGTCGATCAGCCGGGTGAACACGCCGCCCAGCGTCTCGATGCCCAGCGACAGCGGGGTCACGTCGAGCAGCAGAACGTCCTTGACGTCGCCCTGGAGCACGCCCGCCTGCACGGCGGCGCCGATGGCCACGACCTCATCCGGGTTGACGCCCTTGTGGGGCTCCTTGCCGAAGAAGGACTTCACCACCTCCTGGATCTTCGGCATGCGGATCATGCCGCCGACCAGCACCACCTCGTCGATCTCGGAGGCCGAGACGCCGGCATCCTTGAGCGCCTTGCGGCAGGGCTCGATCGTCCGCTGGACCAGGTCGTCCACCAGCGACTCGAACTTGGCGCGCGAGAGCTTGAGCGCGAGGTGCTTCGGGCCGGTGTTGTCGGCCGTGATGTAGGGCAGGTTGATCTCGGTCTGGGTCGCCGAGGACAGCTCGATCTTGGCCTTCTCGGCCGCCTCCTTGAGGCGCTGAAGGGCGAGCTTGTCCTTGGTCAGGTCGATGCCCTGCTCCTTCTTGAACTCGGCCGTCAGGTACTCGACGATGCGGTTGTCGAAGTCCTCGCCGCCGAGGAAGGTGTCGCCGTTCGTGGACTTCACCTCGAACACGCCGTCACCGATCTCGAGGATCGATACGTCGAAGGTGCCGCCGCCGAGGTCGTAGACCGCGATCGTGCCGGCCTTCTTCTTGTCGAGGCCGTAGGCGAGCGCCGCCGCGGTCGGCTCGTTGATGATGCGCAGCACCTCGAGGCCCGCGATCTTGCCGGCATCCTTGGTGGCCTGACGCTGGGCGTCGTTGAAGTAGGCCGGAACCGTGATGACCGCCTGCGTGACCGGCTGGCCGAGATGCGACTCCGCGGTCTCCTTCATCTTCTGCAGCGTGAAGGCGGAGATCTGCGAGGGCGAATACTTCTTGCCATCGGCCTCGACCCAGGCATCGCCGTTGTCGCCGCGGACGATCGGGTAAGGCACGAGGCCCTTGTCCTTCTGGGTCATCGGGTCGTCGTAGGTCCGGCCGACGAGCCGCTTGATGGCGAAGAACGTGCGCTCGGGATTCGTGACCGCCTGACGCTTGGCCGGCTGGCCGACGAGCCGCTCGCCGTCATCCGTGAAAGCGACGATGGACGGCGTGGTGCGGGCGCCTTCCGAATTCTCAATGACCTTGGGCTGCGTGCCTTCCATGACGGCCACGCAGGAATTGGTGGTGCCGAGGTCGATACCGATAACTTTACCCATGGTGGGATCCCTCTTTGTGTCGCGTTCAAGCAGACCGCCGAGCCCCGAAGCAGCTCGGCCCATGGCGGTGTCCGAAGATGATGTGAGTATGGGACCCGGGCCGGATCAAGGGCCGTGAACGGCTGAAACCCAGCGCGCAATCCCGCGTCGAGGGCGATATAAGAAGCCCCGGACGGCCTCGCAAGGCGAAGCCTGTGCGACCGGGTCGGGCCCGCAGGTCCGCGATAACAGATTGTGAGGTCTTGATAATCGCGCCCGCGACCACCGTTGCTCCGGATGGCATGATTGCATTTTGTTGCTTCGCTGCCACGTCCGCGCCATCGACGGCGTGTTAACACTTCGACAAGGGGTTGCGTGTGGCCCCACCACTTCGTGTCCTCGTCGTAGAGTCCGATGCGCCCGACCCGCAGCTCCCTGCTCCCCGTCCTGGCGCTCGCCGTCGCGGCTCCCGCCCTGCTCGCCGCCCCACCGGCGCAGGCGCAGAACTTCTTCGAGCGCCTGTTCGGCATCAAGCCCGAGCGGCCGCCGGTGCCGCCCCGGGGCCTGCCCGAGGCGCCTCCGGCCCCGCTGCCGGGGGGCGGCGGCGAGCCCGGCCAAGCCCCGGCCCCCGAGACGCCCCGGGCGCCCCCGGCGCCGGCCCGTCCGGTGGTGCTCAAGGCGCCCTCGGAGGAGGGCGTGATCGGGCAGGACCTCCAGCTCAACGGAATGTCCGGATCCCTGAAGCTGGAGCGGACCGGCACCGCCGTCACGGCCCGGATCACGCTCCCGGGAACCAAGATCTCGCAGCCGGCGGAATCCTGCACGGTGCCGCTCGGCGCGGGCAGTCCCGTCACGCTGAATCCCGAAGGCAAGCCCGAAGGGGTGCCGCGCTACGAGGCGGCCGGGGCGGAGTGCCCCTTGCGCCTCGACGTCACCGAGGGCGGCATCCTCGTCTCGACGCTGGGCTCCGGCCCGGTCTGCACCTTCTCGGCCGCGGATTGCGCCACGACCCCCACGGGCCTGTGGGGGCCGGCCCCCGCGACCCTGCTCCCGCGGGCCAGCGAGTTCGACACCGCCCGGGGCGCGGCCGACAAGGCGGTGCGCGACAATTACAAGCTGATGACCCAGCGGGCCCGGCGCGAGGACGTGCGGCCGATCGTGACCGAGCAGGCGGCCTTCTCGGCGGATCGGGAGCAGTTCTGCCGTAGCTACGCCCGCGAAGGCACGCACGGTTTCTGCCATCTCCGCTTTACCGAGAACCGGGCACTCGCCCTCGCGACCCGCCTCGGCGCCAATACCGCGGTACCCACAGCGACGGCGGCCCCGCGCAGCCGGCCCCGGCCCAAGCCGGCGGTGGAGGGCCTGAACCCCGATGCAGCCGGTGGCGGCGACAACGTTCCGGAATAACCGGCACTTGGGGTCGTTCAGGCCCGACCGGCTGTCATGGACAGCATGGCGGGATCGATGCCGTTGGCGCGCAGGGCACGCTCGTACTTGGCGTCGAGATCCGTGTTGAAGATTAGCTCGGGATCGGCTGGGCAGTTGAGCCAGCCATTGGCCATGATCTCGCTCTCGAGCTGGCCCGCCTGCCAGCCGGCATAGCCCAGAGCCAGCACGGCGCTGGCCGGGCCCTCGCCGCTCGCGATGGCGCGCAGAATCTCGACGGTCGCGGTCAGGCAGATGCCGTCGTCGATGATCAGCGTCGATTGCTGGATGTGGAAGTCGTCGGTGTGCAGCACGAAGCCGCGCCGGCCTTCCACCGGCCCGCCCATCAGAACGGGCATGTGCCCGACCCGCTCGCGCAGGCGAATCGCGTCCGCCTCGGGGGCCACGTCGAGCTGGACCAGCAGATCCGGCATGCTGATGTCGGTGGCCGCCTTGTTGACGATGATGCCCATCGCCCCGTCGGCGGAATGAGCGCAGACATAGATCACCGAGCGGGCGAAGCGCTCATCGGCCATGCCGGGCATCGCCACGAGGAACTGCCCGTCGAGAAAGTCCGGACCGGAGAGCGATGTCTGCCGCGGCGCCGGGTTTGCTGCGTTCGCGGTCGCTGAGCCGGACTCCCGCTGAGGAGCCGAAGGCGAAGAATCCGGTTTGCGATGCGGAGGAGACGCCATGACCTCATGCTACGCCGCGCCCTCTCATTGTCCAGCGGGCAAAAGAGACGCAGCAAGCTTCCACCCAGCTTGTATGAAGCCTCCGGGGGAGATCGTGCGTCCCGCGACGTGAACCGAAGCGGGCGGACAGACAGGGTCCCGCAGCGGCGAGCGTGGATCGCCGATTGAACCTTGGGCATCACGCACGCCAGGAGACCCGTTGCTCGACAGGTCCCACCGACCACGCTAGGTCAGGCGCGCAAACGCATATGCGCAGCAACGAGGGACCCGCGATGATCCAGGTCGGCGACCATCTGCCCCAGGCCACGTTCCGGGTGAGCGGCCCGGAGGGCCCGATCGCCCGCACCACCGACGACGTGTTCAAAAGCCGCCGCGTGGTGGTGATCGGCGTCCCGGGCGCCTTCACCCCCAGCTGCCACCGCAATCACCTACCGGGCTTCGTCACCCACAAGGATGAGATCCTCGGCCGCGGCGTCGACGCCATTGCGGTCACGAGCGTCAACGACGTGTTCGTACTCGACGCCTGGGCGAAGGCGAGCGGCGCCGAGGGTCTGGAATTCCTGGCGGACGGCAACGCAGATTTCGCCAAGGCGATCGGCTTGGAGATGGACGGCACGGGCTTCGGCCTCGGCATCCGCTCGAAGCGCTACTCCATGCTGGTCGAGGACGGGGTCGTGAAGATCCTGAACGTCGAGGAGACGCCTTCTAAGGCCGAGGCCTCGGGGGCCGAGGCGCTGCTGAAGGTGCTCTGAGCGAGGCTTCGGGCACGCAAGAGGCGCGGCCCCTTGGGGTCTATCGGGGGGCGGTCCGCTTCTGGTCTGGCCGGCGGACCCTCATCGTATCTGCTTCACATGTGCGCGAGGTCGATGGCGTCGAGCCCGTCGTGGTGCAGCAGCAGCACCCCGGTTGCCGCCGCAAGCCGGCGGGCCGCCGGCGTGAAGCCGGCATTCGACACGACGGCGGCGCGGTCGCCCGCCCAGTAGCGTTGGGCCGCCGCCGCCTCCTGCACGGCGGCATTGCCAACGGGCTTGGCCAGGCGCTTGCACTGGATGACGAGGCGCAGGCCGTTGCGAACCGCCACGATATCGGCGCCCTGATCGCCGCTCGCCGGGGTCCGGTGCGCCCGCCATCCTGCCCGGACGAGGCGCTCGGCGCAGTAGCGCTCGTAGTCGAGCCCGTCCGCCGGTGCGTCCTCTTCCTCGGGCAGATCGATGGACGCCGCCTCGGCCTCGACGATCGCCAGCATCCGATCCCGCTCCGTCAGGGCGAGCTCGGCGTAACGCGGGCCGATCTGGGGCAGTACCGTGCGGTCGAGGAAGTAGTCGCGCTCGCGCAGCCAGCCGTCCTCGATCCAGTTGCCGTAGGCGTCGCGAAAGCTTTCCTGCCGCCTCCGCAGAGCCAGCGTCTCGCCATGGGCCCGGGCGATGCGGCGCACCTGGGCTCGGAACCGGCGCGGCCGGCCGAGATGGCGCAGCCACACGCCCAACAGCGCGAGCCCCGTGGCCGCTAGAGCGGGCGGACCGTACCAGAGCGCGAACGGGCCGCCGATCACGGCCGTCCAGAACAGGCGCGCGACGGGATTGGGCTTACCTTGCATCGGGTCTCAAGGGGCGCGGACGGGTCTTGTGACCCTCGCAAGCGCCCCTTGCCCGATGCCTAACCGCGGCTGAAAACCTGTGGACGCGGACGCGGCCTCAATTCTTCCGGCGCTGGTGGCCGAGGCCCATGCTCTTGGCGAGGCTCGACCGGGCCGCGGCATAATTCGGCGCGACCATCGGATAATCGGCCGGCAGGCCCCATTTCTGGCGGTATTCGTCCGGGGTGAGATTGTAGTGCGTGCGCAGGTGGCGCTTGAGGGATTTGAATTTCTTCCCGTCCTCCAGGCAGACGATGAAGTCGGGTTGGATCGAGCGCCGGACCGAGACGGCGGGCCGCAGATCCTCGGCAGGCGCGGAGGTGGGCTGGCTAAGCTCGTGCAGGACCGCGTGAACCTTGACGATCAGCGCCGGCAGTTCCGGTGGGGTGACCGGGTTGTTGCTTACGAAGGCCGACACGATGTCGACCGAGAGCGTGAGGAAGTCCGGCTGCCCTTCGACCGTGGAATCCATTCCTTGAAACCTCATGGCGATCCCGGGCTCTGCCCGTCACGCGGCAGGATGATCGGAATCTGTTTCCGGGCCACCCGATACAGGCAGATGTGGCGTAGTTACTATTGTGATGTGAATTTCATGGCAAGAACAAATTACAGATGGCCATAGCTGGCGTCTTGGCGAGGACAAAGGGCGCCGGATATTTGATCTGAAGGGTATCTGCAAGCCCTCCGGGCAGCGGCTGATCGCACTGTGACAGGGCCGGAACCGCAGGACGTTGCCCGCGCGGCCAACCGCGCCATGTGATAACGCGATAGGGTCGGAGCCTGGGCTTTCCGGATCGCGCCCGATCCCGACGTGAGCGAGGGACACCCCATGCACGCCGGTACGACTGGCCCGCGGGATCGGATTCCGTGACGGCGGCCCCGTGAGCACCTACCGGTTCGACAAGCTGCTGGCGCCCCACGCGATCGCCCTGGTCGGCGCCGTGGCGCGCGCGGGCTCGGTGGCGCGCAGCGTGCTGGACGCCCTGCGGGCGTCCGGCTTCCCCGGCGCGATCCTGCCGGTGCAGCCCGATCACGACTTCGTGGACGGCCTGCCCTGCGTCCCGCAGATCGCGGATCTGCCCACCGTCCCGGACCTCGTCCTGATCGCCGTGCCGCCGCCGCGAGTGCCCGAGGTCGTCGCGCAGGCAGCGGCTTCCGGCGCCGGGGCCGCCGTGATCCTGACGGCCCGGCTCGGTTCCGGCCCAGACGATCCGGGACCGACCGCGCACCGGATCGCCCGCGCGCACGGCCTGCGCCTGCTCGGACCGGACAGCGCCGGCCTCGCCGTGCCGGGCGCCAAGCTCAATGCCAGCCTGTTCGCCCACGCCCCCGCCCCGGGCGACCTCGCCCTCGTCTCGCAATCCGGCACGGTCGCGGCCGCGATCGTCGAGTGGGGCGCCCGCCACGGGACGGGCTTCTCGGCGGTGCTGTCGCTCGGCAGCGTGCTCGACATCGGCGTGGCCGATTGTCTCGATCATTTCGCCGCCGATTACCGCACCCGCGCGATCCTGCTCTGCCTCGACCGGGTCGCGGATGCCCGCCGGTTCATGTCGGCCGCCCGCGCGGCCGCCCGCGCCAAGCCCGTCGTGGTCCTGCGCGCCGGGCGGCACAGGCCCGACACCCGCGCACCCGAGACCCATACCGGAGCGCTGGCCCGGCCGGACGCCGTCTACACCGCGGCCTTCCGGCGGGCCGGTCTGTTGGCGGTACAGGACCTCGACGAGATGTTCTCGGCCGTCGAGACCCTGGGGCGCCAGCGCCCGTTCCCCGGCGACCGGCTCGCCATCCTGTCGAATGGCCGCGGCATCGGCTTGCTGGCCGCCGACAGGCTGATCGAGCGCGCGGGCACCATGGCCGAAGCCGCGGAGGCGGAGGGGCGTCCGGCTGGCAATCCCCTCGACCTCGGCATCGACGCGGCGGGTCTGGCCTTCGCGGCCGCCCTGGAGCCGATCCTCACGGATCGCGTCAGCGACGCCGTGCTGGCGATCCACGTCCCCACCGTGCGCTCGGACGCGGGCGCGGTGGCCAACGCGATCGCCGACACGGTCAAACGCGTCCGCGCCGGCCAGACGCGCAAGAAGCCGCTCTTCGCTGTCTCCCTGGGCGATGCGGAGGCGGCGCGAGAGGCGTTTGCGCGCGCTGGGCTCCCGCATTTCTCGACGGATTCCGAGGCGATCGAAGGCTTCCTGCACCTCGTTCGCTACCGCGAGGCGCAGGACGACCTGATGCGCACGCCGGACTCGCTGCCGCGCGACTTCTCTCCCGATACGGCCCGGGCCCGCTCGATCATCGCGGGCGCCCTGCGCCACGGGGCGGCGTGGCTCGATCCGATCGCGGTGAACGGCCTGCTCGAAGCCTACGGGATCCCGATCGTGCCGATCACGCTCGCCCCCGACAAGGACGCGGCGGCGGCGGCGGCTTGGCCGATCATCGCGGCCGGCGGCACGGTGGCGCTCAAGGTCGTCTCCCCCGACATCGTGCACAAATCCGACATCGGCGGGGTCCACCTCGATCTCACCAGCGAGGCCGATGTCCGCGAAGCGGCGCGCAGTATCCTGATAAGGGCCCGGCGCGAGCGTCCGGATGCACGCGTCACCGGCTTCGCGGTCCAGCCCATGGTGCGCCGGGGCCAGCGCCGGGAGCTGATCGCTGGCCTCGCCGAGGATCCCGTGTTCGGCCCCGTGGTGGTGTTCGGGCGCGGCGGCACGGCCGTGGAGGTGATCGACGACCGGGCGCTCGGCTTGCCGCCGCTCGACCTGATCCTCGCCCGCGACCTGATCGGCCGGACCCGGGTCGCCCGCCGCCTCGAGGCCTATCGCGACGTGCCGGCGGCCGACATCCCGGCGATCGCGCTGACCTTGGTCAAGCTGTCCCAACTCGCCGCCGACCTGCCGCAGGTCCGCGAACTCGACATCAACCCCTTGCTCGCCGACGAGACCGGCGTGCTCGCCCTCGACGCACGGGTGCGGATCGGGCGCTCGGAGCGGAGCGGGCACGGGCGGGGCCATCCACGCTTCGCGATCCGGCCCTATCCGGCGCAATGGGTGCGGACCCTCAACCTGAAGGACCGCACCATCCGCGTGCGGCCCGTGCGCCCGGAGGACGAGGGCCAGTTTCTCAGCTTCTTCCAGAGACTCGACCCGGAGGATCTGCGCCTGCGCTTCTTCGGACCCGTGCGCGCCTTCAGCCACGCCTTCCTGGCCCGCCTGACGCAGCTCGACTACGCCCGCGCCATCGCGTTCGTGGCCACCGAGGTGGACGCGCAAGGGGGCGAGCGCATGCTTGGCGCGGTCCGCCTGCATGCCGACGCCAACCACGAGAGCGGCGAATACGCCATCGCGGTGGGGCGCGATGCCCGGGGCACGGGGCTCGCCTTCGCGCTGATGCGCCTGATGATCGACTGGGCGCGCTCCGAAGGGATCGGCCGGGTCGAGGGCTCGGTGCTGGCCGAGAACCGCCCGATGCTGGCGGTCTGCCGCCGACTCGGCTTCACGCAGGGGCGCGATCCGGAGGATCCGGGCTTGGTGAAGGTGCAGCTGCCGTTGGCAGCCGGGTCACCGGCCGGGGGTTAGGCCGGCGCGCCGTCTTCGCGCGTGTCGCGTCGTCGGGTCCGGTCGGAATCGCGGCTTGCCGGCCGGCCAGGCGTGGGGATCGATCCGGTCGCGCACGGTAAGAAGGAAGCGCAGGAACGCGTCCGGGTCGTCCCAGACGCTCCGCATCGTGTCGCTTTTTGTCTCCCGCCAGATCGCCTGCGCCTCGGCGAAGGTCACGGTGCCGTCGGTCAGTTCGGCGATGAACGCGGCGACGAGCCGATGCTCCGCCTTCGGCAGCCTCGCGAGGGCGGCTTCGAGGATCGCCCGGTTGCCATCCCCGACCTGCCCCATGGCCGGCCCGAGGCCGGCATCCGCAAAATAGGCCTGCCAGTGAAGGGCGTTGCCGAAGCGGATGAAGGCCGCCCGCGCCGTCGTGGCCGGCGGGCCGAAGATGGGCTCCTTGATACGCGCCGGCGGGCGCGGTCGCCGGGCCATCTCACCCCTCCGTGTGCCGCTTGAACGCCTCGGCGAAATCCGGATGCCAGCGCGAGAGTGCCGGCCGGTTCTCGATGATGTCGCCCGCCGCCCAGGCGATCCGCTTCGCGTCCTGCGCCCGGGTGGTCTCGTTGTCGGGGCAGAGGATGTAGAAATCGCCCGCCGCCAGCCGCTCCAGCAGGAACGCCACGGTCTCCTCCGGCGTCCAGGCGCCGGCCGGCTTCTCGGCGACGCCGCGAGCCTTGGTCAGCCCCGTATAGACGAAGCCCGGGATCAGCAGGTGGGCGGTGGTCCGGCAGCCCTCGCGGTTGCGCAACTCGTGGGCGAGCGCCTCGGTGACCGCCTTCACCCCCGCCTTCGACACGTTGTAGGGCGCGTTGCCGGGCGGCGTGGTGATGCCCTGCTTCGAGCCGGTCACGATGACGGCCCCGGGCTTGCCGCCCTCGATCATGCCGGGCGCGAAGGCGTGGATGCCGTTGACCACGCCCCAGAGGTTGGTGCCCAGGATCCGCGTCCAGGTGTCGGCATCGGAGAACAGCATGCCGCCGGCCTCGATCCCGGCATTCAGCATTACGAGGGCGGGCGGCCCGCCCCGCGCGACGGCGGCCGCCAAGGCCTCCACCGCCGCCCGGTCGGAGACGTCGGTCGGCACCGCGCGGACCTCGACGGCGGCGAGTTCAGCCACCGCTGCGCGGGCGGCGTCGAGCGCCGGCCCCGGCAGGTCGGCGAGCCAGACATTCATGCCCGCCCGCGCGAAGGCCTGCGCGGCGGCGAGCCCGATGCCGCTCGCGGCCCCGGTGACGACGGCGCTGCGGCCGGGGCTGATGGCAGGGTGCTGGCTCATGGGGAGTCCTCGGCTGGATGGCGCTCTTCAGATGGGGCGAGCCCGGATGAAGGCGAGTTGATGCACCGGATCGGACGGAGGCCCGCCCGCAGACTCAGCGGATCGTAACCGGATCCGCCGCATGCTCTGATGGCGGTGATCCCACCGAACCCGAGGATGCGGCATGCCGATCGTTCCGAGCCGCCGGTCCCTCATCGCCGGGATGGCCTGCGCGGGGCTCGCCCCGGCGGCACGCGGCGCTGTACCGACCGGGTTCGGGCCGCTCGGCCGCCCGTCGTGGTCGAGCGACAGCCTCCAGGCTGCCGCCGTCGCCAAGGGCCTGCTCTACGGCTGCGAGGTGCCGTTCCATCGCTTTGATTCCACGCCGGCCTACCGGCAGGCGGTGGCGCGGGAATGCGGGATCCTGGTCTGCGGCACCGAGATGAAGATGGAGGAGGTGCTGCCCGCTCCGGGCAAGACCGACTTCGCCCGGGGCGACGCGATCCTGCGCTTTGCCCGCGCGAACGGTCAGGCGATGCGCGGCCATACGCTTGTCTGGCACGCGGCGCTCCCGCCCTGGGTCGGCCCGTTGCTCGGGCGGGCCAGTGCCGCCCAGGGCGAGGATTTCATGCGGCGTTGGATCGAGACCGTGGCGGGCCGTTACCGCGGGCAGATCGTCGCCTGGGACGTGGTCAACGAGATTTTTGGCAACGAGGCCGATCCCGATCGCGGCGGGGGGCTGCGCGACTCGCCCTGGCTCGCCTCGATCGGGCCCGCTTACGTCGACCTCGCCTTCCGGATCCTGCACGAGACCGATCCGGCGGCCGCCGGCACGTGGAACGAGGACGCGGTCGAGCAGGGCGCACCCTGGATGGAGGCCAAGCGCACCAAGGTCCTGCGCCGGCTGGAGGCGATGCGCAGCCGTGGCGTGCCGATCCGGCGCTTCGGGCTGCAATCGCACCTCACCAGCACGATCCCCATCGACCAGGGTCAGCTGCGGCGCTTCCTGCGCGAGATCGGCCAGATGGGCCTCGGCATCGCGATCACCGAACTCGACATCGACGACCGGGCCTTCCCGTCCGACGTGCCCACCCGCGACCGGATGGTAGCCGACTACGCAAGGCGCTACCTCGACGTGGTTCTGGACGAGCCGGCCCTGCTCGATGTCGTCACCTGGGACATCTACGACCCAGACACGTGGTTGAACGATCATCCCTACCGCAAGCGGCCGGACGGCCTGCCCCAGCGCGCCCTGCCGCTGGATTCGCAGTTCCGGCGCAAGCCCCTCTGGTATGCGACGAAGGCCGCGTTCGCCGAGGCACCGGACCACAGCGCCACGCGGGACCGGCTCAGGCGGGCGTGACCCCGGCCTGACGTCCCCCCTCGGCAAGGATCGGCTGGGGCGGCCGGTCAGCCAGCAGCCGTCGGCGCAGGCGGGCGCAGGGGCGCTCGACCAGCGTGTACATCCCCCAGCACCAGAGCAGCGTCGGCGGGAACGCCGCGAGCATCAGCGCGACGCCGTGCAGGCCGGGCCGCAGGTGCAGCACCAGCGCGACCACGGCCATGTGGGCGAGATAGAAGCCGTACGACCACAGGCCGAGTTGCCGCATCGGCCGGCTGGCGAGCAGCCGCACCACGGGTCCTTGCCCGTGCAGCAGATAGGCGAAGGGCGCGAACAGGGCTGCGCTCTGGAGCGTATAGCGCAAGGTCTCGCGGAAGGCGGGCTCCCGCACCGCCAGCGTACCGAGGATTGCGGCGAAGCTCAGCGCCACGTGCCACGCCCTCGGCCGCCAGGCGCGATCGGCCGGGATCACCGGGTTGTTCCACAGGCCGAGGCAGCAGCCGAACAGGATCGCGTCGATGCGGGTGTGGGTCCAGGAATAGTTCAGGCTGTAATCGGAAAGCCGCCAGACGTTGAGGCATCGGATCGCCAGCACCGCGGCGCAGATCCCCAGGCAGGCGAGCGCGGCCCGGCGCGGGTTCAGCCGCCCGAGCCACAGGATGTAAGCCAGGGGGAAGACGAGGTAAAAATGCTCCTCGATGGCGAGGCTCCAGAGCGGCACGGGCAGCACCGCCTCGGTGCCGAACAGGCCGGGATAGTTCGTCAGGAACGCCGCCTGGCCCAGGATTGCTGCCGGCTCGACTGGCATCCAGTCGAGCAGCCCCAGCGCGTAGAGCCCGCCCGCGGCGAGCAGGGTCAGGTACATCGGCGGCAGGATGCGCAAGGATCGCCGCAGGTAGAAGGCCGGGAGGGAGACCGCGCCGGTCCGCGCCTGCTCGATCCGCAGCAGGGTGGTGATCAGGTAGCCGCTCAGGAAGAAGAAGACCGTGACCCCGAACCCGCCGGGGACCACGTGGCTGTAGCCGCAATGGGCCGCGAACACGATCAGGATGGCGAGCGCCCGCACCCCGTCGAGCTGTGGCAGGTAGGGCATCGCTGCGGGGATCTGCGTCCCGAATTCCGGCATGACGGGGCGGCTCTTCCTTCCCGACAGGGATAATTCTGAGCTGAGCAAGGTGCGGTATTTTCTGTCGCGCCGACATCCGTAGACGCCGCGGTGCTTGGAAAGACGTCTCAGAATGGTGAATTTGCTCTTGGAGCTGCTGTTTGGACGGGAGGGGATTGGTAACCACGCCACTCCATGATGCCGCCGGTCCGCGCCGAATTGGGCGCCGTCGGGAGTGTTGCGTATGGGCTTGGTCCGTTCCCGCCGTCATGCCCGCCCGGGGGCCGCGCTCGGAGCCGGCTTGTCGCTGCTGACGCTGCTCGGCGCTGCTGTCGATGCGCGGGCGCAGGGCATTCCGGCGGCCGCCGCACCGGCAAGCCCGATCCCGGCCCCCGTTCCGCCACCCGCCATCCCGGCCTCCACACCCACGGTCGCGCCAGAGGGCGCGGCCGCGAAGGGGCTGGAGATCAGGGCTCCGGAGACCAAGGCCGCGGAGGCGAAGGGCGCCGAGCCCAAGCCCAACGCTTCCGGATCCGGCGAATCCAAACCCGTCGAGGCTGCGGCGCCGGACACAAAGCTGGTTCCAGGCAAGCCGCAGGAGGCCGCCAAGCGGTCGCGCGAGCCGGCCCCCCTGATCTACGCCAAGGTCTCCGCCGATCCGAGCCCGACGCTGACGGCGCGCACCTTCCTCGATACGCTCCGGGCCGCCGAGCGCTACGCGGCCTTCGCGGAGGCCGGCGGCTGGGAGCGGATGCCCGAGGATCTCGTGCGTCTGAAGCCTGGCGAGCGCAGCCCGGCAATCCCGGCTTTGCGCCACCACCTGACGCTGACCGGCGACCTGCCGGCGGACGCGCCCCCGAGCGACCGCCTCGACCCGCCGCTCGTCGCGGCGATCGCGGCCTTCCAGGGCCGCCACGGGCTGCCCGACAGCGGCATCCTGGGCCGGCTCACCCTCAACGCGCTCAACGTGCCCGCGAGCGTGCGCCAGAAGCAGCTCGCGGCGTCGGCGGCCCGGCTGATGGGATCGAAATTCTCGTTCGGCGAGCGCTACGTCGTGGTCAACATCCCCTCGGCCGCCGTCGAGGCGGTGGAAAACGGCACGGTCGTGCGCCGCTACGTCGCCGTCGTCGGCTCGCCCGACAAGGCGACGCCCCCGATCGAGACCCGGATCACCGACATCAACTTCAACCCGACCTGGACGGTGCCGGCTTCGGTGGTGAAGAACGAGATCATCCCGCAGATGCGGAAGAATCCCGGCTATCTCGCCAAGAACCATATCCGCATCCTCGGGCCCGCCGGCGATGTCGACCCCACCCGGATCGACTGGGCGGGCGAGAAGGCGGTCAACTACACGCTGCGCCAGGATTCCGGCTTCGACAATTCGCTCGGCCAAGTGCGGATCGACATGCCGAACCGCTTTGCCGTCTACATGCATGATACGCCGGCGAAATCCCTGTTCGCTGCGAGCGTGCGCTTCCACAGCCATGGATGCGTCCGGGTCGGTCAGGTGAAGGAACTGGTCGGCTGGCTGCTGCAGGGCACGGACGGGCCGAACGGGCCGGGCAGCACCTGGGGGCCGATCGAGATCGAGACGGGCATCGCCGATGGTGAGCGTCGCGACATCAAGCTGCCGAAGCCGGTGCCGGTATCGTTCGTGTACCTGACGGGCTACGCCACCCCGGACGGAAAGGCGCACTTTCGCGACGACATCTACAAGCTCGACACGCCGGCTCCGGAGCCCGCCGCCACGGGGGCGATTCCGCCGGCCAATGCCGTAGCTGCACCGCCCGCGGTGAAGCCCGCGGTCGCCAGTCCCCCGGCCCGGAAAACCGCCGTGCCCGCCCTCGCGAAGGCGCCTCCTGTGGGCGAACTTCAGCCGATCAAGAAGGTGGAGCGTCGGCAGCCGGAATCTGCGGCCCGCGTGAACTGATCCCGGTTCGGCCGGCGCGGCGCTTTCACCGCGCACGGGGCGGCCGAAGGCTTGCATCGCGGCGTCGCGGGCGGCATCCGCTTGCCCGTCATCCCGGAGCCGCCATGGCCTTTGCCTGCACCATCCCTGCGACGCCCACTGTCCAGCAGGACGATCCCACCGTGCGGATCACCCGCTGGGACTTCCCGCCGGGTGCGGTGACCGGCTGGCACGAGCACGGCTGGCCGTATTTCGTGGTGATGCTGGTGGACGGGATCCTGCGCGTTCACGACGGCGCCGCGGTCAGCGAGACGGCGCTCGCAGCCGGCCAGTCCTACATGCGCCCGGCCGGCATCCGGCACGATGTCATGAACGGATCCGAGCACCCGATCGCGTTCATCGAGATCGAGGTGAAGCGCCCGGACGCCCTGGTCACGCTGCCGGCGGCCTGAACGCAGACGGGCCGACCTCGCGGCCGGCCCTCCCCAAGAAGTCTCGCAGAAATCAGCGCTGGACGACGACCTTCGTGCCGACCTTGGCGTGGGTATAGAGGTCGGTCACGTCGTCGTTGGTCATGCGGATGCAGCCCGAGGAGACGGCGGTGCCGATGGTCTCCGGCTCGTTCGAGCCGTGGATTCGGTAGATCGAGCCGCCGAGATACATGGCGCGGGCGCCCAGCGGGTTCTCGAGTCCACCCTTCATGTAGCGCGGCAGATCGGGCCGGCGCTTCAGCATGGTCGACGGCGGACGCCAATCCGGCCATTCGCGCTTCATCGTGATGGTCTGCACGCCGCCCCAGGTGAAGCCCGGACGGCCGACACCGACCCCGTAGCGCAGGGCCTGACCGCCGCCCAGCACGTAGTAGAGCCGCCGCTCGGCGGTGGAGACCACGATCGTGCCGGCGCCATACGGGCCGTTATACGCCACGGTTTCCCGTGGGATCGCAGACATCTGCGGGACCGCCGCGTCGGCGCTCAGCGGGTCGGCGGGGTTGAGGGAGGCGTTGGCCACCGGCACCGCGACGGTCTCGACGGCCTGCGGGCGGACGCGCACGGAGAGCGCGTCGTTCAGCGGCTGGCGGGTCAGCGGGTCGATCTCATAGGACAAGGCTGGGGCGGCGCAGGCGGCCGCGCCCAGAAGCCCGATCAGGGCGGGAACAATACGACGCATCAAAGCCTCTCGGGGCAGGCGCGGACTCTGGTGGGAACGCGGCGAATACCGCGGCACGATGCCGTGCCGGTCGTCGCCAAGGGGTAAACGCTCGCGCCCTAAAGCCAAGTCTGAAACCCACTCCTTAGGCTGGTTCCGATCACCCGTGACTCGATGGCAACACTGTGGCAGCTTGGCTGTCTCGCCCTGGATGACGGACGCTGCGTGCTGGTTCAGGCCTCGTCGGCGGCGAGCCAGATCGCGGGCTCCCGCGGCACCGGCCGGACCGGGGCATGGTGCGCACCGTGGATTGTCCCATGGGGCGCGGGCAGGCCTCGGATCTGGGCGAGCTCGGCGAGTTCCGGCGCCTGCGCGGTGTCGTCGGCATTGAGGAACAGACCGCGAGCCCGGGCGAGACGGCCGAGATCCGCCCGGCTGGTCCAGACACTTTGGGCCGGGCTGGTCAACAGAGCCAGGACTAGCGGCGCCAGCCACAGGGCGAGCCACGGGTTGCCGACGAAAACCAGCGCGGCGGCGATCAGCGTGCCGACCACCACGGCGTCGGCTTGGAGCCGGAACGCCTCGCCCCAGGAGACCTGCCGGTCGTCGCGATCCTGCGTATCCCAGCGCACCACCCGGCCGAAGAAGGTTGCCACCACGGCGCCCGCGGTGAACAGGGTCAGGACCGGCCAGAGGACGACCCAGGCGGCTTGTTCCAGGGCGGCGCTCACGAGCAGCGACCGGGTGCCCCCGAAAGCAGCCCGGCGCTCGGGGGACGCGAGGACGTGGCCGAGGCTCAGGAGCTTCGGCAGGGCCAGCACGGTGACGCTGAGGGCGGCGAGCGCGTGGGCGGCGGCCCCCGTCCCGGTCAGCCCGTAGGCCAGGAGGCCGAGATCGCCGGTCCGGGCCGCCTGCCAGGCAGCGAGCCCGAGGAAGGCGATCCACAGGGGCAGCATCCCGTAGGAGAGGATCCCGACCAGGAAGTGCCAGCGGCTGGCGGCGTGCAGCCCCGCCCAGGGCAGCACCCGCAGGTGCTGGAGATTGCCCTGGCACCAGCGGCGCTCGCGGCCGAGCAGATCGACGAGGTTGGTGGGCATCTCCTCCCAAGTGCCGCCCATCTCGGGCAGCAGCCGCACTTCCCAGCCGGCGCGCACCATCAGCGCACCCTCGACGATATCGTGGCACAGGATCTCGCCGCCGAGCGGCTCCCGACCGGGCAGCCGGGGAAGCTGAGCGTGCTCCGCGAAGGCCTCGATCCGCAGAATCGCGTTGTGGCCCCAGTAGCTGCCCTCCGGCCCCTGCCAAGTCTCCAGGCAGCGGAGCGCCAGCGGCGCGTAGAGGCGAACGGCGAATTGCTGAATGCGGGCGAACAGCGTGTCCCGGCCCGCCGCGTACGACACGGTCTGGATCAGGCCGGTGCGGGGGCTCTCGTGCATCAGCCGCACGAGGCGGCCCATGGCGGCGCCGGTCATGAGGCTGTCGGCGTCGAGGACGATCATGTAGGCGTACTCGCCGCCATAGGTGCGGCAGAACTCGCCGATATTGCCGGCCTTGCGGCCGACATTCTCGGTCCGGCGCCGGTAGCGGATCCGCGGCAGGGCCGGGTCGCTGGATGCCCAGGCCTGCATCCGCGCGTATTCGTGCTCCTCCACGGCGGCAATGGTGCCGTCGCGGGTGTCGGAGAGCACGAAGATGTCGATATCCGTGGTTCCCGCCTCGGCGAGCGAGCGGGCCATCACCCGCAGGCGGGCGAAGACCGCCACGGCATCCTCCGCGTGGATCGCCATCACGGCGGCCGTGCGGCCCGCCTCCGCGGGTACGGCGTCCGCCAGCTCGACGGTCCGCGTCTCGGAACTGCGTTCCATCGCCGACTTCGCCCGGTCGCCCAGCAGGGTGGCGACGAGCCCGTAGGCGTATTGACAGGCCGTGAAGGCCTGCCATCCCATCAGGAGGCTGAACAGCCCGAGCACTGCCCAGGCCAGCGGGCTGACGCCGGCCGGATAGGCGAGCGCGGCGAGCCACGCGATACCGCCCGCCGTGACCAGGGTCGGGACAGCGAGGGCGAAGCGCCGGGTGCGCAGAGCCCGAGCTGGGCGCTTGCCGCTCCAGAGCTCGCGGGGAAGAACCGATTCCGACGGATCGGGCTTGGCCGGACACGCGTTCCGATGCGTCGGCTCGGTGGAGGCGGCGACCCCCGAGGATGTGGCGCGAGGAGGGATGGCGCGTGACGACATGGCGCGAGGAACTCGACCGTGGAAGGCTGCCGGCGACCCCGCCGCCTGAGGCCGGGAGCCGATGACCGTGGACACCGATATGCGGGGCAAGGACACGGAGCCGACCGGGCTGCACGGGCAGCCGGACGCCGAACGGATCGATCCCCCCTCCCGGCGCCGCGTTCTTCGAACTGTCCTGACCGCGGCTGCCGGCACAGTTCTACCTAGCGTAGCCGAGCTGAATGGGTCCAGAACGTGGGCCGGCCCGGCGCTTCCGTCGCAGGGCGTACGCTCGGGGGGGACACAGCCGGGCCGGATGACCTTCGAGGCGCTGTCCGAGGAGGCCGCGCGCCGGGCCGCTGCGCCCTACGCGGCGCCGCGCGAAGACCTGCCGGCCGCCCTCGCCGGACTCGATTACGACGGCTACCGGGCCATCACGTTCCGGGCCGCCGAAAGCCTGCGCCTCGGCCCGCTGTTCAGCGCGCAACTCTTCCACCGCGGCTTCCTGCAGCGGAAGCGCGTGGACCTCTCCTTTCAACCCCTCGACGGGCCCGCCCGCCCGATCCCCTACGAAAGCCGGCTGTTCGATCTGGGGCGGCAACTCGCCGGCCAGAGTTTCTCGCCGGATCTCGGCTTCGCGGGTTTCCGCCTGCACCACGCCTTCCCCGATACGCCCGCCTGGCGCCCGAAGGGCTTTCAGGAGGAGTTTCTGGTGTTCCTCGGCGCCTCGTATTTCCGCCTGCGCGCCGCCAACCAAGAATACGGGCTCTCGGCGCGGGGCCTCGCCATCGGTACCGGCGCGTCGGAGGGCGAGGAATTTCCGGATTTCGTCGCCCATTGGCTCTGCGAGCCCGAACCCGGGGCCCACAGCCTGACGGTGCTCTCGCTCCTTGACAGTCCGAGCGTGGCTGGTGCCTACCGTTTCGTCATCAGCCCTGGTGATCCGGCGCGGATCGACGTCACCGCCGCGCTGCATCCGCGGGTTCCGCTCGCCAAGCTGGGTCTCGCGCCCCTCACCAGCATGTTCCTGCATGGCGAGAACGGGCCCGGTGCTCGGGGCGCCAAGCCGTTCGACGACTTCCGCCCGCAGGTGCACGATTCCGACGGGCTCTGCGTCGCCGCGGGGACCGACCGGCTGTGGCGTCCGCTGGTCAACGGGCGCCGGCAGCCACAGATCTCGGCCTTCGCGTCGAAGCCGCTCGCAGGGTTCGGGCTGCTGCAGCGCGAGCGGAACTTTGCCGCCTATCTTGACGTGGAGGCCCGTCAGGAGGCGCGGCCCGGCCTATGGGTGAATCCCGATCCCGCTGGGGGCGCTTTCGCGGCCGGCGCGGTGCAGCTCTACGAGATCCCCGCGGTCGAGGAATACATGGACAACATCGTCGCGGCGTTCGCGCCGGACGCGCCGGCGCAGCCGGGGACAGCTCTGCACCTCGCCTACGGGTTGACCACCGTGGGGGCCGAGCCGGTGCCGGCGATCCCCGAGACGGCGCTGGCCCGGGTGACGTCGACGCGATTCGGTTCGGCGGAGCGCCTGCGGCCCCTGACGCCGCCGCGCCCGGAGCGACGGCTCTGCGTGATCGATTTCGCGGGGCCGGGCCTGCCTGCCGGGCCGGACGAATCGGTGACCGCGGAGGTCTCGGCCAGTGCCGGCACGATGCACGAACCGGTCTCCAACTTCGTGCCGCAGACCGGCGGCTGGCGGATCTACGCGGAGTGGCGCCCGCCGCAGCCGATGCCGGCTGGCGATGTCGTGCTCCGGGCTCGCCTCGTCCGCGGCGGGGTGCCGCTCAGCGAGACGTGGGACGCCGCCGTCTAGGAGGATCGTACCTCAGGCTGGTCATGGTTTCGAGAGGTCGAGACTTTTCGCGGGTCCAGGGCGGAGCCCTGGTCAAGCTCGCAGGGCTCCGCCCCGAGACCCCGCCAAAAGGCTCGCCCTTTAAAAATCCCCAGGGTTTCGACCGTGGCGGTGTTACGCCGTGCGCTGCGCCTGCTCCCGGCGGCGGGCAAGACGGGTGGCGCCATAGACCTCGCTCAGGCGGCGCCGGGCTGCGGAGATCGGCGGGGCCTGCCGCTCGTCATGGGCAGCCGCGATGATGCGCAGGGTCGCGGCGACCGAGCGCTCTAGGCGGCGCTCAGCGAGGGCGGCTGCGTCCCGATAGGTGTCGAGCATGCGATGATCCCTTGTGCGTGGCGGTATCCGCCCTCTGTCGGGGCGGTGACCGGCGGCACCGGCAGAGTTCATCTCTGTCTTGACGGCATGATGGCAGCTTGGCCGTAAGCTGGGGATAGCGCGTCAGCGCAGCTCCTCGTGCCAGGTTCGGCCGTCCCGCTCGATCAGCGCGATGGCGGCGGTCGGCCCCCAGCTGCCGGCCGGATAGGGCCGGGGTGCCTCGGGCCGGTCGGCCCAGACCTTAAGCACGCCGTCCGCCCAGGCCCAGGCGGCTTCGACCTCATCGCGGCGCATGAATAGGGTGGCGTTGCCGCGGACCACGTCCATCAGCAGGCGCTCGTAGGCGTCGGGGTAGCGCTGCTTGAAGGTCTCTTCGAAGGAGATGTCGAGGTCGGTCGGGCGCAGGCGCAGGCCGCCGGGCCCGGGATCCTTGGTCATCACCTCGAGCTTCATGCCCTCCTGCGGCTGCAGGCGGATTACGAGGCGGTTCGGCTCGCGGCCGAAGGCCTCCTCGGGGAAGATCGAGAACGGCGAGGCGCGGAACTGCACCACGATCTCCGAGAGTTTCCGGGGCAGGCGTTTGCCGGTGCGCAGGTAGAACGGCACCCCGGCCCAGCGCCCCGACTGGATCTCGACCTTCATGGCCACGAAGGTCTCGGTCCGGCTCTCATGGCCGAGCTCGGTGAGGTAGCCCTCCACCGGCTTGCCGTCGACAGCGCCCGCCACGTACTGGCCGCGCACGGTCACGGTCTGGATGTCGTGGGCGGTGATCGGCTTGAGGGCGCGCAGCACCTTCAGCTTCTCGTCGCGGACTGAGTTGGCTTCGAGGTTGAGCGGGCTCTCCATGGCGGTGAGGCAGAGCAGCTGCAGGATGTGGTTCTGCAGCATGTCGCGCATGGCGCCCGAGGTGTCGTAGTACCCGGCCCGGCCCTCGACGCCGACGGTCTCGGCGACCGTGATCTGGACGTGGTCGATCACGTCCGAGGTCCAGAGCCGCTCGAAGATCGTGTTGGCGAAGCGCAGGGAGAGCAGGTTCTGAACCGTCTCCTTGCCGAGGTAATGGTCGATCCGGAAAATCTGCGATTCGGGGAAGACCTCGCCGACCGCGTCGTTGATCGCCTTGGCGGATTTCAGATCCTTGCCGATCGGTTTCTCCAGCACGACGCGGGACTTCTCGCCGACCAGCCCGTGGGCCGCGAGGTTGCGGCAGATCGAGCCGTAGAGGTCGGGGGAGGTGGCGAGGTAGTAGGGCCGCACTTGGTCGGGCCGCTCGTCGAGCTTGGCCACGAGGTCGTCCCAGCCACTGTCGCCGGCACCGTCGACCGCCACGTAGTCGACGTGGTCGAGGAAGCGCTGGAGCATCTCCTCGTTCAGATCGGAGGCCGGCACGAAGCGCTTCAGGGCGTCACGGGCGTGCTCGTGAAAGGCGTCGCGCGACAGCTCCGAGCGCGAGGCGCCGATGATCCGGCTGGTCTCCGGGATCTGGCCGTCGCGGAAGCGGTAGAACAGGGCCGGCAGAAGTTTTCGTGCGGTCAGATCGCCGGTTGCGCCGAACACGACGCAGTCGAAGGAAGCGACGGGGATGATCGTGGCCAAGTGCGGCTCCCGGTTGTCGTGCGCTGATCCCGCGCGGCGCGTGCGCCGCACACACCTAGCCTGGGAGCCAGGGCTTCGCCAGACGAGGGCCGCCCTCGCATAGTTCGGGCCGTCGGCGGGACCGGAGCGCTCAGCCCCCCGTGACGCTCATGTGCCGCGGCACGGCGGCCGGGCGCTGGCGCTCGATGACGAAGTCGTGCCCCTTGGGCTTGCGGGTGATCGCCTCGACCACGGCCGCCGCCAGAACGGCATCGTCCTGCGAGGCGCGCAGCACCGCCCGGAGGTCGGCCGAATCCTCCTGGCCCAGGCACAGGTAGAGCTGGCCGGTGCAGGTCAGGCGGACCCGGTTGCAGCTCTCGCAGAAATTATGGGTCAGCGGCGTGATGAAACCGAGACGGCCGCCCGTCTCCTCGACCCTGACGTAGCGAGCCGGCCCGCCGGTCCGATCGGGCAGGGGGGTGAGCGTATAGCGGGTCTCCAGGCGCTGCCGGGCGACCGACAGGGGCAGGAACTGGTCGGTCCGGTCCGCCTCGATCTCGCCGAGCGGCATCACCTCGATCAACGTCATGTCCATGCCGAGGCCGTGGGCCCAGGCGATCATGTCGGGGATCTCGTCGGCGTTAAGGTCGCGGAGCGCCACCGCGTTGATCTTGACCTTCATCCCGGCCGCCCGGGCCGCCGCGATGCCGTCGAGCACCACCTTGAGGTCGCCCCGGCGGGTGATGTCGCGAAACTTCTGCGGGTCGAGCGTGTCCAGCGAGACGTTGATCCGGCGCACGCCCAGGCTCGCCAGCTCGTCGGCGTAGCGGGTGAGCTGCGTGCCGTTGGTGGTAAGGGTCAGCTCCTCCAGTGCCCCCGAATCGAGGTGACGCGCGAGGCGGCGGAACAGGTGCATGATGTCCCGGCGCACCAACGGCTCGCCGCCAGTGATCCGCAGCTTGCGCACCCCGCGGGCGATGAACACGCCGCAGAGCCGATCCAACTCTTCCAGGGTCAGCAGGTCGCGCTTGGGCAGGAACTCCATGTGCTCGGACATGCAGTAGGCGCAGCGCAGGTCGCAGCGATCGGTCACCGAGATGCGCAGATAGGAGATGGCCCGCTGGAACGGGTCAATCAGGGGCGCCGGCCCAGCGGGCGCGCCGGCCGCGATCGTCTGCGGCGTCAGGGAGCTGTCATCGAGCATCGTCCGGCATATGATGCCACAAAGGGTTGCGGGCAAGCATACGGCTGGCCGCAGCCCCCGATTGCGTGAGGAGTGTGACCCGTGAGCGAGGATCTGTGGCCGACCGAGATCCGCCTGTCGGCTGACCGGCGGAGTCTCAACGTCGCTTTCGAGGACGGGGCGCGCTACGCCCTGCCGGCCGAGTACCTGAGGGTGTCGAGCCCCTCGGCCGAGGTGCAGGGGCACTCGCCGCTGGAGCGCAAGGTGATCGGCGGCAAGCGCTCCGTCGCCATCCTGGCGGTGCAGCCGATCGGCAACTACGCAGTCAAGCTCGGCTTCGACGACATGCACGACACCGGCATCTACGGCTGGGGCTACCTGCACACGCTGGGCCGCGAGTACGAGGCGCGCTGGAGCACCTACCTGACCGAACTCGCCGAGCGCGGCCTCGACCGCGACACGGCGCGCCAAGCGCCCGCCAAGGACGGCGGGGGCTGCGGTTCGGGCTCATGCGGTTGCCATTGAGCATCGACACCGACTCAGGGGACTCGCCTAGATCTCCTCGTCGGCGTAGCGCGACGGCGCCCGCCCGCGGCCGCCGGGTGCTCTGCGCGGTGCTCCCGCGCTGATCCCTGCCACCAGATCGGCGATGTGACGCAGCGTCTCGACGGACAGCGCCTTCTCGCCCTCGCCGCGGCCCTGCGGGATCAGCGCCTTGGCAAAGCCGAGTTTCTGGGCCTCCTTCAACCGGGAGCCGGCCTGGGCCACCGGCCGGATCGCCCCCGACAGGCCGATCTCGCCGAAATACACCGTCTCTGACGGCAGCACGGCCCCGGACAGCGACGAGACCAGGGCTGCCGCCACCGCGAGGTCGGCCGCCGGCTCGGTGATGCGCAGGCCGCCGGCGACATTCAGATAAACGTCGTGCGTGCCGAGCCGGATGCCGCCATGGGCCTCCAGCACGGCCAGGACCATCGACAGCCGGTTCGGGTCCCAGCCCACCACGGCGCGCCGCGGCATGCCGAGCGAGGAGGGGGCGACCAGGGCCTGGATCTCCACCAGCAGCGGCCGCGTGCCCTCCATCCCGGCAAAGACCGCGGTGCCCGCCGCCTGATGGTCGCGCCCCGCCAGGAACAGGGCCGAGGGGTTCGGCACCTCGGCGAGTCCCGCATCGGTCATCTCGAACACGCCGATCTCGTCGGTCGGTCCGAACCGGTTCTTCACCGCGCGCAGGATGCGGAAATGGTGGCCCTGGTCACCCTCGAACGAGGCGACCGCGTCGACCATATGCTCCACCACCCGGGGGCCGGCGATCTGCCCGTCCTTGGTGACGTGCCCCACGAGAATCACCGCCGTGCCGGTGGTCTTGGCGAAGCGGATCAGCGCTTGGGCGGACGAGCGCACCTGCGTGACCGTGCCGGGGGCCGATTCCACCGTCTCGGTCCACATGGTCTGGATCGAGTCGATGATCGCCAAAGCCGGCGGCCGGCCCTGGCTCAGGGTCTCGACGATGTCCTCCACATTGGTCTCGGCGGCGAGGTCCACCGGGCGGGAACTCAGCCCCAGCCGTTCGGCCCGCAGACGCACCTGCCCCACCGCCTCCTCGCCCGAGATGTAGGCGACCCGTTCACCCGTCCCCGCCATGGCCGCGGAGGCCTGCATCAGCAGGGTCGACTTGCCGATGCCGGGATCGCCGCCGAGCAGGATCACCGAGCCGCGCACGAAGCCGCCGCCGGTCACCCGATCGAGCTCGCCGATCCCCGAGGGGATGCGGGGCGCCTCCTTGGCCTCGCCGGTCAGGCCCTCCAGCGGGAACACCCGGCCGCGGTTGCGCGACGGTCGGGTCGCGGCCGGACCCGACTGGCCGGGGGCGGCGGGCGCCTCCTCGACGATCGTGTTCCAGCCGTTGCAAGCCTCGCAGCGCCCGCGCCAGCGATTGTAGACCGCCCCGCAGGACTGACACACGAAGGTCTGGTGGATCTTGGCCATGCGGGTCCGAGCGCCGGGCAACCGGCGGTCCAGGAGGTGAATCGGCTCAGTCTACATAGGTTCGAACATAACGAGAACCCAGACCGGTCAGGATCTCGTAGCCGATCGTGCCGGCGGAGCGGCCGACCGCGTCGATATCGAGGCTGTCGCCGATCAACACGGCTCCGGCGCCGCGCTTCGCGGCGGGGGCCTCGGTGACGTCGAGAATAATCAGGTCCATCGAGACCAGGCCGAGGATCGGGCAGGGAATTCCGCCGACCAGCGCCTGCCCGCGCCCGCTGATCGCCCGCGGAAACCCGTCGGCATAGCCGAGCGAGAGCGTGGCGAGCCGGCTCGGCCGGGGCGCGGTCCAGCGGCCGTTATAGCCCGCGGTTGCACCCGTCTCGACGTCGCGAACCTGCGCGATCAGCGCCTCCAGCCGCACCACCGGGCGCATCGGGTTCGCGGATCCCGGCGTCGGATTGCCGCCGAACAGGGCGTAGCCCGGCCGCAGGAGGTCATGGTGGGCACCATCGAGGAAGACCCCCGACGAATTCGCCAGGGAAGCCCGGATCCCGGGATAGGCCGCCCGGACGCGGGCGAAATCGGCGATCTGCCGGGCGTTGACCAGATCCTCCGGCTTCTCGGCGCTGACGAAGTGACTGAGAATCAGATCGATCCCGGCCGCGGCGATCCGCGTATCACCCGCGAGATCGAGCGCGTCCGGAACGGGCAGGCCCAGCCGGTTCATGCCGGTATCGACGTGGAGCGCCGCGGGCAGGCGTCCGGCCGAGAGGGCTGCCCATTCCGTCAGCTCCTCGACGCTGCCCAGCACGGGGCGCAGCCCGTGCGCCGCAAAGGCCGCGGCGGCACCCGGCGGCAGGCCGTTCAGGATGTAGATCTCCGCCTCCGGCAGGGCGGCGCGGGCCGCGATCCCTTCGGACAGGTGCGCAACGAAGAAGGTCCGGCATTCAGCCGTCCACAGGGTCGGCCCGACACGGCCGATCCCGCAGCCATAGGCGTCCGCCTTCACCACGGCGGCGCAGGCGGATCCCGGGCCGCGGGCAGCGAGCGAACGCCAGTTCGCCGCGATCGCCCCGAGGTCGATCGTCAGCCGGGCGCCGTGTGCGCCGATCTCCGTCGCTGGTCTGGCCTCGGCCACGCAGACCGTCTCCTTCAGTCGCCACCGGGTTTCCGGAAGCACAAGCCGGACCCATAGCACCGGGGCGGGTTCTGCGTGGAGCCGAGCCACCTGTGGGCAGGCTTGCATGCAGGATTGGGCAAGGCCGAAGCCCCCCGCTGATGCATGGACGGCACAGGCCCCGGATGAGACGGGTGCGCCAGGGTGACGGCCGAGGCCGGGCTTGGTATAAATCCACCGCGGTCCGGGGAAGCCGCACGGCCGACGCGGCATCCCCTCGGGTCCCTAGAAGCTTAACGATGCCGTTTACCGTCCTGGATCTCGTCGTGCTCGGCATTGTCGCGGTTTCCGCGCTGCTGGCGGCCGTGCGCGGCGTCACGCGCGAGGTGCTGGCGATCGTCGCCTGGGTGGCGGCGGCCGCGGTCGCCTGGACGCTCTATCCCATGCTGCTTCCCACCGTGAAGCAGCACGTGAGCAGCGACACGGTGGCGCTGGTCGCCTCGATCGCGGCGATCTTCCTCGGCACGCTGATCGTGGTCTCGCTCATCACGGTGAAGATTTCCGACGTGGTGCTCGACTCGCGCATCGGCGCGGTCGATCGCTCGCTCGGCTTCCTGTTCGGGGCGGCCCGCGGCTTCCTGATCTGCGTGATCGGCTGGGTGTTCCTGTCCTGGCTGGTCCAGGGCAAGGTGCCGGACTGGGCCGCGCAGGCGCGTTCGCGCCCGATGCTGGAAAAGTCGGGCGACGCCCTGGTGGCGCAGCTGCCCGAGAATCCCGAGGGCTTCCTGAAGCAGTTCAAGAAGCCCAAGGCCGTCACGCCGCAGAACGAGGCGGCCGACGCCCCCGCCGAGACCGATCCGGCGCCTCAGCGCCGCACCGAGACCGCGCCGACCCCGACGCGACGCTGATCTGCGGTATTCGCCGTAGGCCGCTCCTCGTCGAACGCCTAGATAGCGGGTCCGGTCGCATACGGATTGCATCCGCGACGACCGGCGCGCCGGCCCGTCGCCGCCGGGACCTGTGAGTGATCGACAGCAGCATGTCACACGCCGCCCATTCCCAGGCCGCCTCGCCCCAGGCCGACTTCGATCTCGATGGCGACACACTTCGCGAGGAATGCGGCGTCTTCGGCATCTTCGGGCACCCGGAGGCCTCGGCCATCGTGGCGCTCGGGCTGCATGCCCTGCAGCACCGGGGCCAGGAGGCGGCCGGCATCGTCTCCTTCGACGGCTCGGTGTTCCATTCCGAGCGGCGCCCCGGCCTTGTGGGCGATTCCTTCTCGGACGGCGAGACCATCGCCCGCTTGAAGGGCCGCGCCGCCATCGGCCACGTGCGCTACTCGACCACCGGCGGGACGATCCTGCGCAACGTGCAGCCGCTCTTCGCGGAACTCGCCAGCGGCGGCCTCGCAGTCGCCCATAACGGCAATCTGACCAACGCCCTGTCGATCCGCCGCGATCTCGTGCGCGACGGCGCGATCACGCAGTCGACCTCCGATACCGAGGTGATCCTGCACCTTGCGGCCCGCTCGCGGAAGCCGCGGATCATCGAGCGCTTCATCGACGCCCTGCAGGCGATCGAGGGCGCCTACGCGATCGTGGCACTGACCAACAAGAAGCTGATCGGCGCCCGCGACCCGATGGGCATCCGCCCACTGGTGCTGGGCGAACTCGACGGCCGTTACATGCTGGCCTCCGAGACCTGCGCGCTCGACATCATCGGCGCCCGGTTCGTGCGCGACATCGAGAACGGCGAGATCGTGGTGATCTCCGAGGAGGGGGTCGAGTCGATCCGCTTCGCCGACGCCGTGCCAATGCGGCCTTGCATCTTCGAGTACATCTACTTCGCCCGGCCGGATTCCGTGGTGAACGGCAAGAGCGTCTACGAGGTGCGCAAGGCGATTGGCCGGGAACTCGCCCGCGAGGCTTCGGTCCCCGCGGATGTCGTGGTGCCGGTTCCCGATTCCGGCGTGCCGGCGGCTCTGGGCTTCGCGCAGGAGACCGGCCTTCCCTTCGAGATGGGGATCATCCGCAACCACTATGTCGGCCGGACCTTCATCCAGCCGACCCAGTCGGTGCGCGAACTCGGCGTGCGGATGAAGCACTCGGCCAACCGCGCGGCGATCGAGGGCAAGAGCATCGTGCTGGTGGACGACAGCCTCGTGCGCGGCACCACCTCGGTGAAGATCGTCCGGATGATGCGCGAGGCCGGCGCCGCGGAGGTGCATTTCCGAATCGCTTCGCCCCCGATCACGTACCCGGATTTCTACGGGATCGACACGCCCGAGCGCGAGAAGCTCCTCGCCGCGACCCACGATCTTGAGGCCATGCGTAAGTATATCGGCGCCGATTCGCTGGCCTTCCTGTCGATCCCCGGCCTCTACCGGGCGATGGGCGAGGAGGTGCGCAACGCGGCCTGCCCGCAATACACCGACCATTGCTTCACGGGCGAGTACCCGACTGGCCTAACCGACCTCTCCATCGCCGGCCCGAAGCGCTTCGCCATGCTCGCCGAGGCGGACTGACAGTCGGGGTTTCCAAAGGGCGGAACCCCGAGATCGGGCTTCGCCCAAACCCAGCAGAGCTCTGCCCTGCACCCGCAAAAGGTCGAAGACCTTTTGAAACCGGTCCCTCGACCCTTCGGGTGGGAATGCGCTAGGTCCTGCGCATGGCTGAGTCTCAGAGACCTCTGGAAGGCCGCGTTGCGGTCGTCACCGGCGCATCCCGCGGTATCGGGCGAGCCGCCGCCCTGGCGCTCGCCGGGGCTGGCGCGCACGTCGTCGCGGTGGCCCGCACCGTCGGCGCCCTGGAGGAACTGGACGACGCGATCCGCGCGGCGGGCTCCAGCGCCACGCTGGTCCCCTTCGACCTCACTGATTACGAGGCGATCGACCGCCTCGGCGCCGCGATCAACGAGCGCTGGAAGCGGCTCGACATCCTGATCGCCAATGCCGGCATCCTCGGCGCGCTCATGCCGATCGGCCACATCACCCCGAAGATCTGGGGGCAGGTGATGGACGTGAACGTCACTGCCAATTGGCGCCTGATCCGCTCGCTAGACCCGCTGCTGCGCATGTCGGAGGCCGGGCGGGCGATCTTCGTCTCCTCGGGGGCGGCCTCCAAGTGCCGGCCCTACTGGGGGCCATACTCGGTCTCCAAGGCGGCGCTCGAAGCCCTGGTGCGCACTTACGCCGCCGAGAACGAGAGCACAGCCATCCGCGCGATGCTCGTCAATCCGGGCCCCCTGCGCACGGGGATGCGCCGCTCGGCCATGCCCGGCGAGGATCCCGAGACACTGCGGACACCCGAGGACCTCGCGCCCCATTTCGTGCGCTTCGCCAGCCCGGATTGGGCCGAGACCGGCGCACTCTACGATTTCCCCACCGACCGGGTGATGCGGTTCCGCGCACCCGCGTAGAGGGGTCCGGGGCCCGCGGCTCCGGCGAGTGGCGGGCAGAGTCCGCTGGGTTTGGGATTTGCGATGATCGACGTCCGCTGCATCTGTGCGATCGGCCTGCGCGGCCAGCTCGGCCTCAACGGCCACCTGCCCTGGGAGGGCAACACCGATCCGCTCTTCGTGGAGGACGTAATGCGCTTCTTTGCGCTGACCATGGGCCACGTGCTGATCGCCGGGCCGAAGACCGTGGCTTCGGTCCCCGAATTCGCCTTCAAGGACCGCACCATCGACGTGATCCGCAGCCACGAGGACCCCGAGCAGGTCCTCAAGCGCTATCCGGGCCGGCGGATCTTCGTGGGCGGCGGGATCGCGGTGTGGAACGTCTACGCCCAGTACATCCAGAACTGGGATATCACGCGCCTGCCCTATGACGGCGAGGCGGATCGCTGGTTCGATCCGGCCTGGCTGGTGGGCGGGGCGCTGCGGGCGGGTTGGGGGCACCTTCACGCGGGCCGGCGCGTTGGCGCACGCGTCGCGTTTGCGGAGACCCCGATGAGTGCCCACAGCTACCGGTTCGGCATCGAGGAGGAATACTTCCTCGCCGATGCCGAGACCCGCGGCACGCCGCGCGGCGACCTGGAGGCCTTCCACGCGCGGGTGAAGGCGGACCTGCCCGAGACCGGGCGCGAGTTGGTCGCCGCCCAGGTCGAACTCTGCACGCCGCCGCTCACCGACGCGGCTGCCGCCCGGGACAACCTCGGCGGTCAGCGGGGGCAACTCGCCGGGATCGCGGCGGCGAACGGCCTGCGGCTCCTCGCCTGCGGCACCCATCCCCTGGCGCATTGGTCGCGCCAGACCGCCACCGATGGGGAGCGCTACCAGGGTATCCTGTCGGATGTCGGCATCGCGGCCCGGCGGGCGCTGATCTGCGGCATGCATGTCCACGTCGAGGTGGCGGACCCGGAGGCCCGCGTCGACCTGATGAACCGGCTGCTCCCGTTCCAGCCGCTGCTGCTCGCGCTCTCGGCCTCCTCGCCATTCTGGCAGGGTGAGGCGACGGGCTTGCGGGCCTACCGGCTCAGCGTGTTCGGCGAATTGCCCCGCACCGGCCTGCCCGAACTCTTTGTCGATGCCGCCGCCCATGCGCGGTTCGTGGATATCATGACCCGCTCGGGCGCCATCGCGGATGCCAGTTTTCTCTGGTGGTCCCTGCGGCCGTCGATCAAGTTTCCGACCCTGGAGCTACGCATCGCCGATGCGTGCACGCGGCTCGACGATTCGCTGTGCATCGCCGCCCTGTTCCGCTGCCTCGTGCGCCTGTGCGTGCGCCGGCCGGACCTTCATTCCGGGCTCGATAGCGTCTCGCGGGCCTTGGCCTCGGAAAACCTCTGGCGTGCCCAGCACAGCGGCGTGCAGGCGACGCTGATCGACGAGACGCGGGGCGAGGCCGTGCCGTTCGCCGAGGCGCTGGAGGCCGTTCTCGCCCTGGTGGAGGAGGATGCCGAGGCCCTCGGCTGCGTCACCGATGTCGCCCGTGCCCGGGCGATCGTCGCGGAGGGGACGAGCGCGGACGGCCAGATCGCTGCCTACGAGGCGTCCCTCACGGCGGGACAGGATGAGCGCGCCGCGTTGGCCGCGGCGGTGGACTGGATCACCGACGCGGTTTGCTAGGGGGCTTGCGGAGCCCCGGGTCGCCTGGAAGCCCGGTTACCCCTTGTCGAACGGGTTCTGGGAAGTCCTGAGCGACAGGCGGATCGGCGTGCCCGGCAGCTCGAACGCCTCGCGCAGGCCGTTCACGAGGTAACGGGTGTAGGATTTCGGCAGCGCATTCAGCTGGTTGCCGAACAGCGCGAAATGCGGCGGCCGGCTCTTCACCTGGGTCGCGTAGCGGATCTTGATCCGCCGGCCCGAGACCGCCGGAGGCGGGTTGCGCGAGGTCGCCTCGCTCAGCCAGTCGTTGATGCGCGAGGTCGAGATCCGCTTGTCCCAGACCTCGGCGGCATCCACCACCGCCTGCATCAGCTTATCGATCCCGTCGCCGGCCAGCCCGGAGAGCGGTACCACCGAGACGCCGCGCACCTGCGGCAGCAGCCGTGTGCAATCCTCGCGCAACTGCTTGAGCAGGCCCGGCTGGTCGGCCACCAGATCCCACTTGTTGAGGCCGATCACCACGGCCCGGCCCTCGCTCTCGACGAGATCGACGATGGTGAGATCCTGCTTCTCGAACGGGATCGTGGCATCGAGCAGCACCACCACCACCTCGGCGAAGCGCACGGCACGCAACCCGTCCGAGACCGCGAGCTTTTCGAGTTTGTCGTCGATCCGGGCGCGGCGGCGCATCCCGGCCGTGTCGTGCAGCTTGATCCGCCGCCCGCGCCACTCCCAGTCCAGTGAGATGGAATCGCGGGTGATGCCGGCCTCGGGGCCCACGAGCAGCCGCTCCTCGCCGAGCATGTGGTTGATCAGCGTGGACTTGCCGGCATTGGGGCGGCCCACGATGGCGACCTTCAGGGACCGGCCGCCGGGGGCGTCCTCGTCCTCCTCGTCGTCATCGCGCTTGGGCAGGGCACCCGTGAGCGCCTCGTGCAGTTCGCCCAGCCCCTCGCCATGCTCGGCCGAGAACGGGATCGGGTCGCCGAGCCCGAGGGTGAAGGCCTCGTAGGCCCCGGCGAGACCGGTGCCGCCCTCGGCCTTGTTGGCAATCAGGATCACCGGGCAGCCGGAGCGCCGCACCAGTTCGGCGAAGGGCTGGTCGGCCGGAAGCACGCCGGCACGGGCGTCGATCACGAACAGCACCACGTCGGCGGCCAGGATCGCCGCCTCGGTCTGCATCCGCATCCGGCCCGTGAGGGTCTTCTCGTCCGCCTCCTCGAGGCCAGCGGTGTCGATCACCCGGAACTGGAGGCCGCCGAAGGTGACGTCGCCCTCACGCCGGTCGCGGGTCACACCCGGGCGGTCGTCGACCAGCGCGAGCTTCTTGCCCACGAGGCGGTTGAACAGGGTCGACTTGCCGACGTTCGGCCTCCCGACGATCGCGACGGTCGGCATATCCATGATAGGTCTCGAAAAGTTCGAAGAAATCAGCGAGTGATCGGCGGGGGCGGTGCGGCGGGCTCGGGCTTGGCCTCGGTCACCGTGACGGGGCCACCCGCCACGATCGCCGCGTAGACCTCGATCCGATCGCGCAAGTTCCGCGGGGTGTCGGGATCGGCCACGATCTGATCGAACCAGCGGCCGGCCTCCTCGTAGTCGCCCTTCTTCAAGGCGGAGAGCCCCAGCATCTCGCGGGCGGTGTGGCGGAACGGCGTGCCGGCGGCCAGACCCTGAAGGTTGGCGAGTGCCGGATCCGGGTTCGGTCCGTCGAGGCGCAGCAGGGCCGCGCGCAGGCGGGCGAGGTCACGCAGACCGTCGCCGAGGCCGGTATCGTCGGCGAGCTTGTCGAACTCGGCCGCGCCGGCAGCCGCGTCGTGCTTGCCCGTCTCGGCCGCGGCACGGAAGCGGGCCAACAGCCGGTAGCCCGCCGGAGCCTGCGCCTCCAGGGCGTCAAACGCCTTGTCGGCCTCCGTGACCTTGCCCTCCTTGGCGAGGCGGTTGGCCTCATCGAACTGGATCGAGGCCGTCTCGGCAGCGGCGCGCTGCTGGGCCTGCCAGTAGCGCCAGCCCGCCACCCCCGCCACCAGGAGCACAGCGAGCGCGATGATCACGCCGCTGTAGCGCTTCCAAATCTGGAGGATCCGGTCGCGGCGGTAATCCTCGTTGACTTCGCGAAGGAACTCGTTGTTCTCGGCCATTCTATCCCGGGCCGCCGATGCCGGCGCCCCACCTTGTACCTCGATTGGGACCCGCGCCTAACACACGGGCGGCGGGTTGGCGACAGGTCCTGTCCCGAAGCCCGTCCGCGCCGCGCACGAAGATGTCCCGGTTTCGAAAGGTCGAGACCTTTCGCGGGTCCAGGGCGGAGCCCTGGGCAACTGAGCTTCAGGGCTCTGCCCTGAAAACCTGCCCGAGGGCGAGCCCCTGGGAATCCCAAGATCCTCGATCAGGCCTGACCCGGCCAGACCGGCACGCCGATCACCGGGTAGTGCAGGTAGCGCGCGAAGACGAACCACGCCGCCGTGCCGATCACCACCGCCAGGATATCGTTGCGCCAGCCATGGGGCGCCACCGCGGGGCCGGCATGCTGAGCCACGACCGCGCCGGGGGCCAGCGCCCGGCGCTTGGCGCTGATCCGCGCAGTCACCGCCCAGGCCAGGAAACCGCCGAACAGCAACATCGAGCCGAGATCGCCGTTGGCCAGCAGATGCGCCGTCGCCCAAATCTTCACGGCGAGCAGCATCGGGTGCTTGGCCTTGGCGCGGATATGGCCCGGCAGATAGGCGGCGGCGAGGCTGATGAAGGCCAGCAAGACCAGCGTCAGCGCGAGGTGGCGTGTCCAGACCGGCGGATCCCAGACCGGGATGTAGCCGGCGAGTCGGTAGTCGTGGAAGCCGACACCGATCAGCACCAGCCCCAGCAGCGACAGGGCGGTGTAGCCGAGCTTGTACCGGCCCTCGCCGATCTGGCCGACGATCGCGGCGCGGCGGGTGCGCGCCATCGAGAAGGCATGCGTGCCGAGGAACAGCACGAGCCCGAGGATCAGGAGAACCATGGGAGACTCTTGGACGGGCCAGTCGAGTGCAAGCACTCTGTAAGGGTTCTCAAGCGAATCTCAGCCTGTTTGTCCAGGCGCGGCCGGGACGCAGCCGGATCGTTGCCATGGGCTTGCTGCCGGATCGTGTCGCCGGAGGATGGCGCGGGACTCTCCCGCCTTCCTTTGAGGACTTCAGGATCTCCGTATCGTGGGCGGCGATACGGTTGCAGAACAGAGTGCGGGTCCCCTCTCCCGTGCGGGAGAGGGACAGGGTGAGGGATAAGGACGCTCCGGATGCGGCGCGCCATTCACGCGCGTCGACGGCGTGCTCGATCCTGAGACTTCTCATCCCTCACCCCAGCCCTCTCCCGCACGGGAGAGGGGGCGCGTCGCGTCTCAGGTCCGCGGCGATCACGCTGCTCTGCGCCGTCTTACCCCTCCCAGCCCTCGCCGCAGCCGATCCCCCGCTCTCGGCGCTGACCCTGGTCGGCCCGCCGTCGATCGTCTTCAAGGCGGGCCGCGATGCCTGCGATGGCACCGATGTCCCGGATGCCCCGGCCCGCGCCTTCCGCGATGCCATGGGCGCTGTGGCGCTCTTCGGATTGCATTACCGCAACCGGGCGCTACGCGGCCCAGACCTCGGCCACCTCAAGCTCGACTGCACGGTGGTGCTGGATTCGGGCGAGAAATCCGATCCGGCAGCCTACGACGACCGTTCGTGGATCACCGCCACCTGGACCGAGGACGGCACCCGCGTGGCCGCGCTGCTGCACCACGAGTATCAGGCCAACGAACATCCCGGCCGCTGTCCGGCGGGGGAATACATGGCCTGCTGGTACAACACGATCACGGCCGCCGCCTCTGTAGACGGGGGACGCAGCTTCACGCGGAAGAGCCCGCCCGTTGTGGTGGCCGGCGCCCCGTTCCGGCAGGAGATCGATCAGGGCCGTCACCGCGGCTTCTTCAACCCGTCGAACATCGTCGCCGACGGACGCTGGCGCTATTTCATGGCCTCGACCACCGGCTGGACCCGTCCCGGCAGCGACCAGGAGGCGGGACTCTGCCTGTTCCGCAGCGACGATCCCGCCGACCCGACCCGCTGGCGGGCCTGGACCGGCACTGGCTTCACCGCCGCCTTCCCGGATCCCTACGGAAGCCCCGCTCCGAAGCCCGCCACCTGCCGGCCGGTCGGTCCGTTCCCGGGGCCCGTCGGGGCCGTGGTCCGGCACCGCGGCTCGGGCGCCTGGATCGCGGTGTTCATGGCCAAGGCGGGGGAGGGGTTCGCGCGTTCCGGCTTCTACTGGACCAGCTCCCGCGACCTGATCGCCTGGGACCAGCCCCGCCTGCTCGTCGAGGGCGCGACCCTCTACGACGATCCCTGCACGGCGACCGCACCGCTGATCGCCTACCCGTCGCTTCTCGATCCGGACGCCAAGGGCCGCAACTTCGACGATGTCGGCGACACGGCGCTCCTGACCTATGCCAGCCTGCGGACGAAGGGCTGCAGCATCACCTCCGACCGGGACCTGCTGCGCCGCCCGGTGGCGATCCGGGTCTGGCCCTGACAGACAGCGACCGTCTCGGAAGCCCAGGCCGCGATCGCCGAGGGCTACCGGACGCGGCTCTACTGACCGATCCGCTGGCAGAGCACGGCGCCCAACGTCACGCTCAGCGTCAGGGCGGTGGCCGAGAGCATGACCGTGGTGGCGCGGGCATAGGCGCGGCCCGCGTGGATCAGCAGGCAACCGCAGGCGAAAATCGCCAAGGGCTGGAGCAGGTGCGACACGGGCGGCCTCCTCTCGAGCCGGGCGGGTGCGCGGTCGAAGAGGCTCCAGCCTCGGCCGGACGGCGTGAAAACCAGGTTAACGTCGGCTATACGAACTCTCCAACCAGCCGTGAAAGGGGCTCGTATGAGCGCATCGAGGATGCCCCGGGAGACGCGTGAACGGACGCGGGTGCGCGGGGTCGCGCCGCCCGCCCGGGATGCGGCTCTGCTCGGGTCCGGCGCCGTCGGGGCCGGGGCGGTCGGGGCCGGGGCGGTCGGCGCCTCGGCGCTGGGCGCGCTGGCGCTCGGAGCCGCTGCCTTCGGGGCGGTGGCGATCGGGGCCTTCGCGATCGGCCGCCTCTCGGTCGGCCGCGCCCGCGTGGGGGCGCTTGCGGTCGGATCGCTGGAGATCGACACTTTGACGGTCCGGTCGCTGCGCCTGCCCGACCGGGATCGTGGGGGAGAGCCCTGATGATTGATGCGAAGCCTCCTTTCCGCCCCTCGGACGCCGTGGATGTCCTCGGCGAGACGGAGGGCGATTTCGTCCTGCCGCTCTGCCTGCCGCAGCCCAACCTGCTGATCGGCGAGGAGCTCGCCATGGTCGTGCTCGATACGATCCACGGCCAGCGGATCGGCCTGCCCCTCAGTCCGCAGGGCGCGGCGGATCTGCACGCGGTTCTGGGCGAAGCCATCCGCCTGCTTCAGGCGCGGGACGGCGGCCCGGTTCAGTAGCCACGATCGGGCCGGGCTTTCCGCGGTTCAGGTCCCGTCCGCATCCGGTTCGGGCCCGTCCGCGCGCGGTCCGCGCGCCACCTCCCGCAGTGCCGAATCGGGCAGCGGGCGCTGGAGGCGCAGCGCCTCCGCGGTCGGTGCTTCGAGCCAGGTCGCCCATTCCTCGGGACTGGTCAGAAGGACCGGCATCGCCTTCGGGTGGACCGGTCCGACGATTCCATTGGCCTCGGTGGTCAGGAAGGCGAACAGCGTGTGCTCGGCCTCCGCGCGGTCCGGGTTTTCGCGCTTCGTCCCGCGGATGCCGGTCCAGGGGCGCCAGATCCCCGCGAAGGCGAAGAGCGGCCTGTCCTCCGCCAGGGCGAACCAGACCGGTGTCTTGCGCGGCTTGGTGTTGGCGTATTCGCTGAAGGCGGTGGCCGGCACGAGGCAGCGATGGGCCGGCCCGAGCCAGGGTCGCCAGTGCGGGCTCGCGACGTTGCGCACGTTGGTGATCGGCTGCTCGCCGAACGCCTTCGGGCCCGGCATGCCCCAGCGCAGTAGCGCGAGCTCCCGGCTGTCCGCGCCGTTGCGCACCACCGGGGCCATCTGGTCGGGGAAGATCGCCGGCAGGAGCGGCAGGTTGCCGGTGCGGTCGTCCGCGATCCCGAAGGCGCGGCGCAGGTCCGCCTGGCCGGTGCGCAGGCTGTAGAGGTTGCACATCGCCCGTCCCGCCCATCCCCGGTCCTGCCTTCGGGACCCCGCGCCTTCTCGGCGCGGGGCGCGGGACCGTCAACACCGGCGGTTGTGCGGCCGGATCAAGCGAGACTCTGGGCGGCGGTCCGCAACGTCTGTGTGGCTCGGTCCGCCTCGCTGGCCGATTGGGCGATCCTGCCGAGGCCCTGGGTGATCGCGCCGACGCCCTGCGAGGCCGTCTGCAAGTTCGCCGACATCTCACGCGTCACCGCGGATTGCTCCTCGACGGTTGTGGAGATCGCGCCTGCAACCTCGTTCAGCCGCACGATCGTCGCCTGGATCGCCCCGACCGCCTCCCGGGTGGCCTCCTGCGTTCCGGAAATCTGCGATCCGATCTGCTCGGTCGCCCGGGACGTCTAATTGCCCAGCTCCTTGACCTCGGCAGCGACCGCCGCGAAACCGCGCCCCGCCGCGCCGGCGCGCGCCGCTTCGATCGTGGCATTGAGGGCCAAGACATTGGTCGGCGCCGCGATGCTCTGGATCAGCGCCATGACCTCGCCAATCGGCGCGGCCGCCTCGCTGAGGCCGGCGATGCCCGTCAGCGTGGACTTCGCCTGTTCGACGGCCTGCCCAGAAATTTCCGAGGCCTGCAACACCTGGCCGCTGATCTCGGCGGCCGACGCGGCAAGCTGCTCGGCGCCCGAGGCCACCGCCTGGATCTCGCCGGAGACCCGCGTCGAGGATTCCGCTGCCTGCCCAGCTCGGTGCGAGACGTTCGGCGCGGCGTCCGCGATGGCGTTCAGGTCGCCGACGATCGCGCCTTGTATCTTCGCCCGGCGCGCGCGGTCTCGCACCAGCGCGGTGATGTCGGTCGCGAATTTGACGATCTTGAGCAGCCACCCTTCGCGGTCGAAGGCCGGGTTGTACGAGGTCCGGATATGGACGATGTGGCCGTCCTTGCCGATGCGTTTGAATTCGCCGGCCTGGAACGCACCGCTCCGCAGTGCCGCCCAGAATTCCCGATAGGCCGTGCTGGCGCGACGGGCCGGATCGACGAGGGAGGCATGCGGCTTGCCGCGGATTTCGTCGCGCTGATATCCGAGCGCGCCGAAGAAATTCTTGTTGGCCGTCAGGATCTTGCCGTCGAGATTGAACTCGATGACGGCTTGGGAGCGATCCAAAGCCGCAAGTTTGGATGTGAGGCTTCGATCGAACACAAAGGCCATTTGAATTGATCCCCCCTTCGATGGTGCCGACTCTTTCGACAAGAGCGTCGGATCGGCTCAGGCCGAAAGACCGTACTTTCGAAGCAGGGAATGCAGCCTCACCCTCTGTTGAGTAATCCAATAAGGCTTAAGAATTAAGACCGAAGATATTTTTACTGAGCTACGTACACGAATATCTAAATTTTATATTTTAAAAGACCAATCCTCGATGGGACTTGAACGGTTATAAGTCTTCAGGAGCGTGTTTGCTCTTCCTGAGTCGCTTCTTATTCTGGACTAGTACACGTTATGAGCGGACGATCAGCAGGTATGCGGGGGGGCGCCTCTGATCCCCGCTCTTCTGTCGATTCTAGTTCGATCACGAGCTGCGTCGAAGGGCGGCCGCATGAGTATTTTGCCCGTGAAGCTGCCAATCCGGAGGCTACGGAATTCCGTTGGGGATGGCGTGGTCCGAGCAGTTCATCGCCGCTCGGACCATGCCGTGATTCGTGTCCGACCAAGGCCGATCCCATCCTCTCAGAGGTGGAACACCACCTTCACACAGCCATCCTTCTTGTCGCGGAAGGTCTTGTAGAGGTCCGGACCCTCTTCAAGGTCGTGCGACCGGTGCGTGATCAGGCCGGTCATGTCGATCTTGCCCTCTTGGATCAGCTTGGTCAGCGTCTCGAGGTAGCGCTTCACGTGAGTCTGGCCGCTCTTCAGGGTCAGGCCCTTCTGGACGATCGAGCCCATGTTGATCGGCAACGGACCGCCATAGACACCCGGCACCGAGACGATTCCGCAGGGCCGCACCGCCTTGATCGCTTCAGCCAGCGCATAGGGCCGCTCGGTCGCGGTGAGCTTCTCCTGCACAGCCGAGAGCACGCCGGTGATGCCGCCGTGGCCGGCGCTCGCCTCCATGCCAACACAGTCGATCACCGCGTCCGCACCCTGACCCTTGGTGATCTCCTTGATCCGCTCGAAGACGTCCTCGTTCATGAAGTCGATGATGTCGGTGGCCCCCGCCTTCCTGGCCAGCGCGATGCGCTCGGGCACGGTCTCGATCACGATGATGCGCTCGGCGCCCATGATCTTGGCCGATTGGATCGTGAAGATGCCGACCGGGCCGGCGCCCCAGATCGCGATGGTCTCGCCGCCCTGGATCTCGCAATGCTCGGCGGCCTGCCAACCGGTCGGCAGGATGTCGGTGAGGAACAGGACCTGCTCGTCATCCATGCCCTCCGGGACCTTCATCGGGGCCACGTCGGCCATCGGCACGCGGACGTACTCGGCTTGGCCGCCCGCGTAGCCGCCAGTGAGGTGCGAATAGCCGAACAGGCCGGCCGTGGTGTAGCCAAACTGCGCCGCCGCCATCTCGGCGTTGCGGTTTGAGCGCTCACACACCGAGTAGTTGCCGAGTTTGCACTGCCGGCAGGCACCGCAATTGATGTTGAAGGGTACGATGATCCGATCGCCCTTCTTGAACTTCGTGAAGCCCTGACCGACCTCAACAACTTCGCCCATGAACTCGTGGCCGAGCACGTCGCCGCTTTCCATGGTGGGCATCAGCCCGTCCATCAGGTGAAGATCCGAGCCGCAGATCGCGCAGCTCGTCACCTTGATGATTACGTCGCGCGAATCCTCGATCTTCGGGTCGGGGACCGTGTCGCAACGGATGTCGTTTCGGCCGTGCCAGCACAGTGCCTTCATGACGCGGGTCTCCAGATGTCGGTGGGGTGAGGCCGAGTGCGGCCGTCTCCCCGGGTAAGCCCTGCGCGGTACGGCCAAGTTCCTGGCCGCTGACGTCGCGTCGAAGGAACCGGCGCTTGGATCTGCGTGGAACCTCGACCCTGCCGTCGCGGGTTGTCGGCTTGGCGGAGCGCGTCGATTGCGCTTCTGACCGTGACACGCGCACCCGACGCCCGGCGCATGCCGCCCATCGTTCAGAGCTTTTGCGAGCCCCCATGCCGAACAGCCCGATCCTGCAGCCGGTCACGATTGGTGGCCTGAGCCTCAAGAACCGCGTCGTGATGGCACCGCTCACCCGCAGCCGCTCGGACAACGACGGGGTGCCGCCGGAATTCGCCGCCGATTATTACGGCCAGCGGGCGAGCGCCGGCCTGATCGTCGCGGAGGCGACCAACGTCTCGCCCCAGGCCGTGGGCTACGCCTACACCCCCGGGATCTGGTCCGACGCGCAGGTGGAGAACTGGTCGCGGATCGTCCGGACCGTCCACGCGAATGACGGTCTGATCTTTCTTCAACTCTGGCACACGGGCCGGATCTCGCATCCCGACCTGCAGCCGGGCGGGGACCTTCCGGTCTCGGCCTCGGCGATCAAGCCAGAGGGCACCGCTTTCACGCGCGAGGGGATGAAGCCCCACGTGACGCCCCGTGCCCTGGAGACCGACGAGATCCCCGGCATCGTGGCGGATTACCGCCGAGCTGCGGAGAACGCCAAGCGTGCGGGGTTCGACGGCGTCGAGGTCCACTCGGCCAACAACTACCTGCTCGAACAATTCGTGCGTGATTCGACCAACCGGCGGACCGACCGCTACGGCGGCTCGATCGAGAACCGTCTGCGCTTTCCCCTGGAGGTGGTTCAGGCCGTGACCGAGGTCTGGGGCGGCGGTGACCGCGTCGGCATCCGGATCTCACCGGCCACGACGCAGCCGGGCGAGACCCCGCTGGATTCCGATCCGAACGTTACCTACGGACGCTATCTCGATGCGCTCAACCGGTTCGGGCTTCTCTACGTCCACGCGATCGAAGGCGTGACGCAGCAGACCCGTGACGCGCCGGAGGGCGTCGATCTCCGGGCGCTACGCCGCCGCTTCGAGGGCGCCTACATCGGCAACAACGGGCTGACCCTCGATCTCGCCGAGCGGGAGCTGGCCGAAGGTCGGGCCGACCTGTTCAGCTTCGGCCGGTCCTACCTCGCCAATCCCGATTTGGTGGAGCGGTTCGCCACCGGCGCACCCGTGGCCGAGGCGCCGAAGGCCTATTGGTACGGGGGAGGTGCGAACGGCTATTCCGACTGGCCCGGCATGAATGGGCCGGTTCCCGTGCGTCGGTGAGCCGGCGTGCGACGCCCACCTGGGTAAACTGGTTTACGAATGTTTCACGTGAAACATCGCCGTTAACCGAGCCTTTATTCGTCCTCCAGCGGATCGCCAGTCCAGTGTGTCGCGAAAGCGGCGAGTTCCCGTGCCTCCGCAAAGGCCATGACGATGACGTCCCGTTCGGCCGGGCTTGCGCCCGGGTAGGGCGCGAGCTGGATCTTCACATGCGCGAGACGGCCACCGGGGGCGTTGGCCGCGAGCCAGGACTGGGCCTCAGCCGACAGCTTTTCCGGGCCGTCGAGCGCCCGCGAGTCGCCCCGCAGGACGATGACGTAGGTGCCGAGGCTGGGATCAGCCCCCTGCACCGCCTTGACGATATCGATCACGGGCTCTCCGCAAAGTCGTTGATCTGAACCTGGGCCTGCGCCTGGGTGAAGTTCGGGATATCGGCGAAGATCTCGGTGCCATGGGCGGCAACGGCTTTCCGGAACGCGTCGACCGATTCGAAGGTCAGCAGGGCCATGACCTGGATCGGCGCAGTGCCGCCATCCGGTGTCGCAACGCCCTTGACCACCTTGGCGTCGTGCAGGCCTAGCGCCGACCAGCGCTCCCGGACCAGCGGCATGTGATGGCCGAGGTAATAGCCCATATCGAAGCTCGGGCCGGACGGGTACATCACGCTCACGAGAATCATATTGGTCCTTCTCCCTGTGTCGCGATCCGGCTGTCCGGCCTGATGGTAAACCCGATGCGCTTTGCGGAGTCCCAAGGGACGCTTCGAGGCAACTGGAGATCATAGGGGCAGCATCGGGCGAGCCGAAAGCGAGCGCTCGAACGAGACAAGGTTGGCCGGTTCGTACGCGGAAAGCTAGGGCGTTGGCCCTTGGAGGCGAGATTCGTTCGCGAGAACCCCCGGTCCGATCGGCCGATGCATCCTTCGAGGCTATCTTGCCCGGTAGGGCAAGCTTGGGAACGGGCCGGCGCGTGTCCCTTCGTGTTCAGCGGCGGGTCACGGTACGCGTTTGGGCAAGCCGACATCCCCCACCGGGACGAATTTCTGCGCCCGCTTGCCGGTATCGACCTCTGTCGTGAAGACGTTCCCCTGCGAATCGATTGCGAGATTGTGGATCCAGTGAAACTGGCCTGCCATGCGGCCGTTCCGGCCGAAGGCGCCCACCACCGCGCCTGTGGCCCGCTCCAGGGTACGGACCTCGTTGTTGGCCCCGTCGGCATTGAGGAGATAGGTCTGGTTCGCGTCCGGCCAGAGCGCCAGTTCCCAGACCGAGCCGTTGGCCCGGGTGCTCTTTTCCACGAAGAACTCCGTGACGAAGCTCCCGTCCTTCTTGAACACTTGGACCCGGTCGTTGGTCCGGTCGCAGATGTAGACCAGCCCGTCCTTGGCGATGCGCACGCAGTGGACCGGGTTGGCGAATTGCCGGGCCGGGGCGGCCGCCGGGTCATAGGGGCCGAGCTTGTCGTCGGTGGGCGGCTTGCCGTAGGCGCCCCACATCCGTTTGAACGCCCCCGTATCCCGGTCGAACACGATAATGCGGTGGTTGTAGTAGCCGTCCGCCACGTAGACCTCGTTGGCCGCCATGTCGAAATCGACGTTGGCGGGCTTGCCGAGGCGGCTGGTGTCGCGGCTGTCTGTCTGCGGGCCGGACTTGCCGATCTGCAGCACGAACTTGCCCTCGGGGGTAAACTTCAGGAGCTGCCCGTCCAGATCGCCATTGCCGGCGATCCAGACGAAACCCTGGCCGTCGATTTGGATGCCGTGCTCGTTGGCCGGCCAGTCATAGCCGGTCCCGGGACCGCCCCAGCTCCGCAGCAGGTTGCCGGCCTGATCGAATTCCAGCACCGGCGGGGCCGGCTTGCAGCATTTGGTCCGGGGCGGATCGAGGCTTGCGGCCTTCTCGTCGTCGGTGAGGGTGCGCGGTCGCTGGATCACCCAGACATGGTCCTGTGCGTCGATGGCGACGCCCGCGGCCTGACCCAGAATCCAGGCGTTCGGCAGCGGCTTCGGCCAAGCGGGATCGACTTGAAACCGCGGCGGGTCCGTGGCCGCCGCCGGACCCGCGAGGGCGAGCAGGCAGGCGAGCGCCGGCAGCGCGGCAACGATCCTCGCAGAGATCCGCATGGCGTGTCCTCCCGCGCCTGTCCCGGCGCTCGGCGCCAGCATGACGTCAGGACCCGGCCGGATCCAGTCGGACAGACACGGTTCGGTGACAGGCCCCCATGGACCACCGCACAGAAAAAAGGCCACTCCCGAAGGAGCGGCCCGAAGTCTAGGGAGGAAACGCCCAAGAAGGGCTGCGGGACCGCGACGCCATCGCTGTCCCGCGCTGCACAATCTGCGCCTGCGGCGAAAAATTGCAAGACCATCAGGACAGCACTGCTGTCCTTTTGTGCGGCGGCACACGTGTCCACGGAACCCTGTGTTGAAAATGCCGCAGGCTCATTCCGGAGGGTAGATCTCGGAGATCCCGGATAAAACCGGTGTCGCCTGCCGCGTAAGTCGCTGGCCCGATGCAGAATTGGCACGTTCATCCCGGCTGCTTCCCCGGGACTCGATGATCGCCGGGCGTGTCCACGCCCGAGAGAGACGACGACGCATTCCGCTCTAGCTTTCATGTCCAGTGTTGGGCGCATGGCGCGAAGTGGGGATCAGGGTGAGCATGGCGATCCAGGGTGAGCGGATCCGGGTTCTCAACGATGTCGAGCCGCGCGAAGACGGAGCTTACGTGCTCTATCTCCTGCAGCAGGCCAATCGGGCCTCGTTCAATCCGGCGCTTGAACTCGCTATTGAGGAAGCGAACCGCCTGGACCTCCCGGTGGTCGCCTGCTTCGGTCTGCTCGATGGCGCCAGCGGCTTTCCCGAGGCCAACGCCCGGCATTACGCCTTCCTGCTTCAGGGTCTCGCGGATGCGAAGGCCGGTCTGGAGAAGCGCGGGATCGGCTTCGTCATGCGCAAGGCCTCGCCCGCCAAGGTCGCCATCGACCTCGCGAAGGATGCGGCACTCGTCGTCCTCGACCGGGGCTATCTCGCCATCCAGAAGGGCTGGTACGCGGAGATCATCAAGGCGGTGAAGGTCCGGATCGTCCAGGTCGAGGGCGACGTGGTGGTGCCAGTCGAGACCGCCTCGAAGAAGCACGAATACGCCGCCCGGACCCTGCGGCCGAAGCTGAACCGGCTCTGGGATCCGTTCATCGAAGAGCTGAAGCCGCGCAAGCCCAAGCATGCGGCCGAGACGCTCAAGCTGAAGAGCGCCATCGACGTCTCGGACCCCGAGTCGGTACTCGCCGGCATGACGCTCGATCGCGAGGTCGGGCCGGTGAAGCGCTTCATCGGCGGCGAGACGCAGGCCCGCAAGCGCTTGAAGGCGTTCGTGGCGGACAGCTTCGCGGGCTACGGCGCGGGCCGCAACATGCCGGAGGCGGCCGCCGCCTCGCACATGAGCCCCTACCTGCATTTCGGTCAGATCTCGCCCGTCGAGATCGCCCTGGCGGTGCGCGAAGCCAAGATCGGCGACGACGACGATCGGGGCGCCTATCTGGAGGAACTGATCGTCCGGCGCGAACTCGCGATGAACCACGTCTTCTACACGGAGGGCTACGATTCGTACGAGAAGGCCGTGCCGGATTGGGCGCGTAAGACGCTTGCCGAGCACGCGAAGGATGAACGCCCACACGCCTATTCGGAGGCCGAACTGGCGGCTGGCGAGACCCACGACCTCTACTGGAACGCCGCGATGCGGGAGATGCGCGAGACCGGCTACATGCACAACCAGCTGCGGATGTACTGGGGTAAGAAGATCCTCGATTGGTCCCCCACGCCCGAGGAGGGGTTCGCCCGCACGCTCCGGCTCAACAACCGCTACTTCCTCGATGGGCGCGACGCGAACTCCTTCACCAATGTCGCCTGGGTCTACGGCCTGCACGACCGGCCCTGGGCGAGGCGCAAGGTTTTCGGGACCGTCCGCTACCAGAGCGAGAACTCACTGAAGAAGTTCGACGCGAAGGGGTACGTGAAGGCGGTGGAGAACCTCTGCGCCGCGGAGGGTTGAAGGAGGCCGGTCCGGGATCAGGGCCCCCCAATCGTGCCCGGGCGGTATGCCGGGGCCGGCGTGCCATGACTGACCTGGGCCACGCCACAGCAAGTGCGGTATAGCGTCCGCTCCGGCGGCGCGGGTGCAGTACTCGATCATGGTGGACACACGGGACGACGTGCGGGAAACGACTGGAGCCCTCCGCCCGCGGCGCTCCCGCTACCGCCGCTCGATCATGCGCCTGCGCTCGGCCTCGCTGGAGGCCTACCCGCTCTGGCGCGGCCGGATGCTGTTCCTGGCCGGGGGCATCTGCGTCGGCCTCGCTGCCGTGCTGATGGCCAAGGGGGCGGACCTCGCGCAGGACGGCTTCCGGCGGGCGATCGCAATCTCGCCATTGATCGCCCTGGTGCTGACGCCGGCCGGCTTCGCGCTCGCGGCGCTGCTCGCCCGCACGGTGTTCCCGAATTCGCAGGGCTCGGGAATCCCGCAGGTGATCGCGGCCCGGCACGCCCGGGACGCGCGCTTCCGGTTCTCGCTGATCTCCCCCCGGGTGGCCCTCGGCAAGGTGCTGGTGCTGTTCCTGGGGCTGTTCTGCGGTGCCTCGGCGGGCCGCGAGGGACCGACCGTGCAGGTCGGCGCCGCCATCATGGCCGCCTTCGGTCGGCTCACGCCGGACCGCCTGCCGGGCCTGCTGCTCGCCGGCGGCGCGGCCGGCGTCGCGGCGGCCTTCAACACGCCGCTCGCCGGCATCGTGTTCGGCATCGAGGAGCTCGGCCGGGCCTACGAGGCGCGCTCCTCCGGCCTGATCGTGGCCGGGATCGTGGCGGCGGGCCTGACCTCCCTGTGGCTTCTGGGCAATTACACCTATTTTGGCACCACCCAGGCCGAGCTGCCGTTGGCGGCGAGTTGGGTCGTGCTGCTGATCGCGACCGTCGGCGGGCTCGCGGGCGGCCTGTTCAGCCGGATCGTGATCCTGTTCGCCCGCGGCCTGCCCGGACGGGCCGGCCGCCTGATCCGGGGCCGCCCGGTGGTGTTCGCGGCCATCTGCGGCCTATGCGTCGCCCTGTGCGGCCTCGCCTCCGGAGGCACCGCCTACGGCACCGGCTACGAGGAGGCCCGGAACATCCTCCACGGCGATGCCGCGGCCGGGTGGGCCTACGCGCCGCTGAAATTCGCCGCCACCGTGCTGAGCTCGATCAGCGGCATCCCGGGCGGCCTGTTCGCGCCCTCGCTCGCGGTCGGGGCTGGCCTCGGCGGCACGGTCCACGGCCTCCTGCCCGACATGCCGGTGGGCGCCCTCGTGCTGATCGGCATGGTGGCCTATCTGACGGGCGTGCTCCAGGCGCCGATCACCAGCTTCGTCATCGTCACCGAGATGACCCAGAACCACGCCATGATGATCCCGCTGATGGTGGCCGCGCTGGTCTCCGACGTCGCCTCGAAGGCGGTCTGCCGGGGCGGGCTCTACCACACGCTCGCAGAGATCATGCTGGAGCGGGCCGACGTGCCGGCGCAGCCGGTGAGCAAGACCGGCTGACCGGCCTTAAGAAAATAAGCGGCCTGGGAGCGAACCGCGGAACGGTCTCGCTTGGCATCGGTTGAGGCAACGAAACCTAGCCCGGTCGTCGGGCGCGTGTGGAGTGACGCCATGACCCTCCTGAAATGGGCCCTCATCTGCTTCGTGATCTCGCTGATCGCCGGCGGCCTCGGCTTCACAGGCATCGCCTCGGGCGCGGGCTCGCTCGCCCGGATCCTGTTCGGCCTGTTCCTGCTGGTCGCCATCGTGATCGTGGTCATCGCCTTCGCGGTCGGCCAGGCGGTGTTCTGAGGCGCGCGTGATGCGCGGCACGGTCTGCCTCGTCACCGGGGCGACCAACGGGATTGGCTACGAGACGGCCTTGGGCCTCGCGCGTCTGGGCGCGCGAGTCGCCATCGTCGGGCGCGATTCCGCGCGGACGCGGGCGAGCGCGGAGCGGATCCGCGCCGCGGTGCCGGGCGCCGTGGTCGATCCGCACATCGCCGACCTTTCGGCGCAGGCCGAGATCCACCGTCTCGCCGCGACCCTGCGGGACGCCTATCCGCGCCTCGACGTGCTGGTGAACAATGCCGGCGCGATCTTCGACCACCGCACCCTGACCGTCGACGGGATCGAGCGCACTTGGGCGCTCGACCATCTGGGCTACGTGCTGCTGACGCTCGAATTGCTCGATACCCTCAAGGCGTCCGCGGCGGCCGGCGGCAAGCCGCGGATCGTCAACGTCGCCTCCGCGGCGCATTACCGGGGGCATGTCGATTTCGACGACATCGAGGGGGCCCGGCGCTACGGGGCCATGCGGGCCTACGCGCAGGCCAAGCTCGGCAATGTACTGTTCACCTATGCCCTAGCTCAACGGCTGCGGGGCGAGGGCATCACGGTGAATGCCCTGCATCCGGGGGTAATCAATACGGGTTTCGCCCGGAACACCGGCGGCCTGTTCGGCACCGCATGGTCGCTGCTGCGGCCGTTCCTGACCACGCCGGAGAAGGGGGCGCAGACCTCGCTCCACGTGGCGAGTGCCCCCGAGCTCGACGGCGTCACGGGCCGCTACTTCTCCCATTCCAAGCCCAAGGCCTCCTCGTCCGAGAGCCGCGACGAGGGTGTGCAGGAGCGGGTCTGGGCGCTGAGCCTGAAGCAGGTGGGGCGGAGTGGGTAAGTCGAGATAGGTTTAGTGCGGGCCGCCTCACGCGGCCCGCCGCACGCCGTGATCCCCCTGCTGCTGGATCTCGATGAACACCCGGGTCACGTCCGGATTGCGCTGCTTCAGCGCCCGGTCGAGGCGGGTCACGAGGCCCTCGACATCGCCCGCGCTCACGTCATCGACCATGTCGATGCTGAGATTGACGAGGATGTCGGAGGGGCCGAGGTGCTGGGTCAGCACCTCGTTGACGTGGAGCACGCCCGGCTCGGCGCGGGCCAGCTCGAAGATCGCCGCCACGACCTCGGGATCGGCGGCCTCGCCGATCAGCAGGCCATGGGTCTCGACCATCAGAAAGCCGGCCATCCCGATCAGCACGAGGCCGATCCCCACCGAGGCCCAGCCATCGAGGCTCGGCATCTCCAGGATATGACTCGAGGCAACCCCAGCGAGCGCGATCAGCAGGCCGATCAGCGCAGCAGTGTCCTCCGCCAGAACCGTGAACAGCGTCGGGTCCTTGCTGCGCCGGATCGCACGCACGGCCGAGTGCTGTCCCTTCTCGGCCCAGAACTGGCGCATCGCCACGAAGAACGAGGTGCCCTCGGCCACGATGGCGAAGCCCAAGATGCCGACATTCACCCAGATCCCGGGCAGCCGGTAGCCGAAGAGTTCGGCGTCCACGTCCGGCTCGGGGTGGCGGACGCGCTCGATGCCCTCGTAGACTGCGAAGACGCCACCCCCGAGGAAGATCATCAGCGCGACCACGAAGGCGTAGAAGTAGATCTCGCGGCCGTAGCCGAACGGGTGCCGGTCGTCGGCGGGCCGCTCGGACCGCTTCATGCCGACGAGCAGCAGCACCTGATTGGCCGTGTCGACCACCGAATGCACGCCCTCGGCGAGCATCGCGGTCGAGCCGGTCAGTGCCCCACCGACAAACTTCGCCACCGCGATGGCGAGGTTGGCGCCCGCCGCCGCGTAGATCGCCCCCGTGCTCTCGTGCGCCATCCGGTAAACCTCTGCACCCCGATCCGCGCCGCCCAACGGGACACCGCCACGCTCCAGCCGCGGCGGTGCAAGCGTTTCGGTGCGCAGCCGGTTCCCATGTGGACGCAGCTGGGCGGCCCGTGCAACCTGTCGCCGCTCAAGGTTTTTACGGAGGCGGCATGGCCGACGCGCGCTACGACCCCGATAACATCTTCGCCAAGATCCTGCGCGGCGAGATCCCCTGCCACCGCGTCTACGAGGACGCGCAGACGCTGGCCTTCATGGACGTGATGCCCCAGGGCGAGGGCCACACCCTGGTGATCCCCAAGGCGCCGGCCCGGGGCCTGCTCGACGCCGAGCCCGAATCGCTCGCGGCCCTGATGGCGAGCGTCCAGCACGTTGCGCGGGGCGTGCAGGCGGCGTTCCAGGCTGACGGACTCACCGTGTTCCAGTTCAACGAGCCGGCCGGCGGCCAGACCGTGTTCCACCTGCACGTCCACGTCATCCCCCGGCGGGAGGGCGTGCCGCTGAAGCGTCACGAGGGCGGCATGGCCGACAACACGGTCCTGGCCGAGCACGCGGCGCGCATCCGCGCGGCGCTCGAAGCAGAGAGGTAGGCGTCAGGCCGCGCTGGCCGAATCGCCCTGGGCCATGCTGGCGAGCAGCCGGCGCAGGGCGGCGTTCTCGGTCTCCAACTCGCTTACGCGCCGCAGCAGCAGGGTCACGGAGGCATCGGTCGCGACCGGATCGGGCACCGCCGCAGCCGGAGCCCGGGCGGCGTCCTCGAATGTGACGCCGATGCCGTCCTCCCGCCGCCAGCGCAGGGTCGCCCGGTAGGTGCGGTCCTTCTGCGGGATGTAGAGGTCGAACACCTCCGGCAGCGTCGTGGTCTCGCTCATGACGAGGCGCGCGCCGGACGAGGACATGTCGCGCACGAGGCAGTCGAGGCTGGACGACCCGTTGTTGAAGACGATGCGCCCCTTGAGGAAGACCCTCTGGCGCGTCTCTCGGCGGTGCTCCGACATGCGGGCGGCTCCGGAAGGCTGACAATTCGACAGAGTCTGCACGCCAGCTCTTAAGGAATCTTCGTCGGGATACCGGACTCGAGACCTATTTCGCAGCCGAATTTTGATGGAGCGCAGGCGGACGCAGGTTCTCGACTGGGAGCAATGCGGCAGGCCCCTGTTCCGCATTTCTCACGTCCCCGCACACGAGGAGAGAGTGCGCGCGGAACTCCCACTCACGCCGTGAAGCGCCGGTCCACCGTCTGGAACAGGTAGAAGCCATTGAAGCGTACGGCGGTGTCGGCGGCCCGATCGTCGAAATCGAGGGGCTGACGGCTGCCGTCACAGAGCTTGCCGCCGAAAACCCACCGGCCGGCACCGATGAAAGGCGGCACCGTGCTCGCCTCCGGCACCGCACAGCAGAGGCCCTCCTCGCCCTTGAGCTGGAACAGGTTGTAGCTTCGCATTCGAAGTCCTCCGCCTGACCGCCCTCGAAGCCGCCTGTTCCCTGTGCTGGTGTCCACACTGGTAACAATCGGCTTGACCGTGCTCATAATGGCACAATCCGTCGAGTTTGTGACGGTCAAGTTTCGGGGACGTTTCGGTTCAGCTCGTCGATCCAGATGCGCGCCGAGCCGTCCGAGGGCGCGCGCCAGTCGCCCCGGGGCGACAGGGAGCCACCGGCCGAGACCTTCGGGCCGTTCGGGAGTGCCGAGCGCTTGAACTGGCTGAAGCCGAAATAGCGGTTCAGGAACACGCCGAGCCAGCGCCGGATCTCGGGAAGGTCGTAGGCAACCCGCTTGGCTTCGGGGAAGTCCGGCGCCCAGAAGCCATGGTCCTTGTCGCCCCAGGCGTGCAGCGCCAGGAAGGCGATCTTCGAGGGCCGGAACCCGTAGCGCAGCGTGTAGAATAGGTTGAAATCCTGCAGCGCGTAGGGGCCGATCGTGGCCTCCGTGCTCTGCGGGCTGTCGTCCTGGTCCATCGGTACCAGTTCGGGAGAGATCTCGGTGTCGAGGACTGCCTGGAGGGTGCGCGCCTCCTCGGGCCCGACTTCGCCGTTACCGATCGCCCAGCGGATCAGATGCTGGATCAGAGTCTTGGGCACGCCGGCATTGACCGCGTAGTGGCTCATCTGGTCGCCGACGCCGTAGGTGCACCAGCCGAGCGCCAGTTCCGAGAGGTCGCCGGTGCCGACCACGAGGCCACCCGCATGGTTGGCGAGTCGGAACAGGTAGTCGGTGCGCAAGCCCGCCTGCACGTTCTCGAAGGTCACGTCGTAGACCGCCTCGCCCTTGGCGAAGGGGTGGTCCATGTCGGCCAGCATCTGCCTGGCGGCCGGGCGGATATCGATCTCGGCGGCCGTGCAGCCCAGCGCCTTCATGAGCGCATGGGCGTTGGTCTTGGTGGCGTTCGAGGTGGCGAAACCCGGCAGCGTGTAGGCCATGATGTCGGAGCGCGGGTATCCCAGGCGGTCGAACGCCTTGGCGATCACGATCAGTGCGTGGGTCGAATCGAGGCCGCCCGAGACGCCGATGATGGCCTTGCGGGTGCGGGTGGCCTCAAGCCGCTGGGCCAGGCCGGCGACCTGGATGTTGTAGGCTTCGTAGCAATCCTGCGCGAGGCGCGACGGGTCGGCCGGCACGAAGGGGAAGCGCTCGATCCGGCGGATCAGGCCGAGATCGGCCTCGGGCGGGTCCAGCCTGAACGGCACCCGGCGATACGCGAGGGCGTGGCGGCGCGCGTCGTCGTCGAAGCTGCCGGCCTGGAGGCGCTCCTGGGCGATCAGGTCGAGGTCGATATCGGCCATGGTGGCGACCGGCTCTTGCGGGAAGCGCTGGCCCTCGGCGAGGCGCACACCCAGTTCGTCGATGCTGGTCTGGCCGTCCCAGGACAGGTCGGTGGTCGATTCGCCCTGGCCGGCGGCGGCGTAGACATACGCGCAGGCGCCACGCATCGACGCAGCCCGCGACAGCAGTGCGCGCGACTCGGCCCGGCCGACCGTGATCGGGCTGCCCGAGAGGTTCGCCAGCACCGTGGCGCCGGCCAGCGCCGCGCGCATGCCGGGGGGCTCGGGCACCCATAGGTCCTCGCAGATCTCCACGCCGACCACGAGGCCCGGCAGATCCTCGGCCGGGAACAGCAGGTCGGTGCCGAACGGCGCATCGAAGCCCGCGACCCGGATGGTCTCGCCGACGATCCCTGCGCCGGACGCGAAATGGCGCTTCTCGTAGAACTCCCGGTAGTTCGGCAGGAAGGTCTTTGGGATCACGCCGAGCAGGCGGCCGCCCTGGATGGCGAGCGCACAGTTGTAGATCCGGTGACGCCAGCGTAGCGGCGCGCCGACGAGCAGCAGCGGCCGCAGGCCCTCCGATTCGGCGATCACCCGGGCGGCTTCCTCCTCTACGGCATCAAGCAGCGTCTGCTGGAGCAGCAGATCCTCGATCGCGTAGGCCGACAGCCCCAGTTCGGTGAAGACCGCCAGCGCCGCGCCCGCATCGTGGCAGGTCTGCGCGAGGGCGAGCACCGCGTCGGCGTTGCGCGCGGGCTCGGCCGGGTGACTGCGGCCCGTGCAGGCCGCGGCCCGGGCGAAGCCGTGGCGGTAGAGGGAGCGGAATCGCGTCGGCGCGGCGGAGGCGGGTTGAGACACGGGCACCTGTCCGGATGCGGGGTGGCAACCGGTATCATAAGGCATCCGGCTCCGTTCCGGCGACGCATCGTGAATGCCCGAGGCCGGTGGCCGTTCGATGGGTGAAGCTGGCGGGTGCGGACGGCTCCGGACGGTATCGAGTACCAGGGGAACAGGCTTTGAAAGCCTTTCTAGGCAGACCGCCCGCAGAGGGAGCGAGCCATATTGTGTTGGATTGGCCGAGCCCCTCACCGAGTCCCTGGGCGGAGCGCTTCGTCCGCTGCCCGGCGCGAGACGGGGTGGGCCCACATGGTTTCCGCCAGATGGCCCCATGGCAAGCCTCCATTAACGACGAATGGCCTAACTCGGAGCAGCCGCCGCGCACCGGCGGATCCCTGTTTGAGTATCGTTCGAGAACCCATGCGCGCATCGGGACGGCCTCCGTACTCCCACCGTGATCCCGCCCGCCCGGTGCGCGGCGGCGACCGCTCGGGTCTCTCCCTGGGAGCCCTGGCCCATCGGCTGATGGCGCTCCGCGCCAGCCTCACCCGCCGCCTGTCCGGCTCCCCCGCCGGGCTGCCCGCCCGTCCGGCCCACGGCGCTCCCGGGCGCCGGGCCGAGCCGAGCTGGCTGACCACGCCCGCCGCGATGGTCGGGCGCGATATGCCGGAGCGTTCCATGCGTCCGCGCGCTGCCACGCCCGAGCATGTCTGGCCCGACGAGGTCTTCGACGACCGGGCGCGCCTCGATGCGTCGGAGGCACCGGTGTTCGAGAGCCGGATCGACCGCAGCGCCTCCTCGCCGGGCGTGCTGGTGCGCCAGCCGCGCCGGCCCGCCGCGATCGCGCCCGAACAGGCTCCGGACGGTGCCCCCTTGCACGCCCCGGTCCCCGCGCCGCATCCGGCCATGACCGCCTCGGCAGTGCGCTACACCCGCACGCCTGATTCGGTGCTGCAGGAGCGCCGCCAGCGCGCCCTGGAGGCCGAGCGCGTCGCCCTAGAGCGGGCCCGCGCCGAGGCGCAGGCCGCTGCCCTTGCTCAGGAGGCCGAGCGGACCGCCCGCGAGCAGGCGGAGCATGAACAGGCCGAGCGCGCCCGAACCGCCGACGCGCAGGTCGAGCAGGTCGTGGACGCCTCCGTCCTGTCCGATCCCGCCCACGAGGCCGAGGTGGTGCCGCTCTGGCGCCAGCCCTTCGTCGCCCCGCCGGGCGTCCGCTTCTTCCGGACGCCGGACCGCCGCCCGGCCCGGCCCGCCGTCGAGCTGGCCGCATCGACGGCCGTGATCGCCCCGGTGGCGGTAGCATCAATCGCTCTTGAGCCGGCTATCAAAGACATGGTCGCCCAGACGGCCGTCATCGACGAGGCCGCCCTGACGCAGGTCGAGACCGCTATCGAGGCCCCTGCTCGGGACTGGTCCGATCTGCCGGACTGGTCGGGGGTCCAACCCTGGTTCGGCGGCGGCGACTGGTCGTCCGTGGAAGCCTGGGCGGCCCTGGAGCCGCAGCCTGCCGAGGCCGCCCCGGTGCCGGCCACCTTCGAGCCCGCCGTCTCGATGACCCCGGATGCCGTGCAGCCGCCGCGGCCGGTCTACGTGCTCGACCGGCTCGTGCGGTTCGATCAGCCGCCGCGCCCCGCCGATGGACAGGACAACGGCCGGATGCAGGCGCCCGAGACCGTACAGCGGGATGACGCGGACGCCGCGATCCGGAGTGCGTTCCTGCCCTCCGCCCCGACGTCGGCGCCGGCCGGCCTGTCGCTGGTCTTCGGCCCGGGCAGCGCCACGGCTGACTCGCACACCACCGAGGTGCCGACCACCGAGGCGCCGCGTCGCCCCCCGATGCTCAGCGCCATGGCGGCCCGGGCCGCGATCCGCGCCGCCGGCCAGCCGAGTTCCGCACCGGCGCTCCCTCCGGTCCAGGCCGAAGCTGTGGCGGTGGCACCGGCCGTGTCCGGACCGGAGCAGGCCGAGGTTGAGCGCGTGGTGATCCCGATGACCCCGCGTCCAGTCCTGCTCCGGGGCAAGCTGGCACCCCAGCCCGAGTCGGTGCAACCCGAGCCGGTTTCGGCCGAGATCGAGGCCGAAGGCGAGGCTGAGGTCGAAGCCGCGCCCGTCGCGTCCCTGATCGAGCCGGTCGCCGCCGCACCGGTCGTGCTGCCCATGGTTGCGTCCCGGGCGCACCTGATCCCGGCGGGCCGGCATCTGGAGATCGCGTCCATCGAGAATGCCGATTACGAGCTGCCGTCCCTGGAATTGCTCGCCCTGCCGGCCCCCGGCGGCAGCGAGGAAGTCGATGCCGACGTGCTGGAGCAGAACGCCCTCAACCTGCAGCAGACGGTCCAGGATTTCGGCGTGCGGGGCGACATCCTGGCGGTGCGGCCTGGTCCGGTCGTCACCCTGTACGAGTTGGAGCCCGCCCCCGGCACCAAGTCCAGCCGCGTGATCGGCCTGTCGGATGATATCGCCCGGTCCATGTCGGCGGTCTCGGCCCGCGTCGCGGTCGTGCCCGGCCGGAACGTCATCGGCATCGAGCTGCCGAACGAGACCCGCGAGACCGTCTACCTGCGCGAACTCCTCGCCTCGGCCGATTTCGCCGAGAGCAAGCACAAGCTGGCTTTGTGCCTGGGCAAGAACATCGGCGGCGAGCCGATCATCGCCGACCTCGCGCGCATGCCGCACCTGCTGGTGGCCGGTACCACCGGCTCGGGCAAGTCGGTGGCGATCAACACCATGATCCTGTCGCTGCTCTACCGGCTGAAGCCGGAGGAGTGCCGCCTGATCATG
>NZ_JAKSYH010000211.1 GCF_022829295.1 Methylobacterium sp. J-088
GCTGAGAGGTGCACGCCCGACTCGACGCCCCTGTGGTCTGCATAGCCAACCATACGTCACGCTCCGTGTTGTGTGGGTGTCCGCCGGTCGCTCGGTGTCGGACTGACCGCTGGCCGACGCCGGAGTGATGCCCGCCCACCGCAGGGCAAAATGCCGCCCTGTCTCCCGCCGGCATCCGAGGCACGCCCCGCACCGGTCCGCCGCCCGGGGCGATGTCGGCTGAGAGCCACCGACGCGTGCGCCGCCCCGTCCACGGACCCGCCCGGTCAGCCACCGGGCAGGCCCCGTAAAGGACGCCCCGGGATCGCTTCCGGGCCGCCGTGGACAGGTGGCGGCTAATGAGCACAAAATAGGAACATTGTCAAGACATTTACACGGTCGGCGGTCGGCACATCCTTC
>NZ_JAKSYH010000218.1 GCF_022829295.1 Methylobacterium sp. J-088
CCTGACCGCCGCCGCCTCGGCCGCCGACCTGCCGCGCCGCGCCGCCCCGCCGCCCGTGTTCACCCCCGTGCCGGTGTTCACCTGGTCGGGCGCCTACTTCGGTATCAACGCCGGCTACGCCTTCGACGCCTCCAGCCGCTCCACCGGCAACAGCTGCGGCGTGCCCTTCCCCTACGCCACCCCCGGCACCGTCGCCACCTTCCGCAACAACAGCCAGGACGGCTTGTCCGGCGGCGCCCAGATCGGCTACACCTGCCAGCTGACTCCGCGCAACGGCGTCGTCGTCGGCATCGAGGCCGACGCCCAGTACCTCGACTTCGGCCGCAGCCGGAACAGCTCCTTCCTCTCCGGCGGCGCGCTCGCCCCCGGCTACTACGTCACCGACCCGCGCGGCCTGTCGAGCCTCGACTACTTCGGCACCGTGCGCGG
>NZ_JAKSYH010000220.1 GCF_022829295.1 Methylobacterium sp. J-088
CGATCGGGTACGGCTCTCAGCGCCCGCGAAGCTCGTCGATGATGCGTCTCCTTCGGAGAGGTTCCACCCCTCACCCTGTCCCTCCCCCTTCAGGAGAGGGGACCCTCGCCTCATCCCGCCTCCGCCGTCGCTCACACCCACCCGATCCGCTCGAAAAACGCCGCGATCTCCTCCGCCGCCCGCTCGGGCTCCTCCCGCTTCGGGAAGTGCCCCACCCCCGGGCACGGCGCAAGATCGAGATCCGAAAACGTCCGGCCCAGCCGGTCGGTCAAGGACTGGGGGAGGACCGGGTCGTCCTCGGCACCGCGCACACAGCGCGCCGATGCGCACGCGCCCCGGCGCGGG
>NZ_JAKSYH010000248.1:0-22500 GCF_022829295.1 Methylobacterium sp. J-088
CGGTCAGCTCGACCACGCCCAGCCCCGAGCCGAGATGGCCGCCGGTGATCGAGACGGCGTCGATCATCTCGGCGCGCACCGCATCCGCCACCGTCTGCAGCTCCGATTCCGGAAGACGCCGCAACGCTGCCGGGTTCGGGACGCGATCCAGCAACGCCGATTGCTCAGGTGATATCGCCAATGGTCGAATCCGCTCGTTCGAGTGTGGCGACGGCCCCTTCGCGTGCCCTTGGCCGGCGCGATACAGGCATCCGGAGGCCCGCGTTCATGCTAGAACCCACCCGTCCGTCGCTGTCATGATAGTGCCAGTTACGGATGATCGGCTGCCCGATCAATGTCAGGCCGCCACTTTTTTCAGTTACGTGCCTTCACCGCCACAAGAGGTCCACCTTTGAGTCCGGCTCGTCTGTGCACAATCCTGCTCACGCTGGCGATTACGGGTAACGGCCAAGCTTACGCCCAGCCACGACAGCCGGACGGTAACCTTGATTTCCTCTGCAACTTCCTGGGCGATTGCCCGCCGCGGCTCGCCCCCGGCGGCCCGGATCGCGACGTGCGGCCCTTCGCCCAACATCTCGGCCGCCCCTGTACGTGGCGGAACCGACCGACGCCGGAGGGCGAGCGGCGGGTGCGCGTATGCTGGTGAGCATACGACGGAGGCTCTGTGCCACGGCACTCCTCCTCATTGCGTCGTCCGCTCCGGCCGCGCGGGCCGAGGACGCCTGTCCAGCTCTGTTCTCCGACGGGCAGGCGCCGGTTCTTACAAACCCCAAGCTGGCGACGCGCACGGTCCGGCTCTGCTTCGAGGCGTTTGCGGTGCTCCATTCTGGCGTGACGCACACGCCGCTCTATTCCGTGGAGCACCTGACCCGCGCCAGCGTCGCCGCGGCCCGCACCGTGGCGCGCGACGATTCGTTTCACGAGGAACTGCGGCTGCCGGCGGATGAGCGGGCCTCGCTGGAGGATTACGTCCGCAGCGGCTTCGACCGGGGCCACCTCGCCCCGGCGGGCGACATGCCGACGCTCAGCGCCCAGGCCGAATCCTTCAGCCTCGCCAACATCGTGCCGCAGAACCGGGCCCTGAATCGCGGGCTCTGGGCTGATATCGAGGAGAGCACGCGGCGGCTGGCGACCCGACGCGGCTCGATCTTCGTAGTCACGGGCGTCATCTTCTCGGGGGATGCAGTCCAGCAGATCAAAGGCGGCGTGCTGGTGCCGACGCAACTGTTCAAGGCGCTCTACGATCCGGCAAGCGGTGAAGCCGGCGCCTATCTCGCCCGCAACGAGGATTCGCGCGACTGGCGCGCGGTTTCCATCGACGAGCTGAACCGGCAGGCCGGGATCGACGTCTTCCCGGGACTGCCGGTCGGGGCTCGGACCACCGCGATGACCCTGCCGGACCCGCACGCTTCCGCCCGCGCCGACGAGCACCGTCCGCGCCATGAGCCGACGTGGCAGGACTGGCTCCAGCGCGAGATCAACCGCGCCCTGCGCAAATTCGTCCGCGACGTGCTGCGTGGAATCTTCTGAGAGGGATGCATGCAAAAGGACAGGCCGCCGGACAAGCGCCGCGCCAAAGCCGAGCCCCCATCCGAGTCCTTCGCGCCCTTCGCGGACGATGCCGGGGTGCGCACTATCGGCGCCCTCTGCTTCGAGAACGGCACAGACCGGATCGCGCTTCACGGCTCCCTCGATCTGACCCGGGACAAGAGCGGCCTCACCCAGGCGCGGCTGCTCAAGCAGACGCTCGACGCCATCGTGAAGGCCCTGGAGGGCGACGATCTGCCCGAGGCGGTGGCGGAAGCCCCCGCGGCGGCGCCGAAATCGGTCCCGAACCCGTTCGCCTGAGCGGTCCGGTCAAGCGGGGCAAAGCCGGCATCCTTGCCGCGTCCCGGCGGGCCTGATAGGCGAACAGCGTGATTCCTATATCGTCGGGGCGTGCGTACAGGACGGGGGATGGGCCCCGCGCCTGCCCCGTGCCATTGGCACGCATCGCGCATCCCGCACACCACGCCGAGGATTTCCGCGATGGCTCGCGAATTCATCTACCACATGCGGGGCCTGACCAAGGCCTATACCGGTGGCAAGAAGGTCCTGGATAGCGTCAACCTGTCCTTCTACCCCGACGCCAAGATCGGTGTGCTCGGCATCAACGGCTCGGGCAAGTCGACGCTGCTCAAGATCATGGCCGGCCTCGACAAGGAGTTCACCGGCGACGGCTGGGTCGCGCAGGGCGCGCGCGTCGGCTACCTGCCGCAGGAGCCCCAGCTCGATCCGAACAAGTCGGTCCGCGAGAACGTGATGGAGGGCGTCGCCGAGAAGCAGGCGATGCTGGACCGCTACAACGAGCTCGCCATGAACTACTCGGAGGAGACCGCCGACGAGATGACCGAGCTCCAGGACCGGATCGAGTCGCTGGGCCTCTGGGAACTCGATTCCAAGATCGATCAGGCCATGGAGGCGCTGGGCTGCCCGAGCGACGAGCAGCCGGTCGCCACGCTCTCGGGCGGCGAGCGCCGCCGCATCGCGCTGTGCCGCCTGCTCCTGTGGGAGCCGGAACTGCTGCTCCTCGACGAGCCGACCAACCACCTCGACGCCGAGACGGTGAACTGGCTCGAAGGCCACCTGCGCCAGTATCCGGGTGCGATCCTGATCGTGACCCACGACCGCTACTTCCTGGACAACGTCACGAGCTGGATCCTGGAGCTCGATCGCGGCAAGGGCATCCCGTACGAGGGCAATTACTCGGCCTGGCTGGTGCAGAAGCAGAAGCGCCTGGAGCAGGAGGGCCGCGAGGACATGGTCCGGCAGCGCTCCATCGCCCGCGAGCAGGAGTGGATCGCCGCCTCGCCGAAGGCGCGCCAGTCCAAGTCGAAGGCGCGCATCACCCGCTACGAGGAGCTGGTCGCCAAGCAGAACAACAAGGTCGATGCGTCCGCGCAGATCGTCATCCCGATCGACGAGCGGCTCGGCAACAACGTCATCGAGTTCGAGCACCTCAGCAAGGCGTTCGGCGACCGGCTGCTGATCGAGGATCTGTCGTTCAAGCTGCCGCCGGGCGGCATCGTCGGCGTGATCGGCCCGAACGGCGCCGGCAAGACCACGCTGTTCAAGATGATCACAGGCCAGGAGAAGCCCGACAACGGCAAGATCGAGGTCGGCGAGACGGTCAAGCTCGGTTACGTCGACCAGTCGCGTGACGCCCTCGATCCGAACGCCACGGTCTGGCAGGAAGTCTCGGGCGGCAACGACATCATCTATTTCAACAAGCGTGAGATCAATTCGCGCGCCTATTGCGCAGCCTTCGCGTTCAAGGGGCCGGACCAGCAGAAGAAGGTCGGCACCCTCTCGGGCGGCGAGCGCAATCGGGTGCACCTCGCCCGGACCCTGAAGGGCGGCGCCAACGTGCTGCTCCTCGACGAGCCGACCAACGACCTCGACATGGAGACCCTGCGCGCCCTTGAGGATGCGCTGGAGGATTACGCCGGTTGCGCGGTGATCATCAGCCACGATCGCTGGTTCCTGAACCGCATCGCGACCCACATCCTCGCCTTCGAGGGCGACAGCCACGTGGAATGGTTCGAGGGCAACTTCTCCGACTACGAGGCCGACAAGGTTCGCCGGCTTGGGGCCGACTCCATCATGCCGAAGAAGATCAAGTACAAGCGTTTCTCGCGCTGAGCGTCAGCGGAACGATTGTGGGGCGCGAGCCATCCGGACGTCGCGCCCTCCTCCTCTCCGGGGGAGACGGCCGGCGGCGCTGCGCTCGATCTCCACGACCGTGCCCCGTCACCCAAGCCGCACGCGAGCCTCCGCAAGGATCGCCGACAGGCTCTGCGGGAGGGGAATGACCGGCTTCCAGCCCGTCGCCGCCATGAAGGCCGACGGGTCGCAGCCCTCGGCGAGGGTGCTCGCGTCCCGCACCCGGTCGGACACGACCCGCACCGTGAAGGTCGCGTCCGTCATGTCGCGCAGCGCGTTGAGGATTCCGGAGACCGGGGTCACGGTGCCGGATCCGACATTGTAGATGCCGCCATCCGGCAGATCCGCGAGCCGCTCTGTCAGGCGTATGCAGGCGGCCGTGAAATCGGCCACGTCGAAGAAATCGCGTCCCGCCGAGAGATCGCCGACCTGCAGGCACGGAGGCGCGAGCCCGCGCTCGATGCGGGCGATCTGGCCGGCCAGTGAGGCGACCACAAAGGTCTCGGCCTGCCCGGGTCCGATGTAGTTCGATGGCCGAAGTACGAGATGCTTCACGCCGGCATGCGCCAGCACGTCGCGCAGGATGTACTCGCAGGCGGTCTTGGTCCGTCCCGAGATCGTGTCGGGCCGCGGGGTCACGCTCTCATCCGGACGCGGCTTGACCCGGAACGCCTCGCCGTAGACCACGCTCGCACTCAAGAACACGAGGGTCGCACCCGATTTCGCCAGCGCCTCGGCGAGGTTCAACGTGCCGAGGAGATCCGCCCGCCACGCGTAGGATGGCGTCTCGCGCGATTGAGCGACCGAGGCCAGAGCGGCGAGGTGGAACACGAGGGTCGGTTCGAATTCCGCCACCGCCGCGCCGAGCCGTCCGGCATCGAACGGATCGACCATGAGGAACGTCACGCCGTCGAGCGGCGGCTGCGCGGCGCGGTCGACGCCGAGGATGCGGCTGCCGGAGGGCAGGTCCCGGCGCAGCGCCTCTAGCAGGCGGCGGCCGAGAAAACCTCCGGCTCCGGTGACGAGGACGCGCATGAACCCTGCCCCTGCCCGGCACCGTCGCTGGCGGCGGGATCGATCCGTCGCGTCTATACCCCCTCCGGGCGCGAGGCGAGCGCCCTTCGCCGCACCGCGTCGGGCAGGACCCGGAGCGCGCGCATGCGCCCTCCATGGATGAGCTCACGCCGCCCGTGAACAAAGACGCGTGATCGACGTAGTCTCCCGCAGCGCCCGCGCTGCACTGCGGTATTATCGCGCCGTATCCGACCGCAGCGCACCCGACGATGACCTAATTTGAACCGCATCGACGATCTCGAACGCCGGGCGCTCAATGCCGCGCCGCGTCCTCCCGCGGATCCCGCTGAGACGCCGCATCCCGCAAAGCCCCTGCGGGATGCGCGGGTCGACGTGCTGCGCGGGCTGGCGCTGCTGACGATCTTCGTCGACCACATCCCGCGCAACGCCCCGGCCCTGTTCACGGTGCACAATTTCGGGTTCTCGGACGCGGCCGAAATCTTCGTGCTGCTGGCCGGCTACTCCTCGATGATCGCCTATGGCGGGCTGTTCCGGCGGGCGGGGACCCGGACCGCGCTGGCGCGCATCGCCCGGCGCTGCCTGCGCATCTACCTGTTCCAGGCCGGGCTGCTCCTGGCCACGCTGATCATCGTCCGGATCTGGATGGATCTCACCGGGCTCGTGCCGCGATTCGGCGTGGCGCCCCTGATCCAGATGGGCCTCGTGCCGGGCCTGCTGCGCGGGCTCGCGCTGAACGCGCTGCCCAACTACCTCGACATCCTGCCGCTCTACATCCTGCTGCTGGCCGTGTTCCCGCTTGTCCATTTCGGGATGCGGCGCGGCGTCTGGGGCGTGCTGGCGCTGTCCGGCACGCTGTGGCTCGCGGCAAACGTCGATCACCAGCTCAACCTGCCGAACGCCGCCGCGGTCGATGACGGATGGTACTTCAATCCGTTCGCGTGGCAGTTCCTGTTCGTGATCGGGGCAGCCTTGGCGCTTGCGGTCCGGGCCGGGGACGGGCTGCTGCCCTGGCGCAACTGGGCTGCGGCGGCGGCCGGTGCCTATCTCGGCTTCGCGCTGCTGCAGGGCGGTTCCTGGACCGCGTGGGGCCTGCCGGATCTCAGGCCGCTGGCGATCGACGCGCCCGACAAGAGCCATGTCGGGCCCCTGCGGCTCCTCGACATCCTGGCGCTGATCTATCTGCTGCTCAGCGTACCTGTGGTCGCCCGCCTCAGCCGATGGCGCCGGCTCCGGCTGGTCGATGCCTGCGGCCGGCATTCGCTGGAGGTCTTCGCCGCCGGCTGCCTGGCGGCGCTCATCGGCCGCATCCTCTACCGGACCTTCGACGCCACATGGCCGCTTCAGGTCGCCGTCAATGTCGGCGGTATCGCGGTCATGCTGGGCCTCGCGCACCTCCTGGATGCGCGCGCGCGGCACAGGCAAACCCAGGATTGCCCGAACGCAGGGCCGGTGCAGGGATAAGGAGGACGGATGCCGCCGATGCGCCGCAAGGGCGACCTTCCGCAGAAGGTCTGCGAACAATGCGGCAAGCCGTTCGCGTGGCGGAAGAAGTGGGCACGGGTCTGGGACGAGGTGCGCTACTGCTCGGACCGGTGCCGCGCCGAGGCCCGCACGGCGCGCAAGAGCGCCGAGACCTGACCGCTCAGGCCTGAATGTCCCGCAGGGCCGCGAGTGCGGCCGGCGTATCGATGTCGAGTCCGGTGGCGGCGTCGCCCGGAATCTCCAGCACATCCGCCCGTCCCCGAAGGAGCGGCCCGGCGCCATGGTCGCCGCGCAGGTGCGAAATGTCGGCGCCGAGGCGGCGCAGGTTCAGGAGCACCGGGTTCCCGTAACGCCCGTCCTGCACGGGGACCACGGCTGCCGGCTCCGCATCCGCGAAGGCCGAAACGAGGCGGTCGATATGGGCGGCCGTCACCCGTGGCATGTCGCCCAGAACCACCACGGCGGCGGTGCAGGATGCCGGCAGCGCCGCGAGCCCGGCCCGCAGCGATGTGGCGAGGCCCGCGGCGAAATCGGGATTCTCCACGTAGATCAGGTCGAGGCCCGCAAGCGCCGCCCGGACCGCATCCGCGTGCGCGCCCAGCACGATCACCACCGGGCGCGGCCCGGCACCCAGAGCGGACTCCGCGGCGTGGCGGACCAGGGGCTTCCCGTCGAGCGGCGCGAGCAGTTTCGGCGCCGGGCCGAACCGGCTCCCGCGTCCCGCGGCGAGGAGCACCGTTCCGATCTCAGGCATCGGCCTCCGCCTCGCCGACGGCCTCACCCCCGGCGCGGGGCTGCGGCCGGGAGACGATCTCCATGAGAAGGCCGCCGACGCCCAGCGCCACGATGTCGGCCCGGGTCACGGTCAGGTCGGCCAGCAGGCGGTGAAGGATCCAGTCGAAGCCGTTCTCCCTCGGCGAGCGCGCGCAGCCCGGGGCGCCGATCACCGGAACGTCGCCCCGGCTGCCGACGAGGAGCAGGTTGCCGGGATCGACCGGCATCCCGAGATGGGCGACCCGGCCCCCGGCGGCCTCGATGCCGGCCGGGATGACGTCGCGGCGGTCGGCGATGGCCGAGGCGCCGAACACCACCACGAGATCGGCCCCGGCGCCGTCGATTGCGCCCGCCAGAGCCTCCGCGACGGAATCGGCCGCGTGCGGCACCCGGATCTCGGCCACGATCGTGGCGTCCGCGGGGGCGAGGCGCTCGGCCAGCACCCGAAGGGTCTTGTCGATCGTCGTCTCCTTGAGGCTTGGCAGCCGGGTCGACACGACGCCCACCTGGCGTCGGCGATAGGGCGCAACCGCGAGCGTGCCGCCCCCGGCCGCCGCGCAGGCGCGGTCCAGCACCGCGCCGGGCACTGCATAGGGGATGATCTTGACGGTCGCGATCATCTCGCCTGCCACCACCGGCTTGAACCGGGGGAGCGTGGCCACCGTGACCGCTTCATCGACCGCGTTCGCCGCGTCGATCCGGGCCGGGTCCAGGGTCAGCACACCTGCGGTCTCGGCGTAGAGGTTACAGCGGCCGGTGAACGGCGCCTCCACCCGCAGGTTCGGCCCGGCGAGGTGACACGCAAGGCGCGCCGCGGCGGCATCCTCACCGACATCGCCCGGTTCGAGGGCGGCGGCCACGACCTCCGACACACCGGAACGGGCCAGATCCGCCGCCAGATCCTGCGGGATCACCGCGCCCTTGCGCAGGGTCAGCCCCTCCCGCCGCACGGTATGGGCGCTGATCAGCCCGGCCGCCTCGGCGACCGGGACGGGGCCGAACCTCACGCGGCCTCCGGGCGGGGCACGCGGCGCAAAGAGGCTACGACCTCGCCGAGCACGGCGAGTGCGATCTCGGCGGGGCTGACCGCTCCGATCGGCAGCCCGATCGGCGCACGGATCCGGCCGATCTGCTCCGGCGTGAAGCCGGCTTCGGTAAGCCGGGCGACGCGGGCCGCATGCGTCTTCCGGGAGCCAAGGGCGCCCACGTAGAAGCAGTCCGCCGCGAGCGCCGCCTTCAGCGCCGGATCGTCGATCTTCGGATCGTGGGTCAGGGCGGCGAGCGCGCAGTAGCGATCGAGCGCCGGCACGCGGGAGCCCAGCACGGCATCCGGCCATTCGGCCACGAGTTCGACGCCCGGGAAGCGCTCGGGCGTGGCGAAGGCGGTGCGCGGATCGATCACCGTCAGCGCCAGATCGAGCCCCGCCGCCATCGGCGCCATGGCCTGCGAGATATGGACGGCGCCGATCACCACGAGCCGCACCGGCGGCACATGCACGGTCAGGAAGAGCGTGCGTCCGTCCGCTTCCACGAGGCCGCTCTTGGCCGAGGCAAGATGCTTGGCGAGCACCGCGCCGAGGGGATCGGCGGCGATCTCCGCCTCGCGCACGAGGCGCTGCGCGCCGTCGGCGATGTCGGTGACCAGGATGGCAGCCCGGCGGGCGGCCCGCTCGGCGTTGAGGACGGACAGGAGGTCGGCGCGCATCAGTCGACCCGCTCGACGAAAACCCGGATCCGCCCGCCGCAGGACAGGCCGGCCCGCCACGCGGTCTCGTCGGCGACGCCGAATTCGAGGACGCGCGGCGCCCCGGCTTCGATCACCTCGATGGCCTCGGTGATCACGGCGCCCTCCACACATCCCCCCGAGACGGAGCCCAGGAAGTTCCCCGCATCGTCGACGATGAGGTGGCTGCCCACCGGGCGCGGGGCGGAGCCCCAGGTCTCGATGACGGTGGCGAGCGCCACGGCGCGGCCATCGCGCCGCCAGGATTCGGCGGCTGAGAGGATGTCTGTGTCGGTGCTGAGCATTGCGCGCGGAAGCCTTCGGCGGGCGCCCCCCCGCAGGCTTACAGGTATAGCCCCAGCGGCGGCGCGCAAGGCGGTCCGGCCTCCGCCGAAAGGGTCGCGTCTCACGAGACGATGGCGGAGAACGGCGAACCCCAATACCTTATGGATCCATGCGTTCGCACAGGCAGTGTCCCGAGACGTGTTCGGCCGATCCAACCCACGCCCTCATCCTGACGCGCCGGAGCGAAGCGGCGGCCTCGAAGGAGGACTCCGGACCGCGCCGCGATTTCCGGAGGCCTCCTTCGAGGCGGCTGCGTCACACCTCAGGATGAGGGCGTGGGTTGGACGTTGTGCGCAGACCGATATCCGCGTCTCCCGATCGGCCCGGTCCGGGCGCCCGCCCTCATGAACGCCCCCGATCCCGCCCTCGCCCGCGCCCTGCGCCAGGATCCCCCGCGTTCGGGCCCGCGCCGGCTGTGGAAGCGAATCAGCCGGGCGGTGGGCGACCGGCTGCCGAAGGGGCTCTACGCCCGGTCGCTGATCATCATCATCGCGCCGGTGGTGCTGCTCCAGTCGGTGATCGCCTACACCTTCATGGAGCGGCATTGGCAGCTCGTGACCAAGCGCCTCTCGGCGGCGGTCACCGCCGACGTCGCCGCGCTGATCGACATCTACGAGAGCTACCCGCAGGACAAGGACGCCGAGACCCTCTCGCGCATCGCCGGCGAACGGCTGAACCTCGACCTCGACATCCTCAAGGGCGCCAAGCTGCCGCCGCCGGGGCCGCGGCCGTTCTTCTCGATCCTGGACGAGGCACTCTCGGACGAGATCCAGCGTCAGATCCGCCGCCCCTTCTGGATCGACACCGTCGGACGCTCGAACCTGATCGAGATCCGGGTGGCGATCCCCGACGGGGTGATGCGCATCACCGCCCGGCGCAGCCAGGCCTACGCGTCGAACTCGCACATCTTCCTGGTCTGGATGATCGGCTCCTCGCTGGTGCTGCTCGGCGTCGCGATCCTGTTCCTGCGCAACCAGATCAAGCCGATCCTGAGGCTCGCCGCCGTGGCGGAGGGGTTCGGCAAGGGCCGGGAGATCGAGTTCCGGCCGCGCGGCGCCCGGGAGGTGCGGCAGGCCGGCCACGCCTTCATCGAGATGAAGCGCCGCATCGAGCGGGCGATGGAACAGCGCACCACGATGCTGAACGGCGTCAGCCACGACCTGCGCACGATCCTCACCCGGTTCCGCCTGTCCCTGGCGCTGATCGAGCAGACGGACGAGATCGAGGACCTCAGCCGCGACGTCGACGAGATGAGCCGGATGCTCGAAGGCTACCTCGCCTTCGCCCGCGGCGATTCGGCCGAGCTCGCCAGCCCCACCGACATGCGGTCGCTGCTGGAGGACATCCGCACCGATGTCGAGCGGCTCGGCGCGCATGTCTCCACGGTGGAGCTGGCCGGGGCGCCCGAGATCACGGTGCGCCCGGATGCCTTCCGGCGCTGCCTATTCAACTTGGCATCCAACGCTGCCCGCTACGGCGAGACGGTGGCGATTTCCGGCCGGCTGGAGGCCCGCACCTTCTTCGTCTCGATCGACGACGACGGGCCGGGCATCCCCCCGGAGAGCCGGGAGGCGGTGTTCAAACCCTTCGTGCGGCTCGACGATGCCCGCCAGGATGCCGGCGGCTCCGGCCTGGGGCTCGCGATCGCCCGGGACATCGCCCGCGCCCATGGCGGCGACATCGCCCTGCATGACAGCCCGCTCGGCGGCCTGCGGGCCACGGTCCGGGTCCCGGCTTGAACCGGTTCAGGCGTCGGCGGGCCTGCGCAGGCGCAGGAACTCGTCCTGGGCGTTCCGCAACAGATGATCGATGCTGGCCGCGTCGAGACCGGCCGTCGTGAGGCGTGCGCGCAGGGCGGCCTCGCCGTTCCAGGCATAGCCGGCATCGGTTGGCAGGTGGCGCAGCAACAGGGGGCTGACGATCGCTCCGCGCCGGTAGGCCGGGTGGCGCAGCAGTTTCCCGATCTGCGCAGCCAGCATATCGACGGGGGACGCACCGGAGCCCGAAGCGCCCGGCCCTTTTCCTGGCCACTGGACCGTTGATCGGCTCATTCGGTTTCGATCTCCCGAGATCAGTATCGGGCCGAAAGATTGAGCAAGCATGAGCGGACCGGCGGCTCGGCGAAAAACTGCAGCCCCCGGGGTCCCAACCGGAGCGGCACGGTGCTATGCAGGTTCGTTTTCCAGGGGCGCGCACGCCGTTGCACGCCGGATCCGAGTGCCGAACATGAACCCGCTCGTTCCCATCTTCATCCTGCTCTCGCTGCCGCTCGCGGCGATCGGCCTCGTGCTCTACACCGACACGGGCATCGAGCCGGCCCTGTTCTACGCCTCGGTGAAGACGTTCGTGATTCTCGGCCTGATCTCCGTGGGGATGTCGTTCGCCGCCATGAAGCTCGGCGAGCGCACCAAGCCCTGACATCCCAACGCGCGGAGGGCGCGATGCTGCACGTGGTCCCGGCCTTCTCCCGCATCGGCGAGGAGAACGCCTTCGCGGTGCTGGCCCGCGCCCAGGCCCTGGCGGCCCAGGGCCGCGACGTGATCAATCTCGGCATCGGCCAACCCGACATGCCGACCCCGGGCCATGTGGTCGAGGCCGGCATCAAGGCGCTGCGCGACGGCCATCACGGCTACACGCCGGCTGTCGGTATCCCGCCCCTGCGCGAAGCGGTTGCCCGCGACATCCACCGCCGCCACGGCGTCGCGGTCTCGCCGGATTCCGTGATGATCGTGCCGGGCGGCAAGGTCACCATGTTCATGGCGATCCTGATGTTCGGCGCGCCCGGCGTGGAGATCCTGTATCCGGATCCCGGCTTCCCGATCTATCGGTCGATGATCGAGTTCACGGGCGCGACGCCGGTGCCGGTGCCGATCCGCGAGGCGAACGGCTTCGCGTTCTCGGCGGCCGAGACCCTGTCGCTGATCACCCCCAGGACCCGGTTGCTGATCGTCAATTCGCCGGCGAACCCGACGGGCGGCGTGACCCCGAAGGCCGAGATCGACGCCCTGGTGCAGGGGCTGGCCGACCATCCCGACGTGGCGGTGCTGTCGGACGAGATCTACGGCACGATGACCTACGACGGCGAGGCCCATCACTCGCTGTTAAGGTACGAAGAAATCCGCGATCGGCTGATCTACCTCGATGGTGCGTCCAAGACCTACGCGATGACCGGTTGGCGGCTGGGCTGGTCGGTCTGGCCGAAGCCGCTCTACGAGGCCGCGCGCAAGCTGGCGGTCAACGCCCATTCCTGCGTCAACGCATCGACGCAGTGGGCCGGCATCGCAGCCCTCGACGGCCCACAGGATTGCGTGTCCGACATGGTCGCCGCGTTCGACCGGCGCCGGGCGATCGTGGTGGACGGCTTGAACGCCCTGCCGGGGATTTCCTGCATCGCGCCGAAGGGGGCGTTCTACGCCTTCCCGAACATCTCCGAGACCGGCTGGAAAGCGAAGGCGCTGGCCTCCACGCTCCTTGAAGAGGCAGGCGTGGCGGTGATCGGCGGACCGGATTTCGGAGTCCACGGCGAGGGCTACATCCGGCTGTCCTACGCCAATTCGGAGGCGAATATCCGCCGGGCGCTGGAGCGGATGGGGACATTCCTGAGCGAGCGCAAGCCGGACTGAGGTCCCCGGCTCAATCCCAATTTCCACCTCATCCTCAGTGCCGGAGCATATCGGAGGCCTGCTGACGTAGGCCCCTCGGGATGCGTGGGGTGGACGGGATTGGACCACTGCCCCGCGTCAAGATTTCACCGCGGCCCGCTTCTCGATCCAGCCGGCCAGCCAATCGGCGATATCGAGGCTGTTCTTGTCCTGCATCAGCATGTGCGAATTGCCGTGGATGCCGATCTCCGGCAGCAGGATCAGCTCGGCGCGACCGCCCGCGGCATTGGCTGCCGCCACGAAGCCGCGGCATTGCTTGAGCCGGGGTGCCCAGCGTGACGAGGTGTCGACGTAGTCGCCGAACAGGACGAGGATCGGCAGATCCTTGTACGGCGCGAGGTCGTCCTTGGCCGGGTCCGGGCAGCCTGCGGGCTCAATGGCGACGATCGCCCGGATGCCCGTGCGGTCGAGGGCGGTGGTCTGGAACGGGTAGATCCCCGATTGCGAGTGCGAGACCAGCACCGCACCCTTGAGTCGCTTGGCGAGTTCCGAGAGGGCCGGCACGGTCGGGTTCGGCACCGGCAGGGCAGCCGACCAATCCGGGACCATCTGCTTCCAGAACTCTTCTTGAGCCTCCAGGGGGAACTGCATCCCCGGAAACACCTTCGGATATTCCGGGCCGAACCGGAAGATCGCCCAGGCCGGCTCCCGGCCGGCCGAGAACACGGCCGGCAGCGTGTTGGGCTCGGCTCGGCCCATCTTCACCGCGTCGACCTGAGCCGGGCTCGCCGCCGAGCGGCCGCGCCACGCCTGATCGATGACGTAGGTCGGAAAGCCGCGGCGCACGAAGTACTCGTCCCAGCCCATGCGGCCGTCCGGCGTCGTCTCCCAGGTTTTTCCCGTGAGGCAGCAGCCATGGATCAGGACCAGCGGTGGTCGGACCGGCGCGACCGGGAGCTGATAGCGGACATAGATCTGGTCGACGCTGATCGTGCCCGAGGGCGCGTAGGCCGGCAGCGTCGAGAGCGTGTCGGACTGGACATCGCGGCCGCCCACGAAAAAGCTGCCCTGCGCGGCGATGGTGAGCGGTCCCGGCGACGGATCGGCTGCCTCGGCGACCCCAGTCAGCAACAGGGCGGCGATGGCACAGACGGCCGGCCATGCGCGGGAAAAAGCGGGTGGCGACAATCCTGCCATGATGCGTCCCGGCCCTCTCGATCGGGCCTGTCCGGCCCTTCCCCGGGCCGCGATGCTAAGCAGACTTGCGCCGATTAGCCAGCGTTCAGCCAGCTGGATCTTCCTCAAAGCATCGCTGGGTGTTGCAGAACGGCAGAACCCCATAACAAAAGCTGTTTCCAGCCTGATTCGATGAGATCCCCATCTCCCACCACGAGAACCTCCGCACCCATGGCGGAAGGATCCTCGCGGCGTCGGGCGTGCCAAGCCGTGCGGCGACGGTCAGGCGGCGATGTCGCGTTCGATTCGGTTCGTCGCGTCGGCCGGCAGATCCAGGGCCTCGGCCAGCATCTTCAGGAACTGGCGCTCCTGCAGCGTGTCGGGATCGATGGCGAGCCGGGCGGCCGCATAGATCCGGGCCGCAGCGTCGGGGCCCGCCACCCGCTCGGCGATCTCATCCACATCGGCGGGGCTTTCGAGCTCCCGCTCCAGCCAGGATTGCCCGTCCGCATCGAGCCCGGCCTCGGAGACGGCGGCCTGGAGGCGCTTGCGCTCCGCGGCATCGACCAGACCGTCTGCAATTGTGGCCGCCACCATCGCCCGGAGCATCAGCCGGGCCTCATCCTCCGCGACGGCCGCGAAATCCGGACCGCCCGAGGCGGGCGGTGGTGCCTCGGTACCGCGCAGGGCCCGGAAGGCGAGGCCGCTGATCAGCGCGAGCCCACCCAGCGCCGCACCCGCGGCGAGGCCGCTCCGCCGTGAGCGCACCAACGCGTCGACCATCCGCCTGCTATCGGCCATGCAACCCTCCCGGTCTCGATCCCGAATCGGTTCGAAAACGGCCGGGGGGCGCTTCGGTTCAGACGCGTTCAGGCGTCGGCTTCATCTTCGTCCTCGTCGATGTCGACCAGGAAGACGATGTCGGCCTCGTCCTCATCGGTCTCGCCGTCCGAATCGGCGCCGGAATGGTGCGCGTCTTCGACGTACGCGCCTTCGCCGTCATCCTCAGCGAGGGCGTCCTCGAAGATCTCGATCTCGTCCTCGGTGGCGGCCCGGATCTTGAGCGCCGAGGTGCCGTTCCAGAGCGGCTTGCCCTCGCTCGTCATGGTCCGGATGTCTTCCTTGAAGCCCGCACAGGTGAACAGGTCCTTGGCGGACGCCTCGTCGCTGTTGATCACCGCTACGGCGGTGCCCTCGATCTCGAGCGTGAACATGGCCGGCATCCCTCTCGTAACCGTCCTCGGGCGCGCCCGGTCAGCGGGATCGCGCGGGTGCGACGCCGGGCCCCGGACGAAAACCCGTGGGTTTCGTCCGGCGGTCCTGAGCGCCGCCAGGGGGATGCTGTAGGGGTGAAGCGGGCAGGCGCCAAGCCCGTCGCCACGGTGCCGGCGCGATTTGGCGCGGCGCACCCGGCTCGGGACAACAGCGGACAAAAGGATCACCGCGCATGCGGATCAGGCTCGGCTGCGAGATGCGCTACGCCTTCCCCTATCCGGTGCCCATGGTGGTCATGCTCAATGTGCATCCCACCCGGGCCGAAACCCTCGAAACACCCGACACGCTGCGCACCGATCCCCCCGTTCCGGTGGAGACCTACCGCGACGGGTTCGGCAACCTGTGCGGGCGCCTGACCGCCCCGGCCGGCAACTTCACCATCGGCACCGACGCGGTGATCCGTGACGACGGCGCGCGCGATCCGGCCCACCGGCAAGCCGAGCAGCACCCGGTCGAGGCGCTCCCCGCCGACACCATCGTGTTCCTCCTGCCGAGCCGCTACTGCGAATCGGACCTGCTGGCGGACGAGGCGTGGCGGCTGTTCGGCGACGTCGCGCCGGGCTGGGACCGGGTGCAGGCGGTCTGTGACTTCGTTCACCACCACATCGCGTTCGGCTATGAGTTCGCTCACCGGGACCGTACCGCCCTGGACGCCTATGCGGGCGGGCGTGGTGTCTGTCGGGACTTCACCCATCTCGCGGTGGCCTTGTGCCGGGCCCTGAACGTGCCGACCCGCTACTGCACCGGCTACATCAGCTTCATCGGCGAGCCCGAGCCGCACCCGGCCGGCGATTTCGCCGCCTGGATGGAGGTCTATCTCGGCGGGCGCTGGCACGTGTTCGACCCGCGCAACAACGCTCCGCGGATCGGGCGGGTGATGGTGGCCTATGGGCGCGACGCCGCGGACGTGCCGCTGACCCACACCTTCGGGCCCAATCCGTTGGTGGGCTTCCGGGTCTGGGCCGACCAGATCGACCACAGCGACGGCTCCGACGCGGCGATCCCGCCGGAGGAACCCTTGCCGCCGCAGAGCATGGCGACCCGGACCGGGTGACGGTCCAGCCTCAGACGCCGGCGCCGCGCGCGATCGCCCGCTTGACCACGCCTTGCACCTCCGGGTTCGAGAGGAACAGGTCGTGGTTGATCAGGCCGCCGCCGTAATCCGAGGCATCGGCGACCCGCACGCCGAGCGCCTCCAGCTTCGCCCGGTCCACCGCGCCCGCGCGGACGCCGCCGGCCAGAGCCGCGGAGAGTTCGAGCGCCCGGTCGTTGGTCGCCGAGATCACGGTGATCTTCGACACGTCCGGCCCGAGCCGGGAGACGCCGTTGGAGAACAGGTCGAAGTCGATGTCGGGGGCGGCCAGCACCACCGCGCCGATGCGCCCCATCGCCGCCTCGCCGGCCTCCGCGCGCAGCATGCGCACGGTTTCCAGTGTCAGGAGCGTGCCCATCGAGTGCGCCACGATGTTGATGCGGCCGCCGCTCGGCGTCGCGGCCAGCGCCTTGAGCAGATCCTCGAAGGCGTCCCGCGACCACAACGCGCTCTCGCGATCGTAATTGTAATCCAGGGTCGCTGCCGCGGAGGGCCACGTGAACAGGCCCGAAACACCGCGGAAGCGGATCCCGTCCGACAGCCGCGCGGCGCTGACGGCGGCCGACTCGAACGATTCGCGGTAGCCGTGGACGTAGATCAGCACGTCGCGGCCGAGCGCCGCCTGCGCGAAGGCATCCGCGGCGCCGGGCCCGCTCTCGGTCTTGGGCACGGCGCCGATCGTCCAGTCGCCGGTGATGACCGCGGAGACCTTTCCGAGCAGCGATCGATCCGGGGGCGACAGACGCACCTCCGCGAAGCTCAGGCCCCGGCCGCGCTCGCTGCTGAAATACGGTGGCCGCGGCGGATTGCCCACGGGCTTGCGGGTCGTGGCGACCAGCAGCACCGGCATGACATCGAGCGCAGATTGCTTCTCGGGCAAAGCCGAGCCGGTCCCGAGATCGTCGGTGACGCAGGCGCCGAGAGACGGGGCAAGACCAGCAGCGCCCGCGAGGGCACCGAACCGGAGGATAACGCGGCGTGAGACGGTCTGGCTCGGCATGATCCGGGTACGCTCGGGCGGGGGCCGCTTCCCTGGCGCATGATCTTGGCCGTGGCGGGGCAGGCGCGTCGCGGATCGCTGTGGAGTACGGGCACGGTGTGGCTTGTTGTGCCCGGGACACAAGCCGCGCTCCCCCTCGACGGCGGCCCGCGTCCCCGCCATGAAGAGGTATGACGCCGTCCATCGACATCGAGACCCTGCGCGAGCGCCTACTGCACGGCGACCGCGCCGCCCTGGCCCGAGCCATCACCCTGGCCGAGTCGAAGCGGGCCGATCATCGGGCGCTGGCCGCCACGCTGATCGATTCCGTGCTGCCGCAGACCGGCAAGGCGATCCGGGTGGGAATTACCGGCGTGCCCGGCGTCGGCAAATCGACCACCATCGATGCCCTCGGTTCGAACCTGACGGCGGCCGGCCACAAGGTGGCGGTGCTGGCGGTCGACCCGTCCTCCTCGCGCACCGGCGGCTCGATCCTGGGCGACAAGACCCGGATGGCCCGCCTCGCCCACGATCCGAACGCCTTCATCCGTCCCTCCCCGTCCTCGGGCACCCTGGGCGGTGTCGCGGCCAAGACCCGCGAGACCATGCTGCTCTGCGAGGCCGCGGGTTTCGACGTGATCCTGGTGGAGACGGTCGGCGTCGGCCAGTCGGAGACCGCGGTGGCGGACCTCACCGACTTCTTCCTCGTACTGATGCTCCCCGGGGCGGGCGACGAGCTTCAGGGCATCAAGAAGGGCATCCTCGAACTCGCCGACATGATCGCGGTCAACAAGGCCGATGCCGGCGAGGCCGAGCACCGGGCCAACGCGGCGGCCTCCGAGTATCGGGCGGCCTTGCACATCCTGACCCCGGCATCCGCGACCTGGACGCCGCCGGTGGTGACCATCTCGGGCTTCCACAACCTGCGGCTGGAAGCCCTCTGGGCCAGGATCGTCGATCACCGGGAGAAGCTCACCGCCACCGGCGAGATCCAGGCGAAGCGTCGGACCCAGGACGTGAAGTGGATGTGGGCGCTCGTCGACGAGCGTCTGCACCAGCGCCTCGTCGGGTCGCCGGAGGTCCGCCGCCGCACCGCCGAGGCGGAGGCGGCCGTGGCGCGGGGTGAGACCTCACCGGCCGCAGGCGCCACCGCGATCGCCGAATTGATCGGGCTCTGACGCCGACGGCGCTGTCGGGCTCCGGGCGCACAAATTCCCGTCGGACGGGGGCACAAACCCCATCTCGCGCGTTCCGAGGACGACGGCGTATCGAGCGGCGCCCCGTCGCGGCGCCGCGCACGTCCAGGAGAGTGTCATGGTGGATACGGATCGGATCGTCGGCGGCGCCAAGGAAGCCGTCGGCAAGGTTCAGGGTGCGGCCGGCGATTTCGTCGGCTCGAACCGGGACTCGGTCGAGGGGCGATTCCGCGACGCCCAGGGCCAGGCGCAGAACGTCTACGGGCAGGTGAAGGACACGGCCCGTGACCTCGCGGACCGGGCCGGCGACGTCGCGAGCGACGCCTATGACCGCGCGGGCGACGTGGCGGGCGACGTCTACGATCGGAGCGGCTCCTACTTGCGCGACGGGCGCGCCGCGGTCGGCGCCCGCGTCGAGGAGAACCCGATGGTCGCGCTGCTGATCGCGGGTGCAGTCGGCTACGGCATCGCCCTGCTGATCCACGGCCGCCGCTGATCGAACACGGCCCCGCCCGGTCGCGCGGGCGGGGCCGAATAGGGCGCTACTGCGCCGTCCAGCCACCATCCATCGGGATGTTGGCACCGGTGACCTGGCTCGCCGCGTCGGAGCACAGGAACACCGCAAGCGCGGCGACCTGATCGACGGTGACGAACTCCTTGGTTGGCTGCGCCTTGAGCAGCACCTCCTCGATCACCTGTTCCTTGGTGAGGCCGCGGGCCTTCATCGTGTCGGGGATCTGCGCCTCGACGAGGGGCGTCCAGACATAGCCCGGCGAGATGCAGTTCACCGTCACCTTGTGGGGCGCGAGTTCCAGCGCTGCCGTCTTGGTCAGGCCGGCGATGCCATGCTTGGCGGCCACGTAGGCCGACTTGAACGGCGAGGCCACCAGCGAGTGGGCCGAGGCGGTGTTGATGATCCGCCCCCAGCCCCGCGCCTTCATGCCGGGGATGGCGGCATGCATCGCGTAGAAGGCCGAGGACAGGTTGATCGCGATGATCTGCTCCCACTTCTCCGCCGGGAAATCCTCGATCGGCGAGACGAACTGGATGCCGGCGTTGTTGACCAACACGTCGAGGGATCCGAAGCATTCCTGCGCGTCCCGGACCATCGCGTCGATCTCGGCGGGCTTCGACATGTCGGCCCCGGAATAGAGCGCGCGCACCCCGAACTCCGCCTCGATGGCGGTGCGGGCCTGCTCGATCTCCTCCGGCTTGCCGAATCCGTTCAGCACGATGTTGGCGCCCTCGGCGGCGAACGCCCGGGCGATCGCGAGCCCGATCCCGCTGGTCGAGCCGGTGACGAGGGCGGTCTTGGTCTTGAGCGTCATGGCATCCTCCGGATCTGGGCGGGCCTGTGATCAGGCGAGATAGTCGTGCAGCACTGTGCCGTACGGGAGGGTGAAGTCCACGACCATGTGGCGCGCCCCGACGAGCCGGCGCACCGGCAGGTCGGCAACGCGGCAATTGACATGCGGGATCAGGTCGAGGCGGCCCTCGCCGTTCCAGGCGCCGTGGACCGTGATGTCCTCCAGCCTGTAGCCCACGAGCTGGGCGACCTTCGGCTGGCCGTCGACATCCGGCAGCAGCTTCAGGTTGATGTTGAGCTTGCGCAAGCCCTCGCGGACGGAACCGAGGTCGTGCTCAAGGCTCTCGTGCTTGTAGGTCATGGTGCCCATCGCGACCCGCTCCTCGTCGTAGAACAGCGTGCCGGTCAGGGTATCCTTCATCAGCTTGAGCTGGGGCTGGCCCCACTTCTTCGGGAAGCCCCAGATCTCACGGCCGGCGGTGATCGGCGGCTCGTCGTCGAGGTACATCTGGATCGAGAAGTTGCACGGCTCGCCGTTATAGAAGGCGTAGGCGCCGCTGCCGCTCTCCTCGTAATCGCCGAAGCCCGAGGAATCGGGCATCTTCATCCACTCGTAGAAGACGAGGTTGTCCGGGTGCGGCTCCAGCGGCTCCGGCAGCGCCCGGCGCAGGGCGAGGGGATCGGTCTCGTAGGTGATGATCAGGTATTCGCGCTGGCAGAATCGATAGGGCCCGCGCGGATAGCTCGGGCTGAAGGCGGGCATCGAGGTCGTGGACAGGATCTCGTCGCGGGTCATGGTCAAACCTCCGCTCGTCCGGGCCGGGGCGATCGGTCCGCCCCGGCTTCCGTCAGGGTCGTTTCAATCGCGGGCGTGCCGGCTGAGGTCGAAGACGGCGACGCCGTCCTCGTTATGCGCCCGCTCACGCCAGCGCCGGTGGCGCAGGGAGCGGACCGCATCGTCGTGCCCGGCCTGCCAGTGCTCCAGCATCGTGGCCCGGGAGAACTCGTAATCCTTCGAGTTCCCCTCGTAGCTCTTCTGCCGGTAGATCAGCTGCATCATCGTGATGAAGTTCTGGCGGGTGACCTGGCGCAGGAAAGTCACGTCGTCGTCGGCCTGCATCTCCGGCGGCAGCGTCTCGATCAGCCGCCGCATGGCACGCTTGGCCCTGCGGATCTCGATGTTCTTGTCGGTGTTGAGCCGGGTCCGGCTCGAATAGCGGATGTCCTTCTCGCGCTCGGCCGCGTCGACCAGGGTGCGGGGCATCGCCCCCTGGGCCGAGAACAGATCGACCTGGTAGACCACGAGGTCGCGCTGGCGCTCGGTGTCGAGCACGTAATCGAGGGGCGTGTTCGAGACGAGGCCGCCGTCCCAATAGGCCTCGCCGTCGATGATCACCGGCGGGAAGCCGGGCGGCAGCGCCCCCGAAGCCATGATGTGCTCCGGGCCGATCCGTTCGGTCCGGGTGTCGAAATAGATGAAGTTGCCCGAGCGGACGTTCACGGCGTCGACGCTGAGGCGCATCTCGCCCCGGTTGATCCGGTCGAAATCGACGAGCCGCTCCAGCGTGCCCTTGAGGGCCCCGGTATCGTAGAGGCTGAGCGCCTCCGGAGCGCCGGGCGGGTAGAACGTCGCGGGCGGCACGCGCGGCGTGAAGAATCCCGGCACGCCGAAGGTGGCGATCCAGGCCGCCGACATCTCGTTGAACGCCGTCCGGGCCTGCTCGCCCGGGACGAACGGCTTCACAGTCAGGTCGGAGGAGACCAGCTCCCAGAATTCCCGCAACCGGGCGACGCGCCGGTCCGGCGGGTTGCCCGCGATCAGCGCCGCGTTGATGGCGCCGATCGAAATCCCGGCGACCCAATCGACCGTCGTCTCCTGCTTGGCGAGCGCTTCGTAGATGCCGGCCTGATAGGATCCCAGCGCACCGCCGCCCTGCAGGACGAGGACGGAGGCTTCACCGGACGGATACAGAGTCTCGGATGCGATCATCAAACTGCCACGCTTCGAGCCGCGTGCTCCCGTGGCAGATTCAGATCTTAGGAATGTGACATCCTGTCACGACCGGTCTGCGCACGGGCCCTGTCCACAGGCAGGACAGCCCGACGCTGATGGCGCCCTGTGCGATCATGCCTGCTTCATCCGGTCGACCATGGCGCCGTTCGGCAGCGTTTGGCGCCGGCTGAGATCGAGCGCGCACAGCATCGTCCCGGTTCGGCACGCAGCGTTCCGTTTCTATCGGGGCTCCGCCCCGGGTTCCGCCGCGCCGGCCGCATCGCCCTGAGCCAGCGGCAGCGAGACCTCCACGCGCAGGCCGGGGCCGTTGCCGAGCAGATGCAGGGTGCCCCGGTGAAGGCGCACCACCGCGTTGACGAGGCTGAGGCCGACCCCGAGCCCCGGCTGCGACCGGGATTGCTCCAGACGGACGAATCGCGCGAGCACATGCGCGCGCTCGCCCTCGGGAATGCCGGGGCCGCTGTCGGAAACCGCGAGACGAGCGAGCCCGCTCTCGCGCCAGACCGCGACGGCGATCCGCCCCGGCCCGCCCTCCGGCGGAACGGCGTACTTCAGGGCGTTATCGAGCAAGTTGGCCAACGCCTGTCCGATCAGCTCACGATTGGCCTCGACCACCACCCCGTCCTCCGCCGAAACTTCCAAGGTGAAGCCCTGATCCTCGGCGAGTGCCTCGTAGAGTTCTGCGACGCCCCGGGCCGCCGCACCGAGGTCGTGGGGCGCCATGATCTCGCTTGCGCTGCCGGCTTCGAGCCTGGCGATCATCAGCAACGCGTTGAAGATTCGGATCAGCCCGTCGCC
>NZ_JAKSYH010000248.1:30000-116828 GCF_022829295.1 Methylobacterium sp. J-088
AAGAACAACAGATCAGCACAAGTCTCTCACGTCAGGCCTCTCGACCCGACCGCAAGGACAAACGCCGCCCGCGTCTCCCTTCCTCAATCATAACTTGTCAAAGATCAGTACAAACTTTCGTAAGTACCTTTCGAGGGGAAGTCAAGTACCTTGGCTATCGCCAGATCTACTTTTCTTAACCTCAGGAAACCCGCCCGACCCGGCCGTTTTGCTTCGGCACCGCGTCGGGAGGCGCCGTATAGGCCGAGCCCGCCCGGCCTGTCAACCGACCTTTTCCCGGCGAAACCACCGGACCCGGAAGCCCGGATCCCGTTGGCGGACGACGACACCCCCAAGAGGGCAGCCCCATCCATTCGCACGTGAAAGGCATCTCGCAACCCGCCAGAGCTTAAGTCCGGCACGTCGACGCCCCGCCGAAGCGGAGCCGTGCAACCCGTGGCTGAGAGATTTCGGCGGACGGTGTTCTGTCGCTGCCGATGAAGTCGATATGGCGAAACTCGGCCGATCTTGCAAGGCTCGTGGCGTCGCAGGGCTGTCCCATGCGTCCGTAGCGGGCTTATGGCAGCACCGGGCTGCGATGCGCTCGCCCCGCCCAGCATTGTCGGGGCGGACCCTGCGGGCGTTCCAGCACCACGCCCAGTTGGACTTCGCGTGCCGCACGAGGGCGCGCGGTGGACCTGAGGGAGACGGCCTCGGCTCCGTTGCTCCCCGCATGCGGGTTCGGCAACCGACGGGTGAAACCCGCGCGTCACGTCGTCGAATAGGCGTCATCGCGACCAATCCCGGACCGGACAGATGACGTTGATCAACGACCTCACAGGGGCGCCGCCCGGCATGACCGGGCGCAGCCTGCTCCTGCGCCTGTCCGTGATCGGCGCGGTGGTGGCCGGCACGGCCGGCGGCTTCGCCTATGCGGGGGGCTGGCTGTCGCCCGGCCTCCTCACACCGGCGCGGATCGTCGATCGCTTCGAGGTGGTGAACGGGCCCCATCCCGGCTTCCGGCGCAACCACGCCAAGGGCTTGTGCGTGGCGGGGCGCTTCGCCCCCAACGGCGCGGGCGCGCGCCTCTCGACAGCCACCGTGTTCGCCCCCGGGCAGGTGACCCCCGTCCTGGGCCGGATCGCGCTGGCGGGCGGCCAGCCCTACGCGGCCGATGCCGAGACCACCGTGCGCAGCCTCGCCCTGCTGTTCCGGTCGCCGGACGGCGCGGAGTGGCGCACCGGCATGAACAACATCCCGGTCTTCCCCGTGCGCACGCCGGAGGCCTTCTACGACCAGCTCCGCGCCGCCAAGCCCGATCCAGCCACCGGCAAGCCCGATCCCGCCCGCATGGCGGCGTTCTTCGCGGCCCATCCCGAGAGCGCGCGGGCCGCGTCCCTGATCAAGGCGCGGACCGTGACCTCCGGTTTCGCCGACAGCACCTTCTGGAGCCTGAACGCCTTGCGGTTCGTAGCCGCCGACGGCACCGTGCGACCGGTGCGCTGGGCTTTCGTCCCGGAGCGGACAGCCGCACCCGAGACCGCCGATGGGACCGGTTCGCCCGCCCCAGATGGGCTGTTCGATGCTTTCGAGGCGCAGTTGCGCCAGGGTCCGCAGCGCTGGCACCTCGTGGTGACGGTCGGCCGGGGGGAGGCCCCCACCGCCGACGCGACGCAGCCCTGGCCCGCCGACCGCGAGCGCGTGGATGTCGGCACCCTGACCCTCACCGAGGCCATGCCGGAAGCGCCCCACACCTGCCGCGACGTCAACTTCGACCCGCTCGTCCTGCCGGAGGGTATCGCACCGAGCGACGATCCGCTGCTCAGCGCGCGCTCTGCGGCCTATGCGCAGTCCTTCACCCGCCGAGCCGGCGAGGCGAAGACGCCGAGCGCCGTGACCGGCGCGCCGATCCACGGAGCTGCCCTGTGACCGAACCCGCGCGCTTCAACTGGCCGGCCCGCCTGCTCCACTGGGGCATGGCGGTGATGATCCTCGCCATGCTGCTGATCGGCGTCGCCATGGTGACGTCGCTCGCCGACTATCACGCCCTGGTCGCGCTGCACCGACCCCTCGGCCTCCTGATCCTGCTCCTTGCCGGCCTGCGGCTCGTCAACCGCTGGCGCCATCCGCCCCCGCCCCTGCCGACGGATCTGCCCGCGTGGCAGCGGATCGCCGCGCACGGCTCGCATATCGCGCTCTACGGGCTGATGCTGACCCTGCCGCTGGTCGGCTGGGGCATGCTGTCGGCGGCGCGCTATCCGATCGTGCTGGCTGGGCCGGTGGTGCTGTCGCCGATCCTGCCGCAGGACCCGATGCTCGCCGCGGCGCTGCGGCACCTCCATACCGGGCTCGCCTATGCCCTGTTCGCTGCCTTTCTGGCGCATCTCGGGGCGGCGCTGATGCACGCGCTGATCCGCCAGGACGACGTCTTCGCCAGCATGGCCCCCTGGCGACCACGCCGGTAAGGTCCGGGCGGCATCCAGCCAGCCGGCCTGATATCCACACCGGGTGTTTCCCAGCCGGTCCGGTCGATGGCCGGGGGCCGCATGGCGCCCCCCGGCCGAGTCCCTCAGGTCAGAGGCTCGGGTGCAGGCCGCGAACCGGGCTCACGCCCTCCAGCACCGAGGCCGCGTGCAGGATCGTCGTCTCCGCCTGCCAGCTTGCAACCAGCTGCACGTTGATCGGCAAGCCCTCGCGGCTCGTCCCGAACCGTATCGACAGGCCCGGCAGGCCGGTGACATTCAGGGGCACGGTCGCGCCCTGCAGGTAAGTCAGATCGACCGTCTCGCCGTTGACGACGAGTTCCTGGATGCCGTGCTTGTGCGCCGGTACCGGCAGCACCGGGGTGAGGAGCACGTCGAAGTTCCGGAAGAAGGCCGCATAGCCGTCCCGGAGCCGCTCCGCCGCCTGCTCGGCCGCGACGTAGTCCTCCACCGACGGGTCCGGCAGGGACAACATGGTCTTGGCCATCTTGTACATCTGGTCCTCGTGCCCGGCGGTCGCTTCGCGGAACGCCGGCTTCATCTCCATGACGTGGAGCGTGTTGAACACGTCGAGGGCGAAGTCGCGCTCCAGCGCCGGGATGCGCACCTCCTCCACGTGGTGACCCTCGCCCTTGAGGGCCTCGGCCGCAGCCCGCACGGTCGCGGCGACCTGCGTGTCGATGGGCCCGAAGCCCGGCCCGACCATCCAGCCGACCCGGAGCTTGCGATTCGGCGCGGCACCGAGGCCGGCATCGAACGGGACGGTGCTGCTCGCGAAGGCGTCCTGCCCGTCTGGGCCGGCGAGTTGCGAGAAGGCGAGCGCGAGGTCGCGGATCGAACGTGCCATCGGGCCGACGTGCCAGAAGCGGCGGGGCGCCCGCGGCCAGATGCCGGTCATGGGCACGCGCCCATGGGTGGCCTTCAGCGAGACGATACCGGTCTGCGCGGCCGGGCCGCGCACCGATATCGCGAGGTCGGTGCCGAGTCCGAGTGGCGACATGCCCGCCGCGATGGCCGCCGACTCGCCGCCGCTGGAGCCCCCGGGCGTACGCTCGAGGTCCCACGGGTTGTTCGAGCGGCCGGAGAGCAGGTTGTCGCTCTCGATCCAGTAGGAGAACTCCGGGAGGTTGGTCTTAGCGAGCAGAATGCCACCGGCCCTCTTCAGGCGCGCCACGCTGGTGGCATCGGCGTCGGGCACCCGGCCCTTGAAGATCGGCGAGCCGCGCTGGGTGAGCACGCCGGCGGTGTCGATGGAATCCTTCACGGTGAACGGCACACCGTGAAGCGGCCCGAGTTCCCCGCCGGCCATGAGTGCCGCCTCCGCGTCCCGCGCGGCGGCCAGCGCGCCTTCCGCGACCGCGACGATGGCGTTGACCTTCGGATCGACCGCTTCGATGCGGTCGAGGTGCGCCTGCACGACCTCGACCGGTGAGAGCTGCTTGGTCCGGATCAATTCGGCGAGCCGGGTCGCGTCCGAGAAAACGATGTCCGTGGTCATGGGCTGGATCCTTCGAGGTCGCCGATGCGGGTGGCGTACGCCGCTTCGGGGGGTGACGATCAGGGGTTGGGTGGCAGGATGCGGCGCCGCCGGGGGCGCCCGCGTCCTCAGCGGTTGGCGAGGCGAGCGACGAGACACTCGGCGGCGGGGCCGGAGGAGGCCGGGTTCTGGCCGGTGATGAGCAGGCCGTCCGTCACCACGAAGGGTCCCCAGTCGGCACCCTTGGCGTAGAGGCCTCCGTTCCGCTTCAGCTCGTCCTCGACGAGGAACGGGACCACCTCTGTGAGGCCGACGGCCTCCTCCTCGGTGTTCGTGAAGCCGGTGACGTTCCGGCCTTCGACCAGCGGCTTCCCCTCCGGCGCCCTGGCATGGCGCAGGACGCCGGGGGCGTGGCAGACGAGGGCCACGGGCTTGCCGGCCCCGAGCGTCGTCTCGATCAGCGTGATCGAGGCAGGGTCCTCGGCAAGGTCCCAGAGAGGCCCATGCCCGCCGGGATAGAAGACGGCGTCGAAGCCCGCGTGGCCGACGGCGTCGAGCCGGCCCGTCTCGGTCAGCGCCGCCATGGCCGCCGCATCGGCTTCGAAGCGGCGCGTCGCGTCCGTCTGGAAGCTCGGCTCGGCGCTCTTCGGATCGAGCGGCGGGCGGCCACCCTTGGGCGACACCAGGACCACCCCCGCCCCCGCATCCTTGAACACGTAATAGGGCGCAGCGAGCTCCTCCAGCCAAAAGCCGGTCTTCCGGCCGGTTTCGCCGAGCCGGTCGTGCGAGGTCAGCACCATCAGGATCTTCATCGTCGGTCTCCAGGTCTTTCAGTTGTGTGAGGGAGGGTTTTGGGTTCGAGGCCGCGCTCGGAACGGGTTCGGGGAAGGCGGGCCGGCGCTAGCGCGCCTTCGCGGTGCGTCCGGCGGCCGGGTCGCGCGCCTGCGCGGCTTGTGCAGGGCGGAACTCGGGGCCCGCGCGGCGGACCTCGTCGAACCGGGCCATGCGGACGGCGCCGATGGTCTCGAGGGTGATCCGCTCTTGCGCCGTTGCTTGTGGCCCAGTGAGGAGTGCCATCAGCCCCTCAGCGATGAGGGTCGTGACGACAGAGGTGTTGGCGTGGTGGGGCATGGGTTTTCTCCGTCTGACTGCTGCTCCCCGACCGGCATGGAGGAGATGATTGGCTCAGCCTTGAGTAGACCGGTCGTCTCAAATATGGACGCAGTGAGGGGCTGCGTCCGGCGAAGTCGGAGGCGGTGGATCAGTGCGCCGTGAGGCCCAGGATGCGCCGGGTCGTCCCGATGGCCGCCGCGAACGGTGCGTCGGTCCGGACGATCTTGCCCATCAGGCTCGCGCCGAGCCAGACGTGATACAGGTCTTCGGCGGTCGTATGCGGCTCGCTCTCGACCGTGAGAGAGCGCTCCGCCACGCCCGCCGCAATGGCTTGCGACAGCCGTTCGATGATCGCGGCGGTGCCGGCCTTGAGGGCCAAGCGCATCGCCTCGGACAGGTCCGAGACTTCCGCCGCAAGCTTCACCGCAAGGCATTTGCGCTGATAGTCGACGCTTCCCTGCGTCGCCTGCCATTTGCGCCAGTAGTTCATCAGGCGCTCGGCATGACTCAACCCCGGCTCGGCCAGCGTCGTATCGAGGTCGGCGAGATAACTCTCGAAGTAGTCCGCCAAGAGGGCCTCGCCGAAAGCCTCCTTGGAGCCGAAGTAGTGGTAGAACGACCCTTTCGGCACGCCGGCCGAGGTCAGGATCTCGTTGAGTCCTACCCCGGAAAACCCCTTCGCGCCGATCAGGCCGTAGGCGGTGTCGAGGATCCCCTGCCGGGTGTCGGTATGTGCGGTGACGCGTGCCATGACGGTGAGATAGAATGGATTAGACCGGTCGTCTAGTGGCCATTCGCATTTTTTCCGGTAGCAAGGCTGGTTGCGGTTTGCCGGGTCGTCGTGCTGACCCGGATGCAATCCATGACCATCTTTAAAGTCGCATCCGCTTTCAAGCTGCGGGTGTGTCGCCTGTTTCGATCAAAATCCCCTTGACCATAGCCACCACCCGGGTGCGTCGGCCACGGTCAGATGCGAGCCGCACAGGCGACCAAGGACCGGGTATCGTTCTCTTGAAAGTCTGATCCGTTCTCCATAAAGAACGCGCCAGGGTTCGGCCGGAATTGCCGACCGGGCATGGAGGAGAGCCGATGTCAGACGGATTCGCGGCCCGTACCGTCGCGGCAGCCAATGGTGTCGCGCAGGATTCGGCCTTCGGGGCGGTCATCGCACCGATCCACCTGTCGACCACCTTCAAGTTCCCGGCCTTCGAGCAGCCCGGCCCATACGACTACTCCCGCCTCGGCAACCCGACGCGGGACGCCCTCGCCGACACGATCGCCAAGCTCGAAGGGGGCGCCCGGGCCGTGATCGTGGCGAGCGGCATGGCGGCCCTCGACCTCGCCCTGTCGAGCCTGCGGCCGGGCGACCTGCTGGTCGCGCCGCACGATCTTTACGGCGGCACACACCGCCTGCTGAGCTTCCGCGCCGCCCGGGGCCATTACCGCGTGGACTTCGTCGACCAGACCGACCCGGACGCCCTGGCGGCGGCCCTGGCCGGACGGCCGAAGGTCGTGCTCATCGAGACGCCGAGCAACCCGTTGATGCGGGTCGTGGATATCCGGCGCGTGACCGCCGCCGCCAAGGCGGTCGGCGCGCTGGCGGTGGTCGACAACACCTTCCTGTCGCCGGCCCTGCAGCAACCGATCACCCTGGGGGCGGATCTCGTGGTCCACTCCACCACGAAGTTCCTCAACGGTCATTCCGATGTGATCGGCGGGGCGGTGATCGCCGCCGACAAGGCCGTGGGCGAGGAACTCGCCGCCTGGGCGAACACGATCGGCGTCACGGGCTCGCCGCTCGACGCCTACCTGACGCTCCGGGGCCTGCGCACCCTGTTCGTGCGCGTGGACCAGCAGCAGCGCAACGCGGGGCGGATCGCCGGCTTCCTGGATGCGCATCCGGCCGTGAGCCGCGTCCACTACCCGGGCCTGCCGTCCCATCCCGGGCACGCCCTCGCCAAGGCGCAGCAGGCGGGCTTCGGCGCCATGCTGAGCTTCGAACTCGCGGGCGGGCTCGAGGCGGTGCGGGCCTTCGTAGGCGCCGTGCAGGTCTTCACCCTGGCCGAATCCCTGGGCGGGGTCGAGAGCCTGGTCGCCCACCCGCCGACTATGACCCATGCGGCCATGGACCCGGACGCGCGGGCGATCGCGGGCATCACCGACGGGCTGCTGCGCCTCTCGGTCGGGCTGGAGGCGGAGGACGACCTGTTGGCCGACCTATCGCGCGGCCTCGAAGCCGTGGGTGGGTGAGCAGGCCGCTCACCCCTCCTCGATCACGCTGAACCCGGACTCGTCCTCGACCACCCGGAAACGGGAGAGCCGCAGGGTCTGCGAGCGCTCGGCGGCCTCGTCCCGGCACTTGAGGACGTGGACCGCCCGGTTGACCACCTGCAGGTTCGGCGCGCCCCAGTAGGCAAGGAGGTCCGGCCAGGGGCGGGTGCGGTGCTCCCGCCAGACCTGATAGAGCGGCAGGGCGTGATCGACCTCGGCGGTGCGCAGCAGCCGCTTGCCGGAGGTCGCGCAGCGATGCCGCTGGCGGAGCTTCAGCGCCCGGACCTGCGCGTGCGGGGCGAGCCAGAACTTCCAGGCCGTGACACAGGCCGCATGCCAGCCGGCCCTGGCGTTGGGCGTGCCGCCGCCCCAGAGATCCCGGTGCCAGCCGAACCGGTAGACCGGCTGGCCGCAGATGCAGCAGGCACCGCGGCCGCGGGCGAAGGCGGGATCGCGAAAGGGAGCGGGCGGCGTCCGGAAACCGCCGGCGCGCCCCTCCCCCGAGCCATCACGGCCGATCTGCCACGTCCAGCCCTCCGGCGTGCCGGAGCGGGCCGCCAGGGCGCGGGCGAGCCGGTCGGCCCGGAGGACATGGCTGCGCCAGTAGCTCTCCACGGCAAGGCGCGGCGTCGGCGGGATCAGGGGCCGCGCCAGGGCGTGCCGGAGGACCGGTACGGGGAAGACCGGCGGCAGCGCCCGCTCCAGCCGCGCCCGGGCCTGCACGTTCCGAAGGGTACGCCATTGCGATGTCGTCATCCCGGCCGGTGCTACCAGAATGCGGGCGGGACCGCGATGACGCCGCCGCCACAGGGGTTGTCGCATAGGGTAAACGCAATGTTTCCCGTGAAACATCGACGGCCTGAACGCACCTGAACCGGCGCGGCCTCCAGAGTGCTCGTTGCCACCGTGCCAAGCGGGTCCTAGGACGACCGGGCTTGAAGCACTCGCAGCCGGCCCTCCGGGTCGGCCAAGGATATGCCGCCTTGATCACCGGTCCGTGCCTCATCGTCCAGCCGATCCACGCGGCGGGTCTCGATCGGCTGCGCGCGGCCGGGCTTGAGCCCCGCGCGGCCCGTGGCACCGACGCCGAGACCCTGGCCTGCGACGTCGCCGGCTGCGTCGCGGTCATCACCCGCAACACCGGCTTCCCGGCCGATGCCATCGAGGCGGCGGCGGCGCTGCAGGTGATCGGCGTGCACGGCACCGGCACCGATCACGTGGCCAAGGCGGCGGCGACCGAGGCCGGCATCGTGGTGGTCAACACCCCCGGCGCCAACGCCGTTTCGGTGGCCGAGCACACGCTGGCGCTGATCTTCGCCCTGGCGAAGGCCCTGCCCGGGGCCGACCGGTCGGTCCGGCAGGGCGACGACAGCTTCAAGTTCACCACCCGCTTGGTCGAGCTCGCAGGCCTCACCCTCGGCCTCGTCGGGTTCGGGGCGATCGGGCAGGCCACGGCCCGGCTCGGCGGCGCCCTCGGACTACGGGTCCTGGCCTACGGACCGAGCCGCCCGGAAACGGATTTCGCCACGGCCGGCGCCCTGCGCGCCACCTCGGTGGAGGCCGTGCTGGCAGAGGCCGACATCGTCTCGCTGCACCTGCCGCTCACCCCCGGCACCCGCGGATTGATCGGCCGGGAGCAGCTCGCCCGGATGAAGCGGGGCGCGTTCCTGATCAACACCAGCCGCGGCGGCCTGATCGACGAGGCGGACCTGATGGAGGCCCTGGAGGCCGGCACGATCGCCGGCGCCGGCCTCGACGTCTTCGCGCAGGAGCCGCTGCCCCGCAACCATCCCCTTGCCCACCAGGAGCGGGTGATCCTCACGCCTCATGTCGGCGGCTCGACCGAGGCCGCCCTGATCCGCACCGCCGAGACCGCCGCGACACGGGTGATCGACGTGTTGGCCGGTCGCCATCCCGGCGGGCTGGTCAACCCGGAGATTTGGGATCAGCGGCGCGGCGTATGAGACGGCCCCGTGCCGGGCGAGCTCGACACGCCGAGGCATGACGTCAGAGCATGGAGGCTATGAAAGCGCACGGTCTGCATGCCTTTCGGCGCATCGAGCCATTGCCTACCGCACTGCGATATCCTATCTGTGCGCTGCGGGATGGCGATGGCGTCGCCCTCCCGCTGCCCTTCTTGGGCGTTTCCTCCCTAGACTTCGGGCCGCTCCTTCGGGAGTGGCCTTTTTTGTTTTCGGACCGGATCCAGCGCCGGCCGCCACTCTCAGAGCGGGATTAAACAGTCAAGCGGAACCAGGAGCTTGACCGTGCGTTTTCCCGTCATGAAATACGCTCGCTCCATCCTCGTAACCACGGTCCTTGCCGTATTCGGGCTGGGCGTGGCGACTCAGAACCTGCATTCGCGCGATCGCAACGCGCCGACGCGACCCGCCGCGGTCGCCGAATCCATCAAGCCGGTGGCTTGGATCGATCCGCCGGCCCGCGGCACCCCCGAGATCACCGCCGAACCCGCGTCGGAGCAGCTAGGCGCCTTGGCCACCGCCGCGACGCCACCGGCCACGATCGCTCTCTCCGTCGAACCGCCCCGCAATAGCAGCGCGAACCACCGGGGGAAGGCAGCGGAGCGGAAGAACCGCTCCAGGGCTGCCCATCTGCATCGTCCCACCCGTGCCCGCACCGCCGCCGCCGATCCCGCCGTGATGCCGCAATCCGCGCCTCGGCCGGCACCGGATGCATCGGGGCGGATCGATCCGATCGGCGACATCCTGCGCGGCCTCGGATTCGGCCGCGACAGCTGATCCACGACTCCTACTCGACGTGGATGGTCAGCTTCATCTTCGGATGAATGCCGCACTGGATCACGAAATCCCCCGGCTCGACCAGCGTCAGCCGCGTCTCGGTCCCGGGCTCCTGATCACCGGCGTCGAACGAGAACCGGTCTGCTTCGATGAAGGCATGGTGGGTGAAGCTCTCATCGCCGTTGCGCAGGGTGATCGTGTCGCCCCGCCGGAGATACAGGTCGGTGGGCGCATAGTGGCGGCCCTTCTGCAACACGATCCGGGCCGCGGTCGATAGGGTCGCCCGCGCGCTTTCCAGCGCTGCGCCGGTGGCTGCGAGGGTGAGCGTACCGACGACGAGGACAGAACGCAGGCGCCTGCTGGCAGGGGGCATGATGGCGTTCGCAATGACCTCGAAGGGGCTTGCACGATCCGGCTCGCTGACCGGGCGTTTGGACCCTGTTGCAGTGCATGGTGAGGGATGCCCGTGAACGAATCGATACGTCGATCGTTCAAATTTGAGCGAGCTTCAGAAATCTAACCCATGTTTTACTGTATGTACCCGGATCTCAGCAGTATTCACGTCTAAATCCACGAATTCGTGAGCGCAGTCGCGGGCCGCGAGGGCGCTGCCGACGTGCTCGCGGAACACCCGGACTCGGGCGGGCAGCTCACGACCGGCCAGGGTGACGGCGCGCAGGGCCGCGCCACGGGTCGCCCAGGGGGCCAGCACGCGCTGGAGCTGGCCCGCCGCCACGGCCCGGGCGGCGACGAGGCTGGGGAGATGGCCGATCCCGGCGCCCGCCAGGGTCAACCGGAGCGCGGTTGCGAAATCGCTGACGCGGATCGCCGGGTTCACGGAGAGCGGCTCGGTACGGCCCTGGCCGTCGGTCAGCGCCAGCGCCGCCGCGCCGAAGCGTTCGCGGGCCAGGATCAGGTCGTGGTCGTGCAGGGCGGCAAGGTCCGCCGGGGCCGGCCGGCGCAGCAGGTAGGCGGGGGCGGCGTAAAGGGACGCCGTCAGCGTCGCCAGGACGACGGCGCGATAGCCGGTCTCCTCGGCGCTGCCGAGCCGCAGGGCAAGGTCGATCCGGTTGGCCGCCAGATCGAGGCGCGCGTCGGTGTTCAGCATCTCCACGGTGATCTGCGGATAGGCCTCGCGAAAGCTCGCGATGATCTCCGGCATCACCTCGATGCCGAAATCGATCGAGGTGGTAATCCGCAGGTGCCCGGCCGGCACCGTCCGGGCATCGCGGGCGGTCTCGGCCGCCTCATCGAGCAGAGTTAGGCTCTCCTGTGCCTTGGTGTAGAAGGCGAGACCCTCGGCGGTCGGCGAGACCGCCCGGGAGGTCCGTGCCATCAACCGGACACCGAGCGCCCGTTCCAGCCGGGAGATCCGCCGGCTGACGCTGCCCTTGGTCTCGCGCAGGCTGGCCGCCGCCGCGGTGACGGTCCCGAGATCCACGACGGTGCAGAAGGCCCGTACATCGTCCAGCCCGCCGCGGAAGGTTTCCGTTTTCGCAACCATGGGGTTCCGGATAGCAGGCTCAACCAGGGCCGTGAACGGGGCTACACGGCTGCTGCGGCGCAACGAATCGCGCTCGACCGTCTGCTCTGCAGGAGACACCCTTGAAGTCGATTCTCGCCTCCGGCCTTCTGGCCCTGCTGGTCGCCACCCCCGTCCTGGCCCAGACCCCGCCGACCCGCGATCCCGCCCAGATCCAGGCCGGCACCTACGCGGTCGATCCCGGCCACACCCAGGTCGGCTGGCGGGTGTCCCATATGGGCTTCTCGAACTACGCCGGCGGCTTCTCGGAGGTGTCGGGTACGCTGGAACTGCAGCCGAAGAACCCGGCGGCGGCGAAGCTGTCGGTGAAGATCCCGGTCGCCTCGGTGACGACCACCAGCGCCAAGCTCACCGACGAGTTGAAGGGCGACCAGTGGCTCGACGCCGCCAAGTTCCCCGACATGACCTTCGTGTCCACCAAGGTCGCCCCCGCCGGCAAGGACCACGCGAAGGTGACGGGCGACCTGACGCTTCACGGCGTGACCAAGCCGGTGACGCTCGACGTCACGCTTGTCGGCGCCGGTGTGAACCCGCTGAGCAAGAAGGTCACGGTCGGCTTCGAAGCCACCGGGACACTCAAACGCTCCGAGTTCGGCGTGAAGACCTACGTGCCGCTGATCGGCGACGAGTTGCACCTCACCATCGCGGGGGCGTTCGAGAAGCAGGAGTGAGGGCGGGCAGACGGCCGCGGACGGCTGCCGTCTGGCGTCGCTTCGCGGCGCGTCCTCTCCTTTCGAGAACCGGCACGAAGGCCCCCGCATCTCCCCTTCCCCCGCAAAGGGGGGAGGGAGACGCGCGGTGCCGTCCTACCTTTCCGAAGGAAACCGGCCCCAGCACAATGACAAGCCGCGCGAGCGGCTCGACAGCCCCCCTACCCCGGTCGGTCCTCCGACCCCGTCCCCAGCGCCCGCTGGACCATCACGCTGTCGGCCCAGTGGCCGTACTTGAACGCCACCGCCCGCAGAAAGCCGACCCGCTCGAAGCCGCAGGCCTCGTGGAGGCGCAACGACGCCTCGTTCTCGGCGTCGATGTAGCCGATGATCTGGCGGTAGCCGCCGGCCGCGCAGGCCTCGATCAGCGCCGGAAGAAGCCGCCGGCCGATCCCCGCGTGCAGGTGGTCGGGATGCACGTAGATCGAATGCTTGAGCGTGTAGCGATAGGCCGGGCGCTTCCGGAACGGCACCGCGTAGGCGTAGCCCGCCACCACGCCACCGCGGTCGGCCACGAGGTGCGGCAGGCGCTTCTTGCGCATCGACTTGCGCCGCCGCTTCAGGTCGTCGGGGAGCATCCGCTCCTCCTCGAAGGCCCCGACATCGCCCACGCCCTTGCCGATGTGGTGCTCGTAGATCGCCACCATCGCCTCGAGATCCGCGTCCGAGGAGGCGCGGATGACGATGTCGGGGCAAGGCCGCGCGGCGAGCGGCCCGGGGGGCTCGACCTCGATCTCCATCAGGCCCCCTCGCGCACGACGTAGGTGTGGAAGCGGATCCGCCCGTCCGGCTCGACCTCCCGGTAGACGCCCTGGATCTCGGCCTCGAAGCCGGGGAACAGGTTGGCGGAGGCCTCGAACATCTTGAAATAGTCGAGCATGGGCGCGGCCCGTTCGTCGAGCCGCTCACCCGGCAGCACCGTGCCGATGCCCGGGGGATAGACCAGCATCAGCGTGCTGGCGATCCGGCCCTCGGCTTCCGCGATCGGCACGTAATCGACCTTGTTGCGGGTCAGCATCTGGGCGGCGCGCTTGGGCGGCATCACCATCTCGGGCAGGTGATCGGGGGCGAATTGCCGCCGCTGGAGCGTGGAGGTGCCGGCCTCCCGGTGGAAGGCGTGGAACTCGCCGCACAGGTCGCGCAGGCGCACGCCGCGGTAGCGATTCGGCCGGCGGGCGACGAATTCCGGCATGGCCTCCTCCAAGGGCACGTTGTCGTCGTGCAGCCGCTTGAAGGCGACGAGGCCCGAGATCAGCGTGCCGGCCTTGGAGGATTCCACCCCCGGGGTCAGCAGGAAGAGCAGCGAGTTCAGGTCGTTCTTCTCGGCGACGATCCGGTTCTCACGCAGGTACTGGGCCACGATCGGCGCCGGCACGCCGTGGGCAGCATAGGCGCCGGTCTTCCGGTCGAAGCCCGGGGTGAGCACCGTCAGCTTGTTCGGGTCGGTGATGGCGTAGCCCGACGCCACATGGGTGAAGCCGTGCCATCGGGCGCCGGGCTTCAGCTCCCAGTGGCGCGGCGTGGCTGCCAACTCATCGGTGGGCACGCTCTCCCAGGGCACCTCGGCCCCGTCGGCATTCTTGGTCACGTCCGGCACGAAGGGGTCGAAGAACCAGCGCCGGGCCGGATCGCGCTCGTTCTCCTCGAATTCCCGCCGGATCGCCCGGACCTTCTTGCGCCACTCGATCCCGAGCCGGATCGTGTCGTCCCACAGGATCATGCCCGAGCGGCCCTTCATCATCTGGGCGCCGACATCGAGCGAGGCGAACAGGGGATAGAAGGGTGACGTGGAGGCGTGGACCAGGAAACTCTCGTTGAGCCGCTTGTGCTCGACCCGCCGGGTCTGGCCGCGGATGTGCCCGTCGCGCGTGTGGATCTGCGAGGCCTGGGAGAAGCTCGCGAGCTGCTTGTGGGTCGATTGCGTGGCGACGATGCCGGGGGAGGTCTCGTCGAGCCCGGTCAGCCCCATGGCGAAGCGCCGGGCGTAGAGCGGGTGGAACTTCATGAAGCCTGCCCAGGCCTCGTCGAACAGGATGTAGTCGCAGAGGTGGCCGATCTTCTCCAGGATCTCCTGGGCGTCGTAGATCGTGCCGTCATAGGTGCATTGCTCGATCACCGCGACGCGGAACGGCCGCTCCCGGCGCCACGCCTCCGGATCCGTCACCAGCGGGTTGCGGCGGATCTTTTCGCGGATGCGCGTCTCGTCCAGGGCCTCGTGGTAGATCGGGCCGATCAGCCCGTAGGCGTTGCGATCGGTCTCCAGAAAGATCGGGATGCCACCGCCGAGGAACAGGGCGCCATGGTGGGCCGCCTTGTGGTTGTTGCGGTCGAACAGGACGAGGTCGTCCTCCGCCACCAGGGACGACAGGACGATCTTGTTGGAGGCCGAGGTGCCGTTGAGGACGAAGTAGGTCTTTTCCGCCCCGAAGATCTTGGCGGCCTCCTTCTGGGCCTTCAGCGCCGGACCCTCGTGGGTCAACAGGTCGCCGAGATCGAGCACCGAGTTGTCGAGGTCATCGCGAAAAATCGCCTCGCCCAGGTGCTCCACGAAGATTCGGCCGATCGGCGAGCGGTTGTAAAAGATACCGCCGTTGTGGCCTGGACAGGTCCAGAGCTGATTGCCCTTCTCGGCGTAGTCGACCAGCGCGCCGAAGAACGGCGTCTTGAGGGATCCGGCATATTGCGTGACCCGGCTGACGAGGCCGCGGGCGATGAATTCCGGCGTCTCCTCGGCGAGGAAGATGTAGCCGTCGATGAAGTCGAGCAGCTCGACCGGGATGTCCTCCAGCCGCTTGCGGCGGACCATGATGACGATCGGCATCTCCAGGCCGCGCTTGCGCATCATGTCGATGAGCGCGGCGGTCTTGCCGTCGAGGCCGCGCTTGCCCCAGTCGACCACGAGGCAACCGACCGCCGCGTCGGTCTGGACCGCGATCGCCGCGTCCTCGACGCGCCGGGCGCGCACCACCTCGAAGCCGCGACTCTCCACGGCCGCCACGATCTGATTGACGCGCGCGCCTTCCAGATCGTCCGGATCGAAGGCCGGCGTGCACATCAGGACCGTGAAGCGACGGTGGAAGTCCATGGAGCTCTCTTTGCCAGGGATACAGCGCGAGGCTTTCTGGCCGGTCCGTGACGATTGGATGACAGCGCTGGACCGGCGCGATGAATCGTCGGATCAGGCGCCGCCCGACCGCCCGTCGTGCCCGATCAGCCGCTCGACCTCGGCCAGCGCGACGGCGCGGGCGGCGTGCTCGGAGGCGTGCGGGCGGTACGATCCCCGGACCAGCTTGCCGCGGTCGCGGATCGCCCAGGTGAAGCCGCCCGGGTCATGCCGGCTCGGTCTTACCTCAACCGTGTAGAGATGCCCGCAATTCACACCCATGGATCGAATGTGCGGGAGATCCCGCGGTCGGCACAGGGGGTGCGACCGTGAGCGGCAGCAAACCGTCTATCGGATCTGCCGCTTTCGACCGGGGGCGGCCTGCGCGGGTGCATCGTGAGCAGGCTCCGCGAATCCGGCGATCTTCGTCCCGAACCAGACCACGTGCTTGGGCCCGCTGCCCCGGCCGCTGGCATGAACGCGCTGCTCGTCCACGTCGAAGCCGGAGCGCTGCATCCGGCTCTTGAACTTCCGGTCCGGGGCGCCCGACCAGACGCCCAGGATCCCGCCCGGCCGCAGGGCCCACCGGGCCCGCTTCAGACCCCAATTGTCGTAGAGCCGGTCGTTCGACCGGCGCATCAGACCCTCCGGGCCGTTGTCGACATCGAGCAGGATCGCGTCGTAGCGCTCCGGCCCGGCCTGAATCAGGCGGTTCACGTCGGCCTCCTGCAGGTCGACCCGCGGATCGTCCAGGCAGCCGGCGAAGACATGCGCCAGGGGACCCCGCGCCCAGGCGATCACCGCCGGCACCAGCTCGGCCACCACCACCTGCGCTTCGGGGCCGAGATGCGCCAGCGCCGCCCGCAGGGTGAAGCCCATGCCGAGGCCGCCGATCAGGATTCGGGCGCGCGGCCGATCCGCGAGCCGCGCACAGGTCAGCGTCGCGAGCGCCACTTCGGAGCCGCTGCGGCGGTTGTTCATCAGCTCGATCGTGTCGGCCAGGATCGCGAATTCCTCGCCGCGCCGCATCAGGCGCAAGGAGGTGCCACCACCGGGCACGGATCCGGTATCGAGATGAACCCAGGGTATCACGGGCGGCGTCCTCGTCTGGCGCGGGGGTGTCGGGGGAGGCGCCGGGCGCGGCCTATGCACGCCGCATGGCCCCCACATGTCGCAGCGGCTTGCCGCAACCAATTCCGGCGGCGTATCAGCACCTATGGCCAAGCGTATCAAGTCGAGACCGCAAGAGCGGGGTTTTGTGATGTTCGATGTCGTCTATACCGACGGCTCCCGGGCCTCGAACCGGCGGGTGCCGATGGAGATCCTGGGCGGCCTGGACGGCGACGAGCCGGCCCGCGAGCTCATCCTCGAACAAGAGGCGGAGATCGCCCTCAAGGCGGGGCGGCCCAGCCGCGAGATCCAGAGCCTGACCCGCTCGCCGATCGTCAAGCCGAAGCCGGTCGAATGACTGGGCGCGCGCTCGGCCGACGTGGACACCGGTTCGGCGCAGGAGCGCGCACAACAACAAGGGCTTAGCGCCGGTCAGGCCGTCTCCGCCGTCCTGCGGGCGACCTCGTCCCGCAGCGCCGCGTTCATCTCCGCGAACCGGGCCTGCATGCGCCCCTGAAGCCAGGGGAACAGCACGGGGGCGAACCAGCCCGCGCAGGTCTCGGCCTGGACGAGATCGACGCCCTGCCGGGTCTCGGTGATTCGAACGTCGTGCGTGCCGGTGCTCAGGTGCGGCATCGGCATGCGCAGAATCGGGATGCCGCTGCGCCAGGTCAGGCGCCGGCCGGGCTCCCAGCAGGTTACCTGCACACGCACGGTCCGGTACGTGCGGCCGTTCAGGGTCAGTTCCAGGCGCCACTGCGCGCCCGCGCGCCGCTGCCCCGCGGCCTTCCGGATGAACGGGTTCCAATCCGGATAGGATTCGAGGTCCGTCAGCACCGACCAGACCATCCCGGCCCGGGCGGGAATCGCGATTGTCGTGCTGCTGACCCGGCCCGCCGTCCGGCCCTTGTCGACCGTTTCCTTGTCGACCGTTTCCTTGCCGACCGTCATGCGTCCCTCCCGCACCTGCCGTGGAGAACACCCGTGGACGAAGAACGGTGCGGATCAGAGCGCGCCCTCGACCACCTCCAGGGCCCGCAGGACCGCGAAGCCGATCCGCTCGGCCTCGGCCTCCGCGTCGGCACTGGCCGGCAGCAGCGCCACGGTCTCGACCTCCGGCTCGTCCTCCGGTCCGACCACGATCCGGAAGACCTCGCCCTCCTGCGCCGCCGGATCCCGGATCAGGCCGACCCGGTGGCCGGCCCCCGTACCGAGGACGCGCAGGAACGGCGGAACGACCTCCTCCGGCCCGGCGGGAGCGGGCCGGCGGGGGGCGCCGAAGGCCGGGCGGATGACGTTGTCGTCGGACATGATGGCCGCTCCCTCCTCGATCCGCACGCCGGACATTGGGATCGTCGCGCCACCCTCCGTTGCAGAGGATGGAGGCGGCCGATTTGTCCAGTTTTCTCGGGCATCCTACCCTACAGGAATGTCCGTCGCGTTTGCCTATCGATTCCAGCAGGACGTTCCACGGTCGAGCCTCCGGGATCTCGACGATGTGGTTCTGCTTGTCGACGTCATGAGCGATGACGGTGATCTCTTTCCGGCCGGGCGTGCAGGCACGATCGTCAGCGTCCATGGCGAGGGCGAAAGCTACATCGTGGAGTTCGCCGAGCCACCCGGCGCCCTCGTCTCGGTCTTCCCGCACGAGATACGCCGCGTCGAGCGTCCAATCCTTTGATCGACGATGGCGTCCCGGTCACTGCGTGACTGCAGTCCCCCTGACACGTCGTCGCCTGGAACCGGGACCGTAGCGAGGTCTGTCACCCTGCCCTCCCGGCGCCGGCCAAGCCCGCCGTCGCCAGAACGGCGTCCGCCAGAACTTCCAGACCGGCCCCGGCCCAGTCCGGCGTGATGCTCTCGGCCTCGTTGTGGCTGATGCCGCCGTGACAGGGGCAGAACACCAGGGCCGCAGGGACCGCGCGGGCGCAGTAGACGGCGTCGTGGTAAATCGCCGTCGGCACCCGCGTCCAGGCATGGCCCCGGGACTCGGCGGCGGCCTGGACCCGATCCACCAGCACGGGATCGAACGGGGTCGGCGGCGCGCGCCAGAATTCTTCTACGCGGATTGAGACGCCGCGCTCGGCCGCCAGGGCGTCGGCCCGGGCCTGAATCTGGATCCGCATCGCCTCCAGCTGCTCGGTGTCGCCGTGGCGCGTGTCGAGGCTGAACCAGACCCGCCCCGGCGTGATGTTGCGGCTTTCCGGCTCGGCCTTCAGCACGCCCACGGTGGCCCGCCCGCGCTCGCCGCCGGCCGCCACCGCGTCTCGGGCGATGCCTTCGAGGGACGCGATCAGCGCCGCCGCGGCCATCAGGGCGTCGCGCCGCCCCTCCATGGGGCTGCCAGCATGGGCCTCCTCGCCCTGCACGGTGACCTCGTACCAGATCTGCGCCAGCGCCCGGTCGACCACCCCGATGGTCAGGCCGGCATCCTCCAGGCGCTTGCCCTGCTCGATGTGCAGCTCGAAATAGGCACCAATCGCCCGCAGGTCCGCCGGATCCGCCTCGCCCTGCCAGCCGATGCGGCGCAATTCGTCGCCGAATCCGTGGCCAGACAGGTCCCGGGTCGCCAGGACTTCCGCCTCCGGGACGATCCCCATGGCGACGCCGCTGCCGCTCATCGGCGGCGGGAAACGCGAACCCTCCTCGTTGCACCAGTTGATCAGCAGGAGCGGCGCCTCGGTCTCGATCCCGGCCTCCTGCAGGGCGCGCATGATCTCCAGGCCGGCCAGCACGCCGAGCGGACCGTCGAACTTGCCCCCGGTCGGCTGGGTGTCGAGGTGGCTGCCGACCGCCACCGGCTTCAGATCCGGGTTCCGCCCCGGGCGGCGGAAGATCATGTTGCCGATCCGGTCGACCGTGAGCGTGAGCCCCGCGGCCTCGCCCCAGCGCTGGAACAGGGCCCGCCCCTCCGCGTCGCGGTCGGTCAGCGTCTGGCGGTCATTGCCACCGTTGGGCAGCGCCCCGATCCGGGCGAGCTCCATCAGACTGTCCCAGAGCCGGTCCTGTGAAAGCGGGAGATTGATGCGATCCACGATGCGATGCCCCTCTGCCGAAGGCGTCCCGGAGACGGGAGGTTAGGCCGCGATCCCGATCGGCGCCAGGGACGGGCCGGGATCGGCCTGAACGATCGGGCGGCCCGTACGGATCATGGCCGTCCTGAAGCCCGATGGGGTAGTATCGACCGAGGCAGCCGGGCCTAGCAAAGGAATCCAGCGGTCGGTCTTTTGTATAAATTCATACATATGCGCTTATATATTGCTTCCGCTGGAAATTTGACCTGTGTTATTTTCTATGACAGCCTGACAAGAACCTCGAATGCACACGAGCATCTGCCCCGTTCGGACAGTGACGTCGCGGGCGTCCGCCGGATGGCTCATCCGACCGCGGAACGATGGCCAGCCCAGACCGGATGAGGGGTTCTCATGCTACTGGCTTCCACCGCAGGTCCGGCCCTGCAGGCCGCGGGCTTCATCGGGACCTGGAATACCGATGTTCCAGCCGGTCGATCCGTGCTCGACCTGGGCGCCGCCTCCGTGCTCGCGGGCAATCCCGGCTTGGTCGGCAAGCCTGTACCCCTGGATGTCGCCCTTGGGCGGATCCACCCGGAGGACCGCGACAGGGTCTTCGACACGATCCAACGCCTTCGGCAGGCCGGCGGATCGGTCGCCATCGCGTTCCGCATCCTGACCGGGGCCGGCGAAACCCGCTGGATCCTCAACCAGGGCCATCTGGCGCCCGACGAGACCGGGCGCCTGCACGGGTGCGGTGCCTATATCGACATCACGGAGTTTCACGGCGGCTGGGCGTCACCGCGTAGCGGCGTCCTGGGACCGGCGGAGACGCTCGACGCGGCGGCCGATCATTGCATCCAGGCCCATACCGCCCTGGAGCGTCATGGGGACGCTTCCCTGCACATGCTCTCGCGGATGCTGCTGCTCGGGGTCGGACGCGCGCTCGCGCAGCGCGCGTCCTGAGCCCAGCCTTACGTCCGCCAGGGATGGGCCGGCAGTTCGGTTTGGCCGATGGCCTTCGCGCCGGCCTCCGCGACCGTGTGGTCGTTTTCCACCGTGGAGCCGCTGACCCCGATGGCGCCCGACATGACACCGTCGGCGTCGACGATCGGGATCCCGCCCGGGAAGGTGATCAGCCCGTCGTTCGAATGCTCGATCCCGTAGAGCGGGCCGCCGGGCTGCGACAGCTGGCCGATCTGGCCGGTCATCATACCGAAGAACACCGAGGTCTTGGCCTTCTTGTGGGCGATGTCGATGGAGCCGACCCAGGCATCGTCCATGCGGTGGAACGCCTTGAGGTTGCCGCCGGAATCCACCACCGCGATGCACATCTGGGTGCCGAGCTCGATCGCCTTCGCCCGTGCTGCAGCGATCGCCTTATCGGCCTGCTCAATCGTGACGTGCATGGAACACTCCCCTTGGCGGTTTCTGCGCGACAGCCTGTGACCGTTTGAAGCGGCGGGCGCAAGCTCAGCCGGCGCGCTCCCGGGCAGTGCGGATGCGCTCGAGCAGATCGGACGCCAGCGCCGCGCAGGACGCGGCATCGGGACAGGGCTGTTTCCAGACCACGCGGCCCTCGCGCAGGATGACGCCATCCGTGACCGGCAGGGCGGGCAGCGGCCGGTCCGGCCTGAGATCGGCCGCCACGCCCTGCGGGCCGCCCCGAAGCCGCGCGACGCCCAATTCGCAGCAGGCCGCGCGCAGCCGGGCGAGGTCGAACAGGGCGAGCATTGGCGCAGGGGCGGCACCGAACCGGTCCTCCACCTCACCGGCCAGGGCGTCGATCGCCTCGACCTCGCGCATGCGCAGGAGGCGGGTGTAAAGGCTGAGGCGGATCTCCGGCTCCGGCACGTAATCCTCGGGGATCCGGGTCGGCAGGCCGAGCTCGATCTCCGGGCTCCAATCCTCGGCGCGTCCGCCCTTGGCAGCAGTCAGCGCCAGTTGCAGCAGATGCTGGTAGAGGCCGAGCCCGACGAGCTTGGCGTGGCCGGCCTGATCCTCGCCGACGAGGTCGCCTGCGCCGCGCAGGTCGAGGTCCCGGGCGCTGACCGCGAAGCCGGCGCCGAGCCGGTCCAGGGCCTCCAGGGCGCGCAGGCGTTGGAGCGCTGCCGGCGGCGGGGGCGCAGCGGGGTCGCTCAGCAGGTGGACGGTGCCGCGCCGCTGGCCGCGGCCGACCCGCCCGCGCAGCTGGTGGAGCTGGGCCAACCCGAATTTCGCGGCCTCCCAGACCAGCATCGTGTTGGCCCGGGGCACATCGAGCCCGCTCTCCACAATGGCGGTGGCGAGCAGCACGTCGCCGTCGCCCTCCGCGAAGCGGACCATGACCTCGTCCATGGCCGACGGCTTCAGGTCCCCGTGGGCCACCAGGATCGAGAGATCCGGCACGAGGGCGCGCAGGCGCTCGGCCATGGAGGCGATGTCCTCGATCCGCGGGCAGACCACGAAGCTCTGGCCGCCCCTGCGGTTCTCGCGAACCAGCGCCTCACGCACCGCCTCGGCATCGTAGGGCGCCACGACGGTCCGGACCGGCTGACGCAGGGCCGGGGGCGTGGCGAGCACGCTCAGGCTCTGGAGACCGACGAGCGCCGCCTGAAGCGTGCGCGGGATCGGGGTCGCGGTGAGGGTGAGCACATGGCCGCCTTCGGCCAGACGACGCAGGTCCGCCTTCATCTTGGCGCCGAAGCGCTGCTCTTCGTCGATCACCGTCAGGCCGAGATCGGCGAACTGGACGCCCTTGCCGGCCAGCGCATGGGTGCCGACCACCAGCCGGACCGTGCCGTCGGCGAGCCCCGCCTTGACCCGCTTGGCCTCAGCCGGCGCCACGAGGCGGGAGAGCTGCGCAACCGCGATGCCGAACCGGCCGAAGCGGCGGCGCAGGATCTCGGCGTGCTGGCGGGCCAGGACGGTGGTCGGGGCGATGAGCGCCGCCTGCTTGCCGGAGAAGACAGCCGCCGCCAGCGCCCGTAAGGCCACCTCGGTCTTGCCGAAGCCGACATCGCCGCAGACCAGCCGGTCCATCGGCCGACCGGAGGCGAGGTCGGCCATCAGTTCGTCGATCGCAGCGGACTGATCCGGGGTCGGGGCGAAGCCGAAGCCGGCGGCGAAGCGCTCCATGTCCTTGGCCGGGGGCGCCAGGACGGAGGCCGCGGTCTCCCGGCGGGCACGGGCGGCTTCCAGCATGATCCGGGCGGTCCGCGCCATCGTGGCCTCGGCCTCCAGGCGGCGGCGGGGCCAAGTGCCGCCAGCGAATTTGCCGCCGTCGAGCTTGTCGAGGGTGACGGCGTCGGGCTCCGGTCCGTAGCGCCAGATCCGGTCCGACTGGGAAACCGGCACCATCAGGATCGCGTCACCGGAAAAGCGCAGGCGCAGGGCCTCGGAGGCCTCCTCGCCCTGGGTCGCCACCGGCTCCAGCCCCTCGAACACGCACAGGCCGCGGTCGCGGTCGACCGCGACGTCGCCGGGGCGCAGATCGACCTCGCCCATCGGCAGGATCGCCCGGGCGCCCCCCGTGACCGCGGCATCCGGCCCGAACAAGTCCGCGGCGGCAATGACGGTCGCGCTCTGGTCGGGTGCCCGGAAGCCGGCTCCCAGCGGCGCCTCCAGGGCGAGGACGTCCCCCGGGGCCGCCTTGGCGACGTCGGCCCAGGCATCGATCAGGCGGATCGGGCGCTCGGCGATCTTGCCGGTCTGGCGCACCAAGCGTCGCAGCGGCTGGCGGCTGCCCGCCAGGACGATCACGTCGCCGGCCTTCAGCCGCTCGCGCAGCAGCTTGGCGAAGGCGGTGCCCGGCCGACGCTCCCGGGCGAAGGATTGCAGCGTCAGCGGCTCGCCGGCCGCCGCGGTGGCGGCGATCCGGTCATGGGCCGCCACGATGTCGCGCCATGCCTGCGGCGTGAGGTAGAGGCCCGCCCCGGCCTGCCCCCGGCCGCCGAGCCGGCCTCTTGCTTCCTCCATCTGCTCGAACACGGCGTCGATCCGGGCCTGCGTGCCGTCCTCGACGACGAGGCGGGCCGCCGGCACGTAGTCGAGCAGAGTGACGAGGCGCGGGTAGTAGCGCTCGAGCCGGTGCTCCTGGCCGGTGAACGGCTCGAAGCTCTGCCCGGAGCCGGGCTCCAGGACGATCTCGGTCGCGGGATCGATCACGAGTTCGTCCGTCTCGGCGACCGAGCGCTGCGAGATCGCATCGTAGGAGCGGATCGCGGTGACGCGGCCGTCCGCATGCTCGATCCGGCAGGGGCGCGGCGCTGCGGCCGGAAACACCTCCACGGTGCGGCCCCGGACGGCGATCTCGCCGGGCTCGTCGACCCGCTCGTCCAAGATATAGCCGAGGCGCTTGAGGTCGGCCGTCGCCGCCGCGACGTCGAGGGGGTCGCCGACCCGAAGCGTCACACGGGCCGTCGCCCAGGTCTCCGGCGGGGGCACCCGCTGGATCAGGGCCGGGGCGGTCGTCAGCACGAAGGCGGGCAGCGCGTCCCGGTCGGTCAGCCAGCGCATCAGTGCGGCCCGGGCGCCCATGGTGGCCCGGGACGGCGAGGCGTGGTCGAAGGGCAGGCAATCCCATTCGGGGAAGATCGCGACCCGGGCCTCGGGATCGAGCGCCCTGAGCGTCGCGGCCAGCTCCTCCAAGCGGCGGCCGTCCCGGGCGACGTGGACGAGGGGCGCGGCCCCCGCCCCGTAGCCCAGGAGCGCCACCGCCAGGGCCCCCGTAGGCATCAGCGGCGCGTCCTCGACGCCCTGCTGCGCGCCCGGCTTCAACTTGCGATTGGCCATGCCGATCCGAATCCGTGTTCCTCGTGCCGCCAACGCAGCGTGGGCCGCCGGGGCTCCCGGGCGCGGCAATCCCGTCCACAGCGCGGATGTCGCGGATCGGATTCGCGTCGGTCCGGAGGTGCAGGTGACATCACTCCGACAGAAGCGGCCGCTACGTCGACCCGACACCGGGCGGAGATCGGGGGCGAGAACACGGATTCGTGAACATGACCCAGCACGATGCCGGTCGACACCCCGCGTCGCCACCACGCAGCGTGAGGGACGTCGATACAATTTAAGATTGCAAACCGCGGCGGAGCAATCAGGCGTGGCGGGGTGTCAGACCCGCATGGTGACGATCGCCGGTCGGGATCCGAACCGTTCGTTCGAGAGCTTATCCGCGCGCAAACCCTATGTTGGCCGTATCGCCGGAACTGCGTTGCATGGACTCGCTTGGGAGGGTCGAGGACGTGGGTTATGACCCCTCCGTGTCGCGGACCCAGACAATGCCCCGCTCGTCGGGTTTCGAGCCCCAGCATCCCCAGCGTCTGGCCGCCCTGCGCGCCTACGCCATCCTCGACACGCCTCCGGAACGGGCATTCGACGAGATCGTCGAGATGGCCGCAAAGGCCTGCGGCACGCCGATGGCCCACATCACGTTCATCGACGCCGACCGGCAATGGATCAAGGCCGCGGTGGGCCACGCGCCGCGGGCGATGCCGCTGGATTCCGGGTTCTGCACCGAGGCGCTGCGCGAAGACGGCATCCTGATGCTGCCCGATCTCGCGGCGGAGCCGGATCGCGCCGGCAATGCTCTTGTCACCGGGGAGCCGCACCTGCGCTTCTACGCGGGCGTCGCCCTGGTGACGCCCGATGGCTGGGCCATCGGGACGCTCTGCGTGCTGGATCAGGAGCCGCGCACCCTGACCGACCAGCAGGTCTTCATCCTGAGCGCGCTCGCCCGGGCGGTGATGGCGCAGCTGGAATCGCGCAGCGCCGAGGCCGCGCTACGCCGCAACGAGGAGCGCCACCGCTCGCTGTTCGCCTTCCTCAATGCCGGCTTCTGCCTCGTGGAGATGATCTTCGCGGAGGACAACCGCGCGGTCGATTACCGCTTCCTGGAGGTCAATCCCGCCTTCGAGCATCTGGCCGGCCTGACCGACGTGGTCGGCCGCACGATGCGGGAGCTGGTGCCTGGCCACGAGCAGCACTGGTTCGACCTCTACGGGCAGGTCGTGCGGACCGGAGAGCCGGTCCGGTTCGAGCAGCCGATCGCAGGTCTCGGCCGCTGGTACGACGTGCACGCCTACCGGGTCGACGGGCCGATGCGGAACCGCGTCGCGATCCTGTTCAACGACATCACCGAGCGCCGCCGGAGCGAGATGACCCTCCAGGCGCGGGAGGCCGAGTTGCGCCTCGTCGCGGACGCGATGCCGGTGCTGATTGCCTTCATCGACCGCAACCTCGTCTACCGGTTCGCCAACGCCGCCTACGAGACCTGGACGGGCCTGTCCGCCGCCCATGTGGTGGGGCGGACCGTGATCGACCTCCTCGGCCCCGAGGCGTTCGCGGCGCGGCGCTCCGCCATCGAGCGGGCGCTCGCCGGTCACGAGATCCGGCACGAATGGGTCTGGACCTTCCCGGATGGCGGGAGACGGACCGCCGACACGCGCTACCTCCCCCGCCGCGGGCCGGACGGGCAGGTCGATGGGTTCTATGTGTTCGCCCACGACGTGTCCGAGCGGAAGCAGGTCGAGGACCTGCTCCAGTCGCGGGCGGAGCGCCTGGAGGCGCAGGTCGCCGCGCAGACCCGGGACCGCGACCGGGTCTGGACGTTGTCGCCGGTGCTGAAGCTCGTCTCCGACCGGGACGGGCGGGTCCAGGCGGTGAACCCCTCTTGGACCCGTGCGCTCGGGTGGTCAGAGGCGGAGACCCTGGGCCGATCCGCCCTGGACTTCGTGGCGGAGCCTGAGCGCGAGGGCGCCCGGATCGCCCTGCGGCCGCTCTGCGAGGATCGACGGGCCGAGGATGTGGAACTCGCCTGCGTGACCCATTCCGGCGACCGGCGCCGCGTGCTCTGGACGGTCGTTCCGGAGGACGGGCTGTTCTACGGGTTCGGGCGCGACATCACCGAGCAGCGCGAGGCCGAGGAGGCCCTGCGCCAATCGCAGAAGCTCGAGGCGATCGGCCAGCTCACCGGCGGCGTGGCGCACGACTTCAACAATCTCCTGACGATCATCCGCTCCTCCATGGAGTTCCTGCGCCGGCCCGACCTCGCGGAGGAGCGCAGGCGGCGCTACCTCGATGCGGTCTCCGACACGGTCGACCGGGCCGCCAAGCTCACCGGGCAGCTCCTCGCCTTCGCCCGGCGGCAAGCGCTCACGCCGCAGGTGTTCGACATCTGCGCACGGCTGCGCAGCATCGCCGACATGCTCGATTCGGTGACCGGCGCGCGGATCAGCGTCACCATCGATCTCCCTGAGACGCCCCGCTACGTGCGCGCCGACGAGAGCCAGTTCGAGACGGCCCTGATCAACATGGCGGTCAACGCCCGGGACGCCATGGACGGGGAAGGCGGCCTGACCTTGCGTCTCGACGGCGACTGCCCGATGCCGCCGATCCGCGGCCACGCCGGCGCGCGCGGGCCGTTCGTGGCCGTCCGGGTCACCGATACGGGTACCGGCATCCCGGCTCCGGATCTCGGACGGATCTTCGAGCCGTTCTTCACCACCAAGGAGGTCGGCAAGGGGACCGGGCTCGGCCTCTCCCAGGTGATCGGATTCGCCAAGCAGTCGGGCGGCGACATCGACGTGGCGAGCGCGCTGGGCGGCGGGACCACCTTCACCCTCTACCTGCCGCAGATCGCAGCCCCCGCGGCGGTGACCGAGGCCGGCGGCGACGCGCAGCCGGAGAGGGAGACGGGGCCGCAGCGGGGCCTGTGCATCCTCGTGGTGGAGGACAATCTCGGGGTCGGCCGCTTCTGCACCCAGATCCTGGAGGATCTGGGCCATGCCCCGGTCTGGACGAAATCCGCCGAGGAGGCGCTGGCCGAACTCGACAGCACGCCGGATCGCTTCGACGTGGTGTTCTCGGACGTGGTGATGCCCGGCATGGGCGGCTTCGCGCTCGCCCGGCACCTGCAGACGACGCGGCCCGACCTGCCGGTGGTGCTGACCTCGGGCTACAGCCACATCCTGGCCACGGACGACGCCCATGGCTTCCCCCTGGTGCGCAAGCCGTACGCGGCCGAGCAACTCGCCCAGGTGTTGTACGAGGCGGCCAAGCGGCGCAGCCCGCTGAAGGCGCTGGCGGCGCGCCGCATCGCGGAGGAAGGCGTAGCGCGGGACTGACGATTTTCGCGGCTCCCCCGGAGCCCCGGCGCGAGCCGCGCGCAGACGTTTTCCCCCAACTCGTAGCCCTCCAATCCTGGCCCGGCTGAGCCGCATCGTCGTTGATCCTTGTGTGCAGACGATCCGGGATGCTGCGTTTGCCGGGGCGGACGCGGTGCAGGTGGCGCTCAAGGCGCTTCGAGAGGCGGACATGCACCGTCGGCATCATTCTGCCGGATGATGCGGGGCCGAGACGGATTCTCCGGGAATTGCGCCAGTGCGCGCGCTGCGCGGCCTGCGTGCCGGACGCGGAGACTCGAACAAGGCGCGTTGGACGCAGTGGGCTTGAGCGAACGGGGAGCCGAGGCCCGACGGCAGGGGCGTTTTGTTGATCGGCACATTTTTTGTACGAGTATCGTCAGCGATTCGATCGCTCCTTAGCCAAGGAGTTCAATCTCTAATGGCAAGGACACAATACCATACGATTTAGACAACACCCATAGCAGAGACGAATTAAGATACGTGATGCTTAAAATGACAAATTGATAAACCGTCGAACAAATCCCATACAGTTCATTGAAATCTGAATTCCGACGCAACGATCATGGGCCATAGAGATGCACCAGCACGGCGGGTTACTTCACATCGGCAGGCGATTTCTTAAGGCTTCCGCGAAGCCGCTCCTGGGCATGGCAGTTCGCGTTCCGGGAGTCAGACTCGCGCTGGTGTTGCTCGCTGATGGAAAATTGTCCCGTCGATCCTCTGCAAGGCACCCGTTCGATGTCGAATATGGTGTTGAGACCAGCGGCTACATTCCAGGCTACGCCCTCACCCCGCAAGCCTCGAACGGCTATCTGGCCGCTCAACCAAGTGCCCTTCGCCGGACCTTCTCGCTTTTACCCGATGTCGAAAATCTTCACCTCATCGATCTCGGCTGCGGAAAAGGGCGCGCGATCCTCGTCGCAAGTGAATTCGGTTTTCGGTCCATCACGGGCATAGAATACAATCCAATCCTCGCCGACATCGCGCGACAGAACATCAGGCACTATAGCCAACGCGCTCAAGCATCCCGGCAACCGGTCGTCATAACTAAAGACGCGACAATCTTCGAACCACCGAAAGGCCCGATTGCAATCTTTATGTACAATCCGTTTCCGGCAGATCTGATGCAGAAAGTGATCAAAAACTTAGAGATGAGCCTGGCTCAAGATCCCAGGGATCTGTTCCTGATCCTCCTCAATCCCGTTGCCGCCCCTATGATAGATGGATCGCCGGCACTGGAGCGGTATTTTGCGGAGCAGATGCGCTATAGCTCAGATGAAGCCGCCTACGGGTCGGACCCCGACGACACCGTGGTGATCTGGCGGAACCGAGGCAATCGACATCCTCGTCCCGCCAGCGATTACCAAGCCGCGGTGACCGTCCTGTCATCGATGCGTGCCGTGCTGCATTGAACGAGGCAATGATCGTTCCGGATTAGCGACCGTCTGACTGTTGTCGTTCATGCGGGCCGCCAGTATGCGAGCCCGCGATATATTTCCCATGACCTGTTCCTTGAAAAGAATTTTGTCCCGTCGCTTGCGGCGGGTCCGCGAGGGATTGCTCGAGAACACCGGATCGCCCGGATCCTTTTCCAGGCTGGGATCCAAAAGGTATTGCCCTTCGTTCCCGGCGATGGCGTTGTTCGCGGCCCAGAATCCGCCATAATCCATCGTGACCAAAGTGGAATGACTAGATGCTGAATTAAACTCCGCTGAGTACCCTACGATCTGCTTAATTCCAGCCTCGACGGCGAACGCTTTGCAGGCCAGAAATAGCATATCAGCCGGAGATATCTCACGATTTGATTTTGAGACTTCTCTAAGGATTGACGCCGTATTGGGTCGGCCTTGCAACCCACCGATGACAAGCACCAATTTTTTCCTAATCCCGACGAGATCGCCGCGACAAACCACAAAACTCAAGGTACAGATCGAAACATCTCGGACCTGGAAAACGAATTCAAGTTCGCCTTCAAGTGGCGCCAGAGATGCTTTCCGAAGTACGATGCACTGATCACCCCCCGGATTCTTCCACAGCACGGTATTGTCTTCCACGACCAGAGTTGTGCAATCACGCATCCATTCGTGGTGGCTATATATGATCTCCCTCCTCGTGCACGTATCGAGATTGAGGGCTATATATTCGTCTAAGTATTTGCGGGCATTCACACCAGTAAAGCGGAAATACGGAACTTTATCGTTTTTGTATACAATATTAACTAATTTAACGTGTTCACGAAGCTGCTTCATCACGTAAATGATTTTACCAAGACGCTTTATAAGCAGATTCAACTGAATCTTACGGTCAACGAATATCATGTCGCTCACTCGTTGCGGCCCATGAAACCTGACGTATGGCGATAAATCTCACGCTGCGCCAGATGGAATGTGGCGGTGTGTGCAATATATTCAGCGGGCTTCCGCGGAGCGGAGGGGACGAGCGACCACGACGGTCTCTTCGGCCGGAGGCAGCGCCCTGCTCTTGGGCCTGTTCACACGCGTGGGCTGGGCCTGTTCACGCGTGTGAGCGCGGCAAACACACCGGCTGCGCCATGTCGTGACTGTCTTCGTGTGCAGGTCGTGTCAGACGCCTATCGGCCACGCGCGCAAAGCGGCTCGTAGTTCGCCGCGCTTAAATGAGGAACGCGTCCTCGTACGGGCGCTACGCCTGACTGACGACTCAGCGCAGATCATGCGCCGGGACGGCACACCGACCCTTCAGCGGACTGTGCAGCGCCGCCCGTGACGCAGACCCCTTCCAAGTCCGGCGGTCCGCCGGCGCTACATGCTCCCCCGGCAGACGGAAAGATTCGCCTGCCGGCCTCGCGCAAGGGTTGGAGAGTTCGCGTCAACCAAGCTCCGTGACGTGCACCATTCGGTTCGGAACAACGCCGTCCCCTCTCGGGTTGATGCAGTGCAGCACAACGACGGCGTCGGCGTGCTGCTGCCCATCGTGGGCGTTTCCTCCCTAGACTTCGGACCGTTCTCTGCGAACGGTCCTTTTTTTTGGCCTGTTCGAGCCAACGCGGGCTGCGGCGGCAGGTACTCAAGTAATCCTTATCGTCTACCGGCCGTCCCCGGGACCTGGCTCACGCCTCCAGGGCGAGCAGCGCGAAGGTCGCGAGCCAATGCTCGCCCATGTAGTCGCCCGCTACGTGCGGAAGCCCCGCCGCGAGGTGTGCCTCGGCGGCTGCTATCAGGACCGGCCGGCGGCGATCCTCCGAAGCGAGGGCGGAGGCGAGCGCCCGGAAGCACCACGCCCGGCTGAGGTTCAGCCCGTCGAGATGGGCGATCTTGCCGTCGCTGCGGTCGGTGACGGCGGCCAGGCGGAACAGGGTCACGGGCCGGCCCACCGCGAGATCGGGCAGGAACCGGTCGAACCAGGGCCCGAACCGCTCCGGCGGCAGCAGGCGGCGCATGCACTCGGCCTCGATCAGCGCGGAGGACAGGAAGTCGCCGCCGCCCGGCTCGCCCCAGGCGGGGCATGCCTCGTCCGCCCCGTACCAGCGCTCGGCCTTGTGCAGCAGCAGGGCCCGGAGCGCCGCATCGCCAGCTCCCTCGGCGTAGTCGGCGGCCAAGCGCAGCGCGAAGGCGGTGTTGAAATGGGTCCCGACCCGCACCGGGTAGGCGGCCAGCGGCAGGAAATCCTGGAACCGCCGGACCACGATCCCGGCGAGCGGCGCGAGCGCCTCGGCCCAGCGGGGCTCGGCCAAGCGGGCGAGTTCGTCGGCAAGCTTCAGGAGCCATGCCCAGCCATAGGGCCGCTCGAAGCCCCGGGCCGTCGGCCGACCGAGATAGGCGCATTCCCCGGCGACCTTATCGGGGGTGAGCTGGGCATCAAAATGGGCGCGGATCGCCCCGGCCTGCGTGCCGTCCGGGAACAGGCGCAGCACGCGGGCGAGCAGCCACGTTCCGTGGACGCAGGAATGCCAATCGTAGCTACCGTAGAAGACCGGGTGCAGCGCGGCGGGGGTGTGCGCGTCCTCGGGGCCGTCCAGGACATGGCCCGGCTTGTTCGGGTATTCCTGGGTCACGTGCCCGAGAGCGATGCCGGCGAAGCGGGCGGCGATCTCCGGGGTAAGGGCAGGCGCCATCGGGGGCTCCGGGTTCGGGATGGGCTGGCATAGCTGCTTCGAAGCCCACCGTCAGGACATCGAGCCGCTTTGCCGGCGCACCGTCGGATCGGCTATCGATGCCCCGGGCCGCGCCGCCGGCCGCACCGGAAGCCACCATGCGCCCCGCGCTGCTCGCCGTCCTGGCCACCCTCATGCTCCCCGTGCCGGTCTCGGCCGCGCCCGATCCGAGCCGGGACGTGTTGTGGGCGGCGCTGAAGACCTGCGTGCTGGCCAAGCGGCTCGCCAACCGGACCTTTCCGTGCCTCTCGGTGGATCTCGGCGACGGGGAGCGTCCGGGCACGGCGGTCCTGCGGGCGCCCGGAGAGCCGACCCACAGCGTCGTCATGCCGACCGACACCGTGGCGGGCTTGGAGGCGCCGGTGCTGCGGGGCCCGCGTGGGGCCGCCTACTGGCGGGCAGCGCTCGCGGCGCGCCCCTTCGTGTCGGATGTGTTCAAGGGAAAGCTCTCGCCCGACGCGGTGGGGTTGGCGGTCAACTCGGCCCGGGGCCGCAGCCAGGACCAGCTCCACATCCACATCGACTGCCTGAAGCCCAGCGTGCTGGCGGCCCTAAAGGTCCACGGCCACCAGATTCAGCGGCGCTGGAGCCGTTTCCCGGTGCCGCTTGCGGGCGATCGCTACTACGCCCTGCGGGTGCCGGAGGCGGAGGCAGCGCGGTTCAACCCGTTCGCGGTCCTGCACACTCTGCCGGGCGCCCGGCCCGACCTGCACCGGACGAGTTTTGCGGCGGTGGCAACGCCGCCGGGCGATCCCGAGCCGGGCTTCATCCTGCTGGCCTACCGGGCGCCGAGCGCCAGCGCCGAGGACGTGATGGACCACAGCTGCACGGTCGCGGACCGGGGCGCCTGAACGATCCTCAGCCGGTCTGCGGCGGCAATGCGTCGATGAGCTGGCGCAGGAACGCCCGCACCGCCTTCGGCAGCCGCCGGTCGCGCATGGCCTGGACCTGGATGCCGCGGGCGAGGCCCGCCCGGGCGAGGATCGGCAGGCTCACCAGCTCGTTGAGCCGCAGGGGCGTCTGCACCGAGAGCGCCGACATCAGCGCCAGCCCGCGCGAGCGCCGCACGAAGGGCAGCAGCGTCGAGAGGGTGTTGGCGGTCAAAACCGGCTCGACCGCGATGCCCTCCTGCACGCAGGCGGCATCGAAGGCTTGCCGCAGGGTCGTGTCCCGGGTCGTCAGCGCGACCGGATACGCAGCCAGATCGGCGAGGCGCAGGACTGAGGCGCCCGCCAGGGGATGGTCGGCGGCGGCGAGCACCCGCATTTCCACCTGCCCGTCATACAGCACCTCCACCTGCGCGGTGGGCGCCAGCGCGAAGGTGATCCCGAGATCGGCCTCCCCCACCGCCACCGTTTGGGTCACCTGCGCGGGCGGTAGGACCGTCACCTCGAAGCGGATGCCCGGATGGGCCGCGTGGAAGGCCGCGATGGCGTTCGGCACGATATCGAGGGCGAAGCCTTCGGCGCTCGCCACCCGGATCAGACCCCGGGCGAGCCCTTCGAGCTCCCGGATCTCCGTGACGACCTGCTCGGCACGGAGCAGCACCTGATGGGCGTGCTGGGCCAGTAGCTCCCCGGCCGGGCTCGGCACCATGCCGCGCGGGCGCCGCTCGAACAGGACGCAGTCGAGTTCGGCCTCCAGGTTGCCGATCTGCCGGCTGATCGCCGAGGCCGCAACGTGGAGCTGCGCGGAGGCCGCAGCAATCGAGCCCGTGCGGGCCACGGCCAGGAAGTAGCGAAGGCCCGTCGTTTGCACTATCCCACCTTGATACCACTATACAACCACGTCCGTTGCCGATTTAGCAAGGCAGCGCTCGCCAAATTCTACTTGTTGCGATCCCAGATGCACAACATCATGGCAGGGTGAAAAAGGTGGCAGCCGCGGATTGCTCCGTGTGACCTGTCCACCGCGCCGTCGGAGCCTCCATGCCGCTACGGACTCTCACCCGAGCCGCCACCTTGGCCGCCTCGCTCGCGACCCTGATCGCCGCGCATCCGGCGCTGGCCGGCAAGGCCGACGACACCCTGGTCTACGCGTCCGACAGCGAGCCCGAGAACGTCAGCCCGTACCACAACAGCGCCCGCGAGGGCGTGATCCTGGCCCGGAACTGCTGGGACACGCTGCTGTACCGCGACCCCAAGGACGGGTCCTACAAGCCGATGCTGGCCACCGCCTGGACCTGGGCGGACGATACGAGCCTCGATCTCACGATCCGCGAGGGCGTGACCTTCCACAACGGCGACCCGCTCGGGCCGGAGGACGTGGCCTTCACGTTCAACTACGTGCTGACGCCGGAGGCCCGCACGGTCACCCGCCAGAACGTCGACTGGATGAAGTCGGTGGAGGTCACCGGCCCGCATACAGTCCGCATCCACCTCAAGGCGCCGTTCCCGGCGGCGCTGGAATACCTCGCCGGCCCGACGCCGATCTTCCCGGCCACCTACTTCAAGACAGTGGGACTCGACGGTTTCGCCAAGGCGCCGGTCGGCAGCGGCCCGTACCGTATCACCAAGGTCGATAGCGGCCGCGGCGTCAACATGGAGCGGTTCGAGAAGTACTGGGCCGGTAGCCCCTTGGGGAAGCCGAAGATCGGCAAGCTGCAGTTCCGCGTCATCCCGGACGGCGAGAGCCGGATGGCCGAACTGATGACCGGCGGCGTCGACTGGATCTGGCGGGTGCCGAGCGATCAGGCCGAGCAGTTGCGCGCCGCCCCGAACATCACGGTGCTCAACTCCGAGACCATGCGGGTCGGCTTCCTGCAATTCGACACGCTCGGCCGTGCCAAGGAGAACTCGCCCCTCAAGGACGTCCGCGTCCGGCAGGCGATCTCCTACGCCATCGACCGCAAGGCGATGGTCGACAACCTCGTGCGCGGCGCCTCCCGGGTGATGAACGCCCTGTGCTTCGTCGATCAGTTCGGCTGCACCGACCAGGGTGTGATGCGCTACCCCTACGACCCCGCCAAGGCCAAGGCACTGCTTAAGGAAGCCGGCTACGAGAAGGGCTTCGAGATCGACCTCGGCGCCTATCGCGAGCGGGACTACGCCGAGGCGGTGATCGGCTATCTCGGCGCCGTCGGCATCAAGGTGCGACTCAATTACCTGCGCTACGCGGCCTTCCGGGACTCCCTGCGGGCCGGTAAGATCTCCATCGGCTACCAGACCTGGGGCTCGTTCTCGGTTCTCGACGTCTCGGCCTTCGACGGCGTGTATTTCCGCGGCGGCGAGGAGGATCTGACCAAGGATCCACAGGTGATCGCCGACCTCCAGAAGGGCGACGGCTCCACCGATCCGGAGACCCGCAAGGCCGCCTACGCCAAGGCGCTCCAGCGGATCGCCGCCGAGGCCTACGCCCTGCCGATGTTCTCCTACTCGACCAACTACGCCTTCACGTCGGACCTGAACTTCACCGCTCAGCCCGACGAGGTGGCGCGCTTCTACGCGGCGTCGTGGAAGTGAGGGGGGCCGCCGCATCGCAACGGTCCCCCTCCCCCCTCTGCGGGGGAGGGTACCCTGCGAAGCAGGGGGGGAGAGGGGAGCCCGGCTTCAGGATCCGGCGCAGCCTTCATGAAGGCCGATGTCTCCTCCGGCACCGTCGCTCCCCTCTCCCGACCCGGCCTGACGGCCGGCCCACCCTCCCCCGCAGAGGGGGGAGGGAGAACCCGCCGCGAGTTCCGCATCTCCAAAAGGAAGCCTGAGCCATGCTGGTCTTCACGGTCCGGCGCATCCTGGTCGCCCTGGCGGTCGCCTTCACGGTGTCGGTGGCGAGCTTTCTGCTCCTCCACCTCTCGGGTGATCTCGCCACCGCGATCGCCGGGCCCGAGGCCACCGGACCGCAGATCGCCCAGATCCGCCAGGATTACGGGCTCGACCAGCCGATGCTGACCCAGTTCCTCACCTGGGGCTGGCGGGCGCTGCACCTCGATTTCGGCAATTCCTTCTACTTCCGCGAGCGGGTGATCGACCTGCTGGCCGCCCGCCTGCCGATCACTCTCTATCTCGGCTTCATCGCGCTGGCCGTGGCGTTGTTCGTGGCGATTCCGCTGGGCGTCGTCGCGGCCGTGAAGCGGGATACCTGGATCGACCGCACGGCGCTGGCCGTCTCGGTGCTCGGCCAGGCGATGCCGAGCTTCTGGTTCGGCCTGACGCTGATCCTGATCTTTTCCGTGAATCTCCGCTGGCTGCCGGTCTCAGGCAACGCCACGTGGAAGAACTTCGTCCTGCCGGCGATCGCGCTGGGCTACTACGCGATGCCCGCCGTGATGCGGCTGACCCGCAACGGCATGCTGGAGGTGCTGGCCTCCGACTACGTCCGCACCGCCCGCGCCAAGGGCCTGCCGCCCAGAAAAATCCTGGTGCGCCATGCGCTCCGCAACGCCGTGATCCCGGTGATCGCCCTGTCGGCGGTGCAGTTCGGGTTCATGCTCGGCGGCTCGATCGTGATCGAGGCGGTGTTCTCGCTCCAGGGCCTCGGCCAGCTGGCCTGGGAATCCATCGCCCGCAACGACTTCCCCGTCGTCCAGGCGATCGTGCTGGTTCTGGCCATGATCTACATCGGCCTGACGCTCGCGGCCGACCTGCTGAACGCCTTCCTCGATCCGCGCCTGCGCCAGGCATGAGGATGGAGCCCGCCATGAGCCTCCCCCCCGACACGGCGGCGCTCGCCGCCCCCGCCCTGCCCCCGGACGTGCCGATCGCCCTGGCGCCGGTGCCCTCCCCGACCCGCCTGATCCTGCGGCGGGGCCTGCGCCACACCGGCTTCCTGATCGGCGCCGGGATCCTCGGGCTGATCGTGCTGGCGGCGCTCGCCGCCCCGCTGATCGCCCCGCACGACCCCTACGCGCAGGATGTGTCCCGCCGCCTGATCCCGCCGATCTGGCAGGCCAAGGGCACCTGGGACCATGTGTTCGGCACCGACAAGCTCGGCCGCGACTACCTCAGCCGCCTGCTCTATGGCGGCCAGATCTCCCTGCTGATCGGCCTCTCGGCGGCTTTGATCTCCGGGCTGATCGGCACGGTGCTCGGATTATGCGCCGGCTATTTCGGCGGCTGGGTCGATTCGGTGGTGAGCTACATCGTGACCACGCGGCTCGCCATGCCGGTGGTGCTGGTGGCGCTCGCCATGGCGGCGCTGGTCGGCGGCTCCCTGAAGGTGGTGGTGCTGGTGCTGGGCTTCCTGCTCTGGGACCGCTTCGCCGTGGTGACGCGCGCCGCCACCCAGCAGATCCGCAACCAGGATTTCGTCAGCGCGGCTCGGGCAGTCGGGCTCTCGGACCTGCGCATCATCGGCCAGGAAATCCTGCCCAACCTCATGAACGCCCTGATCGTGGTGGCGACCCTGGAGATGGCCCACTCGATCCTGCTGGAGGCTGCCCTGTCGTTCCTCGGGCTCGGCGTGCAGCCGCCCCTGCCCTCCTGGGGCCTGATGATCGCCGAGGGCAAGCAGTACATGTTCTTCCAGCCCTGGGTGATCACCATCCCGGGCGTGGCGCTCCTCCTCCTCGTGCTGGCGATCAACCTCTTGGGGGATGGCCTGCGCGACATCACGGCGCCCGAGGCGCGCCACTGACGATGCCCTCCGGCGAAGATCCGGGCGGCACGGCACCAAAATGTTTCACGGGAAACACACCATGACGCGAGACGCCGCCATCGCGCGCGCCACCGACAGCTTCGATTCGGGCGCGTTCCTCGCCCTCCTGCGGGAGGCGGTGGCGATGCCCACCGAGAGCCAGGCCCCCGGCCAGGAGGCGGCTTTGCGCGCCTATCTCGATGCCTTCATCACGCCGCTGGTCACCCGGCTCGGCTTCGCGCCCCCAAAAGTCTTCGACAACCCGGATGGCGTGCACGGCCCGTTCCTGATCGCCGAGCGCCACGAGGGCGTCGACCTGCCGACCGTGCTGATCTACGGCCACGGCGACACGGTGCGGGGCTACCCCGAGCAGTGGCGCGCGGGCCTCGGCCCCTGGGAGATCGTGGTCGAGGGCGACCGCTGGTACGGGCGCGGCACCGCCGACAACAAGGGCCAGCACGTCCTCAACCTCGCGGCTCTGGAGCAGGTGATCGCGGCCCGCGACGGGCATCTGGGCTTCAACGTGAAGCTGCTGATCGAGATGGGCGAGGAATCCGGCTCCCCGGGCCTGCGGCCGTTCTGCCGGGCTCAGGCGGAAGCGCTGCATTCCGACGTGCTGATCGCCTCGGACGGCCCCCGCCTCAACGGCGAGCGCCCAACCCTCTTCCTCGGCTCCCGCGGCGCCTACAATTTCGAACTGAGCCTCGATCTGCGGGAAGGCCCGCACCATTCCGGCAATTGGGGCGGCCTGTTGCGCAACCCCGGCACGGTGCTGGCCTCGGCCATCGCCTCGATGGTCGATGCGCGCGGCACCATCCTGGTCCAGGCCCTGCGGCCGCCGCCGATCCCCGAGGGCGTGCGCGCGGCTCTGGCCGATATCCGCGTCGGCGAGGACCCGACCGCGCCGAAGATCGATTCCGACTGGGGCGAGCCGGGCCTGAGTCCGGCCGAGCGGGTCTTCGCCTGGAACACCCTCGAAGTCCTGGCCTTCAAGACCGGCGATCCGGACGGGCCGCTCAATGCCGTGCCGCCCCACGCCAAGGCGACCCTGCAATTGCGCTTCGTGGTCGGCACCGATTGGCAGAATCTCATCCAGAACGTGCGCGCCCATCTCGACGCGCACGGCTTCCCGATGGTCGAGGTCCGGCCCGCCCGCGCCGCCGAGGTTTTCCAGGCGACCCGGCTCCCGGTGGAGGACCCTTGGGTCGAATGGGCCCTACAGTCGATCGAGGCGAGTTCCGGCAAAAAACCGGCGCTGCTGCCCAATCTCGGCGGCTCGCTGCCGAACGATGCGTTCTCGGAGATCCTGGGGTTGCCGACCCTCTGGGTGCCGCATTCCTATCCGGCCTGCCGCCAGCACGGGCCGGACGAGCACATGCTCGCCTCCGGCACCCGAGAGGGTCTGGCGATCATGGCTGGCCTGTTCTGGGATCTGGCCGAGGCCGGACCCGACATCCTCCGCCGCCGCACCGCGAGGGCCTGAACCATGAGCGAGCCGGTCGTCCGCATCCGCGATCTGACGATCGCGCTCCCCAAGGGTGCCGACCGCCCGCACGCGGTCGAGGGCCTGAACCTCGATCTGGAAGCCGGGAAGATCCTGTGCGTGGTCGGGGAATCGGGCTCCGGCAAGTCGATGAGCGCCTATGCGCTGACCGGCCTCCTGCCCCGGGCGCTGAAACCGACGGCCGGGTCGATCCTGTTCGAGGGCCGGGATCTCCTGACCCTCGACGAGCCTGCGTGGCGCACCTTAAGGGGCCGGCGCATCGCCATGGTGTTCCAAGAGCCGATGACGGCGCTGAACCCGGTGATGCGGATCGGCGACCAGATCGCCGAGATGTTCGAGGCGCACAACCTGCTCACCCGCAGCGAGCGCTGGGCCCGGGTGGAGGCGCTCGCCACCGAGGTCGGGCTGCCGAACCCTCAGGAGGCGGTGCGGGCTTACCCGCATCAGCTCTCCGGCGGCCAGCGGCAGCGGGCGATGATCGCCATGGCGCTGGCGCTGGAACCGTCCGTGCTGGTCGCCGATGAGCCGACCACGGCCCTCGACGTCACCACCCAGGCCCAGATCCTCCGGCTGATCCGCGACTTGCAGCAGAAGCGCGGGATGAGCGTCCTGTTCATCACTCACGATTTCGGCGTGGTTGCGGAGATCGCCGACCACGTGGCGGTGCTCCAGCGCGGGCGGCTGGTGGAATCCGGCACGGCCGAAGCGGTGCTGCGCAATCCCCAGGCCCCCTACACCAAGGCGCTGCTCGCCGCCGTCCCGAGCCTCACACCGCCGGCGCGCCCACCTCTGGCGGCGGCCCCGGTCGCCCTCACGGTGAGCGGCCTGTCCAAGACCTATGCGGGACGCTCCGGCCTGTTCGGCAAGCCGCGGATCGTGGCGGCGGTCAAGGAGGTTTCGTTCGATGTCCGCCGTGGCGAGACTCTGGGCATCGTCGGCGAGTCCGGCTCAGGCAAGTCGACCACGGCGCGGCTCGCCATCCGGCTGATCGAGCCCGACGGCGGCACGGTCCGGCTGGGCGACCTCGACTACACGGCCCTCGGGAAGGCCGAATTGCGCGACAAGCGCAGCCGCATCCAGATGATCTTTCAGGATCCGTTCGCGTCGCTGAATCCCCGTCGCACCGTGGAACAGATCATCACGGCGGGCCCGATCGCCCATGGGGTGCCGGCCGCCGAGGCGCGCGAGCGGGCGCGCAGCCTCCTCGACCTCGTCGGCCTCGATCCCAAGGCCGCCGCCCGCTACCCGAACGCCTTCTCGGGCGGCCAGCGCCAGCGCATCGGCATCGCCCGGGCGCTCGCCATGGAGCCGGACGTGCTGGTGGCCGACGAGGCGGTCTCGGCGCTCGACGTCTCGGTCCAGCGGCAGGTGCTGGACCTGCTGGAGGACCTGAAGCAACGCCTGTCGCTGGCGATGCTGTTCATCACCCACGACCTGCGGGTGGCGGCCACGATCTGCGACCGGATCGCCGTGATGCACCGGGGCGCCATCGTGGAGATGCGGGGCACTGCCGACCTGTTCGCCGCCCCGGAGCACGCTTATACGCGCAGCCTGCTGGCGGCCGTCCCGGGCACACACGTGTCCTGAGCGCCTCTCGAGCCAAAATCGGGCCCATCTGGGACGCTGAGACAAGTTTTTTGGACAGAGTTGCCCTGTCGAGAATCGGGCCTTTCGGTAGGATGGTGTCGTGTCGAGGGTCGAGCGCCCCCGGCGGATCCACGGCCGAACCCGCTATCCGTCCACGCTCGCACCTCGAACGCGGCCGGGATTCTTTCAGCGTGTCCACTTCAGACCAGCCCGACGATATCCGGCGATCCGCCAAGCGCGCCCTGCCGGAAGTGCCGCCCTCGCTGCGCCGCGGGGCCGACAAACGGGTCACGCGCTGGATCGGCGCGGGTCAGCGCAAGGTGGCACTGTCGGATGCGGAACCCGCGGGCCCGGTGATGCCGGGCGAAGTCATCAGGCTGAGCTGGGCCGACACCTTCGGTCGGCCCGCACGCCCCGATCTCGGTCGGTGGTTCCAGTCCGATCCGATGACCGCGCAGGTGCTGCCGTTCCGGAGCAGAGCGGATCGACAGAGCGCAGCGCGGCGCGACGCCGATCAGCCGTTCGTACCCGTCCGGCGCTGATCGACCCGGCCGCCAGGGACGCCCAGGCCGATCGCCTTCGCAAGCGCTGAGCGCTGCGCGGCGTAGCCAGGAGCCGTCATCGGGTAATCCTCCGGCAGGCCGTAGCGCTCCCGGTACTGCTCGGGCGTCAGGCCGTGGGCGGTGAGATGGCGCTTCAGGGTCTTGTAGGACCGCCCGTCGATAAAGCTGGTGATACCGTCCTGCTGGACCGACTTGCGGATCTGCGCGGGCGTCGGCTGTTCGACCGGCGGCGCGGCCTCGACGGTGCGCGGCCCGCCGAGATTGTTCAGCGTCGCATGCACGCCCGCCATCAGCTCGGGCAGTGCGGTCGGCGGGACGGGATTGTTCGAGACATAAGCCGCAACGATTTCGGCAGCGAGCTTGACGCGCTCGAGGGCAGTCTCTGGATTTCTTTCGGGCACAGCGCGAGTCCGATCAAATCTTTCAAGGGTGGCGTCGATGGTTCCAAAAGCAAAACCCACGCTTGTGTCAAGACGTCCTTGACCGAAATCCTGCCGAGAAGAGGGAAATTTAATTCATCTCGGCCGAAATTCAGCTGCGAATAAGATTATCCTCAAACGGTACAGCCATAAATCGAGGCTACTTATAGCATCATTGTTCGTCACTGACGCCCAATATCGTCTCGGCCTGTGCGTGGATCATTTTTTACGGGATGAGACCGTTCCGGACCGCGACGGAGGACGGAGGTGTGGATAGCGAATCGCGGTCGTTCGAGCGGCGCCGTTGATCGGACTTCGCGCGGTGGTGGGATCGGCCGGGGATCGCCCCGCGCGTTGACGCCCGGATCCGCCCCTGGGAAACCTCGGGCGCGGCGGCATCGCCGCTCAGGCCCACACCGTCGCACGCGCAGGCCGAGACCCGGTCAGATACACCGGGTCTGCGTCGCATTGCGGGGTCCGCTCCGGCGGGACGCGTTCTGCCGGGACCGGGCTATCTCAGGCCTGCATGCCCCAGCGCCGGATGGTGCGCGCTTCGATCGTCTGGAAGATCAGGTTCTCGACCACCAAGCCGATCAGGATCACGGTTAGCAACCCGGCGAACACGTTGGGGATGTCGAGCATGTTCTTGTTCTCGAAGATGAACCACCCCAGCCCACCAGAGCCCGACGACACGCCGAAGACCAGTTCGGCCGCGATCAGCGTGCGCCACGCGAAGGCCCAGCCCACCTTCAGACCCGTCAGGATGGCCGGGAAAGCCGCCGGGATCAGGATCTTGCCGATCAGCCGCGGACCTGAGAGCCCATAATTGCGCCCCACCATCGTCAGCGTTCGGCTCACCGACAGGAAGCCCGAATGGGTGTTGAGCGCGATCGCCCAGGTCACCGAATGCACCAGCACGAAGATCAGGCTGCCATTGCCGAGGCCGAACCAGATCAGCGCCAGCGGTAGCAGCGCGATCGCCGGCAGCGGATTGAACATGGCGGTCAGCGTCTCCAGCACATCCGTGCCCATCCGCGAGGCGATCGCCAGCCCCGTGAGTAGGCTCGCGAGCCCCACACCGGCCGCGTAGCCCATCAGCAGGACCTTGAGCGACGACCAAGCACGGGCCGGCAGCGTGCCGTCCATGATGCCCCGGACAAAGGCTTCCACCGTCGCCGAGAAGGTCGGAAACAGGAGGTCGTTGTCGAGGTAGCGCCCGTAGGCCTCCCAGATCCCGGCCAGCACCGCCAGGATCACCAGCTTGCGCAGCCAGCCCTGGTTGAACAGGCGCTCGAAGAGCGACAGCGGCTTCTCCACCACCGGCGCGCCTGCCCCGCCCCGGGCCGGGCCCAGCGCGTACTCGATCTCGGGCCGGGCCGACGGCGCCGGGCGGGGCGGCATGCCTGCGGACGGACCCGGCGCCACGGGCGGCGCGGGGCGCGGTTGGGCGAGCACTGGGGCGCTAGACATTCTCGGCCTCCGGGATCTCCTCGGCAAACAGCATCTGCTGGATGCGGCTCTCAAGGGCCAGCGCGGCCTCGGGCGTGGCTACGCTGTTGAGCTCGGCCTTGACCTCGCCAGGGTGGGGCGACAGCAGCAGGATGCGCGCGCCGATCTTGATCGCCTCCGGGATCGAGTGGGTCACGAACAGAACGGTGAAGCGCGTGCCCTCCCACAGGGCCAGAAGCTCGTCCTGCATGCGCCGGCGTGTGAGCGCGTCGAGCGCCGCGAACGGCTCGTCCATGAGCAGGATGTCGGGCTCCATCGCCATGCCGCGGGCGATGGCCACGCGCTGCTTCATGCCGCCCGACAGCGTGTGCGGGTAGCTGTCAGCGAAGCGGGTCAGGTTGACCTTATCGATGTACAGGTCCGCCCGCTCGCGCGCGGCCTTGCCGGTGAGCCGGCCGGAGGCTTCAAGCGCGAACACGACGTTCTGGCGCACCGTCTTCCAGGGCAGGAGCTGGTCGAATTCCTGGAACACCATCATGCGGTCGGGACCGGGCTGGGTGACCGGCCGACCCTTGAGGCGGATCTCGCCCTCGGTGGGGGCCATGTAGCCGCCCACGGCCTTGAGCAGCGTCGACTTCCCGCAACCCGAAGGGCCCAGCAGCACGAACCGGTCCCCGGGAAACACTTGGAAGCTCACCCGGTAGGTCGCGGTTACCAGATGGTCCCGTGTCTTGTACCGAAGCGTGACGCCGTCCACCTCCAGAAGAGGTCGATCCGTATCCATCCATCCTCCCGGGCGCCGCGGCTTGGTGCGCGTTTCGCTAAGGGCTCCACGATGGCCTAGCCCTCACGGGAAAGTGTATCGGTGCGCCGAACAGGCTGTAAAGGCCGTTATTTTGTATGTAACAGGACCGATATCCTAATTCACCTGTCCTGATCCGTTACGTCGGGTGCCACCATCGGCCCTTGAGCACCACGCCCTCGGCGGTGATCCGCTGCGCGCCGGTCATGTGCTCGCCGCGTGTGTCGACGTAGTCGAATGCACCGTCCCGGACCGCCAGCACGGTGGCGTCGCCGAGCGCGCCGACCTTCAGGGTGCCGTACTCCATCCGCTTCACCGCCACGGCGGCGTTCACCGTGGAGGCGGCGATCACGTCGGTGAGGCTCATGCCGAGGCAGAGCATCTTGGACATGGTGGTGACCTGATCGAAGGCCGGCCCGTCGATGCAGAGTTGGTGCACGTCCGACGAGATCGTGTCGGGCAGGAAGCCGCCCGCCATCATGGCCCGCGCCGTCTTGAACGCGAACGAGCCCTTGCCGTGGCCGATGTCGAACAGCACGCCCCGGGCGCGGGCCTCGCGCACGGCGGGCTTCACCGCGCCCTGGGCGGTCACGGGGGAATTGGGGAAGGGCCGGAACGCGTGGGTCAGCACGTCGCCGGGGCGGAGCATCGCCAGCACCTCCTCGTAGCTCGGCGGCGGCTCGTCGATATGGGCCATCAGCGGCAGGCCGGTCTCCTCCGCGACCTGAAGCGCGATGCCGAGCGGCGCGGTGCCCTGGTCCCCCGAGGAATTGCGCCCGACCCGGACCTTGATGCCGATGATCACGTCCCGGTTGGCCTCGGCGACCTCGACGGCCTCGCGGGGCGCCATCAGGCGCGGATCCTGGCTCTCGCCGACCATGATGGTCTTCGAGAAGGCGTAGATGCCCGCGAAGGAAACGTGCAGGTAGGCGAGGATCCGCGCCTCCGAGCGGTCGATGACATGCTTGCGGAAGCCGGCGAAGTTGCCGGGCCCGGCGCTGCCGGTATCAACCGACGTGGTCACCCCGGAGGTGCGGCAGAATTCGTCGGCGTCGATGCCGATCGATGTGCCGCCCCAGTAGACGTGGGTGTGCAGGTCGATCAGGCCCGGCGTGACGATCGCGCCGGCCATGTCGCGCACCTGCGTGCCCGGGCCGGCCGGGAGGTCGCGGCCGAAGCCCGAGACCCGGCCGTCCGCGAAGGCGACATCGCAGAGGCCGTCATGGTTCTGCGACGGGTCGATGACCCGCGCGCCCTTCAGGATGAGGTCGTGCTGCACGTCTGGCTCCGGGTCAGGCCGCCTTGGCAGGCACGGCCTTGTCGTTGAGGTGGCAGGCCGCGAAGTGGCCGGCGCCCACGGCATCGAGCCCGGGCACCTCGGTTCGGCAGCGGTCGAAGGCGTGGGGGCAGCGGGTATGGAAGCGGCAGCCCGACGGCGGGTTGATCGGGCTCGGCACGTCGCCCTTGAGCACGATCCGGGTGCGCCCGGCCCCGGGCTCGGGGATCGGCACCGCCGAGAGCAGGGCCTGGGTGTAGGGGTGCTTCGGGGCCAGGAAGATGTCGCGGCGCGGCCCGATCTCGACGATCCTGCCGAGATACATCACCGCCACCCGGTGGGTCATGTGCTCGACGATCGCGAGGTCGTGCGAGATGAACAGCATCGCGAGGTCGAGTTCGCGCTGCAGGTCGCGCAGCAGGTTGACGATCTGCGCCTTCACGGAGACGTCGAGCGCCGAGACTGCCTCGTCGCAGATGATCAGGTCCGGCTCGGCGGCGAGCGCCCGGGCGATGCCGATGCGCTGGCGCTGGCCACCCGAGAACTCGTGGGGAAACCGCCCCAGCGCCTCGCGCGGCAAGCCGACCCGCTCCATCAGGCTGGCCAGCCGGCTCTCCAAGTCGGCTTTATTCCGGGCGAGGCCGAAATTGTGGATCGGCTCGGCCAGGATCGCCCGCACCCGCATCCGCGGGTTGAGCGACGAGAACGGATCCTGGAACACCATCTGGATGTGCCGCCGCAGGGGCCGCAGCGTCCCGGGCGAAAGGTCGTCGATGCGCCGCCCGTCCAGCACCACCTGGCCGGCGGTGGGGGCGTAGAGGCGCATCAGCGCCTTGGCGACAGTGGACTTGCCGCAGCCGGATTCGCCGACGAGCGACAGGGTCTCGCCGCGGGCGACCGTGAAGGACAGGCCGTCCACCGCCTTCAGCACGCGCTTGGACTGGCCGAACAGGCCGCCGCCGAGGGCGAAATGCTTCTTGAGGTCGTTGACCTCGAGCAGGGTGCGACCGACGGGTGCGGGCGTGGCGCTCATGCCGCGAGGGCGTCCTTCGGCGCGTAGTGGCAGGCGGCGAGATGGCCCGGGGCCTTCGGCTCCAGGGCCGGCGCGTAGGTGCGGCACAGGTCGGTCACGTCCGGGCAGCGGCCGGCGAAGACGCAGCCCTCGATCCGACCTTTGAGGCTCGGCACCATGCCGGGGATCTCGGCGAGCCGCGCGTCGGCCCCGTGCTCGACCGATCCGAGCTTCGGCACCGCCCCCATCAGGCCGCGCGTGTAGGGGTGGCGCGGCGCCCGGAACAGCTCGCGGACCGGCGCCTCCTCGACCTTGCGGCCGGCATACATCACCACCACCCGGTCGGCGACTTCGGCGACCACGCCGAGATCGTGGGTGATCAGCATGATGGCGGCGCCGACCCGGGCCTTCAGGTCGCGCATCAGGTCGAGGATCTGGGCCTGGATGGTCACGTCCAGCGCCGTGGTCGGCTCGTCGGCGATCAGGAGTTTCGGCGAGCAGGCGAGCGCGATGGCGATCATCACCCGCTGGCGCATGCCGCCGGAGAGCTGGTGCGGATATTCCCGCACCCGGCGCCGCGGCTCGGGGATGCCGACCAGCGTCAGCATCTCCACGGCCCGCTCCTCGGCCTCGCGCCGGCTCAAGCCCTGATGCAGGCGCAGGGTCTCGCCGATCTGGCGGCCGACCGTCAGCACCGGGTTCAGCGAGGTCATCGGCTCCTGGAAGATCACGCTGATGTCGTTGCCGCGGATCTTGCGCATGGCGCGGTCCGGCAGATCGAGGAGGTTTTTTCCTTCGAACTTGATCGCGCCGGCGATGCGGGCCGGCGGCTCGGGCAGGAGCCGCAGGATCGACATCGAGGTCACCGACTTGCCGCAGCCGGATTCGCCCACGATCGCCAGGGTCTCCCCCGATCCGATCGCGAACGAGACCCCGTCCACCGCCCGGTTGACCCCGTCGGGGGTGCGGAAATGGACCTGCAGGTTCTCGATCGACAGGAGGGGTGCGCCGCTCATCACGCGTCCGATCTCAGACATCTTTCGCCATGCGGGGATCGAGGGCGTCGCGCAGGCCGTCGCCGACGAGGTTCACCGCCAGAACGGTTGTGGACAGGAAGATCGCCGGGAACAGGATGATGTAGAACTTCACCTGCCAGAGCGCCCGGCCCTCGGCCATGATGTTGCCCCAGGAGGGCGTCGAGGGCGGCACGCCCGCGCCGATGAACGACAGGATCGCCTCGGTGATCATCGCGGAGGCGCAGATGTAGGTCGCCTGCACGGTCATGGGCGCGAGCGTGTTGGGCAGGATGTGGCGCCAGATGATCGCCGGCATCCGCGTGCCCGTGGTCACCGCCGCCTCCACGTAGGGCTGCTCGCGCAGGGACAGCACCACGCCGCGTACGAGGCGGGCGACGCGCGGGATCTCCGCGATGGTGATCGCAACGATGACGTTCTGGACCGAGCCGCGGGTCAGCGCCATCAGCGCGATGGCGAGCAGGATCGGCGGGATCGACATCATGCCGTCGACGACCCGCATGACGATCCCGTCGAGCCAGCGCACCATGCCGGAGACGAGTCCGACCGCCAGACCCGCGATCGAGGCGAGGAACGCCACCGAGAAGCCGACCAGCAGCGAGACCCGGGCGCCGTAGACCACCCGCGAGTAGACGTCGCGGCCGAGCATGTCGGTGCCGAACCAGTACTGCGCGGAAGGCATCCGGGTCCGCTTGGCCGGCGCCAGGGCGGTCGGATCGACGGTGCCGAGCCATGGTGCCAGCGCCGCCATCAGGAACACGATGAGTAGTAGCAGGCCACCGACCACGATGGTCGGGTTGCGCCGGACATAGGTCCAGACCGGGCCCCGGTGCTTGCGCACCGGGATCACGTCCGGCAGCGGCGCCGCGACGGCGAGGCCCGGCGGCGGCGAGGCCTTTGAGAGCGTGCCTCCGGGCGGAGCGCCCGCCTGCGGGGCGCGATCGGGGAAGGGCGCGACGGTCGCGGTCAATAGCGGATCCTCGGGTCGAGCACGGTGTAGAAGAGATCGATGGCGAGGTTCACCAGCACGTAGACGAAGCTGAACAGCAGCACGACGCCCTGGATGACCGGGTAATCGCGCCGCAGGATCGCATCGACCGTGAGCCGGCCGAGGCCGGGGATCGCGAAGACCGTCTCGGTCACCACCGCGCCGCCGATCAGCAGGGCGATGCCGATGCCGATGACGGTGACGATCGGCACCGCGGCGTTCTTGAGGGCGTGGATGAACAGGACCGGCCCCTGCGACAGACCCTTGGCCCGGGCGGTGCGGACGTAATCCTGGCTCAGCACATCCAGCATGGTGGCTCGGGTCACCCGGGCGATCAGCGCGATGTAGACGAGGCCGAGCGTCACCGCGGGCAGGATCAGGTTCGACAGCCAGGGCCACAGCCCCTGCTCGATCGGCGTGTAGCCCTGCACGGGCAGCCAGCCGAGTTCGAGGGCGAAGACGTAGGCCAGGATGTAGCCGACCACGAAGACCGGCACCGAGAAGCCCATCACGGCGAGCCCCATCACGAGGCGGTCGATCAGGGTGCCGGCCTTCCAGGCGGCCACGACGCCGAGCGGCACCGCCACCGCGATGGCGAAGACCAGGGTGACCAGCATCAGCGAGACGGTGGGCTGCACCCGCTGGCCGATCATGGTGGTGACCGGCAGGTTGGTGAAGATCGAGGTGCCGAGATCCCCGTGGATGATCTGCCAGGACCATTCGCCGAACCGCACCAGGAACGGTCGGTCGAGGCCGAGCGTGGCGCGGATGCGGATGATATCCTCGGGGCTCGCCTGATCGCCCGCGATGATCGCGGCCGGATCGCCGGGGGCGAAGTAGAGGAGGCTGAAGACGAACAGCCCGACCACCGCCATGACCGGGATGGTGGCGAGGATGCGCCTGCCGATATAGCCGAGCATGGGTCCTCGCTAGGGTGTGGACGGGGTGGGCTGAGGGGTGCGGCGCATCCCCCTCCCCCCACTGCGGGTGAGGGCGTTCACAGGTCCGAGTCGGGCGCCGACGCTAGCGGCAGAGCGCGACCTGCCCCCTCTCCCGTGCGGGAGAGGGTTGGGGTGAGGGAGGAGAAGCATCAGGATCGAGCGCGCTATCGATGCGCCGACACGGCGCACCTCGTCCGGAAGAACCTGATCCCTCACCCGGCTTGCTGCGAAAGCAGACCTCTCCCGCACGGGGGAGGGGACCCCCGCCTCAGCCTGCGACCGCGTTGCAGAGCGCGATGTCTGAAGCTGGTAGCCCGCGCGAGAAACCGAACGGATCGGGCGACCCGACTTTTCGAGGTCTTGCACCATCACGCCTTCGACACCCCCCAGGTGAACGGGATCGGCCCCTTCACGATGCCCGAGACGTTCTTCCGCCACGCCTGGTAGCCGAGGAAAAACCCGGTCGGGACGTAGACCACGCCCTCACAGGCGGCGGCGTTGACCTTGTCGATCGCGGCCTTTTCGGAGGCCGGGTCGGCGGCGTCGAACCACTCGGTGATCCCCGCCTCCACGGGCGGGACGTTCGGCCAGCCGAACCACGCCTTGTCGCCGTTGGCCCGCACCGCCGGGTAGCCCGCCGGGTTGATGGTGTCGGCGCCCGCATGCCACGTGTGGAACATGTTCCAGCCGCCCTGGCTGGGCGGCGCCTTGGAGGCGCGCCGGGTGCCGGTTGTGCCCCAGTCGGTGGCGACGAAATCGACGTTGAAGCCCATCTGCTTCAGGAGGTCGGCGGTGATGTCGCCCTGCGCCTTGGTGATCGGCTGGTCCTGCGCCACGATGCAGGTGACGGGCTCGCCCTTGTAGCCGGCCTCCTTGAGCATCTTGCGGCCCAGCGCGATGTCGCCCTTGCCGACATTCTCCCCGCCCGCCTCGCTGTAGAGCGCCGTACCCGGGGTGAAGAAGCCCGGAAGTTTCTTCCACAGGTTGTCGTCGTCGCCGACGATCGCCCGCATGTAATCCTCCTGGTTCATGGCGGTCAGGACCGCCTGCCGGATCTTCGGATTGTCGAAGGGCGGATACAGGTGGTTCATCCGGAACGACCCGACATTGCCCAGCGGGTCGGCGATATCGACGGCCAGGTTGGCGTTCTTGCGCAGCAGCGGTACGAGGTCGGAGATCGGGTTCTCCCACCAATCGACCTCGCCGTTCTGCAGGGCCGCCGAGGCGGTGGCGGCGTCCGGCATGATCACCCACTCGACCCGGTCGACGAGGATGCGCTTGCCCCCGGCCAGCCAGGAATTCGGCTCCTCGCGCGGCTTGTAGCCGGCGTATTTCTCGAACACCGCCCGCGCGCCCGGAACCCACTCGTTGCGCACGAATTTCATCGGGCCCGAGCCGACATACTCGGTGATCTGCGTGAACGGGTCGGTCTTGGCGATCCGCTCCGGCATGATCAGCGCCATCGGGGCGTTGGTCTTGCCGAGCGCGTAGAGCAATTTCGGGAACGGCTTCTTGAGGCGCCAGCGGAAGGTCCGGTCGTCGGTCGCTGCCAGTTCGTCCTGGACGCCGCGGATCATGAGGCCGATCGGGTCGCGGGCCATCCAGCGGGTGAGGCTCGCCACAACGTCCTTGGACAGGACGGGCTCGCCGTCGTGCCACGTGAGGCCGGGGCGCAGCCGGAACGTCCAGGTCAGGTGATCGCCCGAGACCTCCTCGGACTCGACCATCTGGCGCTGCGGCTTCAGCTGATCGTCGACGCCGTACAGCATGTCCCACACGAGGGTGCCGGCGTTGCGCACCACGTACTGGGTGCCCCAGATCGGATCGAAATTCGCGAGGTTCGCCTGCGGTACGAAGCGCAGCACCTTGGCGCCCTGGGCGAGCGCCGGCATCGCGACCTGCGGCGCGGCCAGCCCGAGCGCGGCCGAACCCTTGAGGAAGGTCCTGCGGTCCATCGTGATCTCCCTGGCGGTGCGGATCTCAGGCACGCGTCGCCGGCCCACGCCTTGTGGGCGAGTTTGAACAATTCTTAGGCAGGGGCGCAATGGCCCGGTGTGACAACGGGGACGGGACGCGCACCAACGCAGCCGCCGGCTCGGCGGCAGGCAGGCTCCAGAGGTGGACGGGCAGTACGGTCATCGCGATCACGGGCGGCGCCTCGCAAACCCTGCGCCAGGGGTCCGATTTTGCGTTTTGTATTCAGGCAGGCGGATTGATCGCCCCTCCGCGATGTGGCCACTGGACGATGCGGGCGTGCGACCTCAGACGGGAGCCGAAGCCGCTTGTCCCGCTGGCTGTGGACGGACCGCCGTGGGTGGACCGTCTTGTGCTTACGACACGCGGGCAGCGCCCCCGCCCCTCGCCGACGGGGCGCGACGCCCTACGCTTCCATGAAAGCCCCGGGAGACAGGCCATGACGGATCCGATCCTCTCCGTCCGCGACCTCACGGTCTCCTTCCGCTCGGACGGGCGCTGGCGGTCGGTGGTGCACGGCGTCTCCTTCGATGTCGGCCCCCGCGAGACCGTGGCGCTCGTCGGCGAATCCGGTTCGGGCAAGAGCGTCAGCGCCCTGTCGGTCCTGCGGCTCCTGCCCCAGGACGCGAGCCGCATCGGCGGCAGCGTGCGCTTCGAAGGCCGGGACCTCCTGGCCGCCCCGGAGTCCGAGATGCGGCGGGTGCGCGGCGATTCCATCGCCATGATCTTCCAGGAGCCGATGACCTCTCTAAACCCGGTGCTGACGATCGGCTTCCAGATCGCCGAGGCGCTGATCCGGCACCGGGGCCTGTCGCGCGCCGCCGCCGAGGCGGAGGCCCTCCGGCTCCTCGACACGGTGCGGATCCCGGCGGCCCGCGCGCGGCTGCACGACTACCCGCACCGCTTCTCCGGCGGCATGCGCCAGCGGGTGATGATTGCCATGGCGCTGGCCTGCCGGCCCAAGCTCCTGATCGCCGACGAGCCGACCACCGCCCTCGACGTGACCATCCAGGCCCAGATCCTCGACCTCATCAAGAGCCTCCAGGATCAGGAGGGGATGTCGGTCCTGTTCATCACCCACGACATGGGCGTCGTGGCCGAGATCGCCGACCGGACGGTGGTGATGTACAAAGGCCGCGCCGTCGAGGACGGCCCGACCGCGCGGATCTTCTCCGAGCCCACCGAGCCCTATACTCGGGCACTGCTCGCCGCCGTCCCGCGGCTCGGCGCGATGGCGGGCCGCTCCCGGCCCATGCGCTTCCCCATCATCGACCGGGCCACCGGCCTCGCCACGGCGCCTGCCGACGATCCGGATTTCTCGCCCGATCCCTTGCCCGACACCGTCAGAGCCGCCGAACGCCCGCTGCTGGAGGTGCGCGACCTGACCACCCGGTTCGAGATCCGCTCCGGCCTGTTCGGCCGCGTGACCGGCCGCGTCCATGCGGTCGAGCGAGTCTCGTTCAGTCTCGCGGCGGGCGAGACCCTGGCGCTGGTCGGTGAATCCGGCTGCGGCAAGTCCACCACCGGCCGCTCGATCCTGCGGCTCGTCGAGCCCCTGTCGGGCTCGGTCGTGCTCGACGGCGAGGACATCACGGGTCTCGACGCCGGCGCCCTGCGCACCCGCCGCCGCCGGATGCAGATGATCTTCCAGGATCCATTCGCGAGCCTCGACCCGCGCATGAGCGTCGGCGCCGCGGTGGCCGAGCCGCTGCTGATCAATCGCCTCGCCTCCCGCACGGACGCCCTGCGCCGCGCCGAGGATCTGCTCGCCCGGGTCGGGCTCGCCCCCGACATGGCGCGGCGCTTCCCGCACGAGTTCTCCGGCGGCCAGCGCCAGCGCATCGCCATTGCCCGGGCGCTGGCCCTGAACCCCCGGCTGATCGTCGCCGACGAGGCGGTCTCGGCCCTCGACGTCTCGGTCAAGGCGCAGGTCGTGAATCTGATGCTCGACCTGCAGGCCGAGTTCGGCCTCGCCTATCTGTTCATCTCGCACGACATGGCGGTGGTGGAACGGGTGAGCCACCGGGTGGCGGTGATGTATCTCGGCGAAATCGTCGAGATCGGCCCGCGGGACGCCGTGTTCGGGAACCCGCAGCACCCCTACACCAAGAAGCTGCTGGCGGCCGTCCCCGTGCCTGATCCGGCCCGGCGCCGGGCGCGGCACGCCCTGCCGGACGACGAGATCCGCAGCCCGATCCGCGCCCCGGACTACGAGCCGCCGGAGCGGCTGTATCGGGAGGTCTCACCCGGCCACAGCGTGCAGGATTGGGACGCCGATTGGGGCCCCGCAGGGGCCGACGTCGAGCCCGGGGCGGCAGCCGCCTGACGGCAGCGATGGCCTGACGGCACGACGCGGGCTCCGCACCCGACCCAGTCGGCTGCGCCGAAGCCTGCACCCCTGCCGATCGAACCGCGCCTGATGGGCCGGCCGTGCCGCACGCGGCCGTCCACGCGAAACGGCCGACCGGCGGGCGCTGCAGCGCTGTGCAGGGCCGCTCAACCGACCGCGGTGTCCCCTACGTGCGGTGGCCTTCAGGCGAGCCGACCGCGACGCTGCATCGGTGAAGAAACCTGAGCGTTTGCGAAACAACCAACCGCTGTCAAACCTGTATCCAATAAAACTTCTGCTGGAATAGCTTATCGCTGGAAAATAAAATATTTTGTGTGCTGGATCATATACAATGGACGATTTTTTCGAACGATAAATAAGCTTCTGAAATTGTTATTTTCCTTAAATATCTTTCATTTAATTCTCGAAATCTGCACCACAAACCATGAAAGATGGCCATAAAGCGGGATATGGCTTATGATGGCCTAAAATGAGCGCTGGAAACGATTGGATGATGATGGTTGATGTACAGTGGCGGGCCGGCGGCGGGCGCTGGCGCAACCTGAATGCGCCCGGCTTGATACTCTCGCGCCGGCAGCGCGCCGCCGTGATGATCGGCAATTGACCCGATGCGCCGCCTGCACTTCGACGCCCTGAAGCCGATCTGCCCGACCTGCCGCCGCATCGCGCTGGTCCTGGAGCCGGGCGCGCAGGCGACGAGCAACGCGGTCGTGTCCGGGGTCCTGCGCTGCCTCGATCCGGCGTGCGGTGAGCGCTTCCCGATCATCGCGGGCGTCCCGATCCTGGTCCCGGACGTCCGCGGCTGGCTTTCGGCGAATCTTCCGCTCGTCCTGGCGAGCGATGTCGAGGATGCAGCGGTGGAGGCGGTGATCAGTGCAGCGCTCGGGCCGGACTCGGTCCACAGCATCGGCCGCGCACAGCAATCGCGATACGCCCACGATCATTACGGTGACCTGTTCGAGGGCGAGCCGGACGGTGCGGAGCCGCCGCACGGCCGGGCCCGGCATTGCCTGGCGGAAGCCCTGCGGCACCTTGGTGTTGGGCGCGGCCCGAGGCTCGATATCGGCTGCACCGCCGGCCGGACCAGTTTCGATCTGGCGGCCGCCTACGACGCGCCGGTGCTCGGCGTGGACCTGAACTGGCCCCTTCTGCGGATTGGCCGAGGCATCCTCGATCGGGGCCTGTTGCGCTACCCGCTCCGGCACGGCGGCGACACCTATGAGCGCCGGGAAACCTACCACTTCCCGCCCGAGGCCGAACGGGTGGATTTCTGGATCGCCGATGCCCAGGCCCTCCCGTTCGCCGCGAACACGTTCCGCCTCGTCGTCGCGCTGAACGGGCTCGATTGCGTGCCGGATCCGGCCCGCCTCGTCGCCGAGGCCAGCCGAGTCACGCGGCCGGGCGGCGATGTCGCCTTCGCAACGCCCCTCGATCGGGGTCGTCATGCCCCTGCACCATCCGCGTGGCTCGAAGGTCCCGATGCCCTTGCGACGATGATCGCCGCGGCCAACTCCGACATCCCCGGCGCCAAATCCCTGAAGCCGACTCGGCCGCCCCTCGACCTCCCCTGGCCCGTCCGCCAGCAGGGCGAGGACACGGTCGTCCACCGGTCCAGGCTGATGACGATGACGGCCGGGGCGGACTGAGCGCGGCACACGCCGTCGCGTAGGCTCGGACAGCCGCAATTGGTAATCCCGGCCGGCAACCGAGACCAAACGCGGCGGGCACGGGACCCCGATCCCGACCGACCGCTGAAAGGCCGGGGAGGATCCGCCATGTCCCTATCCGCCAAGCTGCAGCGGCGCGCACAGGAGGGCCGGCCCGTTCGGGTGGGCCTGATCGGGGCCGGCAAGTCCGGCTCCATGGACCTATCGCAGGCGCCCCGCACGTCGGGGATCCGCGGGGGAGGGAGAGAAGCCGAGCCGGCGCGCGTTCCCAGCGAGAGCCGCAGGCCCGATCACCCCTGACGCAGCGGATGACTGGCCGGCGGCCGCGTGCCGAGATGCCCGCGCAGGGTCCGGCCCTCGTACTCCGTGCGGACCAGGCCGCGGCGGCGGAGTTCCGGCAGAACCAGTTCGATGAAGTCGTCGAGCCCCCCGGGCAGGGTCGCCGGCATGATGTTGAAGCCGTCCGCGCCCCGCTTTTGAAAGCGCTCTTCCATCTCGTCCACGATCTGGGCGGGCGTCCCGACGATCTGCGAATGGCCGCGCGCGCCCGCGATCCGCAGATAGAGCTGGCGCAGGGTCAGCCCCTCCCGGCGGGCGAGGTCGAACATCAATTGCTGACGCGACTTGGCGCCGTTGGCCTCGGGCAGTTCCGGCACGGGCCCGTCCGGATCGTAGCCCGAGAGGTCGAAGCCGCCGATCATCCGCTCCAAGAGCGCGAGACCGACCACGGGGTCGATCAGGTCCTGGAGCGCCTCGAACTTCGCCCGTGCCTCCGCCTCGCTGCGTCCCACCACGGGAAACAGGCCGGGCATGACCTTCAGATCGTCGCGCTCCCGGCCGAAGCGGCCCATCCGGTCCTTCAGGTCGCCATAGAATTCCGTCGCCTCATCCAGCGTCTGGTTGGCGGTGAACACGATCTCGGCGGTGCGGGCCGCGAGATCCTTGCCGGGGCCCGACGCGCCCGCCTGCACCAGCACCGGCTGGCCTTGGGGCGTGCGCGAGATGTTGAGTGGGCCCCGCACCTCGAAATGCGTGCCGTGATGGTTCAGGGGGCGGAAGCCGTCCGGCTTCGAGAACTGGCCGGTCGTCTTGTCGATGACCACGGCCCCGTCGTCCCAGGTGTTCCACAGGCCGAGGACGACGTCGACGAACTCTTCCGCGCGCTCGTAGCGGTCGCCGTGGCGCGCGATCCGGTCGGCACCGAAATTGACGGCCTCCGCGTCGGTGGTCGAGGTCACGAGGTTCCAGCCGGCGCGGCCGCCGCTGAGATGATCCAGAGAGGCGAACCGGCGGGCGACGTTGTAGGGCTCGTTGAAGCTCGTCGAGGTGGTCGCCACCAGCCCGATTCGGCTCGTCACAGCCGCCAGCGCCGAGAGCAGCGTCACCGGCTCGAAATGGGTCGAGCGCGCCGTCCGCTCGCTGGAGCGCAGGTTGCTGTCGCGGATGCCGGTCCCGTCTTCGAGGAACACGAGGTCGAACTTCGCGGCCTCGGCCTTCTGCGCCCACCCGACGTAGCGTTCGAGCACGAGGCCACCATCCGCCTCGCTGGACGGGTGGCGCCAGCCGGCCACGTGGTGCCCGGTGGCGTAGAAGAAGGCGCCGAGGCGCAGCGTGTCGTGTCGCATGAACCAATGGACTCGTGGCGGTGCGGGCGGGACGTGAGTCCGCCGATGTGAATCAGGCCGGTGGGCGGGATGCAACCGCCGCCTGGATCCGGGCCCGCGATTGAGAAGCGTCTTCTCCAGATGGGGCCCGGAGCGGCGGTTCGCGACACCGCGAGGCCGCGGTGGGTGACGCACGCGCCGTGACGATCCATCCCGTCACCCGGCCTTCGCCGATGGCCGAGCGGGCGATCACCGGGCATGAATAGTGCCGGCCTTGTAGCACGATAGCGCTACTCAGGAGCTTTAACGAGACGTGATTTGGAATTGTTCGGAATTCAATGCATCATAAATCCGCATTGAGCGGCCCCCGCACGACAAGAAGGCTGGGCGCTTGGGCGCGGAGGAATCATGAACGAGATCGTCAAGCCGGACTCCCTGATCGTGGCCGAGGCCGAGAGCCTGACCGAGACCTTCTTCGGGGGCTGCCCGCACGACTGTCCGGACACGTGCTCGATGCTGTTCGACGTCAAGGACGGCCAGCTTCAGGGGGTGCGCGGCAACCCGGATCATCCGATGACCCGCGGCGGTCTCTGCGTGAAGCTGAAGGATTACGAGAAGCGCCACTATCACCCGGACCGGCTCCTCCACCCGATGAAGCGGGTCGGTCCGAAGGGGTCGAAGCAGTTCGCGCGGATCACCTGGGACGAGGCGCTGGACACCATCGTCACCCGCTGGAAAGCGATCATCGACCAGTACGGACCTGAGGCCATCGCGCCCTACAGCTATCTTGGCAACCAGGGGCTGGTGCACGGGCTGAACGGCGGCGACGCCTTCTTCAACCGGATGGGCGCGACCGTCACCGAGCGGACGTTCTGCGGCGAGGGCTCCTGCACCGCGTGGCTGCTCACGGTCGGCCCCACCGCGGGCCTCGACCCGGACAGTTACATCCACGCCAAGTACATCGTGATCTGGGCCTGCAACTCCGTCAGCACCAACCTGCACCACTGGGCGATCGTGAAGGACGCCCAGAAGAAGGGCGCCAAGGTCGTGGTGATCGACGCCTACGCGTCGCGCACCGCCAAGGCCGCCGACTGGCACATCGCCCCGAAACCCGGCACCGACGGCGCGCTCGCCATGGCGCTCATCAATTCCATCATCGCGCAGGGCCTCGTCGATCAGGAGTACGTCGACAACCACACGGTCGGCTTCGCGGAGCTGAAGGAGCGGGCCAGCACCCGCACGCCGGAATGGGCGGCCGAGATCACCGGCGTCACCGCCGAGGACATCCGCACGTTGGCCCGCGAACTCGCCACGGCGCAGCCCGCGGCGATCCGCATGGGCGTGGCGCTGGAGCGGCACTATGGCGGCGGCCAGACCATCCGGGCCGTGACCTGCATCCCGGCTTTGACCGGCGCGTGGCGCCATGTCGGCGGCGGCGTCACGCAGTTCGGTGTCTGGGAGCACCCCTACAAGTTCGACGTGATGTGCCGGCCCGACCTGATCCCGGAGGGCACCCGTGTCGTCTCGAACCTCCAGATCGGCCGCGCGCTGACCGGCGAGATGCAGCTCGACCCGCCGATCATGTCCATGATGTGCTGGAACTCGAACCCGGTCACGCAGGCGCCCGAGACCGACAAGATCGTCGAGGGGCTGATGCGCGAGGACCTGTTCATGGTCTCGGCCGAGCACTTCATCTCGGACACCGCCTCCTACGCCGACATCCTGCTGCCGGCCACGATGGGCGCGGAGATGGAGGACATGATCCTGTCCTGGGGTCACCTCTACCTGACCTACAACACCAAATGCGCCGAGGCGCCGGGCGAGGCGATCCCCAACAACGAGATCTTCCGCCAGCTCGCCGCCCGGCTCGGCTTCGAGGAGGAGAACTTCAAGTGGACCGATAGCGAGTGCTTGGAGCACTACGTCGATTGGAACGCCCCCGCCTGCAAAGGCATCGACCTCGCCTACATGCGCGAGCACGGCTTCGCCCGGCTGAAGGTGGGCACGCCGGACGACCGGGCTCCGCATAAGAACGGCAACTTCCCGACGCCCACCGGCAAGTGCATGCTCAAGGTCGAGGGCGCCACGAACTTCGTCGCCCCGCCCTTCCGGCAGATGTACGAGGGCTTCCAGCCTGGCGAGGCGCTCGACCCGCTGCCCGACTACCTCGGCCCGCGCGAGTCCCGCACGAACGATCCAGAGCTGGCCAAGCGCTTCCCGCTCAACATCGTTTCGCCCAAGAGCCACTACTTCCTGAACTCCTGCTACGCCAACATGGAGGACAAGCAGAAGGGCCAGGGCGAGCAGTTCGTGATGATCAGCCAGCACGATGCCGATGCGCGCGGCATCCGGGACGGCGACCGGGTGAAGGTCGGCAACGACCGCGGCGCCTTCAAGGGCGTGGCCCGCATCACCGATGACGTGAACGCCGGCATCGTGGTGGCGACGCTCGGCTACTGGCGCCAGCTCAATGAGGGGACGGTCAACAGCATCTCGTCCGGCGCCTTCACCGACATGGGCCACGCCCCGTCGTTCTCGGACAACCTCGTGGAGGTCGCCCGGGCGAATTGATGGTCGGCGAACGGGCCGCTTTTCCCCTCCCCCTTGTGGGGAGGGGCCAGGGGTGGTGCAGGATCGCGTGTGACAGTGCCTTCTGCAACACCCCCACGCGGGATCTGCGATCCCCAAACGCCTCCCCGCAACGAGGAGGAGAGAGTCCCGGCTCGGTTGAGCCCCTAGTGCCGCAACGGCACCGGCTTCTGCCCGTCGGGGAGGATTTCCCGCAGGTGGTCGTGGACCATGTCGGTGGTGAATGGCTTGCCGATGAAGCGGGCCCCCTCCGGCATGTCGCCCGGCCCCGGCTGCAGCTGCCCGGACGCCACCACGATGGCAATGTGCGGCCAGCGCTCAGAGGTCTCGCGCGCGACCGCAAAACCGTCCCGCGAGCCCGGCATCTGCACGTCGGTGAACAGCAGCACGATCTGGGCGTGCTCCCAGCCGAGCAGGCTCATGGCCTTATCGCCGTCGCTGGCCTCGAACGTGCGGAACCCGGCCTCCGACAGGATGTCCATCGCATCCATGCGGATGAAACCGTCATCGTCGACCACGAGGGCATAGGGCGCCGGGGGCTGGACTGGTCCGCTCATCCCCCGATAAGTCCTGACCCAGGTCGAAGGTTCGTGCGCGCCGGCGTGCCGGGGTCAGTCCCTGTCCATGACCCCGGCGCGGTCCCCGATGCGGTCGAGCAGATCTTCCAGCCGAAACACCGACCGCTCGGCCACGAAGGCCCTGTGCTCGGCCTGCATGACGCGGAACTCGGCCTCCATGCAGCGCATCACGACGCGCTCGTAGTCGGAGGAGATCTCCGCGAGGGTGCGCACCAAGTCGGCGTTCCGCCGGTTGATCTGCGACAGCTCGACTTCGAGCGCCTGGATCGTCGCGTCCTTGACGGTGCGCTCCTCGTAGAGACGCCGGAACAGTCCGCTCGCCCGCTGCTGAATGACGGCGCGCCACCCCTGGAAGCCGCGGATCTCATCCGCGGCCTGCCGGATCAGCGCGAGGGTCAGGCGGGGATCGATGACCCGAAACGCAGCGTGCGAATCCTGCGCCCGCGGTATCGCCTCGGCGATCACGGTGGCCTCTATCGTCGTCGATTGCGCCATCGTCGCACGAGGACCGGGGCTACTCGGTCTCGTCGGGCACACTGGTCACGGGAGCGGGCCTGGCACGGTTGCCGAAGGCCTCGATCGCCGCATCGTGGAGACGCACGAGCCATTCCTCGGCCTCCGCGGCCCGCACCTCGGCCAGCCGGACCCGCTCCTCCGACCGCGCCAGGTTCTGCAACCCCGTGGCGACCTCCTGCTGCAGGCGCCGGATTTCGAGATCGGCCTGGGCGACGACCTGGGCCAGTTGCGCCTCCAGCTCGGCCGCCCGCTCCTCGCCGACCCGGATGGCCTCGCTGGCCTCGCGGATCAGGTCGACGGCCGAGGCCCATTCGCGGGTGACGGTGGGGCCGCCCTCGTTCGGGCTCTCGGTCGTGGCGAAGGTCCCGTTCCGGCTTTCGAGACCCATGAAACTGACCACCTTCTCGGGGGACGCGTCCGCCTTCGCCTGCCACGCGCGCATCATCACGTTCGGGCTGCCGTTGTAGGCGGTGTCGATCGAAGCCCTATCGCTCATCGTTGGAAAACCCCTCACAGGTCAGCATCGAATCAACCGGCCGTGCCGGGAGATGCGAACGGGTGCACGTTGCTCGGCTCGCCGCGCTCGGCGGGCTCGTGCGGCAGGCCCTCACTCATCCCGTCCGGCTGGCGCCAGCCGCGACCGGAGCGCTTGAGCGCCTCGTACTGCTTCTGCAGCGTCGCCCGAGTCTCGCGGGCGATGTCGAGGGCGCCCTGCACCAGGGCCCGCTCCGAACGCTCGTTCTGGAGATCCTCGGCGAGACGCCGGTTGGCGGCTTCGAACTCGATCCGGGCGGCGTCCTGGCGATGGGTCAGCTGCTCGATCCGCTCGGTCAGCGCGGCGTTGCGGGTCCCGGCCTGCTCCAAGGCGGCGTCCTTGGCGGCGAGCGCCTTGCCCAGCATGTCGCAGCGCGCGTCGAGGTCGCCGCGGGCGCGCTGCATCTCGACGAAGCGCTCCGTCTGCCGGGCGAGATCCTCCTGGACGGTCTCCAGACGCCGCTCCGCAGTGACGCGGGCGATGTTGGTCTCCTTGAAGTTGCGCTCCGCGAGCCGGTGGGCCTCGTCCCGGTCGCGCAGCTGCGCTCGGGCCTGCCCGAGGAGCTGCTCGTTCGTGTCCGCCCGGTTGGCGGCGGCCTCCAGCTTCATGGCGAGGGCCGAGCGCTCGGTGCGCAGGGCGGCCGTGTCGGTCTCGAACTGGGCTTCGAGGCGGGCGCGATTCGCGACCTCGGTGGCGAGTTGGCCCTCGGCCGTCCGCGCCTTCTGCCGCTCGGATTCGACCGCGCCCTCGACGGTCCGGAACCGGGACTCCAGCTCGTCGAGGCGCAGGATCTGATCCTCGTTCTGGCTTCGCAGCCGCCGGTTGTCCTGTTCGAGGGCCGCCAGGGTCTCCCGCGCCGCCTGCAGATCGTGCTCCGTCCGCGTCAGCGCGCTGTCGGCGGCCTGGGCCTCCGTCCGCAGCGCCTTGCCCTCGGCGACCAGCGCCTTGCCCTGTTCGATCTCGGCGGCGAGGCGCCGCTCCAGATTCTCGAAGGCCAGCACCCGGTCCCGGAGCTCGATCGCCTGCGCGGCCAGGACGGCGTCGCGGGCGTGGAGCTGCTCCTCTGCCCGGGCCACCCGCGCAGAGGCCTCGGAATACTCGTTGGTCAGGATCGAGACGCGGGCCGAGAGCTCGGCGGCCTCCAACCGGACCGCCTTGCCGGTCTGGAACTCCTGGGCCAGCGAGGTCTCCAGCTCGGCGATGCGCATGCTCGCCCGCGGAAGCTCGTCGCTGATGCTGACGATCGGCTCCAGGATCGACACGAAGTCGTCCTGCAGCGAGCGGATGTCCTCCAGCCGGTCGACCATGGCGTCGATGCGCTGCCGCAGCATCTCGTCGCGCTTGCCGATCGCGTCGAGGGAGGAATGGGCTCGATCCGGCACAGCGGCCCGCTGAGCTGGCGCCTCGGCGTTCAGGCGCGTCCGGGCCTGCGGCATCGTGGGCTCGGCCGCGGGCCGCGAAGCCGACTGAGCCGATCCATGAGCCGGCCCCTGAGGCTCGGCCCCCCCCTCGGACGAGGAGAGCATGTTACGAAACGACGTCCACGCCATGAAACGAGCTCGATTGCGCCCACAATCCGGGCGAATTAACTAAATCTTAATCCAATAAGACTGTCGAGCGATATTTTGCCCTCTACTTGGCAGTTCACAGGATCAAACTAGAAGCGACGCGCGACACGGCTTTCTGACGTCCGGAGAACTTCCGGCGGCAGGCCCGGGCCGCACCGTCCAGTGCCGCTGGCCGGGGCTGCGCAAGATCGTTCCACCATGCCCAGCGAGTCAGCGCCGACGGGGTGTCGGACGTGCCGCGCGCAACGGAGCCGGCCCCGGATCGGCCGTTAACGCATCGTTAACGATTTACCGGACGTTAATAAACCTGTCCCTCGCCCGATACTGAGAAATCCTCGATCGCGGGCGCCCGGTGTCGCTTATGGGTGACGAAAACTGTGTTTCGGGCCCTGGCCCGGCGATGACGGCGCGCGGAGGGTTTTCGGTGACGGCGATCGTTCTGGCGGCGGCGCCTGTCGAACCTCAGTGTGAGGGCCGGCGCTCCTACACACCCCAGATTCTCCTCGCCACCGGCTGGGTTGGCCTGTTCGCCTACTGCGCCGCCTATTTGACCGAGGACATGCCGTTCCGGATATCGGCGCCCGTGGCGGTCGGGGAGCCGCTGTTCGACCCGCCGGAGGATTTGCCGCGCCGCGCGCTGGCAATGGCCAGGCCGGAGGATCCGACGACCACTTTGGCGAGCGTCGCCACCCCTGCGGCGACTTTCCCCGTGGTCGAGTCGGCCTCCGCACCGGCCCTCATGGCGCCCGCCCAGCCGGCCGTTCCAGCCGCGACGCCTCGCCCGGCTGCCGATTATGTCGGGACCTGGGGCCCGACGGCCGAGGCCTGCGGCGCCCCGTCGCGCCGGCACGGTTACCTGCCGGCCACGATCACGCCCGAGCGCGCCAGGGCCGGCGACACCCTCTGTACGTTCCGCAACCCACACCGATCCGGCAATGCCTGGACGATGGCGGCCGAATGCGGGGACCGGGACCGCCGCTGGTCCTCCCAGGTTCGCCTCGTCATCGAGGGCGACCGCCTGACCTGGACGAGCGCATGGGGCACGTCCGCCTATATTCGCTGCGGCCGCCGCACCGGCTGAGATGGAGCATCCGTCGGGCGGTCCTCAGTGACCGTTGCCCGTGGAGCCGACCCGCGACGTTGATCGTCATTGCCAGCGTATCCCGCCGAGTCCGGGCGCTCTCACTCCAAGACCGCGTCCGCACGGGCCTGCTCACACCCGGCTAACCATGGCGCATGATTCCGCGACCCGAACCGCTCCGACGCTGGACGCAGACGGGTTATTCCGAAGTCGCCCGAGACGCGGGACAAGCGAATGAATCGAGGAGGTCTCCGATGGCGGATCCGAACGGGCAGCAGCTTTCGGACGAGGAACTCGATCGCTTGGCCCGCAAGTTGTTCGCGGAGGTCCGGGCCGAGAGCCCCGAGGCGAAGGCGGGACGGGCCCTGGAGAGCGCTGGCGCGATCGCCGGAGAGGTCATCCCGGTCCTGCCCGACTGGCTCCTGTCCGATGACGGCGCTGCGAAGGCGAGCCAGCGCGGCGACTGAACGGTACCCGGCACGATTGACCGGCGCGACCGAGGTATCGGCATCAGGGGGCCTTCTGCCCGTTTCCCATCGCGCCTAGGTCGGGCACGGCGTCGGAAACGTCCAGGCCGCGTGCGGTGAGCACGGCCCGCAGGGCGGTCGCGAGCCCGTCCGCGGTGAATGGCTTGCGCAGGTAGCCCGCACCCATCGGCACCTCTCCCTCGGCCGGCCAGGCGAACCCCGATACGATAAGGATCGCGCGCTCGGGCCAGCGCGCCGCCACCGCCTTGGCGAGGGTGAAGCCCGTGAGCGGCGCGCCCGCGAGATCGACATCCGCCACCATGGCGACGAGGTCCGGCCGGGCCGCCAGATGCGCCTGCGCGGCCTCGACGGTGGATGCCTCGGCCACCGCGTAGCCGGCCTCCCGCAGAGCCGCGGCCGCCTCCATGAGTTGCACGGGATCATCCTCGACCAGCAGCACCGCGGGCCGCGGCGCAAAAGCGTCCGCCATCGGGATCTCCAAACGAAAGGTAACCCGTCAACGCGGTGCGGCCCGGTGCGTGCCGGTCCGCGCCCGGTCACGTTGCCGTGGCGGGGTGCGGACGGCGCCCCGAGGTCGCGAACCAGAACAGGGGATCGGGAGTTAGAGCACCTCGCGCATCGCCTGTTCAGCGGAGGGCCCTCTCCCGGGCGCGTTGCGGAGTGGCTCGGAGCGAGCCGGGTCGCGGGGGAGCATCAGCATGCGGCAGGTCAAGTTCAGGCTGAACGAGCCGGGCCTCAGCCCGCGCCGCACGCGGCTGGAGATCCCGGGCTGGGCGGGGCAACCCGAGCCCCGGATCGACGGATCACAGGAATACGCCTGGCACTGCATCCCCTTCTTGGAGGCGGCCAAGGCGGGGATCGAGCTGTTCTATCCCTATGCGGCCGAGCTACGGGTCGGCACGCAGGAAGGCAGGCTCGTCTTCGAGGGCGATTTCGGACCGCCGCCCGAGCCCGGGCTGCAATGGCCGCCGTTCCGGAGTTTCGGCGAGGCCTACTACACCTACCAGATCCTCCTCGACCTGAAGGTGGAGGACGGCTGGGCGATCCGGACCGAACCGCACCCGCGCTTCTACACCGATCGGACCGGGACCGTGCCGGTCGCGGTGCCCGCGCTGCTGCGCCCCTGGTGGCCGATGATGTACTTCATGGTCTTCAAGGCCCCCGACGAGGGGCGCACCCACGTGTTCCGGCAGGGCGAGCCGTTCATGCAGGTCACAATCGTGCCGGTGGACACGGACTTCGAGCTCGTGCCCATGCCCGAGGACGAGGCCGCCGAACGGGAATTGCAGTCCCGGCGCATCTACGCGAGCCGGTACACGCTGTCGGCGGATTCACAGTGGACCTCGGCGACCAACACGGTGTTCGACGGGACCTACCGGCGCATCCTGGGGGCGGCCAAGAGCCAGGGCTGAGCCAGGGCTGACGGCAGGCGGCGGGGGACGTGCCCCCACCGGGGCTGCTTAGAGCTGTGCCCGACCGCATTGCGATCGCGCGCGGCTCTAAGTCCTTGTTATGACACGCTCTCTCGCGCCGAACCGGTTTCCGCTTCGGCTGAGGGCGCTCTAGTACCCGTACGGGACGAAGTACCCGTGATGATGATGGTGGTGATGGTGATGGTACCGCCGGTAGTACCGGTGATGGTGGTGGTGGTGATGATGGTAGTACGGCCCGTAGAACCGGTGGTGGTGGTGATGGTGGTGGTAATACTGAACCTGCTGGACCGTTGCATCGCCCTCCGAGGCGGCCGATAGAGGCTCGGCCTGCGCCGTCGCGTCGGACTCCTTGAGGAGCGCCACAGCATCGGGAATCGGCTTCAGAAGATCGGCATAGCTCTCGGCTTGCATCACGGCCTGCAGCCGGACCGGAGCCGGCACCGCGGCCTGGGCCGGATCTCCGGCGGCCAGAAGGGTGACGGCCCCGACCAGGCCAGCGAGTGTCTTATCCATTGACGGGCTCCTACGAGGAACAGCGCACAGGCCACGCGGGCCGCACGTCGTGCGCGGCCGGAAACACCAAGCCCGCGAAAAGTGTTCCGGCTGCGGAGAGCGTCTTACGGCCCACCACATTCACATTCCCGACAACATATCAGGTATTGGCCGACACCCGATCACGATCCATGCGGATCATCTGTCATGACATAAAATTTAGTCGTTTGTGCTCGGACCCGCATCCGCGCCTTCATCTTGCGCGGCGGGGTGCCGACTGGAGCGGCGTCGGCGCCCGTTTCGATCCGGCCCGAGGATCACACCCCGACGACGGCCACTTCCTATTCCATAGGACGTGGCCGTCGGCTCCCTCTGCAATCAGGCCGCGTCCGGCATCCGGTCGATCAGCTTGTCGAGGGTGATCGGATAATCCCGCACGCGGATGCCGGTGGCATTGTAGATCGCGTTCGCCACCGCCGCGGCGATCCCCGAGATGCCGAGTTCGCCCACGCCCTTCGCCTTCATGGGCGAGGACATCGGATCGGTTTCGTCGAGGAAGATCACCTCCTGATGCTGGATGTCGGCGTGGACCGGCACCTCGTAACCGGCCAGATCGTGGTTGGCGAAGAAGCCGCGCTTGGTATCGACCGCCAGCTCCTCCATCAGCGCCGCGCCGGTGCCCATGACCATGCCGCCGATCACCTGACTGCGGGCCGATTTCGGGTTGAGGATCCGCCCGGCCGCGCAGACCGCCAGCATCCGCCGGACTCGGACCTCGGCGGTGTAGACGTCCACGGCGACCTCGACGAAGTGGGCACCGAAAGTCGAGACCTGCTGCGTCTTCGAGAAATCGCCGAACTCGATCGTGTCCTCGGCAACCAGCTCGCCCTCGGCCGCGGCCTGGGCCAGCGGAATGGCGCGGTTGCCGGCACGGACTTCACCGTCCTCGAACACCGCGTCGGTGGCGTTGAAGCCGAGTTTCTGGGCGATCGACTCCCGCAGCTTCACGCAGGCCGCGTAGACGCCCGCGGTCGAGGAATTGGCGCCGAACTGCCCGCCCGAGCCCGAGGAGACCGGGAAATCGGAATCGCCGAGCCGGACCACCACACGATTGAGGGGCACACCCATCATCTCGGCGGCCGTCTGCGCGATGATCGTGTAGCTGCCGGTGCCGATGTCGGTCATGTCGGTCTCGACCGTGACCGTGCCGCTGGCATCAAGCCGCACCCGGGCGCCCGACTTCATCACCATGTTGTCGCGGAATGCCGCCGCCATGCCGAGGCCGACAAGCCACTGACCGTCCCGCACCTGACCGGGCTTCGGGTTGCGCTTGGCCCAGCCGAACCGCTCCACGCCGAGCTTGAGGCAGCCGACGAGGTCGCGCTGTGAGAAGCGCAGATCCGGCTTGGTCGGGACGACCTGCGTGTCGTTGCGGATGCGGAACTCCACCGGGTCGAGACCGAGCTTCTCCGCCATCTCGTCCATAGCGACTTCGAGCACCGCCAGCCCCGGGGCCTCGCCCGGCGCCCGCATGGCGTTGCCCTCCGGCAGGTCGAGCCGGGCGAGCTTCATGGCGGTCAGGCGATTCTTGCCCGCGTAGAGGAACTTCGTCTGGTTCACCGCCGTCTCGGGATCGCCGTCCGGCAGGTTGCCCGATGTGCTCTCGTGCGCGATCGCCGTGATGGTGCCGTCCTGCGTGGCGCCGATCCGCACCCGCTGGATCGTGGCAGGCCGGTGGGTGGTGTTGTTGGCGATCAGCGGGCGCGTCAGCGCCACCTTCACGGGCCGCCCGGCTGCCTTCGCGGCCAAAGCCGCCAGCACCGCGTCGGCGCGCACGAACAGCTTGCCACCGAAGCCGCCGCCGACATAGGGGGCGTCGAGACGGACCTTGTCCTTGGGCAGGTTCAGCATCTTGGCGAGGCTGCCGTGGCCCCAGCCGATCATCTGGTTGGACGTCCAGAGCGTGACCTTCTCGCCGTCCCAGGCCGCCACCGTGGCGTGCGGCTCCATCATGGCGTGGCTCTCGTCGGCGGTCCTGTAGGACGCGTCGAGCGTGACCGGCGCCTGCGCGAACGCCGCTTCGAAATCGCCGACGCGCTCCTCGCCGCTGCCGCCGCTGCCCTCGCCGCTGTCGGCCGGGACCGGCTCGGCATCCTTGGCCGCAGCCGCAAGATCGAACACGCCGGCCTCCGGGGCGTAATCGACCTTCACGAGGAACGACGCCGCCCGGGCCTGCTCGAAGGTCTCGGCCACCACGACTGCAACGGCCTGATGGTAGTGCTGGATCACGTCACCGCCGAACAGGTAGGCGACGTTCATCACGCCACGCTCGACCCGGGGGGTGTCGAGGGTGGTGACGATCGCGATCACGCCGGGGGCCTGCCGGGCCGACGCGGTGTCGATGCTGCGCACCCGGCCCTTGGCGATGGACGAGCCGAGCACATAGCCATAGGCGGCGTCCGGCGCCACGTCGTGGCGCTCGTAGGCATAGGGCGCGGTGCCGGTGGTCTTGTACTTGCCGTCGATCCGGTCGGTGGCATGGCCCACGACCTTCAGGCGGTCGATCGGGTTCGGGCCGGCTTGGGTGTCGAACTTCATGGCTCAGGCCCTCGCTTGGTTGAGCGCCGCGCCGAGAGTCCGCTCGGCGAGCTTCAGCTTGTAGGCGTTCTCGTGGGTCGGCTTGGCGCCAGCGAAGACCTGTTCGGTCACCGCCTTCGCGCCCTTCGGCAGATCGGTCTCGGCGGCCTCGACCCGCCAAGGCTTGTGGGCGACGCCGCCGAAGGCGACGTGGCCGCTGCCGTCCTTGCCCAGGATCGCCGCCACCGAGACCAGCGCGTAGGCGTAGGACGCCCGGTCGCGGACCTTGCGGTAGATGTGTGTTCCGGCAACCGGCTTTGGCAGCATCACCGCGGTGATCAGCTCCCCGGGCTCGAGGTTCGTGTCGCGGGACGGCTCGTCGCCGGGCAGGCGGTGGAATTCGGCGATCGGGATTGTTCGCGCGGCGCCCGCGGCGTCGATCGTCTCGACGGTGGCGTCGAGCACCCGCATGGCCACCGCCATGTCGCCGGGATGCGTGGCGATGCAGGCCTCGCTGCCGCCGATCACCGCAAGCTGGCGGCTCACGCCGTCCAGCGCGGAGCAGCCGGAGCCCGGCTGGCGCTTGTTGCAGGCCTGCGCGGTGTCGTAAAAGTACGGGCAGCGGGTCCGCTGGAGCAGGTTGCCGGCGGTGGTCGCCTTGTTGCGCAACTGGCCGGAGGCGCCTGCGAGCAACGCGCGGGCGAGGACGCCGTAATCCGTGCGCACCCGCGGATGGGCGGCGAGGTCGGTGTTGCGCACCAGGGCGCCGATGCGCAGGCCGCCCTCCTCCGTCGGCTCCACCGTGTCGAGGCCGAGCCCGTTCACGTCCACGAGGTGGCGCGGGGTCTCGATCTGCAGCTTCATCAGGTCGAGGAGGTTGGTGCCGCCGGCGATGAACTTCGCCTCCGGCGTGCGGGCGACCGCGGCGGCGGCCTCGGCGGGGGAGCCGGGGCGCTCGTATGTGAAAGACTTCATGCCCGCGCTCCCGCGACCTCGGTCATCGCCTCGACGATGTTGGAATAGGCGCCGCAACGGCAGATGTTGCCGCTCATGCGCTCGCGGATCTCGGCCTCCGTCACCTGAGGCGTGGCTTCGAGGTCGGCGGTGACATGGCTCGGGATGCCGGCCTTGATCTCTTCGAGGACGGCGACCCCCGAGCAGATCTGGCCCGGCGTGCAGTAGCCGCACTGGTAGCCGTCATGCTTCACGAACGCGGCCTGCATCGGATGCAGGTGGTCCGGCTGGCCAAGGCCCTCGATCGTGGTGATCTCGGCGCCCTGATGCATGATTGCCAGCGTCAGGCAGGCGTTGATGCGCCGGCCGTCGACGATCATCGTGCAGGCGCCGCACTGGCCGTGGTCGCAGCCCTTTTTGGAACCCGTCAGGTGCAGGTGCTCGCGGGCGGCATCGAGCAGGCTGGTGCGGGTGTCGAGTTCGAGCTCGCGACGCTGCCCGTTCACCGTGAAGGTGACTGTGGCCAGGACAGGCTCGTCGGTTCGTGTCGGGGCCGCCGTGGCGGTAGCTCCCACCATCAAAATCTCTCCGGTTCAAATCGAACTGTGCAGGCGGTGCATCACTGGGCTCCGGCCGACTCGGGCGGTCGCGAAGCGGAATGCCTGAGGGCAACGTTGACACCCTGGATCGCCTCCAAGGTAAGGCGGCGGACGCTCGACGATCAGGGGTTCGGACAAACCTGGGCCCATCCGTCGCGGCCATCGAAGGTCCATGGCCAAAGGAAAGGGCCGACCCGAAGGCCGGCCCCATCCGCCATCCGTGCGCAGCGATCACTCGGCCGCGGTCATCTCGGGGGTGTAATGGCCGCACCAGTCCGCGGAGGCGACCACGGGCCAGAGCCCCTTCGCTTCGGGCGCAGGCTGGCTGACGGGCGGGTTGAAGCGGCACAGGCCGGCATCGTTCTGCGCGATGGCGCCGTTGCCCTTGTGCTCGTCGAAGAACCGGCAGGTCTCGCACTTGGCGTTCATGATTAGGCTCCCGTGGGACCGGCGGCTGCAAAGGCCGTCCGGGCGTCGTGTCAGCAGACCGTTCAAAACTTAGAAACGATCCAATCTGCTGAACCAACGGCGGGATGCCGCCTCGGTTCCCGCTCCGACGGCGTCAGCCGACCCGCGTGAGGCGGGGTGCGGCCCGGGCAGTCATGTCGGCGGTGGGTTCGAGCTCCGTCGCGTAGTCGGTGATCGGGCGCGGCTTTCCGAAGAGGTAGCCCTGCATCTCGCCGCAGGCCTCCTCGGCGAGGAACGCCCGCTGCGCCTCGGTCTCGACGCCCTCGGCCACCACCCCCATGCCCAGGCTGCGGCCGAGGCCGAGCACGGCACGCACGATCACGGCCGCCTGTGGCTCCGAGCCGATCTGGGCCACGAAGGAACGGTCGATCTTGAGCTTGTCGAACGGGAAGGCCTGGAGGGTGGCCAGCGACGCGTAGCCGGTCCCGAAATCATCCATGCTGATCCGGATGCCGTAGTTCCTCAGGCGCCGGAGAATGCCCACGGCCCGGTCCATGTCGTTGATGATGATGCTCTCGGTGACCTCGAGTTCCAGGCGGCCGGGCGCCAGACCGGTCTGCACCAGGATGGCCAGGACCCGCTCGGGCAGTTCAGGCCTTTGGAATTGCCGCGGCGAGAGGTTGACGGCGACCTTCAGGGGCTGCGCCCACCCCGCGGCCTCGAGGCAGGCCGCGCGCAGCACCCACTCGCCCAGCGCGACGATCAGCCCGGTCTCCTCAGCCAGCGGCACGAAGACGTCCGGGGCGATGTTGCCGCGCACCGGGTGGACCCAGCGCAGAAGCGCCTCGAACCCGATCAGCGCGCCGGTCCGGCCGTCCACCTGCGGCTGGTAGTGGAGGCTGAGCCCGTCCTCATCCATGGCTTGGCGCAGGTCGCGCTCCAGCACCCGGCGCGCCTCCGCCTCCTCGTCCATGGCGGGCGTGAAGACGCGGAACGTGCCGCGCCCCTCGGCCTTGGCCCGGTAGAGGGCGAGGTCGGCGCGCCGGTACAGGCACTCCGCCGCCATGCCGTGCTCGGGGGCGAGCGCGATGCCGACACTGAGGCCGACGCCAATCCGGTGCTCACCCACGCAGAGCGGATTGTCGAACAGCGCGATGAGGCGCTCGGCCAGGGCGCCGGCCTCCGCGAACCCGCCGGGGGTCAGCACAGCGAACTCGTCGCCCCCCAAGCGGGCCACGGCCCCGGCCCCTGCAACGCTCACGAGGGCGCCCGCGATGTGCCGCAGGAGCGCGTCCCCGGCTTGATGGCCGAGGCTGTCGTTCACGCCCTTGAACCCGTCGAGATCGAGGTACAGCACCGCGCAGTCGCCCGCGTGCCGGGCGATGTCGGCCAGACTCCGCTCCACGGTCTCGTGGAACAGGGCCCGGTTCGGCAGACCGGTGAGCACGTCGTGCCGGGCGAGGCGCGCCACCTCGGCCTCTGCGGCCTTGCGCTTCGTGATGTCGGTGAAGGTCCGCACGAAGCCACCATCCGCCAGGGGCACGGAGCGGACTTCGAGCACGCGGCCGTTCGGCCGCGCGCGCTCGTGGACATGAGCCTGCCCCGGTTCGCTGCGCGCCACCCAGACCCGGAAGGCCCGGTCGGTGCGGTTCCGCTCCTGCTGGCTGGCCTGATAGCGCAGGACCGCCCGGTAGCTCGGCTGAGCCTGCATCATCGCCCGCGGCAGGTCGAGCAGCGCCAGTGCCCGCTCGTTGCACACGCGCACGATGCCGCCCGCATCGACCTTGATGAGCCCCTGGTCCATGCTGTCGAGGGCTTCGTCCAGCAGCCGAGTCTTCTCCTGAAGCATGCGGCCCTGGCGGGCCAGCGCGACGTTCATGCTGTGCAGACGGTCCAGCATCAGCGTCAGGGCACCGAAGCCCAGGATCACCGCCATCACGGCGGCGATCACCCCGGCCAGCACGCGGCGGTCGAGGCCGAGTTGCGGGACAGCCAGGGCCGGATCCGGCACGACCTGGATCGCCGCCATGGCCAGGAAGTGAAGCAGCGCGATCGCCAGCGTCAGGATCGTGGCCGCCGCCGCCCGGGTGAGACCGTCGGTGCCGCGGACATGGACCACCATGCCGGCCGCCGCCAGGAGCACGCCCGCCACGATGGCGGTGCCGGCGAGCGCAACGTCCCAGGTGAAATGCCCGGGCAGCCGCACCCCCGCGATGCCGAGGACGTGCATGCAGGCGATACCGATGCCGAGGACGAGGCCCGCACCCGCGCCTGCCCAGGCCGACGGCCGCGTCGACGGTTCCGAAGACGAGCCCGATCGCGCGAACAGGAAAGCCGCCGAGGCCGCCGCGATGGCGACGACGAGCGAGAGCAATGTGGTGCGTGGCTCGTAGCCCAGGACCACGCCGGGATCGTAGCCCAGCATGCCGATGAAATGCGTGCTCCAGATTCCGGAGCCGATCGAGAATCCGGCCGCCAGGAGCCAGATCAGGTCGGAGCCGCCGGTGCGGGTCCGGACCCGCTGTTCGAGCTTCAGCGCGACCAAGCAGGTGATCCAGCACACGCCGGCGGCGAGGACCACCACCCAGGCGGTGTGCTCTTCGGTCAAGCAGATGAAGGCACGGTACATCGAAGCAATCCAACCGGCGATATTGCCCGGCAGGTTACGCATCGAATACTAATCAGAAGTTGCATTCCGCCGCGGGAATATGCAACTCGCGCCACGGATCCTCAAACTTGGCTGCTGCGAGGTCCGGCGGTGAAGCCCGCGAGCAGACGTCGAAGGTCGTCCTCGTGGACCAGGCGCGCTGCATCCTCCGGCGCGAACCACCGGAGCGTCCGCTCCGCCTGCTCCGGCCAGTGTGGATGCTCGACCTCGACCCGGAGCGGATAGACGCGCACCTTGCAGCGCAACGCGCGCCCTTGAGCGAGGCGTTTCTCGTAACGGTACCAGCCGACCGGATCGGCCGCGATCTGTCCGGTCAGACCGGCTTCCTCAAACGCCTCACGCGCGGCGGCCTGATGCGCCTTGCGGCCGATCATCGGCCAGCCCTTGGGGATGATCCACCGGCCGGTATCCCGCGAGGTGATCAGCAGCACCTCGATCCGGCCGTCCGGGCCGACCCGGAACGGCAGCGCAGCAACCTGCTTGAGCGGCTTGGCCTGCGCCTTCCGGAGACGTTTCTTCAGACTCGGGCTTTTTGATTCTGTTTTCAGCGATGATCTCGCGGGCAAGAGGAATGAATTTTCCGGAAGCGATTCTGCAATCTTTGATCTCCCACTGCCTTTACATAGTTGATAAATGCGGCCTTGCATCCCGCTCCGGCGCGCAAAGAGCCATGCTTGCCACGCGATCCTCAGGATCGGACGGCCTGCTTGCGGTGCGATAATTTGTCAGCGAAAGTTCCAGGGTTCAACGACCCAGAGTCGCAGCATGGCTGTCGAAATCGAGCGCAAATTCATCGCGAGCCCGGCTGTGCTGACGCACTGCCGGTCGGGGACGCCGCTGATTCAGGGCTATCTCTACACCGATACCGCCAACACGATCCGCATCCGCCAAGCGGGTCAGCTTATGCTGGTGACGTGGAAGAGCCCGCGGCGCGGGACATCCCGCGAAGAGGTCGAGTTCGCGATCCCCCGGGCGGACGGCGTGGCGCTGCTGGCGGGCGTGCCGGCCAACCGACGCCTGGAGAAGACGCGCTTTCGGGTCGTGCATGCCGGAGCAGTCTGGGACGTCGATGTGTTCGGCGGCGCGCTGGCGGGCCTGATCCTGGCGGAGATCGAACTCGAGCGCGAGGATCAGCCGGTGATCCTGCCGCCGTGGGTCGAGTGCGAAGTCACGGATGATGCGCGATACCGCAACTCGCGCTTGGCCGGCGGTTCGATGCCCCAGTTGGCGGCAGCGTGAACGTCGGTGATCGGCCGCGTTCGCCGGGAGAGCCCGCCCCCTATCGAGGGCGAACACCGTCGCGCGTGATGCGATCCTGAGAGCCGACCGCCGGTCGCCGCAAGAACGGCTAGGGCCGTTGGACGGCCCGCGTCCGTCTCAGCGGAGATAGGGCGGGAGACGGCGCTTCCAGCGTTCGCCGAGCCGGAGCTCCTTCGTCCGACGCCAGGAAGCGGGCCGCGGTGGCGTGCCCCGTTCGGGCCCGGCCGGATCCGCAGCGAGCGGCTTCGACGGACGAGCCTCGGGTTGGATCACAGCAGCGCGGATCTCCGGCAGCGCTTCGACCGGCGTGGACGTCCGGACCGCCGGCGTGACGGCGGGGGCCTTCTCGCGGCGGGTCCGCGTCCGCCGCGGCGCGATCGCGGGCTCCGGCTCTAGCTCGTCCGTGTTCTGGAACATGGGCACGAGGCTCGGCAGGACGCGACGGGCCGGGGCATCCGGCTCCTTCAGACCCGGGGCCGGCGCCGCATCGAGGGCCGGCAGCACCCGCCTCGGCTTCGGCTCGGCCGCCTGGGCCAGCTCCGGCCAGAGAACCTTGTCGGGTCGCGCCTGCGGCTCGACATCTCTCAGAGCAGTGCGGGGGGTCCGGGCGTTCTTGACTTCGACCATAAATGGCCGCGCGCTACGGCGCTTCATGTACAGCGATCCTTGGAAGCATTCGAACCGAAACGTCGGCGGCGCGAACACTCTTAGGTTAGGCGTGATCTCACGGAATGTCCAGAAACACGATTCCGTATCCGCCGAATTTCTTTGTTCACAAGGTCAGTCGTGACGACCCCGGTGGAACGCCGGAATCAGAGCGCCCGTCGCCGAAGTGAACACCGGTTCGGCGCAAGGGGGTGCGCCAAAACGCGGGTTTAGGGCCGTGCGCGATCGAAACGCGATCGGGTACGACCCTCGGGCCGATCAGGCGGCCTGCAGCACCCCGGGGGCCGCCGCGCCCTGCGGCGCACCGGCGCGGCTGCCGCCGAACAGAGAATGATAGAGGGCCGCCGGCGATCGGGTCCGGCCGCTCCCGTCGGTGATCGTCACGTCGGCCATGCCGGCGGCGATCAAGCTCATGCCCTGGTCCAGGGCGTTGAGGACGGATGCGTGCTGATAGGCGAACCGGCGCGCGGAGACACGCGCGGAGACCGTGAAATTCATGGCGTGACGTGATCCTGGAGAAGCCTGTCCGGTCATCGGACCGGCACGGCGGCTGTGTCTCGCCGACCGGATCCACGCCCGAGGGACGTCCTGATTGGCCGCGCGCGACCACCCCGGCCGTGTGGAAGCCAATAAAGTCTTTCTGTTGACAAAACCTTGTTCATGCCACCAGCCGTCGGAGACATGCACTCATACCGGTTCGAATAAAGTGCTTCTTGCACCCGTTCTTCCGCGCGAGACGCCGTTTCTTCCGCGCGAGACGCCGTTTGCGCAGCGGGACGGGGGGACTGTTACAGCCCTCGGGCCGTTCCTGCCTCTCCTGGCCCGGGGCATGCTACGCTGCCGCGGACCTCACCGGGTGGACAGGCTGGCATGCTCAACAGACGATCCTTCATGGCCCTGTCGGGCGCGGCGCTGGCCGCCCCGGCATTGGCGCAGGGCACGGCCGCGCGGGTCCTCAAGTTCATCCCGCAGGCCGACCTGACGGTGCTCGATCCGATCTGGACGACCGCCTACGTCACCCGGAACCACGGGCTCGCGGTGTTCGACACGCTCTACGGCACCGATGCCAGCTACAGCGCCCAGCCACAGATGGTGGCCGGGCATACGGTAGAGAACGACGGCACGCTCTGGCGGCTCACCCTCCGGCCCGGGCTGATGTTCCACGACGGCAGCCCGGTGCTCGCCCGGGATTGCGTGGCGAGCATCGCCCGCTGGGGCAAGCGCGACGCCATGGGCCAGACGCTGATGGCTTATACGGACGAACTCTCCGCACCGGATGACAGGACGATCCAGTTCCGCCTGAAAAAGCCCTTCCCGCTGCTGCCGGACGCGCTCGGCAAGGTCGCCTCCGCGATCTGCGCCATCATGCCGGAGCGGCTCGCCAAGACCGACCCGTTCACCCAGGTGACCGAGATGGTCGGCAGCGGACCGTTCCGCTTCAAGGCCGACGAGCGCGTGGTCGGCGCCCGCGTCGTCTACGAGCGATTTGCCGGCTATGTCCCCTGCGAGGGTGGGGAACCGCAATGGACCTCCGGTCCCAAGCGCGTGTTCGTGGACCGGGTCGAGTGGAACGTCATCCCCGATCAGGCCACCGCCGCCTCGGCCATGCAGACCGGAGAGATGGATTGGTGGGAGCAGCCGCCGGCCGACCTCGTGCCGACGCTGGGCAAGCTGACGACGCGGATCGCCGACCCGACCGGCCTGATCGGCTGCCTGCGGATGAACCAGCTTCAGCCGCCCTTCGACAACCCAGCGATCCGGCAGGTGCTGCTCAAGGTGGTCGATCAGACCGACGTCATGCAGGCTGTGACCGGCACCGACCCCAAGCTGACCCACGTGCCGACCGGCTTCTTCTGCCCCGGCCTGCCGATGGCGAGCGATGTCGGGCTCGACGTCCTGACAGCCAAGCGCGACTACGAAGGCGCCAAGAAGGCGCTGGCGGCGGCCGGATACAAGGGCGAGAAGGTCGTGCTGATGGGCGCCTCCGACTTCCCGAGCCTGAAGGCGATGGCCGATGTCACCGCCGACATGCTCACCCGCGCGGGCTTCAACGTCGATTACCAGATCATGGACTGGGGCTCGGTGGTGCAGCGGCGGGCCAAGAAGGACCCGGTCGCCCAGGGCGGCTGGAGCGCCTTCTGCACCTTCTGGGCGGGGCTCGATCAGGCCAACCCGGCGGTCAGCGCCTTCCTGCGGGGGACCGGCCAGACCGCGCCGATCGGCTGGCCGACCAGCGCGCGGATCGAGGCCCTCCGGGATCAATGGCTCGACGCCCCCGACACCGCCGCCCGCAAGGCGCTCGCGGCCGATCTCCAGCGGCAGGCCTTCATCGACCTGCCCTACCTGCCGCTCGGCCAATACTTCAACCAGACCTCGTACAAGCCGTCCCTGACGGGGGTGCTCGACGGCGTGCCGGTGTTCTGGAACGTGAAGAAGGGCTGAAGCCCTTTGGCGGGTGTTCAGGGCGGAGCCCTGAGGTCGGGCGAAGCCCAAAACCGGACGAAGCCCAAGACCGGACGAAGCCCAAGACCGGACGAAGTCCGGCACCAGGGCTCTGCCCTGGACCCGCGAAAGGTCTCGACCTTTCGAAACCAGGACTGGGACTCAGGCAGCCCGGACCCAGACGGCGGTGTCGTGGAAGGCGGCGCCGTCGTTGGGCGCCGCCGGGGCGGACCCGACCAGCGTGTTGATCCCGCTGCCACCGCCGAACGCCGCGCTCGGCCACAGGCTCTCGACCACCACGACGCCCGGCTGCTGCCCCTCGGCGAGGCGCGCGTGCAGCCGCACCCGGCCACGGACATTCCCGACCTCGATGGCGTCGCCCGTGGCGATCCCCAGCCGCGCGCCGTCCTCCGGATGGAGCAGGCAGGTCGGCCGCCCCTCGCGGCGGAGCGATTCGGGTACGTTGGTGAAGGTCGTGTTGAGGAACTGGCGGGCCGGCGGGGCGATCATCCGGAACGGGTGATCCGCATCGGCGGGCTCGGCCACCGGCCAGTGATCGGGCAGGATCGGCATCCCGGCCGCGCGGGGGCCGAGCGCCGCCCAGTCGGGGGCGAAGCGGAAGCGCCCGTCCGGATGGCCGAATCCGGTGAGGAAGTGGCTCTCGGCGAAGTCCGGCTGCGCGTCGATCCAGCCGGCCGCCTCGAGCCGGTCGAGGCCGCCCCAGCCCGACCGGGCCAGGGTGGCGTCGGCGAGTTCCCGGGCGCTCAGCTGGAAGCCGGCGTGGTCCGCCCCGAGCCGGGCGGCGAGCGCGCTGAGCAGGGCATGGTTCGAGCGGCACTCCCCGGGCGGCGCGAGGATCGCCGGCCCCGCCTGGATGTGGCTGTGGCCGCCGGCCCCGTAGATGTCGTCGTGCTCCAGGAAGGTGGTGGCCGGCAGGACGAGGTCGGCCAGCGCCGCGGTCTCGGTCATGAACTGCTCGTGCACGGCCACGAACACGTCCGGCCGCGCGAGCCCGGCGCGCACCCGGGCGCTATCCGGGGCCGAGACGGCGGGATTGGCCGACTGGATCAGCATGGCGCGCACCGGCGGCCCGCCCTGCAGGGTGTCGGGATCATCGGCCAGGATGGCGCCGAGCCGGCTCATGTCGAGTTCGCGCACGCCCGGCGCCTTGACGTCGAGCCCCTCCGTCAGGGTCTTGTCCCAGTTGAAGATCGCGGCCTGCTGCCAGAGGGCGCCCCCACCTTCATGCTGCCACGCACCGGTGACGGTCGGCAGGCAGGTCACCGCGTGGAGGTTCACGGCGCCGTTGCGGCTGCGGGTGAAGCCGAAGCCGCAGCGGATGTAGCTGCGCGGCGTCCGGCCGTAGAGCGCCGCGAAGGCCTCGATGGCGGCGGGCTCCAGGCCGGTGATCGCCGCCGCCCATTCGGGCGTGCGCGCGGCCAGATGGGTCTCCAGCGCCGCCGTATCCTCGGCATGGGCGGCGAGGTAGGCCCGGTCCGCATAGCCGTCGCGGAACAGGACGTGGAGCACCGCGCAGGCCAGAGCCCCGTCGGTGCCTGGCCGGGGGGCGAGATGGAGGTCGGCCGCCGCCGCGGTGCCGGTGCGATAGGGGTCGATCACCACCAGCTTGGCACCCCGGTTCTTTCGGGCGCGGCTGATATGGGTCATCGCGTTGACCTGGGTGCTCACCGGGTTGCCGCCCCAGACCACAATCAGGTCCGACAGCGCCATCTCGCGGGGATCCGGCCCGGCGATCCGCCCGGTCCCGGCGCTCCAGCCCGCGATGGCGATCGCCGTGCAGATCGTGCGCTTGCGCCGCGAATAGCCCATCGTGTGGGTCAGGCGGTGGATCCCGTCCCGCTGGACGAGGCCCATGGTGCCGCCTGAATTGTACGGCCAGACGGCTTCCGGGCCGTGGCGTTCCGCCGCCTCGGCGAAGGCCGTGGTCAGACGGTCGAGCGCCGCGTCCCAGGAGATCCGCCGCCATTGCCCGCCACCTTTCGGGCCGACGCGCTCCAGCGGGTGGAGGAGCCGATCCGGATGGTGGACGCGCTCGCCGTAGCGACTGACCTTCGCGCAGATCACGCCGGCCGTGTAGGGATTGTCGCCCCCGCGGACCGAGATGACGCGTCCGCCTTCCACCTGCACGTCGAGGCTGCAGGCGGAGGGGCAATCGTGCGGGCAGACGGTCCGGACCAAGCGATGAACTCCCGTGGCGCCGGCAGGACTAATGCAAGGCCCGTGCGTTTTTGAGGCGGCTTGGCGAATCCGGAGGAGATCGGCGCGCGGTCTCCCGGTTCCCCGTCCCGACGGCACCGGTCGCACGCGCTCCGGATTGCCCTATCGCCCTGGCACGATACAGGAAGGCCGCAGCCACACCGTTGCAAGTGAACCGCCCATGCCGGCCCGCCCTCTCGTCCTGTTCCCGGATCCGCGCCTTTCGCATCTGGCCGCCCCGGTCGAGGCGTTCGGGCCGGACCTGTCGGCGCTCGTCACCGATGTCTGGGACACGCTCTTGGACGTCAGCGCCATCGGCCTCACCGCCCCGCATATCGGTGTGCCCGCACGGGTCGTGGTGATCCGGATGTCTCCGGAGGCGGAGCGGCGCGTCTACGTGAACCCGGTTGTGCTCTGGGCCTCACCCGAGACGGCGACCCATGAGGAGGGCAGCGTCAGCATGCCGGGGGTGCGGGAACGGATTACCCGGCCGGCCCACATCCGGTTCGGCTATAGCGACCTCGAGGGCGCTGAGCATGAGCAGACCGCGGAAGGTTTCGAGGCCGCGGCCATTCAGCACGAGATCGATCAACTCGACGGTGTCTTCTGGATCGACCGCCTGTCCCGCCTGAAGCGCGAGCGTCTGCTCAAGCGATTCGGGAAGACGAAATCAGATTAAAACGTTCTTCGCCGAAGGGGACACATCTTCGGCGCAAGGAGCGCAGCACAGCATACAGGAGATCTGGCCGATGCCCTCAGCGCAGGGCCAGCATCTGGACCGCGTGGGCGGCGACATCCTGCACCACCGGCATGTCGTAGGCGTAGATGCGTCCGGCCAGGATCACCAGGGCGAGCGTCCAGAACACGGCACCGCCGACACGCCGGGCGGTCCGGTCGCCCGCAACCTCCGGGCAGGCGCGAGCGACGCCGTCCGCGACGGGTTCGCCGAACGGATCGAAGGTTGTGGGCTGGATTTCGGACTGCGTGCGCATATTGGGAATGTTGCCTCGGACCCACCCAACGGCAATGGAGGCGTCTTTCGAATTTCCCGACCCGTGGAGACTCTTGTTCTCTCCTCGGAAGCTGACGCAAACACCTTCTTCTCATGCAGTGGCCTGAGGCCCGGAAACGCACGAATCGTCTTGCCGGCGACCGCCGCGCCCGGCCTTCAGGTCCGACCCGAACCGTGCAGCCGCACGGAGCGGCCGATGCGTGCCCCGGCCTCGTCGGCTCGGGTCCGGCAATCCGCGATCGTGGCCCGGGCCGTATCGATGGCGACCGAGGCCGCCGACAGGACCGGCGGGCCGGGCTCCCGCTCCCGGGTGTAGCGGACCACATCCATGGCGAGTGCATCGACCTCGACGGTGAGCGCCTCGATCGCCTCTGGATCACGCAAGGCTCGGGCCTGCCCGGCGATCTCCAGGAGCCGGTCGATGATCGCGTCGATCCGCTCGCCGCGCAGGCTTGCCAGCCGCCGCCGGATCCAGGCCAGCATCGAGACGAGGCCGCCCGCCAGCGCGCCGAGCAGGTAGAGCGTGTCACCGTAGCGCTCGATGAAGCCGTGCTGGTCGCGCTCGTAATAGTCGATGGCGCCGGGATGGATCGGGATGCGCGCGCTCGTCGCCGCTACCGTGGTGTCGTAGGCCGGGGCCTGGACGTACTCGGCGGCGTCCGTCACCTGGGTGGCGGCGGTGCGTTTCTCGAAGAGCTGCCGGGTCACATCGGCCACCACCACGCGGCTCAGGGAGGCTCGGGCCATCAGCCGGTAAGAGGCGCCCACGGTCTTCACGTCGTCGACCGGCAGCTTCGGCCGGCCGCCGAACAGGCCCCCCGGAATGGTCACCGCCTGAAGCCGTGGGAAGCGCTCGATCACGGCGTCGTCGTCCTCCACGGTGACGAACGCCACCTTGCCGCCGCGGGCGAACCCTTGCACGGCGCCCACCAGGGCGAGCGCCTTGGGCGCCGAGGGGGCGATGATGCTGACGAAAGCGTCGATCCGCTTCTCGCGAAAGGCGCCCGCCACCGCCTCCTGATCGACCGGGACCAGCAGGACGGAGGAATCCCGCGCGGGGCCGGCCGCCTCCTCCAGGGTGAGCCCGTAATAACCGAGGATGTTCCGCAGCAGCCCCAGGTCGGCGTCACGGTGGGCCGCGATACCGAGCCGCTTGCCGGCGAGCTTCGGGAAACTCGGGATCCCGGCTTGTTCCGGCGAGGCGATGATCATCGCCTGGTCACGCAGGATCGCCAGGGTCAACCCATTGGTCGGCAGGAGCACGTCGGGGCGGACCACCGCGAGGTCGGCGCGCCCATCCTGCAGGGCGGCGGCGCTCTCGCGCACGTCGTCGAAGGACAGGATCTTCAGCCGAACGTTTTCGTGCGCGGCGTCGAGCGCGTCGGCATAGGCCTTGATCAGCTCCGGCTCGGTGCCGTCCCGGGGGGCGACCGCGATGGTGAGCACCGTCGCCTGGAGCAGGTACCACGCCGCCGCCCCGCCCACGCTGAGCAGGACGGCCCCCGCCAGGAGCAGGACCTCACGGCGCAGCAGCCAGGCGGGGAAGGCCCACATTCCGGCCGCTCAGAACAGGGAGATCAGCACGATGCCGGCGACCATCACGGCGGCGCCAATCAGGCGCGGCCGGCCGGCCTTGACCTGCTTCATGCCGAACCAGCCGAAATGGTCGAGCGCCACCGAGGTGAGCAGGTTGGCGGTGATCAAGAGGCCATTGAAGGCGCCGGCCCCGACCTTGTCGACGAACAGCAGCCCGGCGAACACCGCCACCGCCCCGGTGATGCCGGCGAGCGGCATCCACCAGCGGACCCCCGCAACATCCTCCCGGCTCGGCAGCGGCGACGGACGCAGCAGGAAGATCAGCGCGAACACGAACACGACCGGGATGAACGAGACCGTCGCGGCAAGCCAGGGATTCTCCAGGGCACCCCGGAGCTGCGCGTTCCAGACCACGCCGATCGCCATCAGGGCACCGGCCACGATGATGAACGGGTAGAGCAGCTTGCCGCCGACCCCCGACTCGCCGCCCTCGCTCTTGCCGCCGGACTTCGCGATGAAGGTGACGCCCACCGCCATCAGCAGGCCGCCGAGCCAGGGCAGCGGCTTGAAGCCCGAGGCCTGCAGGCCGAACAACCCGAACGCGTCCATCGCCAGTGAGGTGAGGATATTGGCGGTGAGCGTCAGGCCGTTGAACGGCCCGGCGCCGACCTTGTCGATGAAGGCGAGCCCGCCGAACACCGCCACCGCGCCGGCCACGCCCCCGAGCGGGGCGTACCAGGGCATCTTGCTCAAGCTGTCGAGGCTCGGCAGCGGCGTCGGCATCGTGAAGAACAGGGTCGCGAAGACGAACACGATCGGCAGGAACGACACCGTCGCGGCCAACCACGGGTTGACGAGCCTGCCCCGCAGCTGCGCGTTCATGGCATTGCCGAGCGCCTGCAGCGCGCCGGCCAACAAGATGAAGGGATAGAGGAGGGCAGCCGTCACGCGCGGACCTTGGGGTTCTCGGGGTGAAAATCAGACGAGCAGCAGACCGGCGAGCGCCAGCAGGAGGGCGGAGGGCATCACCAGCAGGCCGAGCTTCAGAAAGGTCCAGGCGCCGACATCCTGGCCCTCGCGGCGGATGGCGGTGAGCCAGAGGATCGTCGCCAGGGACCCCGTCACCGAGAGGTTCGGGCCCAGATCAACGCCGATCAGGATGGCGCCCGCGACCTTCTCGGGCACCTGGGCCGTGTGGACGGCGGCCCCCGCGATCAGGCCAGCCGGCAGGTTGTTGACGAGGTTGCACAGCACCGCGATCAGACCGCCTGCCCCCCAGGCGGTGGCTTCCGGGGCGGCGTGGGCGTAGCCCTTGAGCAGATCCGCCAGCATGGCGAGGACGCCGGTCTTTTCCAGGGCCTCCACCAGCACGAACAGGCCGGCCACCAGCGGCAGCACGCTCCACGACACATCCTTGGCGACCTCCACGAGGCCGCCGCGCTTGAGCAGCAGCACGACCACGGTGGTGGCTAAGCCCGCCACGAAGGTCGGCAGGCCGAGATCGAGGCCGAGAGCCGAGGCGCCGATCAGCACGCCGCCGGTCGCCACGATGCCGAGACCGGCCACAAGGCCGGTGCGGGAGAGCGGCTGCGCTTCGACGTCGGTGGCGACGGTCTGGCCGCGCAGGGACTTGGCCTGGGTCAGGCGCAAAACCGCGTAGGTTGTCACGATGGCCAGCACCGAGGGCAGCGCGAACAGGCCGAGCCAGCGCACCAGCGGCGGCATGTGGTCGGCGAAAACCACGAGGTTGGCTGGGTTCGAGATCGGCAGCACGAAGCTCGCCGCGTTGGCGATGAAGGCGCAGACGAACAGGTATGGGAGCGGGTTCTCGACCTTGGCGGCCTTGGTGGCCGCGTAGACGGCCGGCGTCAGCACCACCGCGCAGGCGTCGTTCGACAGGAACACCGTGACGACCGTGCCGACGAGATAAACCAGAGTGAACAGCCGGGTGGCCGAGCCCTTGGCGGCGCGCACCGCGATCGAGGCCAGCCAGTCGAACAGGCCCTCCTTCCGAGCGACCTCCGACATCAGCATCATGCCGACGAGGAACAGGTAGACGTCCGTCCCCTTAAGCACGCCCTCCCAGGCGGTGGCGGGGGCGAGCAGCCCCAGGGCGACCAGGGCGCCTGCGCCCAGCACAGCCCAGATCGCCTCCGGCCATGAGAACGGCCGCAGGATGACGCCAAGGGTCGCGAGGGCCGCGATCGCCCAGGTCGTGATGTTGGGGGTCAGCGTCAGCGCGCCCATCGGTTCCGGTAGTCCTGTATCGGGTGAGTCGGGAAAGGGATGTGTGCCGCGTTTCGGTACAGGCCGGCTACCAGCCCCGCCCGTTGCGGTTGGGACCGAGCTGGTCGCCCCGGATGCCCTTCTCGGGCCAGAACGGCGTGCGGAACGCGTCGCTGCCGGGTCGGTCCGGTGCCAGCGGCGGCACGAAGCAGCGCGAGACGGGTTCGATCGAATCGGTGTCGGTGTTCGGCGCCAGGGTGCATGGATTCAGGGTCCCGTCCGTCACCGCGACGGACAGGCGGCGCGACCCGACCGGCCACGGGACCCGCACCTCGACGATGCGCGGGCTGGCCGGACTCATCGGATATGCCGGACCGTCATCGACCCGCGCCCAGCAGCACCAAGCCGCCTGCGGCGCGTTCGACAGCACGAGGGCCCGCACCGTGATCGTCGCGTCGGGACCGAGCGCCGCGGTGGCGAGGCGCCGATCGGCGGGGCTCGTGATCATCGTGACGGGGAGTGCCTGGTCGAGGGGCTTGAAGCGCCAGTTCGTCTCGGCGCCATCGATCGCCGCCACCGCGTAGCCCACCGAGCCGTCCTCGTTCTGACCGACCGAGCGGGCCGAGGCGTAGAGCGTGCGCCCGTCATGGGCGAGCTCATTGTAATGGGTGTGGCCCATCTCGACGAGGCGGACGTTGTGGCCGCGGATCAGGCCGGCCAGCGCCGCCTTCTCGCCCGGCGCGTTGAGGTCGTCCGGATAGGTGTGGGTGAAGACAGCGCAGGACAGGCCCTTCTGGCCGGCCTGATCGAGTTCGTTCCGGAGCCAAGCGAGCTGGCACGGACCGAGCCGGAAATCGAGCCCGACCCCCTTCTGGCCGTAGCCGGCGCTGATCATGTCGAGGAACAGGCAGCGCACGCCGGCAATCGTTTCGGCGAAGTAGTACTGCCTGACGGGGTCGGGCTGCCCGAACTTGGACAAGTGATGGTCTTGCGCGTGGTGATCACCGCCCCGCGCGCTGCCCGCCACCTGCGCGAACAGGGCGTCGAAATCCGTCATCGTACCGTACTGGCGGTCGTGATCCCCGGCGATCAGGCGGACCGGCAGGCGCGGATGGGCCGCCAGGGCGTTGATCAGGATCGCGTACTGCGCCGCAAGCCCGTCCTCGGCGAGGTCGCCCGGCAGGTAGGCGAAGTCGAGGAGGCCGCACCCGTGGAGGCCGTCGATCTCGGCGAGGATCGCCCGCAGGTCGTCGGCGTTCCGGTCGCCCCCGCCCTGCAGGTGGAGGTCGCCGATATGCGCGAAGGCGAACACGTCGTGCGTCTCACGCATGAGGCGCTCGCCCGGTCGCTCTGCCTGTCCCGCCCACCATCGTGCCCTCCGGACGGGTCCTGCGAGGGGGCCGTCAGTGTTGCGAACGGCCCGACGCCCCGGACGCGGTCAAGTTCCGCCAGCAGGCCGCAGGCCGGGACGGGTGGAACCTAACTTTTCGTGATCGACGGCGGGGTGCCGAACAGTTCCGAGAAAGTGTCGTGAAATCGGACGGTCTGTGTCTGCTTGATGGACACATGCGCACGCCTTGCGACGATTGTGGCCGACCGGTCGAACGCTTCCCCAAGTCGCTCCCCGAGGCGATGAACAGCCGCCCACGGAGCGTTTCAAAGGCTCTCGATCCAGTGGCGCAGCACCGCCCGGGGAGTCTGGTGCGGTCCGGTTTCCAGGCAGCGCCGTGCGGAGCTGGGCACGGAGCCGAACCGGCGCTTGAACGCCCGCCGGAACGTCCGCTCGTCGTCGAAACCGACCGCGTAGGCGACCTGCCCGATGCGGGCGGGCCTCGACCCGTCCTCGCGTGCGAGCATCCGCATCGCGGCCATCAGGCGGCGGTCGCGGATATACGCGACGATGCTGTCCGGGGCGAAGAGCCGGTACAGCGTCGAGCGCAACAGGCCCAGCCGCGTCGCGATCAGCGCCGGCGTGAGCTGCGAATTGCCGAGTTCCGCCTCCACGAGGCGGCGGACCCGGATCCGGACATCCGGATTCCGGGACGTGCGGCCCTCCCCCCGCCCCTGCAGCCAGCTCGCGCAGAGCTGGATGACCGCCGCCGAGGCCGCCTGGGCTTCGCGCCGGTCGAAGAGGTCGCCGCAGGCGGCGACGTTCGCCACGAAGGTGTGAACGAGGCGCCCGAACGGGTCGCCGTCATGGTCGAGGGGGGCAGCCGTGCAGGGCGTCCGGCTGGCAGCTTTGCTGCTCCAGCAGGAAACGGGGGATCAGGACGTTGGTGGCATCCACCCTACGCGGACGGTCGGATCGACCGGACCGCGGCTTTGGGCGCCGGCGTCTCGCGGGCGAGCGGCCTGGCCTCGGGCTGGGACGCCGGGGGGTCGGGCTTTGCCGGCACCGCGCTGGGCCTGGGCCTGCCGGTGGAGTGCG